>NZ_BOPH01000063.1 GCF_016863655.1 Virgisporangium ochraceum
GGCGGAGAGGGGGCGCCGTTGGCGCCGACGTGGGTCGTTGAATGCGTTGCGTCACACGGCATCCCGGGAGCAAGCACCACTAGGCGTCGGCGAGCACGCGCTTCAGGCGGCTCGTGGAGATGCCGAGCTGCTTCGCGAGGTCGTCGGTGGTGGCGTCGGGGTCCCGGGCGGCCAGCTCCGCGGCCAGCCGCCGGGTCTCCTCGGCCGGCCGGCCACGGCGTGCGGCCGGCACGCTCGCCCGGCCGGCTGCCGGACCGGCTGCCGGGCCGGGGACGCGGGCGCTCGCGGTCGCCCGGCCGGTGGCGGCCGTCGTGGTCGTGCGGTTGCGGGGACGGGCGGCAGCCAGCCGTTCGCCGATCAGCTCGCCGAGCTGCGGGTCGAGCACCGGCTTCGGCTCCTGGATGGGCTTGGGCTCCACGATCTGCGTCGTCACCGGGCCGTACCCGGACGTGGGCGTCGCTCCGGAGTCCGTGGCGGCCCGTCCCATCTGGGTTTGATCTTCCGGAGGGGACGCGGACCGCAGCCGCCCGGCGAGCTCGACCAGCGACACGCTCGCGACGACGACGAGGCCGTCGACGCTGAGGGGGAGCAGGTAGGGGGCGGCGCCGGTCTCGCCGTAGCGGGCGGCCACACCGGCCATGTGCCAGTAGGAGACCCACGCGGCGATGCCGGCGATCGTCGCGGTGGCGCCGAGGCGCACCGCGGCCAGGGAGCGACGGTGCACCGGGACGCGCGAGATCAGCTCGACGGTGAGCAGCAGCGCGAGCGGCGGCCAGGCGGCGATGGCCTGGGCGATCGGGTTGGGGTCGGCGTGCAGGATGTTCGCCGCGACGCTCGCGGCCACGCCGAGCACGAGGACGGCGCGGACCGCCCACCTGACACGTCGCAACTGGCGGAGAGACACGAGAACTCCTCACGAATCGGATCGGACGGAGTCATCCTCGGCAGGGGTCGCCTGTAGCGCACGCAGCGGCTCCGGCGTGTCGGCGAGGTTGGCGTGGCCGATTACGAAACGATGACAATCGGACACCTTGGTTGCCCTTGGGCGTCACTATCCAGTCCGTGAAGAGTGTGATCGCGTTCCTGCTCCGGATCGCCAACTCCGCGAAGGCGACCGTCGTCACGTTCCTGCTGCTGGTGCTCGCCAGTGCGGTGATCTACAGCTTCCTCGAGCACAAGGGCGTTGGTGACTCCGTGTGGTGGGCGGTCGTGACCGCGACCACGGTCGGTTACGGCGACACGTACCCGACGACGACCGGCGGGCGGATCCTCGCCGGTGTGCTGATCTCGTCGATGGTGCTGCTGGTGGTCCCGCTGATCACGGCGCACTTCGCCAGCAAGCTCATCGTCGACCAGGACGCGTTCCGGCACGAGGAGCAGGAGGAGATCAAGGCCCACCTGCGTTTCATCCGGGCGCACATCGAGTCGCTCAACGCGCGGGACAGCTCTGACCGGCCGGCGGCACCTTGAGGCTGACCAGGTAGTCGTTGACCGCCTTGTTGATGCAGCTCGTCTGCGGGTACGCGGTGTGACCCTCGCCCTCCCAGGTGAGCACCACGCCGACCCCGAGCATGGCCGCCAGCGCCGGCGTCTGCTCGTAGGGCGTGGCCGGGTCGCCCTTGGTGCCGACCACCACGATCGGCGGAGCGCCCTCGGCCTTGCCGGCCGGGTACGGGTCGCGCTTGCCGGGCCACTGCGCGCAGACCAGGTTCAGCGCCGACGACGCCCCGAACAGCGGGTACTTGACCCGCCACTCGGCCTGCAGCTGGCGGGCCCGCTCGACGGTGATGGACTCGTCGTCGTCGGCGCAGTTCACCGCCAGGTTGGCGTCGAACAGGTTCGAGTACTTGCCCTGGGCGTCGCGCTCGGCGTAGCTGTCGGCCAGCTCGAAGATGCCCTTCGGGTTGCCGCGCTGCAGGTCGGACAGCGCACTCGCGAGGTCGGGCCAGCGGGTCTCGCTGTACAGCGACGAGATGATCGCCGTGAACACCCAGCCCGCCGTGGCCCTGCGGCCGCCGGTCTGGCCGACCGGCGCCGTCCGGGCCGCGGCCAGCGCCGTGGTCGCGGCCGCGCGGGCGTCGGGCGCGATCGGGCACTGACCCGCATTGGACGCGCACCAGGTGGAGAAGTTGGTGAACGCCCGCTCGAAGCCCTTGGCCTGGCCCTCCGAGGAGGCGACGCTGCTGATCGTCGGGTCGACGGCGCCGTCGAGCACCAGGGCCCGGATCTTCGTCGGGAACAGCTGGGCGTAGGTGGCGCCGAGGAGGGTGCCGTACGAGTAGCCGAGGTAGGTCAGCTTCTCGTCGCCGACGGCGGCGCGGATCGCGTCCATGTCGCGGGCGGCCTGCTCGGTGGAGAACAGCGGCAGCTGGTCGCCGTACTTGTCGCCGCACGACTGCGCCATCCTCCGGGTGAGGGCCACCAGCTCGTTGAACGCGGCATCGCTCACCGGGTCGGGGTCGAAGCCGAAGTTGGTGTCGAGGTCCTCGTCGGAGAAGCACTCGACGGGGCTCGACTTGCCCACCCCGCGCGGGTCGAACCCGACGATGTCGAACTTCCAGACGATCTCGTTGGGCAGCCCCTGCGACAGGTAGTAGGCCAGGTCGACCCCGGAGCCGCCCGGGCCGCCGGGGTTGACGACCAGGGACCCGATGCGCTGGCTCTGCCGGCTCGACCGGGCCCGCAGCAGCGCGATGTCGAACGTCTTGCCCTGCACCGGGGCGTTCCAGTCCTGGGGGACCTTCATCACGCCGCACTCGAGCGTGACGTTGGGGACGTCGCGGTAGCCCTCGCACGGCCCCCAGGTGGGCGGCGTGACCCCCGCGCTGGCCGACCCGGACGGCGCGGGGTCGCCCGACATCGGTGCGGCCCAGCGGGTGGGCGGCGAGACGCAGCCGGCGAGCATCAACGTCGCTACGGTGACTGCCGCTATCGCCGCCCTGATTCTCACGGTTCAGAGAGTAGCTTTCGGACGGGGCCCACTGCGGCCCCGGCTGCGGCCGGGCCGCCGCGGCCTGGCCGTCAGGCCGTGCCGTCGAGGACCGCGTCGACGTCGATCCGTGACGGGCGGTCGAGCTGCTCGTAGGTGCAGGAGCGCGGCTCGCGGTCGGGGCGCCAGCGCTTGAACTGGGCGGTGTGGCGGAACCGGTCGCCCTCCATCGCGTCGTAGCCGACCTCGACGACCAGCTCCGGCCGGACCGGCACCCAGCTCAGGTCCTTCTTGCCGGTCCAGCGGCTGACGCCGCCGGGCAGCCTGCTCGCCGTGGCCGCCGGCTCCTCTACGTCTCCGCCGGGCTTGAGCGGGTCGAAGGCCTGGCCCACCGGTGCGTGGCCCCACTGCCACGGGTGGGTCTCGGCGGCGTTCTCGCGGTAGGGCGCCAGCTCGTCGACGAGCTCTGCCCGGCGCGCCATCGGGAAGCTCGCCGAGACGCCGACGTGGTGGAGGTTGCCCTCGTCGTCGTACAGGCCGAGCAGCAGGCTGCCGACGATCGGCCCGGACTTGTGCCAGCGGAACCCGGCCACCACGGCGTCGGCGGTGCGGGAGTGCTTGATCTTGAACATCAGCCGCTTGTTGGGCTCGTACAGGATGTCGGCCGGCTTGGCGATGATCCCGTCGAGGCCGGCGCCCTCGAACAGTTCGAACCAGTGCTGCCCGACCTCCGGGTCGGTGCTGACCGGGGTGATGTGCACCGGTGCGGTCGCTGTGGAGAGCGCTTCTTCGAGCTTCTTCCGCCGCTCGGCGAAGGGCTTCTCCATGAGGTTGTCGTCGCCGAGCGCGAGCAGGTCGAACGCGATGAAGCTGGCCGGTGTCTTCTCGGCGAGCATGTTCACGCGGCTCGCGGCGGGGTGGATGCGCTGGCCGAGCATCTCGAAGTCCAGCTTGGGCTTCTGGCCTTCTTCGCGGCGGATCACCACGATTTCTCCGTCTACGACGGATCTTTCGGGTAGCTGGGCTTTCGCCTGTTCCACCACCTCCGGGAAGTAGCGGGTCAACGTCTTCCCGCCCCGGCTGACGAGCTCCACCTCGGCGCCGTCGCGGAACACGATGCAGCGGAACCCGTCCCACTTCGGCTCGTACGACATCCCCTCGGCGGTGGGGATCTTGGCGACGCTCTTCGCGAGCATCGGCTCCACCGGCGGCGCGATAGGTAGCTTCACCTGGCCATCCTCACACGATCCGCACCGGGTGGCGGAACTGAAACGCGAGCAGTCGATCCGCCTGGCCGGCGATGGGCCCGAGGATGTTGTCGAGGCGGAGAAAGGCGTCCCACTCCTCGCCGGGAAGCCTTTCCAGCACCCGCTGTTCGAGACCGGTGACCCGCGCGCCCTTCCACACCTTGTCGGCGAGGCTGACCACGAGGTCCTCGGTCGGCGGGTCGGGGGTGAGCCAGCTCGAGCCGTGCGACCCCGCGAAGCGGGCGAGTTCGTGGGGCACGCCGTAGCTGAGGAGCAGCTCGTAGCCGGCGGGTTCGTGGAGGTGGCCGGGCTGTTCCAGCTCCTCGGGATGGCGCACCTTGCCGATGTCGTGCGTGGCCGCCCCGAACAGCACGGCCGCGCCGTCGAAGCTCATGGCCTCGCCGGCCAGCTCCTCGGTGAGCCGGTGCGCGACGTGGTGGACGGCCCTGAGGTGGGCGGCCAGGCGGGGCGGCGCTTCGAGGGCGTGGAGCAGCTCGACGGCGAGGGCGGGCAGCGGCTCGATCGTGTCGTCGTCGGTCAGTGCCTCCCGGAGCCCCATGCGTTGCGACGGTACTCCGGGGTTTCTTATCAACGACGCTCTATCCGGTGCGGTCTGGGCGGGCTGGGGCGCACTGGATGGAGCGTCGTCGATCGGGATGGGGGTGGTGGGGCCGTGCCGCGCCCGTCGGGCGGTGGATGGGCCGGTCGAACAGGGCGTATCCGGCGCGCTTCCATAAACGACGCTCTATCCGGTGCACCTCGGCGCCCGAAAAGCACACTGAATAGAGCGTCGTCTATGAGGCGGGCCCGGCGTCATCCACAGCACGGACGGTGATGTCCACAGGCGGGATTGGGTACGGCGCCCCGCCCGTTGGGACGCTCTGCGTCGTGAATCAGGCGTTGCGTGACCTGCTGCGGGCGTCCGGAGGGATCATCCACCACGCCGACGCGCTGGCTGTCGTGCCCGGCCACGTGCTGCGGTGGGCGCTCCGGTCGCGGCGGCTCCGGCAGGTGCTGCCGCTCGTGTACGTCGACGCCGACCTCGCCGTCGACTCCGACGTCGTGGCCGCCGCGGCGCTCAGGTACGCGGCGGGGCGTGCCGCGCTCTCCCACACATCGGCGTTGCGGGTGTGGCGGTTGCCCGTACCGCTTCACGGGCCGCTCCACCTCACGGTGGCCGCTCCGGTGCGGCTGCGTGGTTCGCCGGAGGTCCGGGTGCACCGGCGCAACGGGTTCGAACTTGTGCCTCCCCAGGTCGTGGTGAGGGGCGGTTACCCGGTGACGCGGCTGGAGACGTCGATCATCGAAGCGTGGCCGCTCCTGGACCGGGACGCCCAACGGGCGCCCGCCATCCGGGCGGTGGCGGAGCGGCTCACCACCCCGGGACGCCTCTCCGCCGCGCTGGAGGACCACCCCCGGCTCGCGGGACGCCGCGTCCTGACCGGCCTCCTCGGGAAGCTGGCGGTCGGCTGCCGCAGCGAACTGGAGATCTGGGGATACGACCAGGTCTTCCGGACCATCCCCGGCCTGTGCTGGCAGCATCCCGTGAGCCTGTGACACGGCACCGTCTACCTCGACGTCTTCGATCCGGGGACCCGTACGAACTTCGAACTGGACGGCGCCCGGTACCACCTCGACCGGAAGCGGGATCTCCGGCGCGACGCCGCGCTGGCGGCGAGGGGGATCACTGTCGTACGGCTGACACACGATCACCTCAGGGCACCCTCGGCCGACGTGCGACGGGAGGTGATGGCGATCCTCGCGACGCGCCGCCGCGTGGCGTGAGGACGGCGTGAGGACGGGCGGGGCTCGGCCGGGCGGCCTACAGTAGCGGCTGCCGACTTCGACTCGTGGGGGGTGCCGGGTGACCGCGCAGGGCGCGGGTACGCGCTGGTGGCGGCGGGGCCGCGACGAGGCGCTGCTGCGTGCGCGGGACGCGGCGGCCACGGCCGCCACGGCGTTCGTCGAGTTGGACACGCTACAGCGGACCACCGCCCTGCAGGTCGACGCGTTCTCCGCGCTGGAGCGGGGGCCGGCCAGCGCGGTGCTGGCCAGCGAGTGGGCGACGGCGCACGCCGGGGCCGACGGGGCCGCGGCCGGCTACCTGCGGGTCACCGAGCAGTTCGACGTCGAGACCGATCTCACCGAGCGCACCGCGCGTGAGGCGGAGGCGGCGTTGCGTCGCGCGGAGCACGTCATGCGGCAGGCGTTGGCCTCGGTCACGGCGTTCACCGAGCGGCACCGGAGCCGGTTCGCCACCGTCGAGGGGGCGCTCGCCCGTCTCGCCGCGGCCGGACGCGACGCCGACGCCGCCATCGCGGCCGCCCACGCGGCGGTCGCCCGGGCCGACCAGGCCGGCAACCCGGCGCACGAGGCCGCCGCGGCGCTCGCCGAGGCGGAGCGGGCCCGCGCCGTCCTGGCCGAGGGCGCCGCCGCGCACGGGCTCCGCGCGGCGGTCGAGGCCGCCGACACCGTCCTCGCGGCCGCCGCCCGGGCGCGGATGCTCGCCGACACGATTCAGGAGCAGCGTGACGAGGTGAGCAGGGCGCTCGCGTCGGCCAGAACCCGGTACGACGCGGTGGCGAACCGCCGCCAGCGCCTGGACGAGACGCTCAGCTCACTGCGTCGGACGTTCGTCACCAGCTCCTACGCCGATGTCGAGGGGCGGCCCGCGGAGGCCGACGCCGGCCTGGCCACGGCGCGGCACCAGCTCGCCGAGGCCGAGCGGCAGCTGGTCCGGCGCAACCTGCCGGCCGCCCGGTCCGCCGTCGCCACGGCGCGCGACGCGCTCGACGCGGCGGGTAACGCCGTCGACGCGGTGACGCAGCGGCACACGCTGCTCCAGGAGCTGAAGCGCGACCCGCAGGAGGCGGTGCGCAAGGCCCGGTTCGAGGTGCGCGAGGCGCAGAAGCTGTTCGTGTTCATGGGACCGAAGGTCGACCAGCGGTACGCGACCCAGCTCGACTCGCTGGTGCGCCGGGTCTCGACCGCCGAGGAGGGGTTCGCGGCGCCGCGTCCCGATTTCTGGCGGCTCGACCGCGACCTCGCCCGCATCCGCGACGAGACCGCCGACGTGGTCCGCAGGCTTCGGGGCAGCTGAGGGGGGAAGCTAAAGCGTTAGGGAGTGGGCTCACAGGTACGGGCGTGGCGTGATTAGGGTTGGTGACGTGGCAGGGGCGGGATTTCGGCTGGGGGTCGACTTCGGTACGACCAACACCGTCGCCGTGCTCGCCACTCCGGCCGGCGCCATGCGGCAGCTGCTGGTCGACGGTGCGCCCGTCCTCCCGTCGGCCGTCTGCCTGACCCGCGACCGCCGGCTGCTGGTCGGCCGCGACGCCCTGCACGCGGCGCGCTCGGCGCCCGAGGGCTTCGACCCGAATCCGAAGCGGCGCATCGACGCCCGGTCGGTGCGGCTCGGCGGCGTCGACGTGGCGGTGGTCGACATGATCACCGCGGTGCTCCAGCGGGTCGTCGGCGAGGCGCGCCGGGTGGCCGGCGGGCCGATCCAGGGCGCGACGCTCACGTATCCCGCGGGATGGGACCGCAACCGGTGCGCCGTTCTGCAGGCGGCCGCGGGGCGGGCTGGCCTCGGTCCCGTGACGCTTGTGCCCGAACCCGTAGCGGCCGGCTGGTCGTTCCTGCACACGCCCGACCACGACGTGCCGGTCGGCTCGTCGGTGGTGGTCTACGACTTCGGCGCCGGCACCTTCGACGCGTCGGTGGTGCGGCGCACGCCCACCGGGTTCGAGGTGCTCGCCAGCGACGGCCTCACCGACACCGGCGGCATCAACATCGACGCCGCGATCGTCGGGTACCTCGGCACCGTGTACGGCCCGCAGGACCGGGCCGCGTGGCAGCGGCTGGTGGAGCCGTTGACGCCGGGCGACCTCAGGTCGTCGATCCTTCTCTGGGACGACGTACGCGCCGGCAAGGAGATGCTGTCGCGGCAACCGGCGACGCTCATGCACGTCCCCATCTTCGAAACCGACGCCCCGCTCGGCCGCGAGCAGTTCAACGAGCTGGCCCGGCCGATCCTGGTCCGCACCGTCGAGGCGGCGCGGGCGGTGATCGCGCAGGCCCGCGTGGCGCCCGACAGCATCGCCGGGCTGTTCCTGGTGGGCGGGTCGAGCCGCATCCCGCTGGCGGCGACCCTGCTGCACCAGCAGCTGGGCATCCCGCCGACGGTGATCGAGTCGCCGGAGCTCGCGGTGGCCGAGGGCAGCCTGCGGTCGTCGGGCGCGGTCGCGGCCGCCCGGCCGCACGAGCGGGTCGACCTGATGCGCGGCGGCCCGTACGCCGCGACGCCCGGCGGCTTCCAGACCGGTCCGACCAACGCGCCGGCGTATGCGGGCCAGCCGGGTGGGTACCAGGCCGGCCCGGCGTACGCGTCCGGCCCCGCGACGGGGTACGCGACCGGTCCGGTGCAGGGGTACCAGGCCGGGCCGTCGTACCAGTCGGGGCCGGGTGGCTACTCGCCCGGGCCGGCGGGGTCGCCCGGGTACCAGCCCGGCCCTGGTCAGGGTCCGGCACAGGGCCCGGGGCAGGGCCCGGGGCAGGGTCCGGGACACGGCCCGGGGCAGGGTCCGGGACACGGGCAGGGTCCTGCACAGCGCCCGGGGCAGGGATCGCCGCAGGGTCCCGGGCAGGGTCCGCCGCAGCGGCAGGCGCCGCCCGCCGGGCCGCAGCCGATCTGGGCGTCGACGGGCACCGTGACGCCCGCGCCGCCTACCCGACCCGAGCCGTCGCGACAGGAGCCGCCCCGCCGCGGCGAGCCGGGTCCGGCGCGCCCCGCCCAGGGCGGTGGCGGCGACGGTGGACGGCGTACGCCGCCGGCCGACCGCACCGCGCCACTGTGGCCGAGCTCCGGTCCGCCGGCGCCCCCGGCCGGTGGCGAACGGTCGCGGCCGCTCCCGGGCGACGAGCCCACCGGAATGTGGCGCGTCCCCACCGACGGGTCCCGGCCCGCCGGCCCGGCGGGCTCGCCGGCCGACCGGCCGGACGCCGGTCGGCCCGCTTCCGACCGGCCCGCCTCAGACCAGCCCGCCTCAGACCGGTCCGACGCCGACCGGCCGGTCGCCGACGAGCCGATCCCCGACGAGGTGCCGTTCGAGCCGCCGCCGCTGCCCGATGCGTCCCGCCCGCTGCCGCCGACCACGGCGCCGGCCGCGGAGGACGACGACGATGACTTCGAGTTCCCCGACGAGGAGTTCCCCGACGCCGCGGCCGGCGTGATCTGGGCGGGCAACGTCGCACCGGCACCGCCCCGACCGGCCCGCGAGCCCGTCCGCGAACCGGTCCGCGAACCCGCCGCCCGCGAGCCCGCGCCTCCGTTCACCCACCCCGACCGGGAGCAGCGAGACCGGGAGCAGCGAGACCGCGCCGCACCGACCGCCGCCGGCAGGGCCAGCCCGACCACCGGCTCGATCGGCCGGGCCACGCCGCCGGCCGCGTCGCGGGCCACACCCTCGATGCCGCCCGCCGCACCGCCGCCACCCGCGACGCCGCCGCGGGTGCAGAACCCGGTGTCCGGGTCGATCGCCGAGCCGGCCGCCGACCCGACCGCGGAGCAGGAGGAGCTGCGGCGGGCGATCAGCTCGGTCCGCACCCGCATCGACGTGGTGGAGCACCACCTCACCAAGCTCGACGACGCGCTCAGCACGATGCGCCGCCGGTTCGTGCACGGCACGTTCCGCGACATCGAGCCGATGCAGCCGCGCGCCGCCCGCCAGTTCCGCACGGCGAAGGAGATGTTCTCGATCGCCGAGCGGCGGGCCGCCAGCGGCGACTGGCCGCTGGTTCGCACGGCGATCGCCGACACGCGCCGGTCGCTGGAGGAGGTCACGGCCGCCGTAGCGGAGGTCACCGGCCGGCTGGCGACGCTGGAGAAGCTCGCCGAGGACCCGAAGGGTCCGGTGGATCGGGCGAAGTTCGTGGTGCGCGACGCCCAGCGGCTGTTCCAGATGCTCTCGCCGGGCGTGCCGGCCGAGTTCGGCCAGCGGCTCGACGACCTGGGTCGACGGGCCGAGGCCGCGGCCCGCGCGGCGGCGGTTCCGCGCCCCAACTACTGGGAGCTGCACAACGAGGTCACCGCGATCAAGGACGAGACCCAGGCGACGATCGTCGCGATGCGGGCGGCGCGAGCCTAGAAGCGCGCGAACGACCGGACCGGCATCCGGGGCCCGAACCTCGGTGCCGCGTACCCGCCCATGCCCAGCATCGCCACGACGCGGCCGCGGTGGCCGCGGAACGGCTCCAGCAGCTCGAGCATCCGCTCGTCGGTGCCGCGCGGCTCACCGGCCAGCGCCCACGCCACCACGTTCTTGTGGTGGTAGTCGCCGACGCTCACCGCGTCGCCGTCGCCGAACGCGATGCGCACGACCTCGGCGGCCGTCCACACGCCGATGCCGGGCACGGAGGTCAGCAGCTTCGTCGCCACCACCGAATCGGTGGCCTTCTCCAGCCGGGCCGCGAACGCCGCCGCGCGACGGACCGTGTCGGCCCGCTTCTGCTCGACGCCCCACGGGTGGAACTGCCAGTACGGCGTCGCCGCGACGTCGGCGGGGTCGGGCGGCATCATCAGCCGCGCCGGTGCCGGGCCCGGTACCGGCACCGCGAAGTGCCGCAGCAGGGCCCGGTAGCCGCGGCCGGCCTCGGTGCCGGTCACCTTCTGGCCGAGGATCGCCGCGACCACGTGGTGGAACAGCCGGCCGGTGGCCGGGATGCGCACCCCGGAGAACGTGCGCGCCAGCTTCCGCACGAGCGGGTGGTCGAACGCGGCCAGCCCGCTCACGTCGTCCCGTAGCCCCGCGATCGCGTCGGCCCGCGACAGCAACCACGACGCGCCCGGCCCGTAGGCCCACACGCATAGAGCGCCGCTTACGAGGCGCAGTCGCACCGAGCCCGGCCCGTCCGGCGTCCGCGTCGCCCACCAGGCCTCGCGGTCGCCCAGGAACAGCGTGGGGTCGGTCGGCACCACCGACAGGTAGCGCATCGAGCGCACCAGGTCGTAGCGCTCGGGCACCTCCAACGACAGGTCAGACACCCGCCGGCTCCCGGTGGGCGGCGAGCGTGAGCGCCCGGTGCAGGAGCCGCCCGTCGCCGAGCATGGTGCGCAGCCGGCGCTCCAGACCCGCGATCGGCACCAGGTTCTGCGGCGCGCGCGGGTCCTTGTAGGACGTGGCGGCGAAGCGCGGCAGCGTGACCATCGACAGGTCGGCCAGCGCGATCGCGGCCTGCGCCGGCAGCTCCACCGAGCACTCGATGCGGGCGAGGTTGCTCCACGGCGCGCCGGACTGACCGGGGAGCCGCAGGTACCAGGTGTACTGCTCCCACCGCGTCCCGAGCTTGAACACCGGGGTGCGCTGCCCGGCCTTCAGCGCCGTGACCACCGACAGCGGCCGGCCGTTGAGGTACCGCTTCTCGTGGCTCTTGATGTACCCGAGCATCCGGGAGATCCCGGCCCGTCCGCGCAGCGGCCCGTCGGCGACCAGCAGCTCGTCGGCGGTGGACTCGTCACGCGACTCGGCCAGCACCGACGACTCGAGCGCCTGCAGGTGCTGCTGCACCGCGGCCGACATCGCCATCAGCTCGCCGCTCTTCGCCGGCAGCACCGGGTACCGGCCGGCCGACGTCACCAGCGCGGGCGCCCCGCCGGTGAACGGCGTGAACACCCCCCGCTGGACCCGTGCGGTGACGACCTCCGCGGTCGCCCGGCGCAGGTCGCACCGCACCACGCCGGCCGCGTAGGAGGCGGCGAGCCCGGGCAGCACCGTGGTCTCGTCGCCCACCCAGACGCGGGCGTCGGTGCGGCGCACGCCGTCGACCAGCAGCGCCACGTCAGGCGCGCGCACGTCGAGCGGCGCCGAGCGGGGCTCCCACGACTCGGCCGGGATCTCGACGTCGAGGTCCAGGGTGGCCTCCGACGACGAGGAGGGCGCACCCCCGCCGAAGTCGGCGCTCTCGACCGCCGCCCCGTAGGTCGGGTCCCACGCCTCCACGAAGAGCTTCACAGTGCCGTCCGTTCCACGCGCGCCGTCCGCGCGTCGCGACTGACCTCGAACCGTACCGGGATCCGCTCGGCGAGCGCCCGGACGTGCGTCACCACGCCCACCATGCGGTCGCCGCGGGCGGCGAGGTTCTCCAGGGTGGCCGCGACCGTGTCGAGGGTGGCGCCGTCGAGCGTGCCGAAGCCCTCGTCGAGCACGATCGACTCCAGCGACGCCGTGCCGGCCGACATGCCGGCCAGCTGCTCCGACAGCGCGAGCGCCAGCGCCAGCGACGCCTGGAACGTCTCGCCGCCGCTCAGGGTGCGCACCGCCCGCCGCAGCCCGGCGTCGTGGTGGTCGACGACGTGGAACTCGCCCCGCTGGTGCCCGAGGTCGTACTGCCCGCCGCTCAGCTCGCGCAGGATCCGCGAGGCGCCGGCCACCAGCGCGTCGAGGGCCTCGGCGAGCAGCCAGCGCTCGAACCGGTCGGCCCGCAGGTGGGTGGCCAGGGTCCGGGCCACCTGGGCGTCCTTCTCGTGGGCGGCCCGGTCCCCGCGCAGCTTCGACGCCTCGGCGATGCGCTCCTCGATGCGGCGCTGGGCCGCCTCGGCCCGTTCGACGGCCACGGCGGCGGCCCGCGCGTAGTCGCCCGCCGGCGCCGGCAGCCCCGCGTCCTCGAACAGCGCCACCAGCGCGGTCCGGGCCGCGGCCACGGCGGCGTCGGCTCCGTCGAGGGCCGTCGCGGCCGTCGCGCGCGCGGCGCGGCGGGTGTCGGACTCGGCGACCGCCCAGTCGCCCAGCGCCGCCCAGGCGCCGGCCAGGTCGTCGCGGTCGGCGGGTGGTGGGCCGAACGGTGCCAGCCCGTCGCGGACGGTGTCGAAGTCGCGCCAGGCGGACCGGACGGCGGCGTCGGCCGCCTCGGCGGCGGACACGGCCGACCGGGCGGCGGTGCGGGCCCGGCGCACGGCGGTTGTCGCGTCGTCGCAGGCCTTGCGCTTGGCGTCGAGTTCGGCGAGGGACCGCTTGAGCGCGGCCGCGTCGGGTGCTCCGGCGAGCTGGCTGTCCAGTGTGGACATCCGCCGTGCCAACGCCTCCGACTGTGCCTTCGCCCCGGCGACGGCCCGGTCGAGGTCACGCAGCGCGGCCGACCGCTTCTCCACGAGCGCGGCGGCCGTGTCGGCCTGCTTGCGCGCGACCACGCCGGCCGCCTTCGCCGCCTCGGCCGCGTGCCCGGCCCCGGCCGTCGGCAGCGCCGAGACCTTCTGCTCGCACACCGGGCAGGGCTCGCCCAGCCTGAGGTGCGGGCGCAGCTCACCGGCCCGGTCGAGCGCGAGTGCGGTCTGGTACGCCTCGCGGGCCTCCTCCAGCGCCTGCTGGGCCTTCGTCGCGGCCGCCCGCGCCGCGTCGACGGCGCCCTCCGCGTCGGCGTGCTCCTTCGCCGCGGCGCCCAGCTGCTTGTCGAGGGCCTTCGCCTCGCGTTCGACCTTGGCCCGCTCGGCGTGGGCGTCGAGCCAGCGGCGCTGGGCGGCCGGGTCGCCGGCGGCGGCCAGCTCGGCGCGTAGCTTCTCCTCGTGCTCCTCGGCCGCGGTCACCGCCGCCGAGGCCTCGGCGGCCACGGCGCGTGCGTCGACCACCGTCCTGGTGAGGCCGTCGACGGCGCCGGGCTTCCGCACCGCGGCGAGGCGCGCGATCTCCGTGTCGAGGGACTCCAGGGCGGCGCGGGCCTCCGTCGCCCCGCGCTCGGCGTCGGCGAGTTGCGGTAGTGCCCGGTCGACCTCCACCGCGAGATGACGCACGTTCCCAACGCGGGTCACGGAGGCCTGCCTGGCCTCCTCGGTCGCGTCGGCGTAGGAGACGAGCAGCCCGTCGACCGCCTTCAGCTTCACGTCGGCCTCGGCGGCGACCGCGCCGGCCTTCTCCCGCACCCGGCCGTAGATCTCCAGCCCCAGCAGGTTGACCAGGATCTTCTGCCGGTCGGCGGGCTTGGCGTGCAGGAAGGCGGCGAACTCGCCCTGCGGCAGCACCACGCACTTGGTGAACTGCTCGTAGGGCAGGCCGACGACGTCGGCGACGGCCTGGTCGACCTCGCTGGGGGTGCCGGCGAGCACGTCGCCGAGTTCGCCGTCTCCGGCGTTCCCGTCGGAGTCGAAGCGGCTGAGGTCGAAGCCGCGCGGCAGGGCCTCCATGCCGGCCTGGCGGGTGGTCACCGCGCCCTTGCCGTCGCGCCGGACCACCCGGGTGAGCACGTACCGGGCGCCGGCGGTCTCGAACACCAGCCGCACCCGGCCCTCGGTGACGCTGGGCGCGAGCGCGTTGCCGATCGCCGTCCGGTTGCCCCACCGCGGCACGGTGCCGTAGAGCGCGAAGCAGATCGCGTCGAGGATCGTGGACTTGCCGGCGCCGGTCGGGCCGACCAGCGCGAAGAAGTCGGTGTCGGTGAAGTCGACGGTCGTGGGCTCGCGGAACACCGTGAACCCCGCGAGGTCGAGCCGCAGCGGTCGCATCAGCCCACCTCGTCGTAGAGCTTGCCGAAGAGCGCGAGCGTGGCCTCGTCGGCGTGCCCGCGGCTGGTGAGGTACTCGGTGAACAGGTCCTGCGGCGAGCGGCCGGCGCGGGTGGCGTCCGGCCGGTCGGTGGTGGTCTCGGGCAGCATCGCCGGGTCGATGCGCACCTCCAGGGCCCGCGGCAGCATGGCCTGCACCTCTTCGCGCAGGCCGGCGCGGGGCTGTTCGCGCACGAAGACCCGTAGCCACGAGCCGTCGTCGGGGAAGTTCTCCAGGTCGGCGAGCGTGCCCCGGATCGTGCGCAGCCGGGTCGCCGCGGTGATCTCCACGGTGCGGACCTTGGCCGCGGTGTCCTTCGTGACGTCGACGATCGACACGCCGGGCAGGTTCTCGGTCTCGCCGAAGTCGATCGCGAGCGGGCTGCCGCTGTAGTGCACCGTGCTGGGGCCGGGCACGGTCTGCGCGCGGTGCAGGTGCCCGAGCGCCACGAAGTGCGCCGCCTGCGGAAACACCGTGACCGGCACCGCGTACCCCATGATCGTGTGTGCCTCCCGCTCGCCGCCGCCCTGGGTGGCGCCGAGCACGGTGAGATGGGTGGTGATCAGGTTGACGCTGTCGTTCGTGAACGCGGCCTTCGTCAGCGTCTCGAGAAGGCGGGAGATGTGGTCGGCGTAGGTCTGGGTCGCCTCGGCGTCGGTGAGCTCGAACATCTCCGACGCGCGCACCGCGAACCGCTGCGACAGGAACGGCAGCGCGACCAGCCGCCACTCCTCGCCGCCCGCGGTCGTCCCGGAGACGATCAGGTCCTTCGGGTTGGCGCTCACGGCGCCGCGCAGGGTGATGCCGGCGGCCTCGGCCCACGGCCGCAGCGCGTCGAGGGCGGGACCGTTGTCGTGGTTGCCGCCGATCGCCACCACCTCGGCGCCGGTGCCCTTCAACGCCGACAGGGCCCGGGTGACGACCTTGGTGGCGTCGGCGGTGGGGCTGGCCGTGTCGTACAGGTCGCCGGCGACGATCACCAGGTCGGGCCGCTCCGCGCGGGCGACCTCGACGATCTGGCCCAGGGCCTTGATCTGCTCGTCGAGGCGGGCCTGCCCCTTGAGCACCTTCCCGACGTGCCAGTCCGACGTGTGCAGCAGCCTCACGCGCGTCCCTTCTAGAACGGAATGTCGTCGTCGCTGAGGCCGCCGACGGCCGCGCCCACGACGGCGAACGGGTCCTTCGCCTGCACGATCGAGCGCAGCGCGCTCACCGGCGGTTCGCCGGCCTCGCCCGGACGCGTCGCCCAGCCCGGGAACGGGAACTCGATGCACAGCGGCACCGGGATGTCGGGCTGGCTAAGGAACATGGTGCCGGGCTTGGCGATCAGTGCCCGCTGGCGCTGCGCCGGCGGGAGGAAGCCGTACTCGGTGCGGCTGGCCTCGCTCGGGTCGAGCCGGCCGACCACCTTGATCGCCGCGTTGGTGACGATGCGCCGCTCGACCTCGCTGGCGGTCTGCTGGCAGCCGATGAGGACTACGCCGAGCGACCGTCCCCGCTCGGCGATGTCGAGGAGCACGTCCTTGATCGGCGACGCGCCCTCCCGCGGCGCGTACTTGTTGAGCTCGTCGAGCACCACGAACAGCAGCGGCTTCGCGGTGCCCGACTTCTCCTTGTTCTCGAACTCCGTCTTCAGCGTGACCCCGACGACGAACCGCTGCGCCCGGTCGGGCAGGTTGTGCAGGTCGACGACAGTGAGCTGGGCGCTCTCGGCGGTGTTGATCGAGTGCGGGCGCCGCTGCGCGAGGTCGCCCCGGATCAACCGGCTGAGGTCGCGCTTGCTGTTGATCAACCTGCGGGCGAAGGCGTTCACGGTGCCCAGACCGACCGCGGTGCCGGTCCAGGCGAAGCGGGTGCTCTCGTCGCCGAGCTGCTCGACGAGGTGGTCGACCAGGTGCTCGTAGCTCGCGATGCGCACACCCTCGAGCGTGATCGCGCCCTCGGCGGGCGCCGCCACCTTCTTGAGGTGGGCCGTGACCGAGTGGACGACCATCGTGTACTGCTGCCGCTCGTCGTCGGCGTCGGCGAAGACGTAGGGCAGCAGCCCCTTGTCGCAGAACTCCGCGAGCGTCCAGTAGAACGGGTCGACCCCGGCGAGCCGGCTGCTCACGTCGGGCGTGGCGTCGTTGGCGCCGGCCCGCGGCGGCGCGTAGACCCGCACGTCGGGGAACGGGCCGGCGGGCAGGCCGAGGCGGGCGTAGCTCGCGCGGGTCGCGTCGTCGAGCTTCGCGTTCGGGTGGTCGAGGAACAGCAGGTCCTCGCCCTTGACGTTGAAGATCAACGCCTTGGTGTTGGCGCTCTCGCCGGCGCCGCCGAGCACGCCGCTGCGCAGCATCGAGTACATCAGGAACGTGGCGAAGCTGGTCTTGGTGGCTACGCCGGAAATTCCGGAAATACTGACATGGGCGCCTCTTTGGCCGTCGATGAAGTCGGCGTTGAGGAACAGCGGCTCGCCGTCGCGGCCGAAGCCGATCGGCACCTGCCGGTCCATGCGGTCGAAGTAGAGCGCCTGGGCGCGGGCCTTGTCCCTGGCCCGGTGCACGACCGCGCCCGGCCGCGGCGGCACGTACACCTCGGGCGTCACCCGGGTGGTGGTGATCTCGGCCGCCTCCTGGATCTGGGCCGGGAGGGTGCCGTCGGCGATCGCGAACACGTCGGAGTCGAACGCCGCGCCCTCGTGCCGAGCCCGCACGGCGGTGACCACGCCGGCGATGTTCACCGTGGACCCGTCGGGCAGCTCCCGGTGGGTCACCACCACGTCGTCGAGCTGGAGGTACGCACCAGGTGCGACGGCCACCCAGAACTGCAACGGAGTGGCGTCGGAGGTCCCCAGCACCCGTCCGACCGGGTCACCGTCGCCGTCCGGCTTCGCAGCCTCTGGGTCCACGACGCCTCCAAGATCGCACGTACGTTCGCATTGCATCCTGCCTCAGTGCGCCAGGTAACCGGCGGAGGCACTCCGCGCATCCCCCCGATCGGCGTCGATCTTGCACTCGTGGCCCCCACCAAATACCCCTAAACGCGGAGGAAAGGGCGGCCACAACTGCAAGATCGACGCGCGGTGGCGGCGACGCGCGACGGTAGGGCGGCGCCGGCGGACGGCCCTGGCGGGGCAGTGGGGCGAGGGCGGCCCCGGCAGGCGGGGCGGCGGCCGGTGAGCGGGGCGGCCCGGTGGGGGCGGCGGCCCTAGTGTCCTGAGTCGTTGATCCGTATGCAGTCGTGGTGGTCACTGTGCGTTTGGACGCTCTGTCTT
>NZ_BOPH01000064.1 GCF_016863655.1 Virgisporangium ochraceum
CAACGATCAAGGCGACCGGCACAGACCTGGTGGGCGGATTTGCGATGACGGACAGTGCCGGTGGGAGTCCGTGGGAGCCGAAATGTCGGCTTTGCCCATTCTGTGACGGCCCGCGAACCTGCGACTCGGGAGACTGGGGGCGGGTATCAGGGGCGGGTGTAGCGGAGGAGAAGCAGGTTGCCGGCTGTCAGGGCGTGGCGGAGGGCCAGGGGGCGGGCGGCCTCCGGTGGCCGGCCGGCGGTGATCCGCGCCGGGCCGGGGCCGACCAGGGTTGGCGAGACGGTCAGGTCGAACTCGTCCACCAGGTCGGCGGCGGTCAGGGCACCGAGCAGGTGCGGGCCGCCCTCGCAGAGGATCTGGCCGAAGCCCAGATCGCGCAGGATGTCGAGTCCGCCCTTCAGGTCGACCTCCTCGTCGCCCAGGGCGAGGACGTGCGCGACCTCCGCCAGCGCCGCGCGGCGCTCGGGTGGTGAGGCCGCCGACGTGAGGACCATCGGGCGGACCGGGGCCTCGGTGAACATCGACGAGGCGGGGTCGAGGTCCAGCCGGCGGGACACGATCACCAGCATCGGATTTTCCGGCCGGCCGTGCGCGACCCGCCAGTCCTCGCGGCGCTCGCCGAGACGGATCGCGCCGTAGCTCTCGTGGCGCAGCGTGCCGGCACCCACCATCAGGGCGTCGCAGGTCATCCGGAGCAGCCCGAAGACCCGCTTGTCGGCCTCGTCGGAGATGCCGGCGGAAAAGCCGTCGGCCGCGGAGACCGCACCGTCGACGCTCGTGACGAAGTTGACCCGCAGCCAGGGTGCGCCGGGGTCGGTGGCGTACGCGGCCAGCAGGTCGTCGTCGGCGAGGGGAACCTCGCCGCGCTCGAACTGGACGATCTTCGTCACGCGCCGATCACGCCAGATAGCGTGCACCGACGTGCGGCGACGGTCAACAATGTCGACACCCGCGCCATCGGACCGAAGGACGCCATGCAACGCCGTCGCATCTATCAGCTCAAGGTCACCCTGGTCGACACCGAGCCGCCGATCTGGCGCCAGCTCCTGGTGCCCGGCGGGTTCACCCTCGACCGGGTCAGCCGGGTCATCCAGCTCTCCCTCGGCTGGCAGGGCTACCACCTGCACAGTTTCGAGATCGACGGCGAGCAGTACGGCGAGCCCGACCCGCTGGAGGAGCTGGAGCTCGAGGATGAGCTCGAGGTGCGGCTCGACGCGATCGCCACCGAGGGAAAACAGTTCACCTACGTCTACGACTTCGGCGACTGGTGGGAGCACGAGGTGCTGGTCGAGCGGGTCTTCGACGCCGATCCCGACGAGCGGTACCCGGTCTGCCTGGCCGGCGAGCGGGCAGGTCCGCCGGAGGACGTCGGTGGCGCCAGCGGGTACGCCGACCTGCTCGCGGTCCTCGCGGATCCGGCCAAACCGGACCCCGCGAACCTGCGCGACTGGCTGGCCGACTTCGAACCGGACCGGTGGGACGCCGCTCAGGCATCCACGCTATTGCGAAGAATGACCTAAGCTCCCAGTGGGAGCGCTCCCACCCCTCGAGCGCCCGCGCTCCTGACCTGCCGTGTGGCGATGTGGTACACGGGAGGTCAAGATCGCCAATATCGACGAAAGGTGACCGCGTGACAGCCCTGCCAGCGGACTTCGTCCTCGGTGCCGCCACCGCCGCTTACCAGATCGAAGGAGCGGCAGCCGAAGACGGCCGCACGCCGTCGATCTGGGACACGTTCTCCCGTACCCCGGGGAAGGTGCTCGAAGGGCACACCGGTGACGTCGCCTGCGACCACTACCACCGCCTCGACGAGGACCTTGACATGATCAAGGACCTCGGCCTCCAGGCCTACCGTTTCTCCACGTCCTGGTCGCGGGTGCTTCCGGGCGGCGGAAGCAGACCCAACCCGAAGGGCCTCGACTTCTACAACCGGCTCGTCGACGGCCTGCTCGAACGCGGCATCGAGCCATACCTCACGCTCTACCACTGGGACCTCCCCCAGGAACTCGAAGACGCGGGTGGCTGGCCCAACCGCGACGTGACCCAGCGGTTCTGCGAGTACGCCCTGGTCATGCA
Source organism: Virgisporangium ochraceum (assembly GCF_016863655.1). Taxonomy (GTDB): domain Bacteria; phylum Actinomycetota; class Actinomycetes; order Mycobacteriales; family Micromonosporaceae; genus Virgisporangium; species Virgisporangium ochraceum. The sequence goes on from NZ_BOPH01000064.1 coordinate 2,077, forward strand.
CGACGCCCTCGGCGACCGGGTGCGGAAGTGGACGACCTTCAACGAGCCCTGGTGCTCGTCGTACCTCGGATACGCGGCCGGCGTCCACGCGCCGGGTCGTACCGACAACACGGCCGACTCCGTTCCGGCGCAGCATCACCTGCTGCTCGCCCACGGACTCGCGGCCCGCGAGCTGAAGACCCGGGGTGCGGAGGTGGGCATCACGCTCAACCTGTACGCCGTCTCCCCGGAGACCGACTCCGAGGCGGACGCCGACGCGGCCCGCCGCATCGACGGCCTGTGCAACCGCATCTGGCTGGAGCCGGTGCTGCTCGGGCGGTACCCGGAGGACCTGAAGCAGGACCTCGCACCGCTCACCGACTTCAGCTTCGTGCGCGACGGCGACCTCGACGTGATCAAGGCGCCGCTCGACTTCCTCGGCGTGAACTACTACAGCCGGCACGTGGTCTCGGGGACGCAGGTGGCCGAGCGGGAGAGCCGCATCGGCGAGGCCAGCGCCTACCCGGGCAGCGAGTTCGTCCAGTTCGTTCACCGGCCGGGGGTGCCGGTGACCCACATGGACTGGGAGATCGACGCGCAGGGCCTGTACGAGGTGCTCCAGCAGGTCAACGGGTACACGTCCCTGCCGATCTACATCACCGAGAACGGCGCCGCGTTCGACGACAAGCTCGACGCCGACGGCAAGGTCAACGACCAGGACCGCATCGACTACTTCGAAGGCCACCTCGGTGCCTGCGCGCAGGCCATCGAAGCTGGTGTACCGTTGCGCGGTTACTTCGCCTGGTCCCTGATGGACAACTTCGAATGGGCCTGGGGGTACACCCGTCGATTCGGCATGGTGTACGTCGACTATGAGGACTCGCAGCGCCGTGTCCCCAAAGCCAGTGCACACTGGTACTCGGATGTGATCAGGAACCGATGACCCGAGCCCGACCCGCCGGCATGCGCCCGACCCTCGACGAGGTCGCGGCGCGTGCCGGCGTGGGCCGCGGCACCGTCTCCCGTGTGGTCAACGGCTCGGCTCAGGTGAGCCCGCAGGCCCGCGAGGCCGTGCAGCGCGCCATCGACGAGCTGGGCTACGTGCCCAACCGCGCCGCCCGCGCCCTGGTCACCCGCCGTACCGACTCCGTGGCCCTTGTCGTATCCGAATCCGAGGAGCGCGTCTTCGGCGAGCCGTTCTTCGCCGGTGTGGTGCGCGGCATCAGCGCCGAGCTCGCCACCACCCCGCTCCAGCTCTGGCTGGCGATGGCCCAGTCGCCGCCCGAGCGGCAGCGGGTCGAGCACCACCTGACCACCCAGCACGTCGACGGCGTCATGCTGCTCTCGCTGCACGGCGCAGACCCGCTGCCGGCCATGCTCGGCGAGCGCGGCCTGCCCACCGTCCTGGGCGGCCGCACCGTCAGCGCGATCGCGCCGCACTGGCCGGTCCGGTGGGTCGACAGCGACAACGAGGGCGGTGCGCGCACCGCCGTCGAGTACCTGATCTCCACCGGCCGGCGGCGGATCGCGCACATCGCCGGCACTCAGGACATGGCCGTGGGTATCGAGCGCCTGTCCGGCTACCGGGCCGCGTTGGCCGTCGCGGGCCGTCCCGCCTCGCCGCTGCTCGTCGAGGCCGGCGACTTCAGCGAGGCCAGCGGTGCCGAGGCCACGCACGCGCTACTGGCGCGGGCGCCCGACGTCGACGCGATCTTCGTCGCCAGCGACGTGATGGCGTGCGGCACGCTCCGGGCGCTTCGGGAGGCCGGCCGCCGCGTTCCCGACGACGTCGCGGTCGTCGGCTTCGACGACGCGTGGGTGGCCAAGCAGTCCGACCCGCCGCTGACCACGGTGCACCAGCCGATCGAAACGATGGGACGCGCGATGGCGCGCCTCCTGTTCAACCTGATCAACGGCGACGAGGTCTCCGACATCCTGCTGCAGACGCACCTGGTGCACCGGGCCTCCGCGTAGAGGGGGCCCGGTGCATACCGGGGGCCAGGCCAGTAGTGCTTTGTCAGGTTCGCGAGACGCGGTGTGGCGCAACGCCTTCAGCGACGCCCCTCTTTCCGCC
>NZ_BOPH01000065.1 GCF_016863655.1 Virgisporangium ochraceum
GTCGACATCGGCGCAGGCCCGGACAACGGCGCGAGCGCGAGGGCGCGGCCGGTCCACAACCCCGACGAAGCACCGCTAGTCGCGGTACTTCCTTAGCTCGCGACGGGCCAGCGACGCCTTGTGGACCTCGTCGGGGCCGTCGGCCAGCCGCAACGTCCGGGTGCTCGCCCACAGGAAGGCCAGCGGGGTGTCCTGGCTGACGCCCGCCGCGCCGTGGGCCTGGATGGCCTTGTCGATGACCCATTCGGTCATCGAGGGGACGGCGATCTTGATGGCCTGGATCTCGGAGTGGGCGCCGCGGTTGCCGACCGTGTCCATGAGCCACGCGGTCTTCAGCACCAGCAGCCTCGCCTGCTCGATGCGGACCCGTGACTCGGCGATCCAGTCCTGCACGACACCCTGGTCGGCCAGCGGCTTGCCGAACGCGACCCGCTCGGTGACGCGGCGGCACATCAGCTCCAGCGCGCGCTCGGCCTTGCCGATCAGGCGCATGCAGTGGTGGATGCGGCCGGGGCCGAGCCGGGCCTGTGCGATCGCGAACCCGTCGCCCTCGGCGCCGATCAGGTGGTCGGCCGGGACGCGGACGTTCTCGAAGACGATCTCGGCGTGGCCGCCGTGCGAGCCGTCGGTGTAGCCGAACACGTGCATGCCGCGCTTCACCGTGATGCCCGGCGTGTCGCGGGGGACGCAGATCATGCTCTGCTGCTTGTGCCGGTCGGCGTCGGGGTCGGTCTTGCCCATCACGATGAACAGCGCGCAGTTCGGGTTCATCGCGCCCGACGACCACCACTTGCGGCCGTTGATCACGTAGTCCTCGCCGTCGCGGGTGATGCGGGTGGCGATGTTCGTCGCGTCCGACGAGGCGACGTCGGGCTCGGTCATGCAGAACGCCGACCGGATCTCGCCGTCCAGCAGCGGCTTCAGCCACCGCTCGTGCTGCGCGGTCGAGCCGAAGTCGGCGAGCAGTTCCATGTTCCCGGTGTCGGGCGCGGCGCAGTTCAGGGCCTCGGGCGCGAGGTGTGGGCTGCGTCCGAGCAGCTCGCACAGCGGCGCGTACTGCAGGTTGGTGAGGCCGCCGCCGAACCGGGGGTCGGGCAGGAACAGGTTCCACAGGCCGGCCTCGCGGGCCTTCTGTTTCAGGTGCTCGATGACGGGCGGGCGGGCCCACGGGTCGGACTGCGCCGCGACCTGCTCATCGAACACCGGCTCGGCCGGATAGATGTGCTCGGCCATGAAGTCGGTGAGCTTCTCGTGCAGTTCCGCGGTGCGTTCGTCGAAGCTGAAGTCCATACGGGTCACCTTTGCAGCGAGACCAGCGTCTCGCGACCGGACGCGAGGAGCCCGGGCACGATGGAGCCGATCTGGTCGAAGCCGGCACCCACGGTCTGGCCCTGGGTGTACCGGTAGTGGATGCCCTCGAGGATCACGGCCAGCTTGTAGCAGGCCAGCGCCGTGTACCAGGGGAGTGCCGACAGGTCGACGGGTGAGGTCTTCGCGTACCGGTCGAGCAGGTCGGCGGCGGGTGGGAAGCCGGCGGCTGGGCCGACCCCGGTGGCGATCGGGTTGTCCGCGTTCGACCCGCCGCCGAGCACGTCCCAGTAGGTGACCAGGAGACCGAGGTCGGTGAGCGGATCGCCGAGCGTGGCCATTTCCCAGTCGAGCACCGCCCGCACCGTGCGGGAGGCCGGGTCGACGATCAGGTTGTCGAGCCGGAAGTCGCCGTGCACGATCGCCGGCGGCGGCGAGGTCGGCACGCTGGCGGCCAGGCCGTCGCGCAGCTCGTCCGCGCCGGGGAGCTCACGGCTGCGGGACCGGTCGAGCTGGGCGCCCCACCGGCGCACCTGCCGGGCGAGGAACCCGTCGGGCCGGCCGAACTCGCCGAGGCCGATCGCGTACGGGTCCACCCGGTGCAGCGCGACCAGCGTGTCGATCATGGCTTCGGCGAGGTCGCGCCGGGAGTCGGCCGACAGCGGGTCGGTCTGCGCGCGGGTCCGCAGCACCTCACCCGGCACGCGCGCCATGAGGTAGAACGGGGCGCCGAGCACCGAGTCGTCGCCACACATCAGAAGAGCCTCGGGGACCGGCACAGCGGTGCCGCCCAGCGCCGAGATCACCGTGTGCTCGCGGGACATGTCGTGCGCGGTGGCCAGCACGTGCCCGAGCGGCGGGCGCCGCAGCACATATTCGGTGGCGCCGTCGGTGACGAAGTAGGTCAGGTTCGACCGGCCACCCGCGACGAGGGTGGCCCGGAGCGGGCCGGTCGCGAGGTCGGGACGGTGTTCGGCCAGGTAGGACGCGAGCGCGGCCCGGTCGAGACCGGGTGGATCTTCGTCAGGGGAGGCGGCGGTCATCCCCGCAGTTCAACCACTTGTTACCGGCGTGTCAAGCTTCGCGGATGGGGGTTCTCTGCGTGGTGGTGTGCGGCGCCGGCCCGGCGGTCGACGTCGGGACGCTGGTCGACCTGGCACGGGCCGGCGGCTGGGAGGTGCAGGTCGTGGCCACCCGGTCGGCGCTGCCGTTCCTCGACGTCGGCGACCTGGAGGCGCGCACCGGCCGACCGGTGCGCAGCGCGTACGGCGCGCCCGGCCAGCCGCGGCAGGGGTCGGCGTCCGCAGCTTCGGCCCTGGTGGTGGCGCCGGCGACCTTCAACTTCGTGAACAAGCTGGCCGCCGGCATCGCCGACGACTACGCGCTCGGGGTGGTGGCCGAGGCGATCGGGATGGGCAGGCCGGTCGCCGTGCTCACGTGGGTCAACCAGGCTCTGGCCAACCGCGCGCCGTTCCGGCGCGCGGTGGCCGACCTGCGCGGAGAGGGCGTCACGGTGACCGTCGCACCGGCCGACGACGACCGCCCCGACGCCTTTCCGTGGGCGGAGGCGCTCGCCGCCATCAAGGTCGGCGTCGAGTTTCAAAGGCCGGAATAGCGCCGCAATCACGGCGTAACGAGCGCCCGGCAACCTACTCAGCATGTTGTTGCGGTTGAGGGTTGAGTTGCCCGACCGGCCGGGGTCTCTCGGACAGGTGGCCCGCACGCTCGGCGTCGTAGGCGCCGACATCGTGTCGGTCGTCGTGTTGGAGCGGTCTCAAGGTCGTGCGGTCGACGACTTCACCGTCGTCTGGCCAGCCTCGGCGCTGGTCGGGCGGATCCTGGTCGGCCTCGGCGCGGTGCCTGGTGTTCGCGTGGTGGGGGTGTGGCGGTGCACTGAGCTGCCCGCGCCGATCGGCCGGGATGTGGCTCTCCTGGGTCAGGTGGCGGCCGACACAGGACGAGGCCTGGCAACCCTCGTCGACGGAGTACCCGGTCTCGTCGCGGCGGACTGGGCCGCGGTGACCTCCGTCGATCCGGCCTGGGCGGGTGCCCCGGCGAGCGCGCCGTTGACGGTGCGGTACGCCAGCTGGGGCGCCCCCCTGGCGCCGGCCATTCCGGACATCGCGCCACTGCGTCCGCGGGCGGTCACCTCCGCCGACGGCACGCACTACGTGGCGGTTCCCCTGCAGAAGGCCGGCCTGGTGCTGGTCGCGGCGCGGGGCGGGCCCGACGGCCCGGGTCGTACCTCGGCGGCCGACGGCGCGATCGCGCCGCCGTTCCACGCCAGTGAGGTCGACCGGATGGGACAGCTCATCAACGCGGCTGTCCTGGTGCTCGGTGACCGGCTGACCGAGGACGCGACGATCGCCGTCGAGGCGGCCTAGAGAGCCGCACAGAGGCTTTACCCCTTCGTCGGACGATGGGGCCATGTTGCAGGCGGGCACGCGGCCCCGTCGTCCGGCGGGATTGAGGCAGAGCGGGCTCCTGGCGGGGGGCCCGCTCTCGCCTTTCCGGGCGGCTGGGCCTAGAGCGCGACCGCCCGCCGCTCCTTGCGGGCGGTGTCGGCGGCCGCCAGGATGCGGACGACCGTGCGGCCGAAGTGGACGTCGCACGGGTCACCGGCCCCGGTACCGGCCATGGCGAGCAGCCGGTCGATCGCCGCGCTGTACGCCTGCAACGACGTGGTCTGCCGGTGGTCGGGCACCACGGCCACGCCGTTCTCGCCGTAGAAGACCTGCTCGACGACCGTGGCGTTCGGTGCCGCGTTCAGGGTGATCGACAGCTCGCTCGCCGCGCCGTTCACGTGCCGGGCGATCACGTTGACCGTCCCACGCGGCCCGTCGACGGCCGTGATCTCGGTGACGTCGCCGAGCACGGGCAGCACCACCGACAGGGCGTGCGGGCCGATGTCCCACAGCCCGCCGTGCTCCCGCCGCCACGCCGAGGCGCCGTACGGGTTGCCGGGCTGGAAGATCGACGCGTGCATCACGCCCCGGGCGGCGTACCAGCCGCCGACCCGGTTGGCGTCGGCGAGGAACCTCTCGATCTCGGGCCGGAACCGGTTGGTGAAGAACACCAGCGCGGCCACCCCGGCCCCGTCGACGGCCGCGACCACCTCGTCGGCGGCCTCGACGGTGAGCGCCAGCGGCTTGTCGAGCAGTAGGTGGCAGCCGGCGCGGGCGGCCCGCACCGCGAACCCGGCCTGAACGTCGGGCGGCAGCGCGACCGCGACCGCGTCGACGTCGGCGAACAGCGCGTCGGCGTCGTCGTACGGCGTGGCGGCGAGCTGCGCGGCCACCGCGGCCGCCTTGGCCGGGTCGCGCCCCCACACGCCCACCACCTCGGCCTGTGGGTGCGCCGCCAGCGTGGCACCGTGCGTGTCAGCGGCCCAGTGGCCGGTTCCCAGCAACCCGAAACGCACGTCAGCTCCTTTGCCGATCAAGGCTGCAATCCTCGCACGGCTGGAGCGTCGACGTGCTACGTCGCGGGGTACCGCACGTAGTCGGGGAAGTTGCCGTACAGGCGCTCGTGCGGGTCCCCGATGGTCACCGCCTGGACGAGGAGCTCGCCGCCCACGAACGCGCCCTTCCACGACGCGCCCTTGCCGCCGAACGGCTCCTCGCGGTCGCCGCGCGAGCGCGGCTTGTTGATGCCGACCTTGAACGCCTGCAGGTCGACGGCGAGCTTCTCGGCGAGCTCCTGGTCGTCGCAGGCGAGGCTCGCCACCAGGGCGCCGTTCGAGGCGTTCATCTGCGACAGCAGCTCGTCGGTGGTGTCGACCACGACGATCGTGTCGACCGGGCCGAACGGCTCGGAGTGCATGAGCCGCGACCGGCCGGGCGGTGCGAGCAGCACACTCGGCGCCGCGTAGGCCGAGGTGTCCTGGCCGTCGAGGAACCGGCCGTGGTCGAGCGAGCCCCGGTACAGCGGCACGGCGCCGCCCTCGACCGCGTCGGAGACCTTCCGGCGCAGCTCGTCGGCCTTGGTGGCGCTGATCAGCGGGCCGAAGTCGAGCTCCGGGAGCGGGTCGCCGTCGGCCTCGACCGCCAGCGGGTGGCCGAACCTGATCGAGCGCACGATCGGCAGGTAGGTGTCGAGGAACCTGTCGACCAGCTCACGCTGGACGACGAACCGCGGGTACGCGGTGCACCGCTGCTTGCCGTACTCGAAGCCCTTCTTCAGGAAGCCGGCGAGCAGGTCCCACTGGGAGAACTCCCACACGCCCCACGCGTTGAGGCCCTCCTGCTCGATGAAGTGGCGCTTGTCGGAGTCCAGGAGAGCGGCGGCCACCTTGCCGCCGTTGGACCGGCCACCGACGAACGCCACCGCGCCGATCTCCGGCGCCCGGACGAGCACCTCGCTGAGCTCGGCGCCGCCGCCGGACACCAGCGTCGCGGGCAGGTCGGCGCGGCGCATCAGCGCGTGCGCGACCGTGAGGCACAGCGCCCCACCCTGCGTCGGGGTCTTGGCGATGACCGCGTTGCCGGCCAGGAGCTGCACCAGCTCGGCGTGCACGAGCACGCTCATCGGGTAGTTCCACGACGCGATGTTGCTCACCGGTCCGGGCAGCGGGGTGCGCCCGTCGACCATGCCGGCGATCTGCTCGATGTACCAGCGCACGCCGTCGAGCGCGCGGTCGACGTCGGCGCACGCGAGCCGCCACGGCTTGCCGATCTCCCACGCGAGCAGCAGGGCCAGCAGGTCACGCTCGGCGGTGAGCAGCTCGACGGCCTCGGTGACGCGTTCGATGCGGTAGGACAGCGGCGTCGCCGCCCACTCGCGGTGCTGGTCGGTGGCCGCACGGACGGCCGCCCGGGCGGTGTCGGCGTCGATCCGGGCGATGTGCGTCAGGACGGTGTTGTCGACCGGTGTCCGCACCGGGGCGAGGATGCCGGTGTCGACCCACCGGCCGGCGATGAGGTTGCGGGGCGTCGCGTCGGAGCTGAACGCCTCGGGCGTCGCGGTTCGGGCGCGGGCGATGATGTCAGGCGCCGAAGCGCCCGGAGCTGTACGTAGAGTCATCGGGCAACTCCTGCCTTGGGAACTTCAGAGCCTGAAGCACATCACGCGGCAATACCTATGTGAACTCCGCGACACCCCCTGTGAAGTCGGACGCCCGGTCACTAGGGGTGAGCCGCTGATCTGTCGCGTACACTGCTGGAACGGCCCCTCTGGGGTTCCGTGCTGCCCTGGGCCGACGTCGTCCCACTTCTTGAAGCTCGATGACGTCAGGAGGCCTGGATGATCCATTCGCCGCCGCTGGCCCCAATAGCACAGGGCTTGTACGACCCGGCAAACGAACGCGATGCCTGCGGTGTGGGCTTCATCGCCGACGTTCAGGGCAGGCGCTCGCATGAGATCGTCCGCAAGGGTCTCGACGCCCTGATCCGGATGGACCACCGGGGTGCCCGCGGCGCCGAGCCGAACACCGGCGACGGCGCCGGTGTGATGATCCAGATCCCCGACGGCTACTACCGCGAGGTGGTCGACTTCGAACTGCCGCCGGCCGGTGAGTACGCCGTCGGCCTGGTGTTCCTCGACACAGACCCGGAGAAGGCCGCGCGGGTCAAGGGCGTCGTGGAGAAGTACGCGCTGGTCGAGGGCGCCCACGTGCTGGGCTGGCGCACGGTGCCGGTCAACCCCGACGGGCTCGGGAAGTCGGCGCTGGACTGCATGCCCCGCGTGGTGCAGCTGTTCCTCGCCGCCGACCGCCTCGCCGCCGACCCGCGCACCGGGCTCGGCGCCGGTGAGCCGCTGAGCGGCATCGACCTGGAGCGGATCGCGTTCTGCGTGCGCAAGCAGGCCGAACGGGAGACGCGCGAACGCGGCCTCACCTGCTCGGTCGTCTCGCTGTCGCCCCGCACGATCACCTACAAGGGCATGCTGACGCCCCAGCAGGTGGAGACGTTCTACCCGGAGCTGACCGACGAGCGGGTCACCTCGGCGCTGGTGCTGCTGCACTCGCGGTTCTCGACGAACACGTTCCCGTCGTGGCCGCTGGCCCACCCCTACCGGTACATCGCGCACAACGGCGAGATCAACACGATCCGCGGCAACCGCAACTGGATGGCCGCCCGCGAGGCGCTGCTGGAGACCGACGAGATCCCCGGCTCGCTGCGCCGCGTGTTCCCGGTGTGCACGCCCGACGCGTCGGACTCGGCGAACTTCGACGAGGTGCTGGAACTGCTGCACCTCAGCGGCCGCAGCCTGCCGCACGCGGTGCTGATGATGATCCCGGAGGCGTGGGAGAACGACACCGGGATGGACCCGGTGCGCCGGGCGTTCTACCAGTACCACGCCACGCTCATGGAGCCGTGGGACGGGCCGGCGAGCGTCGCGTTCACCGACGGCACGGTGATCGGCGCGGTGCTCGACCGCAACGGCCTGCGCCCGGGCCGCTGGTGGGAGACCAGCGACGGCCTGGTCGTGATGGCCAGCGAGGCCGGCGTGCTCGACCTCGACCCGGCCACGATCGTGCGCAAGGGTCGCCTGCAGCCCGGCAAGATGTTCCTGGTCGACAGCACCAGGGGCCGCATCCTCGACGACGACGAGATCAAGAGCGGTCTGGCCACCGAGCAACCGTACGAGGACTGGCTCGACGCGGGCCTGATGAACCTGGGCACCCTTCCCGCCCGGGAGCACATGGTCTACACGCAGGACTCGGTGCGCCGGCGTCAGCAGACGTTCGGCTACACCGAGGAGGAGCTGAAGATCCTCATCGCGCCGATGGCGCGCACCGGCGCCGAGCCGATCGGATCGATGGGCACCGACACGCCGATCGCGCCGCTGTCGACCCGGCCGCGGCTGCTCTACGACTACTTCACCCAGCTGTTCGCGCAGGTCACGAACCCGCCGTTGGACGCGATCCGCGAGGAGCTGGTCACCAGCGTCGCCGGCACGATCGGTCCCGAGGGCAACCTGCTCGAGCCCGGGCCGGCCAGCTGCCGACGCATCGTGCTGCCCTACCCGGTGATCGACAACGACGAACTGGCGAAGCTCCTCAACATCGACGCCGACGGCGACAAGCCCGGCTTCAAGGCCGTGCGCGTCTCCGGCCTGTACAAGCTGCGCGACGGCGAGAAGGGCATGAAGGCCCGCCTCGTCGAGATCCTGCGCGGCGTGTCCGAGGCGATCGAAGACGGCGTGCGCATCCTGGTCCTCTCCGACCGCGACTCGACGCCCGACCTGGCGCCGATCCCGTCGCTGCTGCTCACCGCGGCCCTGCATCAGCACCTGATCTTCGAGCAGACCCGCACCCAGGTGTCGCTGGTCGTCGAGTCCGGCGACTGCCGCGAGGTGCACCACGTCGCGGTGCTGCTCGGGTTCGGCGCGTCGGCGGTCAACCCCTACCTGGCGTTCGAGAGCGTCGAGCACCTGATCCGGTCGAACACGATCACCGGCATCGAGCCCGACAAGGCGGTGCGCAACTACGTCAAGGCGCTCGGCAAGGGCGTCCTGAAGATCATGTCGAAGATGGGCATCTCGACGGTCTCGTCCTACGCCGGCGCCCAGGTGTTCGAGGCGGTCGGGCTCGCGCCCGAGTTCGTGCAGCGGTACTTCACCGGCACGTCGTCGAAGATCGGCGGCATCGGGCTGGCCGAGGTGCACGAGGAGGTCAAGGCCCGGCACGACAAGGCGTACCCGGCCAACGACGCCGAACGGGCGCACCGGCGGCTCGAGGTCGGCGGCGAGTACCAGTGGCGCCGCGAGGGCGAACTGCACCTGTTCAACCCGCAGACGGTGTTCCTGCTCCAGCACGCGACCAGGAGCCGGCAGTTCGACGTGTTCCGGCAGTACAGCGCCGAGGTCGACCGGCTGGCGATCGAGGCCGGCTCGCTGCGTGGCCTGTTCGGGCTGCGCACCGGTGCCCGCCCGCCGGTGCCGATCGACGAGGTCGAGCCGGTCAGCGAGATCGTCAAGCGGTTCGCCACCGGCGCGATGTCGTACGGGTCGATCTCGGCCGAGTCGCACGAGACGCTCGCGATCGCGATGAACCGCCTCGGCGGCAAGTCCAACACCGGCGAGGGCGGTGAGGACGTCGAGCGGCTCTACGACCCGGCCCGGCGCTCCGCCGTCAAGCAGGTCGCCAGCGGCCGGTTCGGCGTGACCACCGAGTACCTGGTGCACGCCGACGACATCCAGATCAAGATGGCGCAGGGCGCCAAGCCCGGCGAAGGCGGCCAGCTTCCCGGCAACAAGGTGTGGCCGTGGATCGCGAAGACCCGCTTCGCCACCCCCGGCGTCGGGCTGATCTCGCCGCCGCCGCACCACGACATCTACTCGATCGAGGACCTCGCCCAGCTGGTCTACGACCTGAAGAACGTCAACCCGGCGGCACGCATCCACGTGAAGCTGGTCAGCGAGGTCGGCGTCGGCACGGTCGCGGCCGGGGTGGCCAAGACCAAGGCCGACGTCATCCTCATCTCCGGCCACGACGGCGGCACCGGCGCCTCGCCGCTGAACTCGCTCAAGCACGCCGGCACGCCGTGGGAGCTCGGCCTCGCCGAGACCCAGCAGACGCTGCTGCTCAGCGGCCTGCGCGACCGCGTCGTGGTGCAGGTCGACGGCCAGATGAAGACCGGCCGCGACGTGATCATCGCCGCGTTGCTCGGCGCCGAGGAGTTCGGGTTCGCCACCGCGCCGCTCATCGTGGCCGGCTGCATCATGATGCGGGTCTGCCACCTCGACACCTGCCCGGTGGGCATCGCGACGCAGAACCCCGAGCTGCGCAAGCGGTACACCGGCACCCCGGAGTTCGTCGAGAACTTCTTCCTGTTCATCGCCGAAGAGGTGCGCGGATACCTGGCCGAGCTCGGGTTCCGCACCATCGACGAGGCGATCGGGCGCGCCGACCTGATCGAGACGCGGCCCGCGGTCCACCACTGGAAGGCGCACGGGCTCGACCTGGCCCCGCTGCTGCACGTCCCGGAGATCAACGACGCGGCGGCCCGCCGCCAGACGACCAAGCAGGACCACCGACTGGAGCGGGCGCTGGACAACCAGCTGATCGCGGCCGTCGGCCCGGCCCTCGACGAACGCCGTGCCGTGCGGGTCGAGTTCCCGGTGCGCAACGAGAACCGTTCCGTCGGCGCGATGCTCGGCGGCGAGGTGGTGCGCCGCTTCGGCGGCACCGGCCTGCCCGACGACACGATCGGGATCACGCTGCGCGGCACCGCCGGGCAGTCGTTCGGCGCGTTCGTGCCGCGCGGGGTGACGCTGCGGCTCATCGGCGACGGCAACGACTACGTCGGCAAGGGCCTGTCGGGCGGGCGCCTGGTGATCCGGCCCGACGAGTCGGCCCCGTTCAAGGCCGAGGAGCAGATCATCGCGGGCAACACCGTGCTGTACGGCGCGACGTCGGGTGAGCTGTTCATCAGGGGACGCGTGGGCGAGCGGTTCTGCGTGCGCAACTCCGGCGCCGTGGCGGTCGTCGAGGGCGTGGGCGACCACGGCTGCGAGTACATGACCGGCGGCACCGTGGTGGTGCTCGGCCCGACGGGCCGCAACTTCGCGGCCGGCATGAGCGGCGGCATGGCGTTCGTGTGGAAGCTGAACCCGTCGCTGGTGAACGGCGAACTGGTGTCGGTGGGAGCCCTGGAGGGCGACGCGGTGGCCGCGGTGCGGACCCTCGTGGAGAAGCACCTGGAGGAGACCGGCTCGGCCGTCGCCTCCCGGCTGCTGGCGCGCTGGGAGGACGCGGTGGGGGAGTTCTCCGCCGTGGTGCCGCGCGACTACGCCCGCGTGCTCTCGATCATCCGGCAGGCCGAGGAGAACGGCCAGGACCCCGACACGGCCGTGATGGAGGCCCTCCGTGCCTGACCCGAGTGGATTCCTCAAGCACAAGCGGCAGCTGCCGGCGCGGCGGCCGGTGCCGCTGCGGCTGCGTGACTGGGGCGAGGTGTACCCGCCCGCGCCCGACGCGCTGACGAAGGAGCAGGCGACCCGCTGCATGGACTGCGGGATCCCGTTCTGCCACGACGGCTGCCCGCTGGGCAACCGCATCCCCGACTGGAACGACCTCGTGCGCACCGGCGCGTGGCACGCCGCGTCGGAGTCGCTGCACGCCACCAACAACTTCCCGGAGTTCACCGGGCGGCTGTGCCCGGCGCCGTGCGAGGCCGCGTGCGTGCTCGGCATCGGCGACGACCCGGTGTCCATCAAGCTGGTCGAGGTCGAGATCGCCAACCACGCGTTCGACGGCGGGATGGTCCGGCCACGGCCGGCACCCGAGCGGTCGGGCCGGTCGGTCGCCGTGATCGGGTCGGGTCCGGCGGGACTGGCCGCCGCGCAGCAGCTCGCCCGCGCCGGCCACGACGTCACCGTCTACGAGCGCGACGACGCCATCGGCGGCCTGCTGCGCTACGGCATCCCGGACTTCAAGCTGGAGAAGCGGGTCATCGACGCCCGGCTGCTGCAGATGGAGGCCGAGGGGGTCGCGTTCGTCACCGGGTGCAACGTGGGCGTCGACGTGACGATGGCCCAGCTGCGCGAACGGCACGACGCGGTGCTGCTGGCCTGCGGCGCCCTGAAGGGCCGCGACACCCCGGAGACGCCCGGACGGCGGCTCAGGGGCGTGCACCTGGCCATGGACCACCTCGTGGGGTCGAACCGGGTCGTGGCGGGCCTGCAGGACTCCGCGCCGATCGAGGCCACCGGCAAGCACGTGATCATCATCGGTGGTGGCGACACGGCGGCCGACTGCCTCGGCGTCGCGCACCGACAGGGCGCCGCCAGCGTCACCCAGCTCGACATCTACCCCGAGCCGCCAGCCTCGCGCGACGAGGAGCGCGACCCGTGGCCCACCTGGCCCAAGGTGCTGCTCAGCTACCCGGCCCACGAGGAGGGCGGCGACCGGCTGTTCGCGGTGGCGGTGCAGGAGTTCGTGCCCGCCGCCGACGACCCGACGCGCCTGGGCGCGATCCGGGTCGCGGAGGTGCAGGTCGAGAAGCACGACGGCCGCCGCGTGGTGACCGTCAGGCGCGGCACCGAGCGCGACCTGCCGGCCGACCTCGTGCTCCTGGCGATCGGCTTCGAGGGCACCGACGCACACAAGCTGCTCGGCCAGGTCGGGCTGGCCACCCGAGGCACCGTCGACTGCGGGCACGACTGGCAGACGTCGGTACCCGGCGTGTTCGTGGCCGGCGACATGCACCGGGGCGCGTCGCTGATCGTCTGGGCGATCGCGGAGGGCCGGGCCGCGGCGGCCGCGATCCACTCGTATCTGGGCGGGGCGGGCTCCCTTCCGGCGCCGGTGGTTCCCAGCTCACGGCCGCTGTCGGTGCTGAGGTAGAACACTCTGTGACGAAATGACGCGGACACCGACATTGATCGGTGTCCGCGTTTTCGTTAGCGTGGCCGGGTTCGTGTCCCCGACCCCTCCGGAGACTGATGACTTTCCGTCGGATGAGTATCACTCAACGTCGGGTGGGCCTCGGCATTCTGGTCGGTGCCGCCTTCGCGCTCCTCCTCAGTCCCGCCCCCGGCGGGCAGCTCAACGGCTTCAGCAAGCACAACGCGGTCGCGCGGTACACGACCGACCTGCCCGCCGACCAGGTGACGGCGCAGCCGGTCACCGGCACCGGCAGAACGGGCGCACCGGCCAGCCCGGCACCGGGCTCCCAGGGCGGCGACAAGACCGGTCCGGCCGGCACGCCCTCGGTCTCCGCGTCCACGTCGGCGCCGGCGAAGCAGCCGCAGTACACGTCGACCGGCGCGTTGCGCCGCACCGGGTCCGACGCGGTGGCCCTCACGTTCGACGACGGCCCCGACCCGCAGAACACCCCGGCGATCCTCGACCTGTTGAAGCAGAACGGGGTCAAGGCGACGTTCTGCCTCGTCGGGTTCCGGGCCCGCGACAACCCCGACCTGGTGCGCCGCATCGCCGCCGAGGGCCACACGCTGTGCAACCACTCGTGGCAGCACCTCATCGACCTGGCGAAGAAGCAGCCCGACGAGATCCGCGACGACCTCCGCCGCACCAACGAGGCGATCCTGGCCGCGGTGCCGGGCGCGCGCATCCCGTACTTCCGGGCACCCGGTGGGAACTTCACCAAGGACCTGGTGCGCCTGGCCAAGCAGATGGGCATGACGTCGATCTACTGGCAGGTCGACCCGCGCGACTGGGAGCACAAGAAGGAGGAGTCGGCGCCGGCACACGTCGAGCGGCTCGTCCACGACATCAAGCGCGACACCCGGGCGGGCGCGATCGTCCTGTCGCACGACAACAAGCAGCCCACGACGATCGAGGCCTACAAGGTCCTGCTGCCGTGGCTCAAGGAACGCTTCCAGCTGGTTCCCCTCCAGGGCTGAGCCGCCCGGCCCGGCCCCGGAGGGGGTCTTCACGCGGCGGCCTTCGCCGCCTTCCTCGCCATGAGCCGCTTCGCCAGCGGCTCGGCGGCCCGGGCCGCCAGCGGACCGGTGACCGCGAGGATCAGCACGTACGCCGCGGCCAGCGGAGCGAGCCTGTCGTCGATGCCCGACACGCCCAGCGCCAGACCCGCGATGACGATGTTGAACTCGCCGCGGGGCAGGATCGCGGCGCCGGTGCGGATCCGGGCCGCGACGCCCAGGCCGGCGCGGGCGCCGGCGATCCACCCGGTGAGCATCTTCGTCGCGATTCCGGCGATCGCCAGCAGCAGCGCGATCCCGGCCACCGGCAGCAGCGCACCGGGGTCGGTCTGCAGCCCGAAGAACACGAAGAACACGGCCGCGAAGAGGTCCTTCAACGGGTTCACCAGGTCGCGTGCGGTGTGCGCGAGCGGACCGGACAGCGCGATGCCCACGAGGAACGCGCCCACCGCCGCCGACACCTGCAGCTCCTGCGCGACGCCGGCGACCAGCACCGTGAGCCCGAGCACCTTGAGCAGCAGCACCTCGTCGCTGTCGCTGTGCACGAGCTTCTCGACGAACCGGCCGAACCGCAGCGCAACGATCAGCACCACGGTGACCGTCGCGGCGGCGACCGCGAGCGACACCGACCCGGCGGCCAGCCCCACACCCGCCAGCACGGTGGTGAGGATCGGAAGGTACGCCGCCATCGTCAGGTCCTCGAAGACCAGCAACGACAGCACCGTCGGGGTCTCCCGGTTACCCAGCCACCCCAGGTCGCCCATGACCTTCGCCGTGATGCCGGACGACGTCACGTACGTGACGCCGCCCATCACGAGCGCCGCCACCGGTCCCCAGCCGAGGATCAGCGCCACGGCCACGCCCGGCGCCGCGTTGAGCACCAGGTCGATCACGCCGCTGAGGGCCGACGTGCGCAGCGTGCCCATCAGCTCCTGCGCGGTGTACTCCAGGCCGAGCGTGAACAGCAGCAGGATGACGCCGATCTCGGCGCCGGCCTCGATGAACTCCTTGCTCGTCTCCAGGTCGAGCACGCCGCCCTGGCCGAAGGCCAGACCGGCGAGCAGGTAGAAGGGGATCGGCGAGATCGAGAACCGGGCGGCGAACGCCGCCAGGAGCCCGAGCGCCAGGACGATCGCCCCGAACTCGATCAGCAGAAGCGAACCATGGTGCACACGCGCCCCCTAGCCGTCGGTGAGGATCTGCGAGACCGCGCTGGTGCCCTCGGCCGTGCCCACGACCACGACGACGTCGTTGGCGGTGAACCGGAAGTCCGGTCGGGGGCTGGCGAACACCTGCCCGCCCCGCACCACGGCCACGATCGATGCCCCGGTGCGGGTGCGGACGGCGGTGTCACCGAGGGTCCGGCCGTCGTACGGCGAACCCTCGGCGAGCACTATCTGCTCGGTCACCAGCCCCTCGACCTGCCGGTTCAGCTCGGTGAGCCGCTCCACCAGCCGGACGGTGCCCATGAGTTCCGCGAGCGCGTTCGCCTCCGTGCCGGTCAGCGCCACCGAGACCACCGCGGTGTCGGGGTCGTCCTTGTCGTAGACGACCAGGTCGCGGCGCCCGGTGTGATGCGACACCACCCCGATGCGCCGGCCGCGCTCGGTGGTGATGGCGTGGCGCATCCCGATCCCCGGCAGGTTGACCCGCTCGATATCCATGTCATCCCTTTCTGGCGGAGGCCTTGTTCCTGGCCGTACGACCCGTGGCGGCACGGGGCCTGGCGGCACGGACCCGGGGGGTCGCCGACGCGCGAACCGCGAGCTTCTGAACCAGGCCGCCCGGCCGTGACTCGAAGACGATCGCGAGCGGGGCCGCCAGGAACACCGAAGAGTAGGTGCCGGCGATGATGCCGATCAACAGCGCCACGGCGAAGTCGACGAGCGAGTCGCGGCCCAGCACGGCGAGGGCCACCAGCACGAACAGCGCGCCCAGGCCGGTGTTCACCGTCCGGGGCACGGTCTGCAGGCAGCCGAGGTTCGCCAGGTCGGCGAACTGCCGTTTCAGCGGGTTGCGCACCAGCTCGCGGATGCGGTCGAAGACCACCACGGTGTCGTTGACCGAGTAGCCGATGACCGTGAGGACCGCCGCGAGGAAGACCCCGTCGACGGGACGCCCGAACCAGGCGAACGCTCCGACCAGCAGGATGACGTCGTGGGCCAGCGCCAGCACGGTGGCCAGCGCCCACTGCCAGCGGAAGCGGATGGCCAGGTACGCCAGCTGCACCAGCAGGGCCACCCCGAGCGCGATCAGCGCCTTGTTGCGCAGCTCGGTGCCGAGGCTCGGTCCGATCGTCTCGTCGCGGACCAGCTCCACGCCGCCGCCCAGTTCGGACAGGGCCGCGCGCACGCGGTCCTCGGCGTCGTCGTCGAACGAACCCGACCGCACGCTGATGTTGTCGTTGCCGGACGTGTTGACCACGGCCCGGTCGAGGCCGGTCTCGCCGACCGCCTCGCGGGCCGCGTCGACGCTGACCGGGTTGGTGGTCGAGTACTCGACGAGCCGGCCGCCGGTGAACTCGACGCCCCAGTTGATGTCACGCACCACGATGCCGGCCAGCGCGAGCACGACAAGGCCGGCGGAGATGCCCATCCACAGCCGGCGGCGGGCCATCAGGTTCGGACCCTTCTCCTCCAGCCAGCGCCGCACGAAGCCGATGCCGGCGAGGCCGCTGACCTTGGGACGGCGCTTGATGAACCCGCGCCGCAGCGCGAGGTCGGTGAGCACCCGGGTGACCACCAGCGCGGTGAACATCGAGGCGACCACACCGATGCTCAGGGTCACGCCGAAGCCCTGCACCGGGCCGGCGGCGAGGAAGAACAGCAGCCCGGCCGCGAGCAGCGTGGTGATGTTGGAGTCGATGATCGCCGACCAGGCGCGGCCGAACCCGATGGTCATCGAGCCGGCCAGGGATTTCTTCCCTTCGGCGTACTCCTCCCGGGCTCTCTCGAACACCAGGACGTTCGCGTCGACGGCCATGCCGATCGCGAGCACGAACCCGGCGAGGCCCGGCAACGTGAGCGTCGCGCCGATCGCCAGCAGCGCGGCGTAGGAGATCAGGCCATAGCTGACCAGCGCGAGCGCGGCCAGCCCACCGACCAGGCGGTAGACCGCGATGATGAACAGGATCGTCGCGATGATGCCGAGCACGGCGGCCTGCGCCGACGCGTCGATCGCCGCGGCGCCGAGGCTGGGACCCACGATCCGCTGCTCGATCACCTCGACCGGCACCGGCAGGCCGCCGGCCCGGATCAGCAGGGCGAGGTCCTGCGCCTCCTCGGCGCTGAACTGGCCGGTGATGCTCGTCGTGCCGCCCGTGATGCCGACGTTGCAGGCGATGTCGGGGTTCACCTGCGGCGAGGAGATGATCTTCCCGTCGAGCACGATCGCGACCCGGCGGGTCGGGTCACCGGCGGGGGAGCAGGCGGCCTTGCCGGTGAGGTCCTGCCAGGCGTCGGGGCCGCGGCCCCGGAACTCGATGTCGATGGTGCGTTCGCCGAGCTGGCCGATGGCGGCACGGGCGTCCTCGATGAGCGCGCCGTCGATCGTGGCCGGGCCGAGGAGCAGGGCCTCGCCGCCGTCCTCGGTGAGGAGCGTCTGCGAGCCGTCGGGGTTGGGCGCCGCAGGGGCGCTCGCGCTGGCGGAGGGGTTGGCGGACGGACTCGCGGACGGGTTCGCGGACGGACTCGCGGACGGGGTGGCCGACGGGCTGGCGCCCGCTGAAGCGCTGGCACTCGCACCCGCGGAAGCGCCGGCGCCCGCGGAGGCGCTGGCGGACGGGTCGGTGTCGGGAACGGCTGCCGGGTCGCCCTGGCCCAGCACCGGGTGGAAGGTGAGCTGGGCCGTGCGGCCGAGGACCTCGACGGCCTCGTCGGGGTCGGTCACGCCGGGCAGTTCGACGATGATCCGCCGTTCGCCGGAGCGGGCCAGGGACGGCTCGCTCACGCCGAGCTGGTCGACCCGGCGCCGGAGCACCTCCAGCGCCTCGTCGGTGGTCTTGGAGCCGGCCTTGGCCAGCTGGCCGTCCCGGGTCTCCAGAACGATCTGGGTGCCGCCGCGCAGGTCCAGGCCGAGGTTCGGCGGTCGGGTGGCGACGAGCCAGCCGGAGACCGCGAGAACCGCGATGGCGAGGACCGCGCGCACGGAAGTCGCGCGCGTCACGGGTGAAACTCCTTAGGAAGGTGGGGACTGGTGGTGGGCTGCTACGTCACGCGGAGGCGCGTGGCGGAGCCCGTCCCCACCGGGAGCTGCCCGGTGGTGCGTCGGCCGGCGAGGTGCCGGCCCGGCCGGTGGCGATGCGGATGCCGGCGTCGGTGCGGTCGACCGGCGCCGGGAGCACGGCGAGCACCGGGGCCAGCGGGGCCGTTCCGGTGCCGGTGCGGTTGACGATCAGGTGGACCTTGGGCGGCAGCCCGAGAACACCGGGTGACCCCTCGGCGTCGTCGTCGGCGGGGCGTTCCATCCCGGTGGCCGGTGCCACGGCGCGCTGCTGGGCGCCGGCGGCCACGGCCGGAGCGGGGTGGTTGTTCAGCGCCACGGGGGCGGCCAGCGCGAACAGCACGACCACCCACGCGAGGGGTACCGAGAGCATGGCGAGGACGCCGTCAGCCCGCCTGCCGGACACGCCTCACCACCCCGCCTGTCGAGAGAGTCAAGCAACTCTACCCGCCACCGACCGACCTCCCTTGATACGCAAGGTCGGCTTTGCGTACTGATGGCAGGGTGGGCGAACGCCCGTAACCTCGACGGTTTAGCCTCGTGAATGTGACGCGTCGCGCAAAAATCGTCTGCACACTCGGTCCGGCTGTTTCAGACGCCGACCGCATCCGGGGGCTCGTCGACGCCGGTATGGACGTCGCCCGGCTGAACTTCAGCCACGGCAGCCACACCGACCACGAGAGCACGTACCGACTGGTGCGGGAGGCCGCCGAGGCCTCCGGGCGGGCCGTCGGCGTTCTGGCCGACCTGCAGGGCCCGAAGATCCGCCTGGGCCGGTTCGCCGACACGAAGGTCGAATGGCGCACCGGTGACACGGTGGTCATCACCAGCGAGGAGATTCTCGGCACGCAGAACCGGGTCTCCTGCACGTACGCCAAGCTGCCGCAGGAGGTGAAGCCCGGCGACCGGCTGCTCATCGACGACGGCAAGGTCGCCGTGGAGGTCACCGGTGTCGAGGGCAACGACATCCAGGCGCTGGTGATCGAGGGTGGCCCGGTCTCCAACAACAAGGGGGTCTCGCTGCCGAACGTCGCGGTGAGCGTCCCGGCCCTGTCCGACAAGGACATCGAGGACCTGCGGTTCGCGCTGCGACTCGGTGTCGACATGGTGGCGCTGTCGTTCGTGCGGTCGCCCAGTGACATCAAGCCCGTGCACGAGATCATGGAGGAGGAGGGCGTCCGGCGTCCGGTCCTCGCCAAGATCGAGAAGCCGGAGGCGGTCACCGCGCTCGAGCCGATCGTCGACGCCTTCGACGGCGTGATGGTGGCCCGCGGCGACCTCGGTGTCGAGCTGCCGCTCGACCAGGTGCCGCTGGTGCAGAAGCGCGCCGTGCAGCTGTGCCGCGAGCAGGCCAAGCCGGTCATCGTCGCCACGCAGATGCTCGACTCGATGATCGAGAACTCGCGGCCGACCCGGGCGGAGGCGTCCGACGTCGCCAACGCCGTGCTCGACGGCACCGACGCCGTGATGCTCTCCGGCGAAACCAGCGTCGGCCGCTATCCGGTGCTCACGGTGAGCACCATGGCCCGCATCGTGCAGACCACGGAGGGCGGCTCGTTCGACGTCCCCCGCCTGCAGCACGACCCGCGGACCCGCGGTGGCGCGATCACCGTGGCCGCGTCGAACATCGCCACCGTCACCGGTGCGAAGGCGCTCGTCGCGTTCTCGCAGACCGGTGACACGGTGCGGCGACTGGCCCGGCTGCACTGCAAGCTGCCGCTGCTGGCGTTCACGCCGGTGCCGGCGGTGCGCGACCAGCTGGCGCTGTCGTGGGGCGTCGAGACGTTCCTGGTCGACTTCGTCGAGCACACCGACGACATGTTCCGCCAGGTCGACCAGGCGCTCATCGGTCTGGGTGAGTTCCGCCGCGGCGACTACGTGGTGGTCGTCGCCGGAACGCCGGCCAACTCGCCGGGTGCCACCAACACGCTGCGGATGCACCAGCTCGGGTCGCTGGTCGAAGGGTGACCTCCAGCCCGGTAGACGCTCTCGTCAATCTCCTCGACCTGCAGCAGGTCGAGGAGATGACGTTTCAGGGCACGAACCCACCGGCCGGTCGGCTGCGGGTGTTCGGCGGCCAGGTGGCCGCCCAGGCGCTCGTGGCCGCCGGCCGCACCGTGGACCCGTCGCGCACGGTCCACTCGCTGCACGGGTACTTCGTGCGGGCGGGCGAGGAGTCCGAGCCGATCACGTACCGGGTGGAGAACATCCGCGACGGGCGCTCGTTCTCCGTGCGCCGGTCGGTGGCCGAGCAGCAGGGCCGCACGATCTTCTTCATGTCGGCGTCGTTCCACCGCGCCGAGAAGGGGCTCGACCACGCCGAGGAGATGCCCGCCGACCTGCCGCGGCCCGACGAGGTGCCGACGATGGAGGAGCGGCTGCAGCCGTTCCCCGACCTGCTGGCGGAGTGGAACCGGATGCCGCGGGCGATCGACGTGCGGTACCTGACCGGCGCCGGCTTCGCCTGGCCGGGCGAGCGCCCGATGGAGGAGAACCAGCGGGCGTGGCTGCGGGTCGACGGGACGCTGCCCGACGACCCGCTGGTGCACGCGTGCGCCCTGGCGTTCTGCTCCGACCTGACGCTGCTCGACGCGGTGCTCTCCCGGCACGGCAAGGTGTGGGGCAAGGGCGGCTTCATCGGCGCGAGCCTCGACCACGCGCTGTGGTTCCACCGCCCCTTCCGGGCCGACGAGTGGTTCCTCTACGACTGCACCAGCCCGTCGGCGTCCGGCGCCCGCGGGTTGGCCCGCGGGCGCATGTTCACCGAGGACGGCCGGCTGATCGCTACCGCGGTGCAGGAAGGTCTTCTTCGGCGGGTCGGGGGCTGACCCCGGCCGCGTGCCGGCCGGGTACGGCCAGCGCGGCCGGTTTCGCCGGCCACCAGAACCGTTCGCCGAGCGTCAGCGCGATCGCGGGGACGACGAGCGTGCGCACCACGAGCGTGTCGAGCAGCACCCCGATGCCGACCACGATGCCGAGCTGGGTGAGCACGATCACGGGAAGCACACCGAGCACGGTGAACACGGCCGCGAGCAGCACGCCCGCCGCGGTGATCACGCCGCCGGTCGCGGCCAGCCCGCGTACCGTGCCCGCCTTCGTGTCGCCGCGCAGGATCGTCTCCTCGCGGGCGCGGGTCACCAGGAACAGGTTGTAGTCGACGCCCAGCGCGACGAGGAACAGGAACCCGAGCAGCGGGACGCCGGTGTCGAGCGCGGGGAAGCCGAACGGGCCGAGCAGCAGCAGGCTGGCGGCGCCGAGGCTCGCGGCGTAGCTCGCCACGACGGTGAGCAGGATCAGCACCGGCCCGACCAGCGATCGCAGCAGCACGACCAGCACGAACAGCACCACCGCGAGGATCAGCGGCACGATCACGACGTTGTCGCGGGTCTGCGCGTCGCGCTGGTCGAGGTCGGCGGCCGGCGCGCCGCCCACGAGGGTCCCGTCGTTCAGCGCCGCCCGCAGGTCGCGCACGGCCTCGTCGGCGGCCGGGGTGCCGGGTGCCGCGGTCAGCTCGACGCTGATCTGGACGAGGGTGCCGTCGGTCGACGCCTCCTGCCGTCCGATGTCGGCGACGCCGTCGACGCCCCGGGCCACGGCCGTCACCTCGGCGGCGTCGGCCGCGTCCGCGATCACCGTGACCGGCTGGGCCGCCCCGGCGGGGAAGTGCCGCCCGAGGGCCTCCTGCCCGTCGACCGACTCGACCTCGGTGCGGAACTGCTCGGTCTGCGCCAGCCCGATCTCGGTGCGGAACAGTCCGGCCGACATCGCGCCCAGCAGGACGATCGAGACCATCAGCACCGCCACCGGCCGCCGGGAGACGCCGCGGGCGATCTTCGCCCAGAGGCCGGCCTGCTCGTCGCCGCCGCCGTCGACCTTCGGCACGAACGGCCAGAACACCCCGCGCGGCAGCGACACCAGCGCCGCCGGCAGCACGACCAGCCCGAACAGCAGCGCGACCGCGACGCCGATCGCCGCGCTGATGCCGAGCGTGCGGTTGCTGGTGAGTACCGCGAACAGCAGCGTCAGGAGGGCGAGGATCACGGTGCCGGCGCTGCCGACGATCGCCGGCGCGACCCCGCGCATCGCCGCGACCATCGCGGCCCGCCGGTCGTCGGCGCGGCGCAGTTCCTCGCGGTACCGCGAGATGAGCAGCAGCGCGTAGTCGGTGCCGGCGCCGAACACGAGCACCGAGACGATCCCGGCAACCGACGCGTCGGTGCGTTCGCCGATCAGCCGGGCGACCCAGGGCAGCAGCTTCGCGACGGCCTGGTCGCCGGCGCCGATGACGAGCAGCGGCACCACCCACAGGATCGGGCTGCGGTAGGTGACCACAAGGAGCAGCGCCACCACGACCATCGTCGCGAGCAGAAGGGTGACGTCGGCGCCGGCGAACGCGTTGGCGATGTCGCGCCCGAAGGCGGCGCCGCCGGTGACCCACGCGGAGAGTCCGTCGGGCCGTGCGGTGTCGGCGACGACGTCGCGGATCCGGTCGATCGCCTCGTTCTGTCCCTCGGTGTCGAGGCCGTCCTGCAGGGGGACCACGAGGAGCACGGCCTGCCCGTCGGCAGCCGGCTCCGGAGGCGGGAGGGTGCCGTCGCCGATGCCGGCGAGCGCGTCGCGGGTGGCCGCCACGGCCTGCCGGTCGGCGTCGGTCAGCGGCCCGTCGGCGCGCTCGTAGACGATGATCGCGGTGCCCCGGCGTCCGCTCGGGAAGCGGTCCTGCAGCTCGGTGACCTTCGTCGACTCGGCGCCGGCGGGAAGGCCGTCGGTGGGCTCGGCCGCCGGTTGCTCCGGCGAGGTGACGAACGTGAGCACCGTCAGCAACGCGGCCCCCACGAGCACCACGATCGCGCCCCAACGGCTGGTTATCCTGACGGCCCAGCGGTCCATGGTGTATCCCGTTCCTTCGACGGTCGAATTATTCGACGATTGAAAGATAGGCTGTCGGTTGTGACTGAGCAAGTCGAACGCGCGCAGATCATGGCCGAGCTCGTGAAGGCGCTCCAGACGTTCACCGTCGAGAGCGACGTCTTCGTGGAGGTCTTCGCGCGGGCGCACGGGCTTGGACGCACCGACATGAACGCGATCATGTGGATCAGCACCGGCAGCCGGACGGGCACGCCGGTGACCGTCGGCGAACTGGCCGCCCGGCTCGGCCTGGGCGCGCCGGCGACCTCGGCGCTGGTCGACCGCCTGGAGGCCGTCGGCCACGTGGAACGGACCCGCGACCCGAACGACCGCCGGCGGGTGACCATCGAGATGCAGCCGCAGGCGCTGGAGCTGGCGAGCGCCTACTTCCAGCCGCTCGGCCGCACGATGGCCGACGCCGTGGCCGACATGAGCGACAGCGACCTCCGCACCACCGCGGAGGTGGTGCGGAAGCTGATGGAAGCCGTGGTGCGCGCGCGGACTAACGCGGCTGCCACGCGTCCGGAGCCGTGATGAGGCGGCGGACGTGGCCGGGGAGGCGGCCGCGCACGAGGTCGTCGAGGCTGACCTCGTCGAGCACGTTGCGCACCGCCGCACGCACCGCGACCCACAGCTGCTGCAGGTGCTCGGCGGTGCCCTCGTAGGTGGTCTCCTCGGGACGGCGGCCGCGCACCTCCGCGAGCGGACCGTCGACGGCGCGCAGCACCTCGCCGATGGTCATCTCGTCGGGCCGGCGGGTGAGGACGTAGCCGCCCTCGACGCCGCGCTGGCCGCGCACCAGGCCGGCCCGGCGCAGGTCGGCCAGGATCGCCTCGAGGAACTTGCGGGGCAGGTCCTGCTCCGCCGCGAGGCTGGCGCTGGACACGGTGGCCGGATACTTCGACGCCAGGCCGAGCGCCGCCCGCACCGCATAGTCGCTTCGCGCCGAGATATGCACGGCTAAGCCTCCATCTGAAACGCCCCCGCCCCAGAGGCAGTCTACGGGCGGCACCTGTGTGAATGATCGGCGCGGTAGCTTTAGGCGATGGACAGCCCGGAGCCTCGACGCGGAGCGGATCACAACGTGATGCGCGAGGTCAACCGGTCACTGGTACTCGCGGTGGTCAAAGAGGGCGGCCGGGTGTCGCGGGCCAGCATCGCGCGCGCCACCACGCTCGCCAAGCCGACGGTGTCGGCGATCGTCGACGAGCTGATCGCCGACGGGCTGGTGCGCGAGGTGGGCACCGGAACCACCGCCACGAGCGGCGGCCGGCCGCCGATCATGTTGGAGTACAACGCCTCCTCGCAGCTGGTGCTCGGCGTGCACATCGGCGCCCGGCGCACCACGGTGGCGGTGGCCGACGGCAGCGGCGCCGAGTCGGCCCGCCGGCAGTTCGACACCCCGCCGGGTCCGGCGGCGGAGGCTCTCACGGCGATCGCGGAGAAGGCCCGCGCCGTGCTCCCGGCCGGCGCGGAGCTCGCGGCCGTCGGCGCGGTGCTTCCGGGACTGACGGACTTCCACCGCGGTGTGTGCCTGCTGGCCCCGAACCTCGGGTGGCGCGACGTACCGGTCGCCGAACTGCTCACCGCCGAGCTCGACGCGCCGGTGCACGTCCACAACGCGGGGCAGGCGGCGGCCGTCGCCGAGAACATCGAGGGGGTCGGCGGCCGCGTCGACGACCTGGCGCTGCTGTACGCGGGCACCGGGCTGTCGGCCGGTGTGCTCGCCAACGGCCGGGTGCTGCACGGCACCGGCGGTACCGCGGGTGAGATCGGCCACTGCCGGGTGCCGGGTGGCAGCGAGCCGTGCAAATGCGGCAACGTCGGCTGTCTGGAGACCGTCGCCTCCGGACCAGCTCTGGTTCGCTTCGCGAAGCTGTCCATAGCAGGCGGTGCGGTGAGCGTCCTCTCCGATGTTTTCGAAGCGACCGATGTGGCCGAGGCCGCGCGCGGCGGTGACGCCGTCGCGACCGCGGCGGTCGCCGAGGTCGGACGCAACCTCGGGCTGGCCGCCTCGTGGGTGGTGAACGCCTACAACCCGTCGGTGCTGGTGTTCGGCGGCGGGCTGGCCGCGATCGCCGACCTGCTGCTGCCGCACATGCGGCAGGCGGCGGGGGAGTTCACGCTGGGGCCTGCGGGAACGGAGATCAGGGTGTCGGAGCTCGGGCCCGACGCCGAGGTGCGCGGTGCGGTGTTGCTGGCGTTGCAGCAGTCGGAGACGTACTACAGAGTGGTGTTCCGAGCTTAATCAGGAGCTTGAACTAACCCGCTCGGGCGGCGTATCGTCTTCATAACCGGTGCCGCCGCCGACTCCGCCGTTTTCGAAAGGTCGCAGATGACCGACTTTATGCCCACTCCTGCCGACCGGTTCTCCTTCGGGCTGTGGACCGTGGGCTGGCCGGCCCAGGACGTGTTCGGCCCGGCCACCCGGGCGCCGCTCGACCCGGTGGAGACCGTGCACAAGCTGGCCGAGCTCGGCGCGCACGGGATCAACTTCCACGACGAGGACGTCATCCCGTTCGGCACCGAGAACGGCGAGCGCGACAAGCTGATCGCGCGGTTGAAGGAGGCGCTGAGCGCCACCGGCATGGTGGTCACCACGGCCACCACGAACCTGTTCTCGCACCCGATCTTCAAGGACGGCGGGTTCACCGCCAACGACCGCGCGGTGCGCCGCTTCGCGATCGCCAAGGTCGCCCGGAACCTCGACCTCGCGGCCGAGCTCGGCGCGCCCACCTACGTGATGTGGGGCGGCCGGGAAGGCTCGGAGTCGGGCGGGTCCAAGGACGTCGCCGCGGCGCTCGACCGGTACAAGGAAGCCGTCGACATCCTCTGCCAGTACGTGCGGGAGCAGGGGTACGACATCCGGTTCGCGCTCGAACCCAAGCCCAACGAGCCGCGCGGCGACATCCTGCTGCCGACGATCGGGCACGCGCTCGCGTTCATCAACTCCCTCGAGGAGCCCGACCGCGTGGGTCTCAACCCCGAGATCGGGCACGAGGAGATGGCCGGGCTGAACTTCGCGCACGGCATCGCCCAGGCGATGTGGCACGGCAAGCTCTACCACATCGACCTCAACGGCCAGCACGGTCCGCGCTTCGACCAGGACCTGCGCTTCGGCGCCGGCAACCTCCGCGGCGCGTTCTGGACCGTCGACGCGTTGGAGAGCGGCGGCTACAGCGGGCCGCGGCACTTCGACTACAAGCCGCCGCGCACCGAGGACGTCGCCGGCGTGTGGGAGACGGCGAAGGCCTGCATGCGCAACTACCTGATCCTCAAGGCCAAGGTCGAGGCGTTCCGCGCCGACCCGGAGGTGACCGAGGCGTTGGCCGCGGCCCGGGTGCCCGAGCTCTCCGAGCCCACGGTGGCTCCCGGCGAGTCGCTGGCCGACCTGCGGGCCGAGACCGTCGACGTGGAAGGGCTCGCCGCGAAGGGCATGGCCTTCGAGCGGCTCGACCAGTTGGCGATGGAGCACCTCCTCGGGGTGCGCTGATGTACCCGCGGAGCGGGTACATCAGCGCGAAGCCGCGTAGCGGCGAAGCGGGGGATTGAGTCATGGCACTGGTTGCTGGGGTCGACTCGTCGACCCAGTCGACCAAGGTCGTGGTGTGCGACGCGGACACCGGAATGGTGGTCCGGGAAGGGCGCGCCGCACACCCCGACTCGACCGAAGCCGATCCGGCGCTGTGGTGGGCAGCGTTCGAAGAGGCGTCGGCCGGCCTGCTCGACGGCGTCGGGGCGATCGGCGTCGGCGGGCAGCAGCACGGAATGGTGTGTCTGGACGGGTCGGGCGAGGTGGTGCGACCGGCCCTTCTCTGGAACGACACCAGGTCCGCGCCCGCGGCCGCCGAGCTCGTCACCGAGCTCGGCGGCCCACGGGCGTGGGTCGACGCGGTCGGTTCGGTTCCGGTCGCGAGCTTCACGGTGACCAAGCTGCGCTGGTTCGCCCGCGCCGAACCGTCCCTGGCCGCCCGTACCGAAGCCGTGCTCCTGCCGCACGACTGGCTGACCTGGCGGCTGGGCGGCCGTGCGGCGTTCACCACCGACCGCGGTGACGCCTCGGGCACCGGCTACTTCTCCGCCGCCACCGACACGTACCGCACCGACATCCTGAAGCTGGCCTTCGGCCGCGAGCTGCGGCTGCCCCGGGTGGCCGCCCCGTCGGAGGTGGTCGGTGAGACCTCCACCGGTGCGGCGCTGTCGGCGGGCACCGGCGACAACATGGCCGCGGCGCTGGGGCTGGGCCTGCGTCCCGGCGACGTGGTGGTGTCACTGGGTACCTCGGGCACCGCGTTCGGCGTCTGCGAGGTTCCGTCGGCCGACGCGTCCGGCCTCGTCGCCGGCTTCGCCGACGCGACCGGTCGCCATCTGCCGCTGGTGTGCACGCTGAACGCGGCCCGGGTCCTGTCGACGGTGGCGTCGCTGCTGGGCGTGTCGCTGTCGGCGCTCGACGAGCTGGCTCTCTCGGCACCCCCGGGCGCCGGGGGCCTGACCCTGCTCCCGTACCTCGACGGCGAGCGCACCCCGAACCTGCCCGACGCCCGTGGCCTCCTGGCCGGCCTCACCCGGGGGAACGCCACGCCGGCCAACCTGGCGCGGGCGGCGGTCGAGGGGATGCTCGGCGGCCTCGCCGATGCCATCGATGCCCTACGCGCCCAGCGGATGCCGGTCAACCGGGTGCTCCTGATCGGTGGGGCGGCGGCGTCCGCCGCCGTGCGCGCCGTGGCACCGGCCCTGTTCGGTGCGCCGGTGAGCGTCCCCGATCCGGCCGAGTACGTGGCCCTGGGCGCGGCCCGTCAGGCCGCCTGGGCCCTGCGCGGGGGCGACGAGCCGCCGGAGTGGCCGGTCGCCGCCGTCGAGGTGGAAGCCGACGCGACCCCCGAGGTACGCGAGGCCTACGCCCACGTGCGAGACGGAGCCACCGAGCTCCTGAAGTAGGGGAAGGGCGCCGCCCGCCCGGTCGACCCAGGGGGGAATCGCGGGCGGCGCCGTACCCCAACACTCCGGCACTCCCGTTGCCAGGTGGTGCCGCGCCATGGTGCAGCCCGGTTGCCCCGCCGCCGCAATGATCGACTTTTCAGGAACCGGAGTGCAGTCTGACTCCACTCCCGTTCCTCAGAAGTCGATCACCCGCCCGCGCTCCCGCCAACGTCGTGATCGCCGCCCCAGGAACAAACGCGCAGCCAGCCTCCACCTTCCTTCCTCGAATCGCGATCATGCCCAACTCCCAGACCCTTGGGGCGCGCGGGTGGCAGGATTTCGCCGGGCCGCGGGATGCGCCGGACGACAGGGGCCCGGGATGCGCCGGGTGGCCCGACGCACTGGCCACGGATGCGACGTGTGTACGGGGCAGCCGGACGCGCAGGGTGGCAGGGCCGCCAGCCGCGGGCGCTCTGGCCGCATCGTTCACCCGGCAGTGGTAGGCCAGGCACGGGTGCGCCGGCTGCGGGTA
>NZ_BOPH01000066.1 GCF_016863655.1 Virgisporangium ochraceum
TGCAGGTCCGCAGGGCGGCGAGGGGTGCCGGGGCAACCGGGTGCGCGCTCTTACGTGGGGGGTTCGGGGGGCTCGGCCCCCCGATAGATACGCCGGCTGGAGCCGTGCCCGCGCTCTTTGCGGGCACGGCTCCAGCCGGAAGACGGCGGCGCCGGGTCCCCACCCAGGACCCGGCGCCGCACCCCATCACCACCCGCGTAAAGCTTTTCGTAGCCTCGACTGTACTAGTCGCCCGGCCACTCTCCAGTCAGCTTACGTACTCCCTCGGCCCCACCACGATCGATTGCGGCCTTCACCACAGCAAATATCGCGCCCTGCAGGGCGGCGGCCGCCAGGATCTCTCCCCAGCCGTAGTCGCGGGAGGTGGCCTTCGGCGCTTCGTCCTCGTTGGAGACCAGCTTCCAGACCTGCTTGAACACCAGGCCGGACAGGGCACCGGCGGCGATGCTGAGACCCAGGGAGACCGGCTTGTAGACGAACTTGTTCACTGGTTCTCCTTCCATTCCCGGCGCCAGTCGTCACGGAGCCGCTGCGGGGTGACCCGCCGGGCGGCGGCACGGCGGCGCTTGCGCACCACCAGCGCGGCGAACGCCAGCAGGGCCGCGGCGGCGACGGCCCACTGCTTCGGCCGTTCCTGCACGGAGGTACGCACGCGGTAGGCGGTGCGTTTCGACGTGCCGGCCGGATCGTCGCGAAGATCCTGCACGAGGACCTTGCCCGAGTCGGCCACCTGCTGGGCCTGCACGCGGGCCTTGTCCTTGGCCTCGGTCGCGGCGACGGCGGCGCGCGCCTTCACGTCGGCGACCTTCTCCTGTGCCCGGGCCTTCACGTCGGCCTTCGCGGCGAGCGCCTCGACGGTCTCGCCGAGCGCGGCCCTGGTCTCCTCGATCTCACTCCGCAGCGCCGCCACCTTCGCGTCGTCGTCAGAGCTCATCGGTGCGCCCCCTCCTTCACCGCTCCCCGAACGGTGGCCACATCGGCCTTGACGTTGTTCACGGCCTCCTCGGGCGCGGCCGGGGTCGCCTGCTGCACCTGCTTCTTGCCCACGAGGGCGAGCAGGCCGGCGACGCCGAGCAGCACCACACCGACGATGACCGCGGCGACCCACGCCGGCATCACGTACGTGAGAAGCAGCACCACGGCGGTCAGAAGGGCGGCGACGCCGTACAGGGCGATCAACCCGCCCGCGCCGAACAGGCCGGCGCCGATACCGGCGTGCTTGCCCTTCCTCGTCAGCTCGGCCTGTGCCAGCTTCAACTCGTCGCGAACGAGCCGCTGGATCTGCTCCGAGGCGACCTTGACAAGCTCGGCCGTGGACTTCTGGGCCGTATCTGGTTCGTTCACGGTGTGCGTCATCGTCACTCCTTCCGCCGCGTTCAACTTCTTCCCATCACCGGCCGGGTCTAACCACCCGAGAGCGGGTAGGGCGGAGACATTCCACCGAAGGGAGATCGGGAGCATGAACACCACCGGGATAGACCCGTCCACGCTCGACGTGGAGGACCTGCTGCGCGAGTTGCGGAGCCTGCACGACACCCGGCACGAGACGCTGCGGCACGGGTCGGACGACGCGTTGGAGAACCACAACCGCCGCATGCTGGAGCTGGAGAAGGAGTACCTGCGGCGGTTCCCGCAGCGGGAGGTCGACCCGGCGCGCCTCCGGTAACGGAGAGTAACTCTCTGGTTGCGTTCACGGGAGTCCGAAAGGTGCCAGCCGTTGTGCGCGGAGAAGGGCCCCGGAGTAGGCTCCGCCACCATGTCTGTGGGGGGTCGAGAGGGGGTCCGGGGGGCGTCCGCGCGCGCCGGCCGACCCCTTCACGACCCCGCCTCGCTGGCCGAACTCCACTACCGGGTGTTACCGGCGGGTGAGCTGAGTGCCGGGTCCGCCGGCCTCGTCGGACCGCTCGTCGGGCACGCCGCCACCCCGGGCGCGGCCGCCCGCACCGAGGTGCTCGACCTCCTCGCGGCGATCGCACTGGCCGTGCGCAGCGCCGGCACCAGCCTCGACAACAGCGACGGGACCTATCCGGAGCGCTGCCGCGAGGCGCTGCGGACGGCACTGCCCACCCTGCTCGGGCTGCTCGGCGACGACGACCCGGCCGTGCGGGCGGCCGTGGCCGCCGTGCTCGGCGAGCTCACCTGGTGCGCCGCGGAGGTGGTGCCGGTGGTGCGGGCGCGCTTCGCGGGAGAGCGGGCTCACGCGGTCCGACTGGCCCTTGTCCTCGCGGTGGGGCATCTCCTGGACACCGCCGACGACCTCGACCACGAACGGCACCGCGCGCGGCGGTGGCTGCAGCGCCGGCGCACCGGTGACGACCCGGTGCTGCGCCTCGCCGGCGCGCTGCTGGCGCGGCGGGCCGGGCGGGCGCGGGCGCTGCCGACGGTGATCGAGGAGCTGGCCGACGCCGAGCCGGTGCCGGTACCCGGAACGCGGCTGTGCGACCTGCTGACCTCCGAGCTCGGCCCCGACCGGGAGGCCAGGATCGCGGTGGCGGCCCGGCTGTTCGAGGTGCGCGGCGGCGCCGGCCAGGACGCCCTCAGAGCCGCCGCCGGCGCGATCTGCACCTGGCGCTCCGCCGCCGCCCCGCTGCTGCCGATCGTGGCCGATCGGCTCGGCGACCCCGACCCGGGCGTGCGCGCGGCAGCGTGCCACCTGATAGCGGTCGCCGGTCCCGCCCCCTACGCCGACCGGCTCGCCGCGCTGCTGACCGACCCGACGACGCGGGTCGCCGACCTGGCCGCGTGGGGGCTTGCCCGGATGGGCGACGAACGCTGCCTTCCCCGGCTGCGCAACCGCGTACTGATGGGTACCTCGGTGTTCGACGTCGTGCAGGCGTACTACCCCCGGCACGTCTACCTCTTCACCGCGCCCGGGCTCTACGACGTGCTGGCGCCGCTGCGCGACTGGGCCGGCCCGCTGCTGCCGCGGGTCGACTCGGCGCTCGCCGACGCCGACTCCTTCCACCAGCAGCGGGCGCTCGCCGCGGTGCTGCGGGCCTGGGGGCCGCTCGCGGCACCCGCGGTTCCGGGGCTGATGCCGCTGCTCGAGTCGGAGGCGGCCGAGCACGTGTGCGCGGCGCTCGGCGCGATCGGCGAACCCGCCGCCGGTGCCCGGCACCGGCTGTTCCGGCTCCTCGAACGCGGCAACAGCCGGGTGCGGGTCGCGGCGGCCCGGGCGCACTGGCGCGTCACCGGCGACGCCGAGCCGGCGCTACGGGTGCTCGGCGAGGCGCTCGACGGCGAGCTGGCCGTGGTGGCGCTGCCGCTCGCCGCCGACCTCGGCCCGCTGGCATCGGCTTACGGCGACCGGGTGCGTGCGATCGCGCGCGGCGTCGTCGGCGCCGGCTCGCGGGTCGACGTGGCCCGCGCCGTGTGGCGGCTGACCGGCGACACCGACCTCGCCGCCGAACAACTGCTGACGGTGCTGGCGCCGCTGGCTCTCGGCCGGGTGGGCCCGGCGACCCTGCGGGCCGCCGCGGTGGCCGCCGAGATCGCCGAGCCGCGGCTGGCCGGGCCGTTGAGCATCGCCGCCGGCGTCGACGAGCGGCTGGCGTTCTACGGCGACTGGCGCGCCGTCGCCGACGACGAGGAGCTGCGCGCCTACTCGACCTTCAACACGTCGACGACGAACCGCAGCGCGCCGGTGGGGCGGCCGCTGGACGCGTCGTCGCCGTAGGCCATCTTCGACGGGATGTCGAGCTGCACCCGGCTGCCGACGGTGACCCCGACGAGGCCCTTGTCCCAGCCCTCGATCACACCGCCCTGGCCGAGCTGGAAGTCGAACGGCTGCGACCGCTTCCACGACGCGTCGAACTCCTCGCCGGTGGCGCAGGAGACGCCGACGTAGTTCACCGTGATCTGCTGGCCGGCCTGCGCGGCCGGACCGGTGCCCTTGATGAGCGTGGTCGGCGTCAGCTCGGTGATGCCGGCGCAGCCGCCGGTGACGGTGGGCTTCGTGCCGAGAGCCGGGTCGGCGCCGGCGGGCAGCGGCGGGAACCCGTTGGTCGCCGGCGTGGAGGCGTCGGCGCCGGTGTTGCCGCCACCGCCGGAGTCGTCGCCGGCGCGGTCGACCACCCAGAACACCAGCGCGCCGAGCAGTGCCACCACGACGACGCTGCCGACGACCCCGAAGACCGCGTTGCGGCGCTTGCGGGCGGCGGCGGCCCGGGCGGCCTCGGCCCGCCACTGCTTGCGCTTCTCGGCCCGGGTGGGTGGACGGTTACCGGGCCGGCGCGGGCGGCTGGTCTGCTGGGTCACGGCTGTCCCTCGGGGTCGTCAAACGATTCGAACACCTTACCTGCGGCGCGGTAGACACTCTGTCATGCGACCACGACCGGGCGAAGTGCTCCATTTCTCCGAGGACCCCACCATCACCCTCTTCGAACCCCACGTCGCCGCCACCGCGCGTCAGCGCGAGGCGTACGTGTGGGCGGTCGACGACCGCAACGCGCCGTCGTACTGGTTCCCGCGGCAGTGCCCGCGAGCCATGGCGTGGACCTCGCCGGCCACCCTGACCGTCGACCGCGACCGCATCATCGGGGCCGGCGGCGGCGAGCGGGTGCACGCGATCGAGTACGGCTGGCTGGAGGCGTTGCGCACCACCACCGTGTTCGCGTACCGCTTCGCGGCGGATCGGTTCCGACCCCTCGGCGAGGCGGCTTTCGTGGCGACGGAGCCGGTGGAGCCGCTCGGCCCGCCGGAACCGGTCGGCGACCTCCTCGCGTGCCACGCCGAGGCCGGCATCCAGCTGCGCGTGCTGCCGAACCTGTGGGACTTCTGGGACCAGGTGATCGTGAGCACCCTCGACTTCAGCGGCATCCGGATGCTGAACGCCCTCCCCCCACGGGGGTAGGGGCATCCCTGAGGCGGCCCTGGATTCACCGGCTTACTGGATGACTTCCGTCCGGGATCGCCGCAGTCTCGTCGATGTGTGGCGACGGGTTCTGATCATCGTGCTGATTGGCGTGGCTGTGCTGTGCACCGGCGTGGGTGGACTGCTGGCGTGGGCGTGGACGTCCACGTCGGCCGACTCCACCGTCGGCGAGGTGGCGTTCGAGCGCAGGCTCCCGGTTCCGCCGCTCGCTCCGTCCACTGTCGACGGTGACGGCCGCCGCGTGTTCGACCTCCGCGCGTCGAAGGGCCGGCACGACTTCGGCGGCCAGACCGCGGAGACGCTCGGGTGGAACGGCGACTACCTCGGCCCGACGCTGCGGGCGACGCGCGGCGAGCGCGTCGTGGTGAACGTCCACAACGGACTCGACGAGGTGACGAGCGCGCACTGGCACGGCATGCACCTGCCGCCGACGATGGACGGCGGCCCGCACCAGCCGGTCGAGCCGGGCGCGACGTGGTCTCCCACCTGGACCGTCGACCAGCCCGCCGCGACGCTCTGGTACCACCCGCACCCGCACGGGGAGACCGCCGACCACGTCTACCGGGGCCTCGCGGGCATGTTCATCGTCGACGACCCCGGCACCGACGTGGCCGCCCTGCCGCACGAGTACGGCGTCGACGACGTGCCGGTGATCGTGCAGGACAAGGCGTTCGACGACGGGAAGCTCGGCAGCGACACCGGGATGTTCGGCAGCGGCGGCGTTCTGGGCGACAAGGTCGTCGTGAACGGCGCGCTGGGGCCGTACCTCGACGTCACCACCGAGAGGGTCCGCCTGCGGTTGCTCAACGCGTCGAACGTGCGGCCGTACCGTTTCGGCTTCTCCGATGGACGCACGTTCGCGCTCGTCGGCACCGACGGCGGCCTCCTCGACGCGCCGTACGAGACCACCGGGGTGACGATGGTCGGCGGCGAGCGGGCCGAGATCGTGGTGACGATGCGACCGGGTGAGCGGGTGGTGCTCCGCAGCACGCCGGCGTCGCTCGACCTGGACTGGTTCCACAAGCGGATCAGCGGCGCCAACGACTCGTTCGACATCATGGAACTGCGGGCGGCCGCGTCGCTGAGACCCTCTCCGGCGGTGCCGACGAGGCTGGTCGACACCCCGCGGCTGGATCCGGCGCAGGCGAAGCACACCCGCGAGTGGTCGTTCAGCGGCACGAGCATCAACGGGAAGAAGATGGACGGGTCGCGCGTCGACGCCGCCGTCACGAAGGACAGCGTCGAGGTCTGGAAGCTGACCGCGCGCGACGGCGAACTGCACTCGTTCCACGTGCACGACGTGCAGTTCCAGGTGCTGACGGTCGACGGCAAGGCGCCGCCGCCGCACCTGCGCGGCTGGAAGGACACCGTGTTCCTGGCCCAGAACAAGCAGGTGGTCATCATCGCCCGGTTCGCCGACCACGCCGATCCGACGACGCCGTACATGTTCCACTGCCACGTTCTGCGGCACGAGGATCAGGGGATGATGGGTCAGTTCGTGGTCATCGAACCGGGACAGGTGCCGAAGCTTGCGCCGGAACACGCCGACCACGACTGAGCAGGTCGGTGAGCCGGCCGGCGTCGAGCGGCGCCCGGCCGCCGGGGGAGTCGACGAGCACGTGCAGGGTGTCGACCTCTTTCGCCAGGGCATCGAGGTGCCGTGCCCACCGGGCCAGCCCGGCGTCGGTGTGCGCGCGGGTCAGCCGTACCAGCCCGGGCTCCGCGGTGGCGACGACGACCGGCCCGGGCTCGAACGACTCGTCGACGCAGACGTAGCCGACGTCGTCGGCCTGCAGCAGCCGCAGGGTCTCCAGCGCGTGCCCGCCCTCGTACCAGGACGGGTGACGCAGCTCGACGGCGACGCGGTGCGGCCGGCACTCCCGCGCGGTCGCGAGCACGCGGTCGCGGGCGGCGTCGCCGCGGGCGAGCCACTCCGGGAACCGCAGCAGCACGGCGCCGAGCTTTCCGGCGTCGACCAGCGGATCGAGCGACTCGTGGAACCGGCGCCACAGCTCGCGCATGGCGCCCTTGTCGAGGTCGCGGTGGCGCACCCGGTCGGTGGTGTCGGGCCGCAGGTCGGCGGGTATCGCGTCGGGGCGCACGCGGTGCCCGGTGAGCAGGTTGAACGCGGTCACGTCGAACAGGAAATGGGACGGCGTGCGCGCGGCCCAGGCCTCGACGGTCTCGACCGCCGGGATCGCGTACGCGGTGGTGTCGACGCCGACGAGCGGGAACCGCTCGGCGTAGTACCCGAGCCGTCCGGCCGTGGTGTTGTGCTCCCGTGGGTACCAGCCGGAGGCGATCAACGACCGGTCGGCCCACGACGACGCGCCCACCAGAATGCGGCCCATACCGTTAATTACACCGCTGTAGTTCGGGCCCGGCAAGTCGGCAGGTCGGCCGCGACCGGCATTTCCGCAGGCAGCACTTCCGGTAAATATTCGTGCTGATCTTCCTGGTCACCCACCCGGGTGAGCGATGTACTTCCCCGTTGTGTGCGGCCCGTTGTGTGCGGCCGGGAGGGCGGGGGAATGACAGTCATCGAGTGGGTGAACCACGCGTCGTTCATCGTGCGGTCGAACGGCACGTCGCTGCTGTGCGACCCGTGGCTGTTCGGACCCGCGTTCAACGACGGATGGGAGCTCCTCGTCCCGTCGGAGCACGGCCCCGAGGTCATCGCCGACGTCGACGCGTTGTGGTTCTCGCACGTGCACCCCGACCACTTCGCCCCGCGCGTGCTGAAGGCGGTGTCGAAGGAGGTGCGCAGAAGCACCCCCGTGTATTTCCAGAAGACGATGGACCAGCAGGTCGCGAAGTTCTGCCGGGGCCTCGGTTTCCCCGTCACGGAGGTGCCCGACGGGAACACCGTCGAGATCGCGCCCGGCTTCCGGCTGACCATCGGCCGGGTGCCCTTCTACGACTCCTGGGCGCTGATCGAGACGCCCGACGCCCGCATCCTGAACCTCAACGACTGCGTGCTCAACCGCCCGCGTGACCTGAAGCGCATCGCGGAGAAGATCGGCGCCGTCGACGTCGTGCTGACCCAGTTCTCGTACGCCAACTGGGCGGGCGGGCCCGAGGAGCCCCAGGTGCGGCGGGAGGCGGCCGACGAGAAGCTGGAGTGGATGCGCACCCAGCTCGGCGCGCTGAAGCCGAAGGCGTGCATTCCGTGCGCGTCGTTCATCGTCTTCGCGCACGAGGAGAACAACTACCTCAACGACTGCGCCAACTCCGTCGAGCGCGCGGTCGACCTGGTGCGGCAGGTCGGGGTGAAGCCGGTGGTGCTGTACCCGGGCGAGATCTGGGAGGTCGGCACCCACCACGACCCGCAGCCGGCGATCGACCGGTACGCGAAGGCGGCGGCGAACCGGTCGCGGCCGTGGCTGAAGTCCAACCCGGTGGCCTGGGACGAGCTGGAGCACCTCGCGAAGGGCTGCGTGAAACGGCTGGCCAAGCGCAACAACCGGGCCCTGCTGCGGGTCGCGGCGAAGGTCGGCATCGGTGCGCCGCTGGTCGTCAAGGTGACCGACCTCGGCCGCGTGGCGCGGTTCAGCCCGATCCACGGCCTCACCGAGGTCGACGCCTCGACGCCGGCCGACATCGAGCTGTCGTCGCAGTCGTTCGCGTACACGCTCAAGTTCGACTGGGGCGCCGACACGCTGTCGGTGAGCGGGCGGTTCCGGGCCACGCCCATCGGCTACCGGAAGATGCTTCGCACGTTCGGGCCGTCGCTGCTCAACAACAACGGCCGTCCGTTGGCGTTCCGTCTGCTGGCCGACCCGTGGCTGGTGCGGCGGGCGTTCGACCGGATGATCCTGCGCGCCTCGTAGTCAGGCCGCCACCTCGCGCGCGAACTCGCGGGCCGGGCCGCCGAGGTGGAAGTGGCGGCCGCCCGGCGCGGGCGTGGCGAGCCGGTGCAGCAGGCCGCTGTCGGCGATGCCGTCGAGCAGGTGCCGGGCGTCCTCCGGCGACAGCGACGCCGCGGCGGCCACGCCGTGCGGGGTGAGGTCGGTGGAGTCCACTGTGGACAGCCGGGCGAACAGCCGCCGACCGGCCTCGGTGAGGGCCCCGTAGGCGGTGGCGAGCCGGTCGCGGACCGCGAGGTCGCCGGCGACGAGCAGGTCGAGCGGCCGCGCCGCGGTGCCGAGCAGCCCGGCCAGGTCGTCCGGTGGCAGGTCGGGATGGGTGGCCAGCCGCAGGCCCACCGCGCGCAGCGCCAGCGGCGACCGGCCGCACCGCCGGGCCAGTGCCCGCAGCGCGGTCGTGGGTCCCGCGCCCATCCCGGCGGTCCGGCGGATCAGGTCGACCGCGGTGGCCTCGTCGAGCGGGTCGACGCCGATGCGCGTGGCCCCTTCCAGCCCGGTCAACCGGCTGCGGCTGGTGACCAGCACCGCGCAGCCCGACGACCCCGGCAGCAGCGCGCGCACCTGCGCCTCCGTGGTGGCGCCGTCGATCACCAGGAGCACCCGCCGGTCGGAGAGGCCGGAGCGCAGCATCGCGGCCCGGGCCGCCGGTTCGGCCGGCAGCCGCCCGTCGGTGTGTCCGATCGCGAACAGCGCGCCCGTCAGGGCGTCCGCCGACCCGCCGAGGTCGAGGAACAGCTGACCGTCGGGGAAGCTCGCCCGCACCCGGTGGCCGACGTGCACCGCGAGCGCGGTCTTGCCGACACCCACCTCGCCGGAGAGCACGACCACCGACGGGCAGCCGCGGATCCGGTCGGCGGTCAGCGCGTCGGCCACGGTCGCGGCGAGCGTCGCGCGGCCGACCAGGTCGGGCACGGCCATCGGAAGCTGCGCCGGGGTCCGCGCGCCCGTGACCGGGTCGAGGACGCCGGTGCCGGGCCGTATCCGGACGCCCCGCAGCGCGGCGACCTGCTCCGCGTCGAGGTCCAGGACCCGCGC
The DNA here is from genome assembly GCF_016863655.1 of Virgisporangium ochraceum. GTDB lineage: Bacteria > Actinomycetota > Actinomycetes > Mycobacteriales > Micromonosporaceae > Virgisporangium > Virgisporangium ochraceum. The sequence continues at coordinate 9,775 of NZ_BOPH01000066.1, forward strand.
GATGCGCGCGAGCGAGTCGCGCCGCAGCCTGCTGTGGACGTTGCGCTCGATGTTGCTGATCGCACGCACACTCAGCCCGGCCTGCTCGGCGACGTCGGCCTGGGTGAGGCCGGCGCGGCGCCGGGCGGCCGCGATGAGCGCGCCCGGCGACCGGTCCCGATCATCCATCCCTGGTTCCCCTCGTCCAGAGAGCCCCCGTACTGATCTATGAAGGGCCCGGCACGCGAGGAGGTTGCATCCTGTCGGATTCTTTTCAGACGAGGCCGGCGCGCACGGCGTGCAGGGCCGCCTGGGTGCGGTCGGCCACGCCGAGCTTGGTGAAGATCGCGCTGACGTGGGTCTTCACGGTCTTCTCCGACACCCGCAGGATGCGGGCGATCTCGCGGTTCGACCGGCCGCGGGCGATCTCGGCCAGCACGTCGCGTTCGCGCGGGGTCAGCGCGGCGCCGGCCGGTGCGGTGTCGCCGGTGGCGAGGAGGCGGGCGACGTCGGCGTGCATCAGGACGTGCCCGGCGTGCACCGCCCGGATCGCGGCCGCCAGCGCGGGCGGGTCGACGTCCTTGAAGACGTAGCCGGCGGCGCCGGCCCGCAGCGCCGGAACCACCGCGCCGGGATCGGTGAAGCTGGTGACCACGAGCACCCGCGCCGGAACCCCGCGTTCGCGCAGCCCGTGCAGCGCGGCGGCGCCGTCGGTGCCGGGCATGCGCAGGTCGAGCAGGATCACGTCGGGCCGGTGCTCGACGGCGGCGGTCACCGCGGCCGCCCCGTCGGCGGCCTCGCCGACCACGGTCATGTCGCCCTGCAGGTCGAGGAACGTGCGCAGACCCTGCCGCACCACGGGGTGGTCGTCGACCACGAGCACGCGGATCGGGTCGGTCACCGGTCGTCGTCCCCGTCCGGGAGCACCAGGCGCACGGTGGTGCCGCGCCCGGCCGACGAGTCCAGTTCGATCCGGCCGCCGACCGCGCGGGCCCGTTCGCGCATCGAGACCAGCCCCAGCCGGCGTCCGGCCATCTCGGCGGCGCGGGCGTCGAAGCCCGTGCCGTCGTCGACGATGGACAGCTCGACGGTGCCGGCGCGGGAGCGCAGCGTGACGTCGATGCGCGTGGGCGCCGCGTGGCGCAGGGCGTTGTGCAGCGCCTCCTGCGCGATGCGGTACGCCGCCTCCTGCCGGTCGGCCCGCAGCAGTGGGCACTCGGTCTCGGTGGTGACCCGGATCCGCGGCGCGTGGACCCGGTCGAGCAGCTCGACCTGTTTGCGAAGCGCGGTGCACAGGCCGTCGCCGGCCAGGTCGGTGGGCACCAGCCCGGCCACCACCGCCCGCATCTCGTCGGCGACGTCGGCGGCCAGCCGTTTCACGGTGGCCAGCTCCTCGGCCGCCCGCGGGGGGTCGGTGTCGAGCAGCGCGGTGGCCGCTTCGGCGGTCAGCCGCAGGCTGAACAGCTTCTGGGTGACGGCGTCGTGCAGCTCGCGGGCGATCCGCTGCCGCTCCTCCACGATGGACAGTTCGCGGCTGCGCTCGTAGAGCCGGGCGTTGACGATCGCGATCGCGGCGTGACCGGCGAGCAGCCGCGCCAGCTCCTCGTCGTCCTCGGTGAAACCGCCGGGGGCGCACTTGTCGGCGAGGAACAGCTCGCCGAGGATCTCGCCGTCGTAGACGACCGGGATGCCGAGGAAGCCGGTCATCGGCGGGTGCGCCGACGGGAAGCCGGAGAAGTGCGGGTGGGTGCGCACGTCGTCCAGCCGCACCGGTTCCGGGTCGCAGAGGAGGTCGCCGAGCAGCCCGTGGCGGCGGGGCACCGGTCCGATCTCCCGCCACTGCTCGTCGGTGAGGCCGACGGCCAGGAACTCGGCGAACGAGCCCTTCCTGTCGGGGACGCCGATCGCGGCGTACCGGGCGTCGACGAGCCGCTGCGCCGCCGACAGGATCGTCCGCAGCACGTCACGCACGGACAGATGCGCGGTGACGGCGAGAACGGCCGCGCTGACCTCGCGGAGCTCGGCGCGATCGGACCGGGTCATGCACCCGAAGCTACCTCGCCCGGCCGCACGGATTCTGGGGTCCTAGGACCAAAGACCGAGGGCGTCGCCGACCAGGGCCCGAGGTCGCCGGGCCGGGCCGGTGGGAGCGTCGAGGGCATGACTGTTGCGATTGTTACCGGCGCCTCCCGCGGGCTCGGGTTCGCGCTCGCCGAGGGCCTGGTCGACACCGGATGGCGGGTCGTGGTCGACGGCCGCGACGAGGCGGCCCTGCGCGCCGCCGCCCAGCTGCTCGGGCCGTCGGCGGTGGCGGTCGCCGGCGATGTCACCGATCCCGGGCACCGGGCGGCGCTGGTCGCCGCGGCCGACGACCTCGGCGGCGCGCGGCTCGTGGTCAACAACGCGGGGATCCTCGGGCCGAGCCCGCAGCCGCCGCTCGCCGAGTACCCGCTCGACGTGCTGCGCACCGTGTACGAGGTGAACGTCGTGGCGCCGCTCGCGCTGGCCCAGGCCGCGTTGCCGGGGCTGCGGGCGCGCGGCGGCGCGCTGGTGAACATCACGTCCGACGCGGCCGTCGAGGCGTACGAGGGCTGGGGCGGCTACGGGTCGGCGAAGGCCGCCGTCGAGCAGGCGAGCCGGATTCTCGCCGCCGAGGAGCCTGGCGTGCGGGTCTGGTGGGTCGACCCGGGCGACCTGCGCACGCGGATGCACCAGGAGGCGTTCCCCGACGAGGACATCAGCGACCGGCCGGAGCCGGCCACCGTGGTCCCGGAGTTTCTGAAGCTCCTGAAGAACCGCCCCGCGTCGGGTCGCATCAGGCTCGCGGCATGAAGACGCTGTGGCTGCCCTACGTCGTCGCGGACCTGGCCGCGGCGAAGGGCTTCTACACCGACCACCTTGGACTGTCCGAAGTGGACAGCTGGGAGCACCCGAACGAGCGCGGCAGCGTGCTCCGCGCCGCCGAGGGCGCGGTCATCGAACTGGTCGAGGCCGCCGGGCCGCCGCGGCCGCCGCCGTTGGCCTTCGAAGTGGACGGCGTGCGCGCGGTCGACGCGTACGCGCGGACGCTCGGCGGGACGCCGCACCGCTACCCGCGCGGGCACCACGGGTTCGAGGTCCCCGGCCCGGCCGGAGCCACCATCATGATCTGGAGCGAACGATGACCGTAATCGACTTCGCGCTACCGTCCACATTGGAGGCACGCGAGCCGCCGGAGGCACGCGGCCTCGCCCGCGACGGGGTGCGGCTGCTCGTCGGTGATGGAGACGGCGTGCACCACCACATCTTCTCCGACCTGCCGGCGCTGCTGCGCCCCGGCGACGTGCTCGTGGTGAACACCTCGGGCACGTTGCCGGCCGCGTTGCCGGTGCGGGGGAAGCCGTTGGCGCTGCACTTCTCCACCGAGCTGGCCGACGGCCGGTGGCTGGTGGAGCTGCGCCGCAACGCCGGCAAGGCCACCGCGCCGTACCCCGACGGCCGGGCGGGCGAGACGTACCCGTTGCCCGGTGGCGCGAGCGTGACCCTCACCGAGCCGTACAGCGCGGGCCGGCTGTGGGCGGCCACCGTGGAGGTCCCCGGGACCGTGACCGGGTACCTCGGCCGGCACGGCCGACCGATCCGCTACGACTACGTGCCGCGCGACTGGCCGATCGACCTCTACCAGACCGTGTTCGCGCAAACGCCGGGCAGCGCCGAGATGCCCAGCGCCGGCCGGGCGTTCACCGACCGCCTGGTGACCCGGCTCGTCGCGAACGGCGTGCAGTTCGCGCCCGTCCTGTTGCACACCGGCGTCGCGAGCCCGGAGGCGCACGAACGTCCCTATCCCGAACGCTTCTCGGTCTCCGCGACCACCGCACGGGTCGTCAACCGGGCCAGGCACGACGGCGGCCGCGTGATCGCGGTCGGAACGACCGCGGTGCGCGCCATCGAGACCGCCGCCGACTCCTCCGGCGCGGTGCGGCCGGCGGAGGGCTGGACCGACCTGATCGTGACGCCCGAACGGGGGGTGCTGGTCGTGGACGGGTTGCTGACGGGGTTCCACGAACCGCGCGCGTCACACCTGGACATGCTCGCGGCGGTGGCCGGCACCGACCTGCTGGCGCGCTGCTACGCGGCCGCGGTCGACGCCGGCTACCTGTGGCACGAGTTCGGCGACCTCAACCTGCTGGCACCTCGAAGCCCACGGGCGCGCTGACCGACCGTCCATCGTGGACCATCACGCGGGCGCGGCCGGCGTTCTTCGCCTCGTACAGGGCGGCGTCGGCGCGGGCGACGAGCCGCTCCGGTGCCTCGTCGCCGGTCCACGCGGCCACCCCGCCGGAGAACGTCTGGCCGAGCGGGGTGGCGGCGAGCACGCGCTCGAGGAGCCGCGCCGCGGCCGTCGCCGACATGCCGGTGATGCAGACGCCGAACTCCTCGCCGCCGTAGCGGGCCAGCAGGTCGGTGTCGCGCAGCTGCGCCCGCCACGCGGCGGCCGCCTCCTTCAGCAGGCGGTCGCCGGCCTGGTGGCCGTACCGGTCGTTGAACCTCTTGAAGTGGTCGAGGTCCAGTATCGCGACGACGATCTCCGTGCCGGCGCGGCGGGCGTTGGCCATCCGGCGGGCCAGCTCCAGGTCCCAGGCCCGCCGGTTCGGGACCCCCGTGAGCGCGTCGTTGTGCGCCAGCGCGTCGAGCTGCTCGGCCTGGTCCTGCACCTGCGACACCAGCCCGAACATGCGCGCGAGCACCAGCAGGAACAGGATGATCGCGCAGGCGCTGACCGCCTCCCAGGCGATGTCGTCCGCGACGAGGCCCTGCTCGATGAGGATCACCGGGGCGAGCAGCGTGGTGGCGGTCAGCAGGATCGCCCGTCGCGCGGTCAGCCGCTCGGCCCGCTCGGGCGCGGTCTCCGACAGCGACCTCATCGACGGGTGCAGGGCCGAGGCGGCGCAGAGCACGTAGGACGACAGCCAGCCCAGGTCGATCAGTCCGCCCTCGTACACGCCGACGATGGTGACGTACGTGTAGAGGATGTCGACGACCAGGAGCACGAGCAGCGACGACACGAGCAGCCGGTAGCTGCCGGTGCGGGCGCCCGGCGCGATGACCAGCCGGGCGAGCAGGGCGAGCAGAGCGACGTCGCCGATCGGGTAGGCCATCGAGGTCAGCCGGCCGAGGACGGTGTCGTCGGCGGCCATGGTCTCGCGCATGATGAAGACCCACACGAGCAGGGTGAGGCCGGTCGCGATGATGCTCGCGTCGATCAGCCCGGCCCGGTCGCGGCCGGTGGTGCGGCCCCGGATGAGCACGAGCAGCGCCGCCGCCATCACCGGGTAGCCGAGCACGTACACCGCGTCGGACTCCGACGGCCACGGGTTGCGGTCGAGCACGAACCTGTTCACGCCGTAGACGATGTCGCCGACCGCCCAGATGCCCTGCCCGGCGGCGAGCAGGTACCAGAGGCGGGCCTTGGCCGGCCGGTGCAGCCGGATGCCTACGACGATCAGAACCGGGGTCAGCACCGCGACGGTGTTGTAGTAGACGTTCGCCGGTCCCGTGTTCTGTGGCAGCAGGAAGTACCCGCCGATCGCGGCGGCTCCGAACGCCAGCCAGTACATCCACAGATTCCGGGGGAGGCTCATGTTCTCGTGATCGGCGGCCCCCGGCGTGCCTGAAGTGTTAACCAGGGGCGGTTCGGGCGGACGCCTGCCTATCCTTGCCGGGTCATGTCCACGGAATCCCGCTCCCGCAGCCACCGCCTGGGCGATCTCATGATCGCCGACGAGCGGCGGCTCCGTCGTCGTCTCGACGGTGCCCGCAAGGCGCGCGACCGCGCCGCGGCGATGGCCGCGATCGACGCCGACATCGCGGCGGCGGCCGACCGGATCGAGCGCCGCCGCGGTGCTGTGCCGCGCGTCACGTACCCCGAGGCGCTGCCGGTCAGCCAGCGCAAGGACGAGATCGCCGACGTCATCCGGGCCAACCAGGTGGTGATCGTCGCGGGGGAGACCGGGTCGGGCAAGACCACCCAGCTGCCCAAGATCTGCCTGGAGATCGGCCGCGGGGTGCGCGGGATGATCGGCCACACCCAGCCCCGGCGTATCGCCGCCCGCACGGTGGCCGACCGGGTCGCGTCCGAGCTCGGCACGGATCTCGGCCAGGTTGTCGGCTACCAGGTCAGGTTCACCGACCAGACCCGCGACGACACGCTCGTCAAGATCATGACCGACGGCATCCTGCTCACCGAGCTGGCCCGCGACCGGTCGCTGTCCCGGTACGACACGATCATCATCGACGAGGCGCACGAGCGCAGCCTCAACATCGACTTCATCCTCGGGTACCTCAAGCAGCTCCTGCCCCGCCGGCCCGACCTCAAGGTGATCATCACCTCGGCCACCATCGAGACCGACCGGTTCTCGCAGCACTTCGACGACGCGCCGGTGATCGAGGTGTCCGGCCGGACCTACCCGGTGGAGATGCGGTACCGGCCGCTGGTCGACCTCGACCGCGAGGAGGAGCCGCGCGACCAGATCGAGGCGGTCTGCGACGCGGTCGACGAGCTGGCCGTCGAGGGCCAGGGCGACGTGCTGGTGTTCCTCAGCGGCGAGCGCGAGATCCGCGACACCGCCGACGCGCTGGGCAAACGGAACCTGCGCAACACCGAGGTCCTCCCCCTCTACGCCCGGCTGTCGATCGCCGAGCAGCACAAGGTGTTCGCCCCGCACGCCGGCCGGCGCATCGTGCTCGCCACCAACGTCGCCGAGACCTCGCTCACCGTGCCGGGCATCCGCTACGTGGTCGACCCGGGCACCGCCCGCATCTCGCGGTACAGCAGCCGCACCAAGGTGCAGCGGCTGCCGATCGAGCCGGTGTCGCAGGCGTCGGCGAACCAGCGGGCCGGGCGGTGCGGGCGGGTCGCGGCGGGCATCTGCATCCGGCTGTACTCGGAAGAGGACTTCGCGAACCGGCCCGAGTACACCGATCCCGAGATCCTGCGGACGAACCTCGCGTCGGTGATCCTGCAGATGGCCTCCCTCGAGCTCGGCGACATCGCCGCGTTCCCGTTCATCGACCCGCCCGACAAGCGCAACATCACCGCCGGCACGCAGCTTCTCGAGGAGCTCGGTGCGCTCGACGGGAGGCGGCTGACGCCGCTCGGCCGCAAGCTCGCCCAGCTGCCGGTCGACCCGCGGCTGGCCCGCATGGTGATCGAGGCCGACCGCCTCGGCTGCGTCGGCGAGGTGCTGGTGATCGCGGCGGCACTGTCCATTCAGGACCCGCGTGAGCGGCCGGCCGAGAAGCAGCAGGCGGCCGACGAGAAGCACGCCCGCTTCACCGACCCGACGTCGGACTTCCTGGCCTACCTGAACCTCTGGAACCACGTACGGGAACAGCAGAACCAGCGCTCCTCCAGCGGCTTCCGCCGGATGTGCCGCGACGAGTTCCTCAACTACCTCCGGGTGCGCGAGTGGCAGGACCTGCACGGTCAGCTGAAGCAGGTCGCGCGGACGCTGAACATCACGCTGACCGACCTCGCGGAGCCCGACCCGGCGCGGGTGCACACCGCGCTGCTGGCGGGGCTGCTGTCGCACGTCGGCCTGAAGGAGGGCGACCGCAACGAGTACCTCGGCGCGCGCGGCACGAAGTTCGCCGTGTTCCCGGGTTCCGCGTTGTTCAAGAAACCGCCGCGGTGGGTGGTGTCGGCCGAGCTGGTCGAGACGTCACGGTTGTGGGCCCGGGTCAACGCGCGCGTCGAGCCCGAGTGGGTCGAGCCGCTCGCCCAGCACCTGGTCAAGCGCACCTACAGCGAGCCGCACTGGAGCTCCAAACAGGGCGCGGCGATGGTCTACGAGCGGGTCACGCTGTACGGGGTGCCGCTGGTGGCGCAGCGCCGGATCCTGCTCGCCGGCGTCGACGCGCCGCTCGCCCGGGAGCTGTTCATCCGGCACGCGCTCGTCGAGGGCGACTGGCAGACGCACCACAAGTTCTGGACCGACAACAGAGCGTTGCTGGAAGAGGTCGCCGAGCTGGAGGAGAAGACCCGCCGGCGCGACATCGTCGTCAGCGACGAGGTTCTCAACGACTTCTACGACAAGCGGATCGGCGCCGAGGTCGTATCGGCGCGGCATTTCGACACGTGGTGGAAGAAGGTCCGGCGCGAGCAGCCGGACCTTCTCACGTTCACCCGCGAAATGCTGCTGAACGCGATCGCGGCCGGCGTGAGCCCCGACGATTTCCCCGGCACGTGGACGCCCGGCGGTCTCGACCTGCCGCTGACGTACCGCTTCGAGCCCGGTGCGGCCGATGACGGCGTGATCGTCGACGTGCCGCTCGCGCTGCTGGGGCAGATCTCGCCCGGGCCGTTCGAGTGGCAGGTGCCGGGCCTGCGGGGCGAGGTCGTCACCGCCCTGATCCGGTCGTTGCCCAAGCCGGTGCGGCGGCACTTCGTCCCGGTGCCCGACACGGTGGCCGACGTGCTCGGTCGGCTCGGCGACCCCACCGATGAGCCGCTGCTCGACGCCCTGGAGTACCACCTGCTGCGCCTCACCGGCGAGCAGGTCGCGCGCGAGGACTGGGACTGGAGTCGCGTCCCCGACCACCTGCGGATGTACTTCCGGGTGCGTGACGAGAGCGGTCAGGTGCGCGGCCAGGGCCGCGACCTCGCCGCGTTGAAGGCGTCGCTGCGGGGCGAGGTCCGTGCGGCGGTCGCGGCCGCGGGTTCCGAGCTCGAACAGAGTGGACTGCGTGAGTGGACCATCGGAGCGCTTCCCCGCGAGGTGACGCGGGAGCTGGCGGGCTTCGCGGTCACCGCGTACCCGGCTCTGGTCGACGAGGGCGACAGCGTGGGCGTCCGGCTGTTCGAGACACCGGGGGAGCAGGCCGCGCACATGTGGACCGGCACCCGGCGCCTGCTGCTGCTGACGGTGCCGTCACCGCTCAAGCAGGTGCTGGGTCGGCTGTCGAACCACGCGAAGCTGGCGTTGGGGCGCAACCCGCACAAGGGTGTGCCCGACCTCCTCGACGACTGCGTGGCCGCGGCGCTCGACAAGCTCGTGGCCGACGCCGGTGGCCCGGTCTGGGATGACGTCTCCTTCGCCGCGTTGCAGGACAAGGTGCGGCCGCAACTGGTCGGCACCGTGGTCGACACCGTCGGCAAGGTGACGCCGATCCTCGGGCTCGCCTACGTGGTCGAGCAGCGCCTCGCCCCGCTGGCCGGCTCGGTCCCGTCGGCCGTGCTCGACGTCCGGTCGCAGCTGAAGGCGTTGGTGTACCGCGGTTTCGTCACCGCGACCGGCTGGTGGCGGCTGCCCGACCTGCCCCGGTACCTGCGCGCGATCGAGAAGCGCCTCGACGGCCTGCCCGACAGGGCCGGGCGCGACGCCCAGCTCATGGGCCAGATCCAGCAGCTCGAGCGGGAGTACCGCGAGCTGCGCGGCCAGGTGCCGATGAGCGGCGACCTGCTGCAGATCCGCTGGATGATCGAGGAGCTGCGGGTGAGCCTGTTCGCCCAGAACCTCGGCACGCCGTACCCGGTCTCGGCCACCCGGATCTACCGGGCCATCGACCAGCTGCGCGCCTGACTACCGCTTCGCACCTTTCCGCGACCGTCGACCGGAACCGGCCGGACGAACCCTGGTGTTCGTCCGCGTCCCCCGGCCGAAGGTTGCCCCCTCATGCGTCGCATCGCTCTTGCCCTGCTCGCTGTTCCGGCCCTGCTTCTGACCGGGACCCCCGCCACCGCTTCCGATGTGACCGTGTCGGACGTCACCGCCTACGCCGTGGGCGGCACCGCCCGGCAGTGGGTTAACGTCCGAAGTGGACCGTCGACCACCGCGCCGTCGGTGGGTTCGCTCTCGGGCGGGCAGGCGGTCTCCATCCTGTGCCAGGAGGTGGGCACGAACGTCAACGGGCCCGGTGGCGCGACGACGGTGTGGAGCCGTCTCAGCGGTGGCCGGTACGTGTCGAACTCGTACGTCAGAGACGTCGTCGGCGAGCCGGTGAAGTGCGACGAGATCGCGGTCACCGCGGCGTCCCGGCAGTGGGTGAATGTCCGGAGCGGACCGTCGACCACCGCGCCGTCGGTCGGCTCGCTCTCCACCGGGCAGGGCATGACGATCCTGTGCCAGGAGGTCGGTGCGACGGTCACCGGTCCCGGCGGGTCGACGAACGTGTGGAACCGCATCGGCGAGGGCCGGTACGTGTCGAACTCGTACGTGAAGGACGTCGCCGGCTTCCCGAACCGGTGCAACACCCCGATCGAGGTCGTGCCGGTGGCGCCGGTGGTTCCGGCGCCGAAGCCGGGCCTCACCGCCGAGCAGACCGCGTTCATCACGCTCGTCGCCGGTCCCGCGATGCACAACTTCCGCGAGTACCGCGTGCCCGCGTCGGTGATCATGGCGCAGGCGATCCTGGAGTCCGGCTGGGGCCGGGGCGACCTTCCCCGTACCGCGAACAACTACTTCGGGATGAAGTGCCCGCTCGGCAAGGTCACCGGAACCGCCATCGGATGCCGCAGCTTCCCGACCAAGGAGTGCGACGCCACCGGCTGCCACCCGGCGCTCGAGGCGTTCAAGGTCTACTCCTCGACGCTGGACTCGCTGCGGGACCACTCGCTCACGCTGTCGAGCATGAAGCGCTACGCGCCGGCCTTCACCTACTCGAACAACCCGAACCAGTTCGCCGCCGAGGTGCACAAGGCCGGGTACGCGACCGACCCGAACTACACCTCATTGCTGACGGGCATCATGACCAAGTACGACCTGTACCGCTATGACAGGTGACCGACCCCTACGGAGGGAATCAGGGTTAACTCCGGTCCACGAACCGGATGGGTTTTCGGCGCCAACGACCGAAGCTGATGCCATGGCGATCCGCGAAGCACTACCGCAGATTGTTCGGGGGGACCAACCGCAGCCGACCGTTCCGCGCCAGGCGCGGCCGCCCCGAACGTCCACATTGGACAGCACACCTCCTCCGGTGCGCCGGGTACGGCTGCTGCCGCAGATCGCGGTCGTGGCCGCGGCGGTGGCGGTCTACTTCCTGGTGCGCGGTGCGACCCACAGCGACCCGGCGACCGCCGTCAGGAACGCGCACCGCGTCATCGGCTGGGAGCGCTGGCTCGGGATCTACCACGAGCCGGCGCTCCAGCGGGACCTCGCCTCCTCGGAGGCCGTGCGCACGGTCCTCAACTGGGTGTACATCTGGGGCCACTGGCCGGTGATCGTGGCGGCGTTCCTGATCCTGGCCCGCCGCAACCCGGCCGTGTACTACCGCCTCCGCAACGCCATGATGCTGTCGGGTGCCGTCGGTTTCGCGTTCTTCGCCCTGTTCCCCGTGGCCCCGCCCCGCCTGGCGGACCTGGGGATGGCCGACACCGTGACGCTGACCTCCCACGCGTACCGGGTCCTGCAGCCGGCGGTCTTCACCAACCAGTTCGCGGCGATGCCCAGTCTCCACGCCGGCTGGAACCTGCTCATCGGACTGGCGATCCTGGCCGCCGCCCGGCGCCCGCTGATGAAGGCCGTGGGCGTGATCCTGCCGATGGCGATGATCGCCACGGTGGTGCTGACCGCCAACCACTACCTCCTGGACGTGGTCGTGGGCGTCTCCCTGACGACGACGTGCTGGGTCCTGGTCGCCCTGCCCTGGCGCCGGCTGGTCGTTCGGGTGAAGGCCACCGGCACCCGCGGACGGCGTCCGGCCGCCGAGAAGATTCTTCCGACGGCGGTGTCGAACTAGGCGGGGCCCGTCCGACGCGGTGGTAGAGACTGGGGCCGAGCCTGGCCCCCGCGAAGGATGGAGAGAAGTCCCATGCGCTTCATGCTGCTGCTCAAGGGTGACCCGCAGGTCGACGCCACCGAGGGGGTGGCCGCCGACGCGGTCGCGGGGCCGTTGCCGCCCACCGAGTTGATCCAGGGTATGAACGACTACATGGCCGAGCTGGTGAAGGCCGGGGTGCTGCTGGCCGCCGAGGGGTTGTTCGACAGCTCGCAGGGCGCCCGCGTGGTGTACGCCAACGGGCGCAAGAGCGTCGTCGACGGGCCGTTCGCCGAGGCGAAGGAGCTCGTGGCCGGGTTCTACATGATCCAGGTCAGCTCGAAGGAAGAGGCCATCGAGTGGGCCAAGCGGTGTCCGGTGGAGCTGGCGGTGCAGGGCACCAACCAGGAGGCGGTCATCGAGATCCGGCAGGTGGCCGAGATGGACGAGCTGCCCACCGCCACCCCGGAGCAGATCGAGGAGGAGCGGCGCCTCCGGGAGCAGCTTCCATCGTGACGATCGGCGCGAAACCGGTAGGAAAACTGTCGTAGCCCTTCGATACCCTGCGTCCTAGATCCAGATCGTGGGGTGAAGGGCGGTAGAGGTGGCGCGCACAGCGCGGCAGCGAGAGCGGCAGCGGCGGGCCCGGGTCCGCAGGATCAAGCGGTTCCTGCGGAAGCGGGTCCATCCGCTGGTGTGGCTGGTGGTCGCCGCGGGGGTCGGGTACGGGCTGTTCGAGGCGTACCGGTACACCCGCCGCAACCCGTGGCAGGTGGGGCTCGGCGCGCTCGCCGTCGCCGCCGTGGCGGCCGGGATCTGGTACCTGGTGTACCGGCTGCGCAAGGCGCGGCGCCGGGGGCGGCGGCTCGGCAGCGGCATCGACACGATGACCGGTCCGGAGTTCGAGCAGTACGTCGCCGGGCTGATGCGACGTACGGGTTTCCGCGCTGTTCAGGTCACCGGGCAGGCCGCCGACCTGGGCGCCGACATCACGGCGGCCGCGCCCGACGGACGCCTGGTCGTGGTGCAGTGCAAGCGGTACACCGGCAGCGTGGGCAGCCCGCACGTGCAGCGGCTCAACGGAACGGCGTGGACGATCCACCGGGCCGAGGTCACGATGCTGGTCACCACGGGGCGGGTCACCGCGCACGCGCTCGACCTCGCGGTCCGCTGCGGCATCATGGTGGTCGACCGGCCGGCGCTCGCGTCGTGGATCTCGTCGAACCAGCCGCCGGCGCTGCCCCGGCAGCGTCAGCCGTAGGGAGTCACGACGTGACCACGGGGTCCCGGCGCGAGGTCGCGGCCTGACGGAACACCGCGGCCAGCTGCTCGGGTGCCTGCGGCCGGTGGTACAGGAACCCCTGTGCGCGCCGGTACCCGAGGCCCCGTAGCAGGTCGGCCTGCTCGGGTGACTCCACGCCCTCGGCGACGACGTCGAGGTCCAGCGCCTGCGCGATCTGCACCACGGCCGTGGCGACCGCCTTCTGACGGGTCACCGTGGTGATGCCCTCGACGAACGAGCGGTCCAGCTTCAGCGACGTCACGGGGCAGGTCAGCAGCAGGCCGAGCGACGACGCGGCGGTGCCGAAGTCGTCCAGGGCCAGGCGCACCCCGAGCGCGCGCAGCTCGTGCAGCGTGCGCATCACCTCGGGACCCTCCAGCGCGGCCGTCTCGGTGATCTCCAGCGTGAGCCGGCCGGCGAACAGCCCGGCGCACGCCAGGGCGTCGGCGACCTCGTCGACGAAGCCCGGCTCCTGGAGCTGGCGTCCGGCGACGTTGACGTTCATCGACACCGGGGCGTCCGGCCCGTACGTGTCGACCCAGCCGGCCGCCTCCCGGCAGGCCTCGCGGAGGACCCAGCTCCCCAGCGGGACGACCAGCCCGGTCCGCTCGGCGACCGGGATGAACTCGCCCGGCGGCACCATCGTCCCGTCCGGCCGGACCCACCGCACCAGCGCCTCCGCGCCCATGATCCGGCCGTCGTCGATGCGCACGATCGGCTGGTAGACGACCCGCAGCTCGCCGTCGTCGATCGCGTCGCGCAGCCGGGCGCCCATCTCGGCCGTCTCGACCAGGCGGGTGCGCATCTCCGGTTCGTACCGCACGGCGGTGCCCTTGCCCCGGTCCTTGCCCTCGTACAGGGCGATGTCGGCGTGCCGGAGCAGGGAGTCGAGGTCGTCGCCGGGGTCGGCGGCCGCGGCACCGATGCTGGCGCGTACCAGCAGCGTCTGCTCGCCGATCGTGGCCGGGGTGCTGACCGCCTCGAGGATGTGGTGGGCGACCGCGTCGACGTCACTGTCGCCGCAGAGGAGGATCGCGAACTCGTCGCCGCCGAGCCGCGCCACCAGGTCGGTGGGACCGGTGGCCTCCCGGAGCCGGCTGGCGACGGTCACCAGGAGTCGGTCGCCGGCGGCGTGGCCGAGCGTGTCGTTGATCGTCTTGAAGTCGTCGAGGTCGATGAGGAGCAGGGCCATCCGCTGCGCATGGTCACCGGCGAGCAGTTCCGCGGCCCGCTCGGCGAGCCCGGCCCGGTTCAGCAGCCGGGTCAGCGCGTCGTGGGACGCCTGCTCCACCAGGCGCCCCTCGTGCTCGGCGAGCTCACGCAGGGTCAGCAACTGGCGCGCGACGACCAGGGTGATCGTCCCGACGGTGCCGACCACGACGCCCCACAACCCGGCGCCCGCGTCGGAGGGCAGGCTCGCGATGAGGGCGCCGGACGTGGCGGTGATCGCGATGTACGGCAGCGCGCTGAAGTGCCGGGCCGGCCGGGTCGCGAACACTTGCGGGTCGCGACTGGCCTGGAGGTGCTGGATCACCGGACCGGCGGCCGCGACGATCGACGGCAGCACGCGGATCAGGTACCCGGCCGGGCTGATGGGCTCGCCCGGCTGCAAGGGCATCACGAACACCGCGACGCACTGCAGGAACAGGGCGGCGAGCATCGGCGCGGCGGCGAACTGGGTCAGCGGCGCGGCCCGGCTGAGCACCATCCGCACGGCCGCGAACAGGGTGATCAGCACCGCGCACGCGCCGCCGAGGATCGCGGCGACCTCCGCGCTGTCGTGGGCCTGGTGGGTGCCGAACGCCAGCCACCAGGCGAGCACTCCGCCGCCGATCAGCACCGTCACCGAGTCGAGCCACCACCGCAGCCGTTCGCGGCCGCGTCCGGCACCGGGCGCGTAGGTGAGCATCACACCGGTGAACGCGGCGATCGCGATCACGAAGCAGACGCTCTGCACCGGTCCGCCGCCGACGTACTCGGGCCGCGGGTCGAGGACGACCGTGATCGTGTGAATGGTGTCGCCGACCGTGATCAGCGCGGCGCCGAGGCTCAACGTGGTCCAGAAGCGACGCGCGCGGACCGTGATGCCGCGCACGGACCGCACCCGCCACGAGAACACCGAGAGCGCCGCGTCGACCGGGATCTGCAGGAGCCAGAGGACCGTGACGCGCGTCGCGACGCTGCCGGCACCGGACAGGAAGAACGCGCTGGCGAGCAGGGCGTAGCACAGCAGGCCGACGAGCACCGGATCGCGCCACAGCGCTCTCTCGCCCTGCCCCGCGTGCTTCACAGACCACCCGTTCCCGAGAAGAATTCCCGGTGGTGGATTCGACCCGATACGGCCGGACTTAAGTTGTCTGCGGGAGCTATGCGGTGTCGAGACGTACCGGCATCAGCAGCGAGTACATGTCGGCCGGTCCGCCGGCCGGTCGCAGCACCATCGGCTGCGCCGGCTCACGCAGTTCGAGCATGATCCGCCGGTCGCCGGCGGCCGCGAGCGCCTGGGCCAGGAACCGCGGGTTCACACCGATGCGGGCGGCGCCGGCCACCGGCTCGCCGGTCTCCACCCCGACGCTGTCGTCGGTGCCGACCGACAGGACGGCGACCGCGCCGTCGCCCGCGGCGGCCAGGTCCTCCCGCAGCCGGTGTGCGTTCACCGGCACACTCCGGGTCGCGGCGCGCGGGAGGAGCCGGCGGTAGTCGGGGTAGTCGTGCGGGAGGGCGGTGCCGGTGACCTCCCGCTCGCCGGCCCGCACCGTGATCCGCCCGCCGTCGACGGTCACCTCGGCGTTCACCTCGTTGGTGCCGGCCGCGCTCCTCGACGCGGCCGTCGTCCCGACGGTGCCGGCCGCGTCGAGGAGCGCGCGCACCCGGTCGACGAACGGGGTCGGCGCGATGGCACTCGTCCCCCCGGAGCCGGCAGCGGCGACGCAGGGCGCCGCGGCCACGGCGAGGCGGAACCGGTCGGTGGCGACGAGCCGCACCGCATCGGAGGCCAGCTCGACCAGCACGCCGGCGAGCATCGGCAGCTCCGGGTCGGATCCGACCGCGAACCGTACGGCGTTCAGGGCGCCGGCCAGGTCGGCCGCCCGGACGGTGGCGGTGGTACCCATGGGGAGCTCCTCCGGCTCGATCAGACCGCGGACCTGGGAGAGCTCGTGCCGCGCGTCGGCCAGACCGGTCTCCAGCCGCCGCAGGTGCCCGTCGATCAGCGCCGTTGCCACCTCTGCCGGCCCGGCGAGCACGCGCCCGATCTCGGCGACCGGCATCGCGACCCGCCGCAGGGCGGCCACCACGCGGGCCGGGCGCACCTGGCCGGCCAGGTACCACCGGTACCCGGTGGCGGCGTCGACGTGGGCGGGGCGCAGCACACCGGCGCGGTCGTAGAACCGCAGCGCGCTGGCGCTCAGTCCGCTGGCCCGGGCCAGCTCACCGATGCTGAGGAGGTCGCTCTCCACGGCGTCAGATGCTGAGCCTTCACCCTTGTTGAAGGTCAAGCCACTCCCTCTCCAGCACGGCGTAGAGCTCGTCGTTGGTCCACTCGCCCTTGGACCAGACGCTCTCCACGGTGAGCCCCTCGCGGCGCATGCCCACCCGGCGCAACAGGGCGGCCGACCGGACGTTGCGGTCGTCGCACGCCGCGGTGACCCGGTGCTTGCCGCGCTCGAGGAACAGGTAGTCGAGCAGGCGGCGCACCGCCTCGGACGCGTAGCCGCGGCCCTGGCTCGACGGGGCGAACGTGAACCCGATCTCGGCCTGGCGGGGATCGTCGGCCCGGACGTGGACACCGCAGTCGCCGATGAGCTCCTCGGAGCCGTGCAGGGCCACCGCGAACTGGTACCACTCGCCGGGCGTGTCGGGGTGCAGGGTGCTGAGGTCGGCGAACATGCGTTCGGCGGCGTCCAGCGGGTAGGGCGCCGACCAGGTCTGGTAGCGGGCCACCTCGGGGTCGCTGCGGTAGGCGGCGAACGCCGGCAGGTCGGCCGGGCGGAACCGGCGCAGCACCAGCCGCTCGGCCGCGAGCACGGTGAAGTCGACGTGCGCCATCAGGCGGTCCGGACGATGCGGGCCGTGGCGGTGGCCGTGGCGACGACCTTGCCCTCGGGGTCGCGCAGGTCGCCCTCGAGGAACGCGATGGTGCCGCCCCGGTGGACGACCCGCCCGGTGCCGACCAGCCGGCCGGGGCGGGCCGGGCGCAGGAAGCTCACCTTCAGCTCCAGCGTGGGCGCGAACTGGGTGGGCTCCAGCGTGGCGACCAGCGCCGGGCCCAGGGTGTCGTCGAGCATCGCGGCGAGGAAGCCGCCCTGGATGTTGCCCATCGGGTTGCGGAACTCGGGCGCGGCCTCGAACGCGACCCGGATCGTTCCGGCCGCGGGATCGACCTCCTCCAGGTGCCAGCCGAGCGTGCGGGCGGCCGGCGGCGCCTGCGTGCGTCCGGCCACGAAGTCCCAGAAGGGCTCTTCTCTCTCCATAGCTGTGTTGCTAACACACACGTGCGACGTTTATCGCGGCGGTTCGGGGTCGCGGCCGCGGGCGGCGCGGCCGCCGTCGACGGGTACGACGGTGCCGGTGATGAAGCTGGCGTCGGGGGACAGGAGGAGCGCGACCGCCGCGGCCACCTCGTCGGCCCGGGCGACCCGGCCCAGCGGCTGCAGCGCGGCGATCTCGTCGGTGACGGCCGCGGCCTCGGCGGGGTCGAGGCCGTCGAGGTACTCCGTCCAGCGTTCGGTCTCGACCGAGCCCGGCGCGACCGCGTTCACCCGGATGCCGTGCGGGCCGTACTCGACCGCGAGCGCGCGGGTGAGGCCCTCGGTGGCGGCCTTGGCCGTGGCGTACGGCAGGCAGCCCGGCACCGGCCGCTGTGCCTGGTGCGACGACACGTTGACGATCGCGCCCGGCGTGCCCGCCGCGAGGAACCGGCGCACGGCCACCGTGCAGCCGACCAGGGCGAGGTTCAGGTTCGTCGTGATCAGGCCGAGCACCTCGGCCGGGCTCGCCGAGTGCACCGACGCGTCGCGGAACACCGCGGCGTTGTTCACCCACCCGGTGAGGGTGCCCGCGAGGTCGGCCGCGCGTTCGCAGACGGCCTCGTCGGTGGCGTCGCCGGTCACCGTGATCGCCCCGTCCGGGCCGTCGGAGGGGTCACGATCGACGGTGACCACGTGAGCGCCGTCGGCGAGCAGCCGTTCGACGATCGCCCGGCCGATCCCGCGGTTGCCGCCGGTCACCACAAAAGCTCCACGCATTCCGACCACGGTAGTTCCGGATTCGCGGTTAGCCTGGCGCTGTGACCGACGCGCCGCCGCGGGCCGGGCTCCAGGGCAGCACCCGCAGTCGAACTGTGGTGATCTTCCTCACCGCGCTCCTGTTCGGCGTGCTGCTGTGCGGCGGTGGCGGGCTGTGGGCGCTGTTCCACGTGCTGCCCGGCGACGACGCCGACCGGTCGGAGGTCACGCGGGTGGCCAACGCCTACCTCGACGCGTGGCAGCGGCAGGACGTGGAGGCCGCGATCGCGCTGCTGCACGACCCGAAGGTGAAGGACCCGACGGAGTTCGCCGCGCTGCTGCGCACCATCGGCGTGCGTGCGTACCGGGTGACCGGGGTGGTGCTGACCAACCCGGAGAAGTGCAGCGGCCAGAACTGCCCGGCCGGCCGGGCCACGGTGACCGCCGAGCTCACCACGGCCAGCGGCGCCACCGGCGTGCTGATCCCCATGATCAAGAAGCAGGACGACTGGTTCCGCAAGGACGGCGACCTCTGGCACGTGGCCGGCGGCGAACGCTACCTGTGCCGGGCGGACCAGCCACCCCGCGACGACCCGACCTGCTAGCGCCTGTTTCGTCGATTCGTACGCAGTCGTGGTGTGTTGATCGTTGTTTGAGGAACGGAACTGCAGCGGGGCTGCACGTTCGTTCCGCGGACGACGATCAAGGCGGCCGGTACAGACCCGGTGGGCGGATGTGCGGTAACGGACAGTGGCGACGGAGATCCGTCCGGGCCAAAATGTCGGCTTTGCCCATGCGCGCCCCCTCTCCGCC
>NZ_BOPH01000067.1 GCF_016863655.1 Virgisporangium ochraceum
GTCGACAACGGCGCGGGCGCGAGCGGCGCGGCCGGTCAGCCCTTCCGAAACAAGGGCTAGTCCTGGTTGGCCGGCGAGACGCCGGTGATCAGGTAGACGACCTGCTGGGCGGCGTTGACCGCGTGGTCGGCGTACCGCTCGTAGAAGCGGGCCAGCAGCGCGGCGTCGACGGCGGCCCTGACGTCGTGCGGCCACTGCCCGAACAGCACCTCGAACATCTGGCGGTGCAGGTCGTCCATCTCGTCGTCGTCGGCGTCGAGCTGGGCGGCGAGGGTGGCGTCGCCGGTCTCGAGGACACCGGTGACCTTCCAGGCCAGGCGCTCGGCGACGTCGGCCATCTGCCGCGCCACCTGGGCCACCTCCGGAGGGACCGCGGTCACCGGGTGGCGCATGAGCATGATCTTCGCGACGTGTTCGGCCAGCGCGCCCATCCGCTCGAAGTCGGCGGCCACGTGCAGGCTGGCGAGCGCCAGACGCAGGTCGGACGCCACCGGCTGCTGACGCACGAGCAGCGTGACGACCGTCTCCTCGACCTCCTCGCGCCGCTGGCGCACCGTGGCCGCGGTGTTGATGCATTTGGACGCGGGATCGATGTCGCCGTCGAGAAGGCTCTCGGTCGCCCACCGCATGGCGGAGGTCACGTCGGACCCCATCACCACGAGCGCGCCTCGTAGCGAATCAAGCTGTTCCCGGAAGGTCGCACGCATTTGCACATCCTCTACCACCAATGCCCACCTGCTGCTCGGCCGTCGGGCACCGAGATGGCATGTTCATTTTCCGTTCACGTCCGACCGGGTTCTCGGCCACCTGGCGCTGTCAGCGTCTCTGATCAGACAACGTTTGAACAGAGAGGCAACCCTGAGGTGAAAGGCACCCTAGTTCGTAGGCGCGTTCTCGCCGGTGTCGCGGTCGCGGCACTCGCCCTCACCGGCTGCAGCGGCGACGGCGACGACGCCGGCAACGGTGGAACCGAGGGGAGCGAGTACTCGAACCTCTCCGGTTCCCTGAAGGCCACGGGAGCCAGCTTCCCGGCCGCGTACTACCAGGAGGTGATCACGGCGTTCAAGGAGGAGGCTCCGAAGCTGGAGATCACCTACAACGCCACCGGCTCGGGTACCGGCAAGAAGGACTTCGGGGCGAACCTGAACGACTTCGCCGGCACCGACAGCCTGGTCAAGGACACCGACGGCCCGACGCCCGGCTCGTTCCTCTACGTGCCGACCGTGGCCGCGCCGATCACCGTGTCGTACAACCTGAGCGGGGTCGACAAGCTGCAGCTGAGCGCGTCGACGCTGGCCAAGATCTTCTCGCGCACCGTCAAGTCGTGGGACGCCGCCGAGATCAAGGCCGACAACCCCGGCGTGAACCTGCCGGCCAAGAACATCACCGTGGTGCACCGGTCGGACGGCTCGGGCACGACCAACAACTTCACCAAGTACCTCAACGCCGCGGCGAAGGAGGACTGGGCGCTCGGCAGCGGTGACACCGTGAAGTGGGCCGCCGACACGCAGGGCGGCGAGAAGAACACCGGTGTGGCCAACCTGATCAAGCAGGGCGACGGGGCCATCGGCTACGTCGACCTGAGCGACGCCGAGGCCAGCGGCCTCAAGTTCGCGGCGATCAAGAACAAGGACGGCAAGTACGTCGCGGCCTCCGTCAAGGGCGCCACCGCCGCCCTCGCCGGCGCCACCGTCAAGGACGACGTGTCGTACGACCCGCTGAACGCCGCCGGTGCCGACACCTACCCGATCACCGCTCCGACCTTCCTGCTCGTGCGCGCCAAGTACGACGACGCGGCGAAGAAGGAGAACGTGCTCGGGTTCGTGAAGTACCTGCTCAGCGACGACGGCCAGGCCCTCGCCGAGGAGGTCGGCTTCGCGCCGCTCCCGGCGGACCTGAAGGCCAAGGCGCTGGCCCAGCTCGACAAGGTCGGCTGACCCGCACGCGAAGCGGTACGGGGTGGGGTCCTCGGGATCCCGCCCCGCACCGGCGTAGATGGACCGGGAGGGTTCATTGACCAGTACCGCTACCAAGCCCCGCCCGGAACGGGTCACTGACCGGACGGCGTTCAACTACCGGGGCGGAGCGGCGCGGGCCGACCGCGCCTTCAGGGCCCTGTGCGTCGGCGCGGGCCTGCTCGTGCTCGCGATCCTCGCCCTGATCCTGCTCAGCACCGCCCGGGAGGCCTGGCCGGCGTTCCGCGAGGAGGGGCTGGGCTTCGTCACGAGCAGCGACTGGGTGCCCAACGAGGGGCAGTTCGGCGCGCTCGCGCTGGTCTTCGGCACCTTCGTGGTGTCGGTCATCGCGCTGATCATCGCGGTGCCGGTGTCGATCGCGATCGCGCTGTTCCTCACCGAGCTCGCCCCGCCGCGCGTGCGGGCCGTCACCATCACCGTGATCGACCTGCTGGCCGCGACCCCGTCGGTGGTGTTCGGCCTGTGGGGCATCATCGTGGTCGCGCCGAAGCTGGTGCCGGTGTACGAGTGGATCCACGAGACGCTGGGGTTCATCCCGATCTTCGGCGTCCCGGTGAGCAACGGCTACAACTACATGACGGCCGGCCTCATCGTCGCCATCATGATCATTCCGATCATCACGTCGATCACGCGTGAGGTGTTCAGCACCGTCCCGCTGCTCGACAAGCAGGCCGCGCTCGCGCTGGGCGCCACCCGCTGGGAGATGATCAAGGGTGCGGTGTTCCCGCACAGCTTCGGCGGCATGGTCGGTGCGTCGATGCTCGGCCTCGGCCGAGCGATGGGCGAGACGATCGCGATCGCGCTGGTCATCGGCGCCGCTATCCAGATCACCCCGAACATCTACGCCTCCGGTGAGGCGATGCCGTCGATCATCGTGCGGCAGTGGGGCGAGTCGAGCGGCGTCCACACGTCGGCCCTCGTCGGCCTCGGCGTGGTGCTGTTCGCGATCACCGTGCTGGTCAACTACCTCGCGCGGTTCGTCGTGCGTCGCGCCGAGCTGAAGATGAGGGGTGCGGCTTCATGACGACGATGAACCTGAGCAAGTCGGCGCTGCCGCTGCGGCGGCGGCTCACCGACCGGCTCGCGACCGTGCTGATCGTCGGCGCGGTGCTGCTCGCGTGCGTGCCGCTCGGCCTGGTGACCTACCAGGTGGTCAAGGCCGGTGCCGGCATCATGAGCTGGGAGTTCCTCACCGAGGACACCCCGGCGTCGGCGCGGCGTACCGGTGGCGGCATGGGGCCGGCGATCGTCGGCACGCTGCTCATCACCGGGATGGCGGCGCTGATGGCGATCCCGCTGGGCGTGCTCGGCGCGATCTACCTCAACGAGTACGGCAAGACCAGCCCGCTCGCGAAGTTCATCCGCACGATGGCCGACGTCATGACCGGTGTGCCGTCGATCGTGATGGGCCTGTTCATCTACGTGGTCTGGGTGCTGACGTTCGAGGAGCGCACCGGTTTCGCCGCCGCGCTGGCGCTGGCCTGCCTCATGCTCCCGGTGGTCATCCGGAGCACCGAGGAGATCCTGCGCCTGGTGCCCGACGAGCTGCGGGCCGGCAGCCTCGCGCTGGGTGCCCGCCGGTGGCGCACCACGGTCACGGTGGTGCTGCCCGCGGCGATCTCGGGCATCACCAGCGGCGCGTTGCTCGCGATCGCGCGCGCCGCCGGTGAGACCGCTCCGCTGATCGTGACCGCGGGCGTGGTCTACACCGTGAACACCAACCTGTTCGAGGGCGAGAACACGGCGTTGCCGGCCCAGATCTTCAGCAACGCCACGCAGCCGTTCGCGGCGGCGCAGGAACGCGCCTGGGGCGCGGCGCTGACCCTCGTGGTCATCGTGCTCCTGTTCACGATCATCGCCCGGGCGATCTCGGCCCGCTTCGCCATCAAGGAGCACTGACATGAGCAACACGACCCACCGTCCGGGTGTCCAGATCGCGCACGACGTCGACCTCGCGAAGACGTCCGCGCCGGCCGAAACCGGGCCGCCGCTGATCGACCTGAACGACGTCAGCGTGTTCTACGGAAGCTTCGAGGCCGTGCGCAACACCACGATGCCGGTGGCGCACAACAAGATCACGGCGATGATCGGTCCGTCAGGCTGCGGCAAGAGCACGATCCTGCGCTGCCTCAACCGGATGAACGACCTGGTGCCGGGCGCGCGGGTCACCGGGAAGATCACGTACCAGGGGCAGGACCTGTACGCGTCCGACGTCGACGCGATCCAGGTGCGGCGGCGCATCGGCATGGTGTTCCAGAAGCCGAACCCGTTCCCGAAGTCCATCTTCGACAACGTGGCCTACGGCATCCGCATCAACAAGATCAAGGGCAACTTGAACGACATGGTCGAGCAGGCCCTGCGCGGCGCCGCCCTGTGGGACGAGGTCAAGGACAAGCTCAAGATGAGCGGCCTGGCCCTGTCGGGCGGGCAGCAGCAGCGGCTGTGCATCGCGCGCACGATCGCGGTGAAGCCCGACGTGATCCTCATGGACGAGCCGTGCTCGGCCCTCGACCCGATCGCCACGGCGAAGATCGAGGACCTCATGCACGAACTCGCCGAGCAGTACACGATCGTCATCGTCACGCACAACATGCAGCAGGCGGCCCGGGTCAGCGACTACACCTCGTTCTTCACCGCGGAGGTCGACGACAAGGGCGTGCGGCACGGGCGGCTGGTGGAGTTCGACGCCACGAACACCCTCTTCACGAGCCCGAGCGACAAGCGGACGGAGGACTACATCACGGGCCGCTTCGGCTGAGCGGATGCCGGATCGACTGCTGCTTCTCGTGGTCGGCCCGCCCGCCCAGGCGGCCGGGCTGACCGAACACCTCACCGATCCGACGCTCGACGTGCGCGTGTGCGTCGACGTCGCCGAGGCGGTGCGGGTCCTCCAACTGGTGAAGCCCGAGCCGCGGGTGGTCCGCGCCGGCGGCCTGCGGCTCGACCCGACCGCGCAGGAGGCGGAACTGCACGGCCGCCGCATCGCGTTGCCGCCGCGCGAGACCCGGCTGCTGCACCTGCTGATGAGCAACGCCAACCACGTCGTGACCCGCGAGCAGATCCGGGAGACGGTGTGGGGGGCCGACGAGCACAACTCGTCGAACACCATCACGGTGCACATCCAGCGGTTGCGGGCGCGGCTCGGCGAGGATCCCGACATCATCCAGACCGTGCGGCGGCTCGGCTACCGCCTCGTGCCACCGCCGCGAAGAACGAGGAACTGACATGTCCCGGCGGGCACGCCGGCGCTACCATGCCCGGCGTGCCGACGCACGACGATCTTGTGACCGACGCCTCTTCCCTGGTTCACGCCGACCCCGACGCCGTCCTCCCGTTGCTCGCGGCGGCGACGACCGCGCCCGGTCGGCTCGCGGCGGCGGTGTACCGGACCTCGTTCCAGCGTCACCGCCGGGTCGACCCGGCCCGTCGCCGGCAGGCGCTCGCCCTCGACGCGGCCCGTTTCGGCGCCACCGACCTCGCCCGCCGCCTCGACGCGGTCGAGATCGCATCGGAGGTCGCCGGCCGCGGCGCCGGCACCACCTGGAACACCGGCGCCGCGCCGCCCGGCCGGCTGATCAGACGGTTCACCGGTCGCACCGAGAAGCTCAACGCGCTCGCGACGGCCGTCGTCGAGGGCCGGCCGATCGTCGTCGGCGCCAGCTTCCTCGAGGGGACGACCCGCGTATGGGACCTGGCGACCGGCGCGGAGACGCGGCCACCGCTGCCCGGCAAGCCGACCTCGATCACCACGACCACGCTGCACGGGCGTCCCGTCGCCGTCACGGGCGAGCTCGACGGCTCGCTGCGCCGGTGGGATCTCGGCACCGGTGAGCCGATCGGCGACGCCGTCCGGGCGCACCCCATGACCGTCGCGGCCGTCACCACGACCGTCGTCGACGGGCAGGTGTTGCTCATCAGCTGCGGCTACCCGCCCGACGGCGTGCGGGTGTGGAACCTCGCCGACGGCACGCCGGTCGGCCCGCCGCTGAACGGGCACGAGGGACAGGTGAGCGGCGTCGCCGTCACCGTGGTGGAGGGGCGTCCGGTGCTGCTCACGGCGAGCCCCGTCGACCACACGGTGCGGGTGTGGGACCTCATCGGCGCCCGGCAGCTCGGCGAGCCGTTGGCGAGCGTCGGCGGCGCCGTGGCCGCGGCGGTGGTCGACGGTCGTCCGGTGGCCGTCACCGGCGGCCGCGACGACACCGTGCGGGTGTGGGACCTGATCGACCGGCGTCCCGTCGGCCCGCCCCCTGGTCGGGCACGTGCCGGGCAGCGTCGACGTCGCGGTCGTGGAGGGACGGCCGGTCGCGGTGACGGCAGGCTATGCCGACCGGCTGATCCGGATCTGGGACCTCGCGGCCGGCGCCGAGATCGAGGCGCTGCCCGGCCACGTCGGCCATCCGCGGTCGGTCGCGTTCGCGCACCTCGCCGGCGGGCCGGTCGCGGTGAGCACCGACGGCGACGGCGTCATGCTGCTGTGGGACGCCGATCCGGCGGGCGTCGCCGGTGCGCCGCCGGCCGGCCGGAACCGCCGCGGCGCTGGGGCGTCGACTGGGCGACCGGATCGGGCCTGACCGGCGCCGCGATGTCGATGCCCGGCCACGGCTGCCACGTGCTGGCGGCCGGATCGCTCGACGGCCGGCCGGTGGCCGTCACGGCGGGCCGCGACCGCTCCGTGCGCGTCTGGCACGTGCGCGACGGATCGCCGGCGCTGCCACCGTTTCACGGCCATACCGCCGAGGTCCAGGCGCTCGCCGCCATGGTGCTCGACGGCCGCCCGACCGTGGTGTCGGGTGGCGACGACCGCACCGTGCGGGCCGTTAGCTGGGCCGCCGTTGGCCGGGCCGCCGTCGGCCGGGCGCGGGCGTCAGCCGGCGGGGACCAGCGGGCGCACCTCGTGTGCCACGAAGCGCACGAAGCCCTCGGGATCCGGGTCGTCGGGGGTCGGCTGGAGCACCACGGTGTCGGCCCCCGCGTCGGCCAGGTTGCGGACGGCGGCGGCCACCGCGTGCGCGTCGCCCACGACGGATCTGTCCACAATGGACTCGTAGCCCCAGGTGGTGCGCTCCCGCTCCATCCGCTCGGCGGCGCCGGGTCCGGTGGCGGCGTGCAGATACACCACCACCGGCACGGGCGGGCGGCCGGCGGCCGTGCTTCCCTCGTCCAGCAGCTTTCGGTGCCCGAGGAGCGCGGACGGTGAGTTCCCGGCGGTGATGATCGCGCTGTCGGCGACCTCGCCGACGGCGCGCATCGACTTCGGGCCGATCGCCCCCGCGAGGATCTCCGGCGCGGCCGCCGGCGGCCAGTCGAGGGTGACGTCGCGCAGCTTGATGTAGCGGCCCTCGGTGGTGACGGTCTCGCCGGACAGGAGCGCCTTCAGGGCCGTGACGTACTCGCGGAGCAGCGTGACCGGAGACTCGACGCGCGCGCCGACCTGGCCCATCCAGTCCTGCACGCCGTGGCCCACGCCGATGCGCACCCGGCCGGGGAACATCCGTTCGAGCGTGGCGACCTCCATCGCGGTGAGTGCCACGTTCCGCAGCGGCACCGGCATGAGCCCCACCCCCACGCGCATCCGCGTGCTCCAGGCGAGCGCGGCGGCCGCGGCGGCGATGCCGCTCTCGCGGAAGCAGTCCTCCCACAGCCACAGCTCCTCGAGGCCGCTCGCGTCGGCGGCGCGGACGATCGGCTGGAGCCGCTCGGGCGGCAGGTACGGCAGGAAGACGGCGCCCAGGGTGGTCACGCCGGCCAGCCTAACGGTTGCCGGACGGGTGCAGTTCTCCCGTGATCACGATGCCCGGGTGGCGGGTGTGGCGGGACGGACGCGCGGGATCTCCAGCGCGCGCGTCGATTGTGTCGCGCGTCGATGCAAGACATTGATGTATATCGAATTACATTCGGGCCTGCGTGTGGCCTGACCTGGGCATCTGTTCCGTAGGTGCGCATCTAACACAACGTGACCTTGCTGCCGCATCCGTCGGACGGCTAGAGTCCGCCTCCCTCGGTCATGCACAGATTGGCTGGTCAGGCATTATTTCGCCGGTCAGATGCGGATCAACCCCGCGCATGAAACCCTGCAAAAGGAACCTCGGCGTGGCCTGTGCCCTGTTTCCGCTGCTGGCCGGCGCGGAGACTCCACCAACGGGCAGGCGTGCGCCATCAGATCTCGAACTGGGAGGCGTTCGATGGCGAACCTGGAACTCAGTCTCAAGGAATGCATGTCCATCGACGGTGCGGTCGGCGTCGCGCTCGTCGACTACACCAGCGGCATGACCCTCGGCACGGCCGGTGGCTCGGCCGAGCTGGACCTGTCGGTGGCGGCGGCCGGCAACACCGACGTGGTGCGCGCCAAGATGCGCACGCTCGAGCTGCTCAAGCTCGACGACGGCATCGAGGACATCCTCATCACCCTCGACACCCAGTACCACCTGATCCGCCCGCTGTCGTCGCGGTCGGGCAAGGGCCTCTTCCTGTACCTGGCCCTCCTGCGTACGCGCTCGAACCTGGCCATGGCCCGGCACCAGCTGCGGCGCATTGAAGCCACACTTGAGGTCTGACGACCAGCTGGCAGGGCGCACGGAGGTGCCTCGTGGCTGATCGAAGCCTGTCCCAGATCATCGGCGACGCCGTCCGCGACTTCCGGCAGCAGGTGCCCGAGTGCATCGCTGCCGGAATGGTCGACATGTCGACCGGCATGCTCCTCGCGGTCGAGTCCGCCGAGGCACAGCCCAACGACATCATGGACCTCATGGCGGCGTCCACGTTCGACCTGTTCCAGGGCCGCAACGTGACGATGATCGAGGAGCTGTGGAACGAGCGGCGGGGCATCACCCCGGCCAGGCACTACTTCCAGGAAATCCTCATCAACAGCGACAACCTGGTGCACCTGTTCATGCGTTGCGATGCCAACCAGGACATGGTCGCCGCTGTCGTCTGCCGGAACCAGGTGAACGTCGGCATGCTGTTCGCCCAGGCCCGGATGGTGATGAAGTACCTCAACAGCAGCCTCAGCGATTGACGGGGGCGCCGACAGGGGCCGCGCGATGTCCGAACCGCTAGCGCAGGCGCTCCGCATCTCCGGGGCGTCGATGATCATGCTTACCTCGATCGAGAGCCGCACGACCGTATGGTCGGCCGGTCGGGCCCGCGTCGGCGCCGACGTCGCGGCGCTCGGCGCGGCGATCACCGAGGCCGCGGCCGAGATGGTCCGCCTCACCGCGGGCGGCGCGGGCGGCTCGGCGGGCTCGCTCGGCTCCGCCGGCTCCCTCGGCGACGGGGAGATGGACGACCTGCTCGTCACCAGCCCGGCGAACTTCCACGTCCTCCGGGTGGTCGACGGGCAGGTGGCCCACCTCGTGCTCGACCGTGGCGCCGCCAACCTGGCCATGGCCCGGCGCGAGTTCCGGCAGCTGGTCGAGGAGCGGCCCGCGCCGGCGGAACCGGCCGTGGACGCCGGCGCCGCCGAGGTCGTGGACGTCGCAGCGGTGGACGCCGACGCCGTGGACGCCGACACCGTGGACGCCTCGGTCGGCGAGGTCGAGGTCGTGGACGCCGCGACCGTCGAGGTCGAGGTGCCGGCCGACGTCGACGCGGCGACCGTCGTCGGGCGGGCCGTCGTTGCGGTCGAGGGCGAGGTCGTCTACGAGCCGCCGGTGATCCCCGAACAGCGCGACCGCGAGCCGTACCCGGTGAGCGAGGCGCTCGAAGGGGAGGTGCTCCCCCCGTCACCGATCGACCTGGTACCGACCGAGAGCGACCTGCCGCGACTACCGCAACGCCGCGCGGACGCCGGCTGGCAGGACGACCCGACCGCCTACCAGGCCACCGTTCCCACGCTGCCGGAGTGGCTGCGGGCCGCCGCGCAGGGCCCGTTCACGAACGACTCACAGACCCTCGACCGGGTCGTCGGCGGGCTCCGGCGCCTCCCATGACCACGACCTCAGAAGAAGTTACGGGTATGACTGCGAACGGAGCGGCCTCGGTGCACGATGCCGGAGTGGAAACCGTCGACCTCGTGCTCGCCGAACTGGCGCGCCTGCGGGAACTGGTGAGCGGTGTCCAGGGGTGCGTCATCGCCGGCGTCGACGGCCTGCTGGTGCTGCACGACCTGGGCAACGGCCCGGAGCCGCACGACCTGGCCGCGCTGGCCGCCGCCACGTTCGGCGTCGGCCGGCAGTGCGGGCTGGCGCTGCGCCACGGCCCGTTCCGCGAGTCGACGCTGCGCAGCCACCACGGCTACTTCACCGTGTACGCGATCGGCGACACTGCACTGCTCGCGGTGCTGGGCGACGAGCGTCTCAACGTGGCCCGCCTGCACCTCGAGGCCCGCATCGTCACCGCGAAGCTGGCCCAGCTGACCAACATCCGGGTCTACGAACCGGAGTAGACCAGCGTGCGCTTCCCCGCCACCCAGCGCTCGAACAGCACGCTGGTGAACGGCGGGATCGCGGCCGCCGCGCCGACCGCGACGCGGCCGAGCCGCCACCGCTCGTGCGCGGCGACCCAGAGCAGCGACACCAGATAGGCGACGAACAACGCGCCGTGCACGGGTCCGAAGATCTTCACGCCGAGCTCGTTCTCCACCACGACGTACTTGAAGAACATGCCGATCAGCAGGCCGAGCCAGGAACAGGCCTCGGCGACTGCGGTCACCCGGAACACAGACGCGGACAGATGCACCCGATCATGGTAGGCCGGCGGCGTGGTCGGGCACGTAGGTGGTGTGCTCCCGCGGCGGGCGCTGGTAGCCCGTCGACGGCGGCCGCTCCGGCAGTGGCAGCTCGGGATGCTCGACCACGGTGTACGGCACCGTCGAGAGCAGGTGGGCGATCATGTTGATGCGGGCCCGCCGCTTGTCGTCGCTGTCGACATCGAACCACGGTGACTCCGGCCGGTCGGTGCCGGCCATCATCGCGTCCTTGGCCCGGGAGTAGTCCTCCCACCGCGTGATCGACTCGAGGTCCATCGGCGACAGCTTCCACCGTCTCATCGGATCCCCCAGCCGGGACCGGAAGCGCTTCTCCTGCTCGGTGTCGCTGACCGAGAACCAGTACTTGCGCAGCATCACGCCGTCTTCGATGAGCATCTGCTCGAAGATCGGGCACTGGCGCAGGAAGCGCTGGTACTCGTCGTCGGTGCAGAAGCCCATCACGCGCTCGACACCGGCGCGGTTGTACCAGCTCCGGTCGAACAACACGATCTCGCCGGCGGCCGGCAGATGCTGCGCGTACCGCTGGAAGTACCACTGGGTGCGCTCGCGCTCGGTGGGCGCCGGCAGGGCCACGATCCGCGCGACGCGGGGGTTCAGATACTCGGCGACGCGCTTGATCGCGCTTCCCTTGCCGGCGGCGTCACGGCCCTCGAAGATCACCACGAGGCGGCTCCCGGTGGAGCGGACCCACTCCTGCATGGTGACCAGCTCGGCCTGCAACCGCAGCAGCTCGGCCTCGTAGAGCTCCTTCGGCAGCCGCTTCTTCTTCTTGGCCATCGGCACTCCCTGCTGTCGTGCGGATGCGCCCACCCTATGACGCCGGCCGTCGCCGCGCCGGGTCTCGGAGGTTCGACCGGGCGGCTAGCGTGCAGGAATGCACCCGCACCAATATCCGCCGTCCGCCGGCTGGCCGCCCGACCCGAGCTGGCCCGCCGAGCCGCCACCCACCCCGGGCGCGCGGCCGGCGTCGATGGTGCCGCTCGCAATCGGGGCGGCCGCCGCCGGGACCGCCGCGCTGGCCTTCCTCGCCGAGGCGGTCATGGCGCTGCTGGTGTTCGCGAACGGCGCCGGAGACAACGACGACAGCGCGATCATCCCGGTGGCCGTGCTGGTGGAGACGAGCGTGGTCACGGCGCTGCTGCTGGCCTACTCGATCGGGCTCATCGTGGCCCGGCGCGACGCCGGCCGGTCGGGGATCGTGTGGATCGCGGCGGCCGCGCTGCCGTGGACGGTGCTCGTCCCGCTCGGCGTCGCCGTGGTCGCCGACGACAACCGGGAGGTGCTGTCGGACCGGCTGATCACCGTCACCACCGCGGTGACCCTCGGCAGCGCGCTCCTCGCCCTGCTCGGGCTCGTGACCGCGATGATCTTCCTCGGCATCCCGCCGGGGCGCCGGTGGCTCGCCGGGCGGGTGCTCGCCCGCACCGAGCCGCTGTGGCCGCCCGCGCCCCTGCTCGCCGCGCGGAAACGGTTCACGCTCGCCGCGGTCCTCGGAATGGGTGGCGGGGCCGCCCAACTGGTGCTCACCCCGCTGCTGACCTCGAACGACGACAGCCGCGACACGGCCCTCGCCGTCATGGCGGTGGTCCTGGTGGTCCTGGTGGCGGTGCCGGGCGTGCTGGCCTGGGTCGGGTCGCGGCTCGCCCTGGGCGGTCGGCGGGGCGGCGCCCACCTCGCCCGGGCCGTCGCGGTGTTCCTGCTGTACGGCATCCAGCCGTTCATGCTGCTCGGCGTGCTGAACGGCCTGGCGGTCGTGTTCGACAACGAGGACGCGACGCTGCCGCCGGCCGTGGGTTCGGCGCTGGCCATGCTGGCGACCGCGGTGGCGATGCTGGCGCTCGTGCAGTTCGTGGCCGGGCTGGCGGCGCTCGCCGACCCGCGCAGCGAGGTCTACCTGCGCTCGGGCGGCCGTCGCGCCACGTGAGAGACCGTCACCGCGCCACGTGAATGGCGGTCGCCGCGCCACGGGGCAGGCGGTCGCCGCGCTGCCTGACGGGCTTCCCGCGCGGGGCGCGGCGGATAGCGTGCGGCGTATGTATCCGAACGGGCAGAGGCCTCCCTCGGCGGTGCCGCTCGGCCTCGGGGTGATGGGCGCGGGGGTCGCGGCCGGCGCGTTCCTGGTCGGTGCGGTGATGACGATCATCGCCCACCGCGACGGCGGCGAGTTCTCCCGCGACGACACGATCGGCACGGTGCTGGTCGTGGAGACCGGGGTGGTGACCGGGCTGCTCCTCGTCTTCGCGCTCGGGCTCATCCTGCTGGGGCGCGACGCCGGCAGGTCGGGGACCGTGTGGATCGGCGTCGCCGCGCTCCCGTGGACGCTGATCCTGCCGGTGACCCTGGCGAGCCTGGCCGACTCGGAGTCGCACCCGGCCGGCTTCCGGACGCTCGCCACGGTGACGGCGCTCGTCTGTGGCGGCGCCACGCTGTTCGGGCTGACGGTCGCGATGGTGGCGCTGGGAATCCCACCCGGTCGGCGCTGGCTCGCCGAGCGGGTGCTCGCCCGCCCCGAGCCGGGGTGGCCGTCGGCGCCGATCGTCGCCGCAGGGCGGCGGTTCGTGCTCAGCGCCGTGTTCGGGGTCGGCGGGTGCGCGGCGCTGCTGGTGCTGACCCCGCTCGCGACCACCGGGTCCGACGGCAGCCTCGCGGCGATGATCACGTGGACGGTGGTGCTGGTGCTGTTCGTCGCGCTGCCGCAGGCCCTCGGGCTGTGGGGTGCCCGGCTGGCGCGGCGCGGGCGGCGCGGCGGAGCGAACCTCGCCCGGGCGGCCGGGGTGTTCGTGGTGTACGGGCTGGAGATCTTCATGGTGCTGGGCGTGTGGGACGCGATGGCCGGCGTCGCCGAGGACGCGGTCCTTCCCGGTCCGGTGACCCTCGTGCTGGCGGTGCTGCTCACCTGCGTGGTGGTGCTGGCCCTGGTGCAGTGGGTGGCCGGGCTGGCGGCCCTCGCCGATCCGCGCAGCGAGCGGTTCATGCGATCGGGCGGGCTCACGCCGGTCCAATAAAAAGATCTAAATCTGGCTATCGAGCGGGCGGATGCGCATACTCGTGGGAGCGCTCCCAAACCCCCACGAGGAGAGTTCATGCACTTATTGAGAAGAGGTGGGGCCGCCGTTCTGGCCGCCATCCTCGCGTTCGGGTTGGCGGCTGCCGTGCCGACGCGGCCCGCGCCCGCCGCCGCGGCCGTTCCCGCCACGGACTGGCTGCACACCAGCGGCAACAGGATCGTCGACGAGGCCGGGAACGAGGTCTGGCTCACCGGCGTGAACTGGTTCGGGTTCAACGCCTCCGAACGGGTCTTCCACGGCCTGTGGTCGGGGAACATCGAGACCATCACGCGCGGGATGGCCGAGCGCGGGCTGAACATCGTGCGCGTGCCGATCTCCACCCAGCTGCTGCTGGAATGGCGCGCCGGCCAGACCGTGGCCGCGCCGAACGTCAACACCTACGCCAACCCCGAGCTCGCCGGGAAGAACAACCTCCAGATCTTCGACTACTGGCTCGGGCTGTGCGAGAAGTACGGGTTGAAGGTCATGCTGGACGTGCACAGCGCCGACGCCGACAACTCCGGCCACGTGTATCCGGTGTGGTACAAGGGATCCATCACCGCCGAGCAGTTCTACGTGGCGTGGGAGTGGGTCACCACCCGCTACCGCACCAACGACACGATCGTCGCGATGGACATCAAGAACGAGCCGCACGGCGCCGCCAACGAGTCTCCGCGCGCGAAGTGGGACGGGTCGACCGACGCCGACAACTTCAAGTACGCCTGCGAGACGGCCGGTAAGCGGATCCTCGCGATCAACCCCAATGTGCTGATCCTGTGTGAGGGCAACGCGATCTACCCGCGCCCCGGCGTCTCGTGGACGTCGACCACGCAGACCGACTACTTCAACACCTGGTGGGGCGGCAACCTGCGTGGCGTGCGCGACCACCCGGTGAACCTCGGCGCCAACCAGGACCAGTTGGTCTACTCGCCGCACGACTACGGACCGCTGGTGTTCGAGCAGCCGTGGTTCCAGGGCACGTTCGACAAGACGTCGTTGACGAACGACGTGTGGCGGCCGAACTGGCTGTACATCCACGAGCAGAACATCGCGCCCCTTCTGGTCGGTGAGTGGGGCGGCCGGCTCGGCCAGGACGCGCGCCAGGACAAGTGGATGACCGCGCTGCGCGACCTCATGGCCGAGCACCGGATCCACCACACGTTCTGGGTGCTGAACCCGAACTCCGGCGACACCGGCGGTCTGCTGCTCGACGACTGGACCACGTGGGACACGGCCAAGCTCAACCTGCTCGGCCCGGCGCTGTGGAAGCACAACGGCAAGTTCGTCGGCCTCGACCACCAGATCCCGCTCGGCGGCGCCTCGTCGACGACGGGCATCAGCCTGGGCCAGCGCTACTCCGACGGCGGCAGCGGGGGCGACACGGTGGCTCCGTCGACGCCCGGACAGCCCACGGCCTCGAACGTGACGTCGTCGTCGGTCGCCCTGACGTGGGCCGCGTCGACCGACAACGTGGGCGTCACGTCGTACGACGTGCTCCGTTCCACGGGTAGTGGCACCGCCTCGGTGGTGGCGACCGTGTCGGGGACCTCGTTCGCCGCGGCCGGCCTTTCCCCGTCGACCACGTACACGTTCAGCGTGCGTGCCAGGGACGCGGCCGGAAACGTGTCGGCGGCGTCGACCGGTCGTACGGTGACGACGACGGCCGGCGGAGGCACGGGCGGCGCCTGCACGGCCACGTACCGGGTGACCACCTCGTGGCCGGGCGGCTTCCAGGGCGAGGTCGCGGTGCGCAACTCCAGCACGGCGGCGATCACCTCCTGGACGGTGACCTGGACGGCGCCCTCGGGCGCCACGCTGACCCAGGTGTGGAACGGCCAGCTGACGACCTCGGGTAGCGGTGTGACGGTGCGGAACGCGCCCCACAACGGGAACCTGGGGGCGGGCGCCTCGACGACGTTCGGCTTCACGGGCACGGGACCGTCGACCGTGCCGTCGGACATCGCCTGCGCCTGACGTGTCGTTCACCGGGCACGTACGAACATCAACTCGCCAGGATGATGTTCGTACGTGCCCGGTCGCTTGTCCACAGGCGCGAGGTTGTCCTTTCGCGGCGCGGGTTGCGCGCGGATGCTGTCGCGGTGTCCCGTGCCGTCGCCGTGCCCGATGCGCTCACCGGTGCGCCGTTCCGCGGCCTCGACGCGGCCGCTCTCCTGGGCGCCGACGCACTCCTCCGCGGCGCGCCCATAGAGGCGACGGTGCCCGATCCGATCCGGGTACGGGGACCTCGCGGCCTACGGATCGTCCGGT
The DNA here is from genome assembly GCF_016863655.1 of Virgisporangium ochraceum. Lineage (GTDB taxonomy): Bacteria > Actinomycetota > Actinomycetes > Mycobacteriales > Micromonosporaceae > Virgisporangium > Virgisporangium ochraceum. The sequence continues at coordinate 16,002 of NZ_BOPH01000067.1, forward strand.
CTCCGCTCCCACCCGGCGACCACCGCCGGTCGCGCGGCCTGCTCCTGACCTCGCCGGTGCGCACCGCGTTCGACGTGGCGCGCCGGCCCGACTGGAGAAACGCCGTCGTGTGCATCGACGCGATGCTCGCGGCCCGGACGGGTTGGCCGCGGGTGTCGCAGGTCGGGCAGGTCCTGTTCCTGAGCGACGGTCGGCCCGAGTCACCCCAGGAATCGCGCCTGCGACTCATTCTCGTCGCGGGTGACCTGCCCTGGCCGGTGCCGCAGTTCGAGGTCCGCGACGGTGCCGGCGCGTTCGTCGCCCGCCTCGACTCACGTGGTGAGGGCCGGCCATCCGCGGTAGCGGATGACCGGCCCTCGTTGGTGGCGGGAGGGTGCGGACTTAGCTCAGCGGCGGGTACGCGTTCTGCATCAGCTGCTGGAACTGGGCGGAGAACCAGTGGCCCGACAGAGGTGCGTTGGGCAGTGCTCCGGTCGGGTTGTTGCCGTTGCGCGGGTTGCCCTCGTAGGTCGGGTCGCACATTCCGTCGGCGCCCTTGCCCTCGTCGTTCGGGATGTACTCGGAGGAGCCGTCGGACTCGCCCGGGGGCTTGATCCAGACGTAGGCGTCGATGCCCGTGGCGGGCGCGGAGCGCGGACGCTCACCGATGCCGGCACCGTTCTGGTTGCACCAGTTGCCCTTGTGGATGCGGCGGTCGATGCGGGACTGGTTCACGAACGTGTTCGGGTCGCTCGACGTGCTCGCGGCGGTGGGCCGGTTCGGGCCGCCCCAGCCGTTGCGCGACGTGTCGATCAGCATGCCGATGTTCGAGCTGAAGCCCTGCGTCACGAGCCGCGTCCGGAGCGCCTGGGCGTACGACAGTTCGTCGTTGTAACGGTTCCAGTCGATCCACGTGGTGTTCCGGAGCTGCTCGGTCACCGGGCCGATGAACGTCTCCTGCAGTGCGGAGGTGTTCGCGACGTTGGTGACGAACCCGTGCACGTTGTTCACGGTGCCGCCGTTCATGGTGGCCACCTGGTGCATGAGCTGGGCGGTGGGGCCGAAGTTGTCGTCCCAACCGAGCCAGCCGTGGTGGCCGGCGTCGATGTAGTTGTAGACGTTCGGGATCGCGCCCAGCTTGGTCAGCGCGTAGCTGACGCCGGTCTGGTAGTTGCCGTTGGCCAGCATCGTGTTGCAGTTCGCCGTCGCGGTCGGCCGGCTGCCGGTGTTGGTCACCAGGTTCGGCAGCGAGTCGATCTCGACGATCGGGATGATGCGCAGGTTCGAGTACGCCGGACGCGCCAGGATCCCGGCGATCACGTCGATGTACTCGGTCTTGTACCGGTCGATCTCGGTCGGGCCGAGCTCACCGTTCGACGCCAGCGCCGAGCAGTCGCGGCCGGGCAGGTTGTAGATGACGATCTGGATCGCCAGCGCCGAGGTGCCGTTGGCCGCGTCCTGGGTGACCGCCTCGTCAAGGTGGTTGACCAGGCCCATGTTGCCCGTGGTCGGGCTGCCGTTACCGGTGATCGCGCTGGTCCGGTCGAACCAGACCGCGGTCGGCTGGTTGGCGATCCGGCTGCCGCCGGTCTCCGCCCGCGCGTTGGCGCTCCAGATCGGGTTCACGTACATGCTCGCACCGGCGTAGGGGTTGTCGACCTTGCCGTTACCGGTGGAGCCCTGCCGCGTCACCGTGATCGCTGCCGGGTTGTAGCCCGACGCCGAAGCGGTGAACGTGGAGACCTCGGTGGTGGTGCCGGTCGTGGTGTTGAACTGCACGTTCACGCCGGTCGACCAGTTCGAGGAGTTCAGCGTCACCGCGGAGGAGGCCGCCGTGATGGCGGTGCTCCCGCTGCGGGCCAGGTTCACCGTGACCGGCGAGGAAGGCGCGGCGCTGAGCTTGATGTTCGAGGTGCCGCTACCGCCGGACGCCAGGGTCACCGACGTCGGGGTGGCGACCACGGACGGCTGCTGGGTGCCGCCGATCGAGAACGTCACGGCCGTGCTGGTGGTGCTCAGCACGGGCGAGCCGTTGTCGTACGCCGTCGCCGTGGCGGTGTGGTTGCCGGAGGCCAGTCCGGGGGCGCTGAAGGTGTACGGCGAGCTGGTGTCGGTGGCGACGAGCGCACCGTCGACGCGGAACTCGACCCGGGTCACGGAACCGTTGTCGCTGGCGGTGGCCGCGAGCGGAACCGAGGCGCCGGCGGCGAAGCTCTGGCCGGCGGTCGGGCTGGTGAGGCTGACGGACGGGGCGGTGTTGCTGCCCGTGCTGCCACAGGTCGTTCCGTTGACCGTGAACGCGGTCGGGTTGGCGTTGGTGCCGCTGAACGTGCCGTTGAACCCGATGCTGACGCTCGCGCCGTTGCCGAGGTTCCCGTTGTAGTTCTCGTTGACCACGGTGACGTTCGAGCCGGACTGGGTGAACCTGCCGCCCCAGCCGTTGCCGACCCGCTGGCTGCCAGGGAAGGCGAACCCGAGCGTCCAGCTGGTGACGGGGTCACCGGTGTTGGTGATCTTGATGTCCCCGCCGAAGCCGTTGCCGCCTTCCCACGACTTCGTGTAGGTCACCGAGCACCCGGGTGCCGCCAGCGCGGGTGCCGAGACGCCGACCAGTGCCGTCGTGCTGAGGACAGCCGCGCCGCCGACCGCGAGTACCCGGCGCCAGGCTGGAGGCTTCGCGCCTCTTCGGGGGTTGTGAGACAGCCACAAGGCTCTGCTCATGATTCGAAACTCCTCCGATTACATGGGGGTAAGAGGAATTGACGGTTGTTGACTTGTCGTGTTGCGACAAGTCATACGTGGCCAGCGTCGATGAACGAGTGCCATGTGGCGGTTTACATGTGCGTAATCGCTCAAAGAGTAGGCGGGTTTCTCTCCCTGAGAGTGTGGAAAGCATGCCATGGGAGCGCTTCCATGACAAGGAGAGACCGCGCCGACATTGTTCGTAGCCGATCTTCGCGGCTGGTATGTACCGCGCTCCGACCTGCGGCGTCACCGGTCTGCCGGTCCCCATCGACCGGTCCGGACCGGTACGATCGCGCCGGTGCAGCCGCCCTGGCCTTCCGACCCCGAGCGGGTCAGCGGCTACCGCGTGCTCGCGCGGCTCGGGTCCGGCGGGATGGGCCAGGTCTACCTCGGCCGCGCACGCGACGGCACGCTGGTCGCGGTCAAGGTCGTTCGGGACGACGTGGCGGCGGAGCTGTTCGACCGGTTCCCCCGCGAGGTGGCGGCCGCCCACCGGGCCAGTGGCCGGTACCTCGCCGAGCTGGTCGGTGCCGACCCGCACGGCAGTCCCGCGTGGCTCGCGACCCGGTACGTGCCCGGGGTGTCGCTGTCCGAGGCGGTCGGTCAGGCCGGTCCGCTGCCCGTCGGGTCCGCTCGTGCCCTGCTCGCGGGCCTGGCGGCGGCGCTCGGCTCGGTGCACCGCGCGCATGTGCTGCACCGCGACCTCAAGCCGGGCAACGTGCTGCTGGTCGCCGACGGTCCGCGGCTGATCGACTTCGGGATCTCCCGCCTGCTCGACCTGACCCCGATGACCGGCCCCGACCGCGTCTGGGGCAGTCCGGGCTACCTGTCGCCAGAGCAGGTCACCGACCCCGACAGCACCGGGCCGGCCAGCGACGTGTTCGCGCTGGGCGCGGTGATCACGTACGCGTTGACCGGCACCGGCCCGTACGGCGACGGCGACGGGTACGCGAAGGTCTACCGGCTGGTCAACGAGGAACCCGACCTGAGCCGGGTCGACCCGTCGATGCGTGACCTGCTGGCCCGCTGCCTCGCACGCGACCCGGCCGTGCGTCCCACGACCGCCGACCTGCTGGCCGAGTGCGGTCCGGCCGAGGACCTGTTCGGCCCGGGCTGGCTGCCACCCGCCGTGGCGCGGATGGTGGACGAGCGTGGCCGGCAGCTCGCCGACCTGATCACCGCCGCGCCGCCGGTGAGCCCGGCCCCGCAGGGGCAGCCGGTCGGCCCGGCCCCGCAGGGGCAGCCGGTCGGCCCGGCCGCGGAGACGGCGCCGGCGACCGCGGCACCCACGAGGTTCGCACCCCCATACGCGCCAGCGCCGGCCCACATGCCAGCGCCGGCCCACATGCCAGCGCAGGCACAGACGCCGACGCCGGTACAGGCGCCTGCGCCCATGCCTCCTCCGGTGCCCGCGCCGTCGGGTGGCCGCCGCGCCTGGCCGGTCGTCCTCGCGCTTCTCGTCGTCCTGGCGGCGCTCGGCGGCGCGGCGTTCGTCGTGGTCCCGGAGCTACGGGACCGGCCCGGAGGCGACGACGCCGCACCCGCTCCGACGCCGTCCGCCAGCGCGAGCGCCTCCCGGCCCGCCGACAGCCGGCCCTGCCTCCCGTCGGGCCGCGGCGACCTCCCGTACTACTGCGAGCTCAACACGCGCGTCGACGGGGCCGAGGTCGAGCGGGTTCCGCTCTACGCCACCACCGACGGGCGGGGCGAGCCGGTCGACCACCTCACCACGCTCGGCCAGCGGCAGTACTTCGTCTGCCAGGTGCAGGGCGACCGGTTCACCCGGGGCGCGTTGGCCAACCACTGGTGGGCGCTCACCCAGGGAGACACCGGCAACCGGTGGGGCTGGGTGCCGGAGATCTACCTCCTCGGCGGCGACAACGACGACCCGGACGGCGGGCTGCCGGAGTGCACCGGGGCCGACCGCGAGCGGGTCACCCCGTCCTGAAGAGGGCGTTGAACTCGCCGTAGGGCAGCGCGTCGGCGCAGCTGTCGTACGTGCCCTTGGTGAGCAGTTCGGTGGTGGCCCGCGCCGCCACCGCGTACGCCGCCTGCGCGATCGCCGATCCGAGACTGATCCGCACCGCGCCCGCGGCGGTGAATCCGGCGACCGTCGGTGCGCCCGGGAACGCCATCACGGCCACCGGCAGCGGTCCGTCGGACAGCGCGGCAATCGCATCGAGGTCGGTGAGTCCCGGAACGAAGATGCTGTCGACGCCGGCGTCCGCGTAGGCGCGCGCACGCTCCATTGTGGACCCGAGCCGGGTCTCCGGTGCGCCGACGCCGAGCAGGTACACGTCCGTCCGCGCGTTGACCCACACCCGCACGCCGAGCCGGTCGGCGGCGGCCCGCGCCGACGCCAGCCGCCGCGCCTGTTCCGCCGGCTCCAGCAGGCCGGTGCCCACGCGGTCCTCGATATTGACGCCCACCGCTCCGGCCTCGACGACCGCGACCACGGTGTCCACAATGGACCCGTACCCCGCCTCGATGTCGGCCGACACGGGAACGTCGACCGCGGCGGTGATCCGCCGGACGACGCCGGCGGCACGGCCGGCGCCGAGGTCGGCGCCGTCGGGAATGCCGAGCGACCAGGCGACGCCGGCGCTGGTGGTGGCCACGGCCGGCGCGCCGGCCCGTACGACGGCGACGGCCGACGCCGCGTCCCAGGCGTTCGGGAGCAGCAACGGCTCGCCGCGTCGGTGCATGCCGGCGAACGCGCCGGCCGGGTTCTGCTGTTCGGTCACGGCACGACGCTACAAACGGCCGCGGCGCGGTTCCGGCCACATCAGGACACGCTCGCCAGGAGATGCGTCGCGGCGAGCGCCCGCCACGGCCGCCAGCCTTCGGCGGCGGCCGCGCCGTCGAGGGGGAAGGCGTCGCGTTCGCCCACCCTCATCGCGACGTGCTGCGCCGTCGTGGCGTCGATTCCGGTGACCCGCGTGAGCGCGGCGACCAGCGCATCGAGCGGAACGGATCCGTCGAGCCGGATCCCTTCGGTGGCAACGGCTCTGGCGAAGGCGCCGACCGGGGTGGCGACCTTGGCGGGCAGCCCCGCGGCGCGCAGGTCGGCGTCGGCCACCGCCCGCGCCGACGGGAACGCGTGCGACAGCCCGTACGGCAGGCCGGGAACCGCCGACCCGAGCGCCGCCAGCAGGCCCATCAACCGTCGTGGATCGTCGTGGTGCCGGCCGACGACGACGCGCACCGCAGTCTCGAACGGTCCCCACGCGCCGGGCACGCGCAGCCCCGGCCGGGCCGTGACCAGCGGGCCGAGCACCGGGTCGGCGCTGAAGCGGGCGACCGCCGGCGCGATGTCGAAGTCGAGCCCGAGCATGCGCCGGACCCGCTCCACGAGGTGGATCAGGCCCTCCCAGTACGCGAGGTGGGCGTGCATCACGAGGTGGTCGCCGGCGCCGCGCAGTTCGAGCATTCCCGGCGCGCCGTCGAGCGTGATCGTGCGGCGGTAGGTGGCGTCGTCGACCGCCTCGACACCCGGGACCGCCTCCCGGGCCAGCAGGGCGAGCGCGGCGTCCCATTCGTGGTCGGGCGGCACGGGCAGCCGCATCGCGAGCCCGCCGTCGGTGGCGATGCGGTCGGCCCGGCGCCGCCTGCGTCGCAGGTCCTGCGGCGGGAACCGGAAGATCTCGCGCATCGTGCGGTTGAACTGGCGCAGGCTGCCGAACCCCGACGCGAACGCGATGTCGGCGACCGTGAGGTCGGTGTCGTCGAGCATGCGGCGGGCGAAGTGCGCGCGGCGTGACCGGGCGAGCTGGTCGGGCGTCATGCCTAGGTGCTCGTGGAACAGCCGGCGCAGGTGCCGGCCCGACAGGCCCAGCCGGTGGCCGAGGTCGGCCTCGGAGCCGGTGTCGAGCACGCCGTCGAGGATCAGCCGGACCGCGCGGCAGACGAGCTCAGGCGCGTCCCATGGCACCGCTCCCGCGACCCGGTACGGCCGGCACCGCAGGCACGCCCGGAACCCCGCGACCTCGGCCGCGGCGGGGTGCTCGAACGTGCGGACGTTCTCGGCGCGCGGTGGCCCGGCGACGCAGCCGTCGCGGCAGTAGATGCCGGTCGTCACGACCGCGGAAAATGTCGTCACGACAACAGGTCTATCCCATGCGGCGCCCGGACACCGGCCACATCCGGACCTACAGCGTGAGGCCGCCGGCGCGCGGGAACGAGTACCACTGCACCGCGAACGTCGTGCCCTCGTCGGGTGCGGGGAACACGCCGTAGCTCTCCAGGGTGTTGCCGGGTGCGAGGCTGAAGGAGCGGCCGCGCGGCTCCTCGGCGCTGCACCGGGTCTTCACCGGGTACACGTTGTTCCGGCCGACCACCAGGTACGACGAGCGCAGCTCGACCTCGGGCAGGCGGCACGACAACGACCACGAGGTGCGGGATCCGTTGCGGTACAGGAAGTTCAGCCGCACCCGGTCGCCGTCGACCGTCATGTTCACCAGCGTGACGGTGCGCCCGTTCTCGGCGTAGATCTGGCGGTCGACGTCCACGACCTTGTCACGGAACAGCGCCCAGACCCCGGCCGCCCCGAGCACGACGACCAGCACCACGGCGACGCCGGCGGCGATGACCAGGTTCCGGCGCCGCGTGGTCCGGCCGCCGGTGCCGGGTGGGGTGGGTGGCTGGAAGTGGCCGGTGGCGGGCTGGAACTGGTTCGTGGGCGGCGGTGTCTGGTGGGTCGGTGGCTGGTACTGCTGGGGAATGGGCGGCTGGTACTGCCCGGTGGGCTGGTGCGTGCCTGGTTGGTGCGTGCCTGGTTGGTGCGTGCCTGGTTGGTGCTGGCCTGGTGAGGGCTGGCCTGGTGAGGGCTGGCCTGGTGAGGGCTGGCCTGGTGAGGGCTGGCCGGTGGGCTGGTGCTGGCCTGGGTGGGGCTGGCCGGTGGGTGGCTGGTACGGCGACACCGGTGCCGCCGACACGGGGTTCGGCGGGGCGTGTTCGGCCGCCGGGAAGCCCGACACCGGCGTGGCCGGCCCCTGGTAGGGCGACGCCGGCGACGCGGCCCCGGCCGCGACGGGTCCGCCCGCGGCTGGCCCGGCGTGGGCTGGCCCGGCGTGGGCTGGCCCGGCGTGGGCTGGCCCGGCGTGGGCTGGCCCGGCGTGCGCGCCGGCGGCCCGCAGGCCGCCCTCGGCGACGACCAGTTCGGGCTGCTCGGTGGCCGTCGGCGTACGGCCGAACGCCTGCGACAACAGCGTGCTGACCAGCGGAATGCGGCTCCCGCCGCCAACCAGGAAGATGCCGGCGACGTCGGCCGGCCGCACCTGGGCGCTGTTGACCGCGGCCCGGGTGGCGTTGACCGTCGCGTCGAGGATCGGGCGGGCGAGCAGCTCGAACTGCTCGCGGCCCAGTGGCACGTCGACGCCGACCAGGGGCACGTGCACCTGGGTACGGGTGGCCCGCGACAGCAGCTCCTTGGCGTTGCGCACGTCCTCCCACAGCAGGCGGTTGGCGCGGCGCTCCTCGGTGGTGGTCGGGCTGAGCAGGCGCGCGAAGGCCCCGCCGTCGTTCCCGGCGAGGTGGGCGCCCAGGTAGCTGGTGACGGCGGCGTCGATGTCGAGGCCGCCGGCCTGGTTGAGCCCCTCGGCGGCGATCACGTCGAAGCCGCCCGGGGTGCGGCGCACCACCGACGCGTCGAAGGTGCCGGCACCGAGGTCGTAGACCACCACGCACGCGCCCAGGGGTACCGCGTCGCCGGAGACCGCGAGGAACGAGTCGGCCGCCGCGACCGGCTCGGGCACCAGCGCGGTCGGCGGGAGGCCGGCCCGGTTGGCGGCGTCGACGAGTACCCGGCGTCGCGTCTGCGCCCAGGCCGCGGGGTGCGTCAGCGTCACCGCGTCGATCGGACCGCCGGCGACCCGGCGCGCCTCACCGGCGACCCGCGACAGCACGGCCGTGATCAGGTCGACCACGGGCACCTCGGCGTCGCCGAGGAGCACCGCGTGCTCGTCGACGCGCCGCTTCGGGTTCGGCTCGAACCGGTCGGGCGAGGTCCGGGCGGAGTGGACCGCGTCGCGGCCGACCAGCAGCCCGCCGGCCGGGTCGAGGAACACCGACGACGGCAGTGTCGGCGACCCGTCGAACAGCAACGGGCGCACCCGACCGTCGGGCAGGCCCAGCGCGGCCACGGTGTTGGACGTCCCGAAGTCCACGCTCAGCCGAACGCGGGGCCGAATCTGGGGCCGTGTCACGCGCACAATCTACTCACCACCTGCTCATCAGGTGGGCGACCTACACTCCTCGACGTGGCGACCGACGACTCCGACCCACGATCGGGTGCTCCAGCGGATCTCCGCTGCCCCTGCGGCGGCGGGCCCTACGCGGCGTGCTGCGGCCCGGCGCACGGGGGAGCGCCGGCGGCGACCGCGGAGGCGCTGATGCGGTCGCGGTACAGCGCGTTCGCCCTCGGCGACGCCGACTACCTGCTCCGCACCTGGCACCCGACCACCCGCCCGCGGAGCCCCGACCCCGCGAGCCCCGACCCCGCGAGCCCCGACCCCGCGAGCCCCGACCCCGCGAGCCCCGACCCCGC
>NZ_BOPH01000068.1 GCF_016863655.1 Virgisporangium ochraceum
CCCCGCGAGCCCCGACCCCGCGAGCCCCGACCCCGCGAGCCCCGACCCCGCGAGCCCCGACCCGGCCAGCCTGACCCCGGTCGGCCGCCGCTGGACCCGCCTGCGGGTGCTCGCCACCGAGCGCGGCGGCCCCGACGACACGGAGGGCGTGGTGGAGTTCCGGGCGCACTTCCGCGACCGCGGCGAGCCGGGCACGCTCACCGAGCGCAGCCGGTTCACGAAGGTCGACGGCGCGTGGACCTACGTGGACGGCGACGTGTCCTCCCAGTCGAGCTGACCCGCGGGGATCCCCTCCTTCCGTCCGTACTCCCTGGCCTCGTCGCGACCGGCGGGGTCGCCGTGGCGGTAGCGGAAGACCCGGCCCGGGTAGACGACCACGTGGTCGTCGCCGGCCCGGAAGTCGGCGTACCAGCCCTGGTCGGCGGCCAGGGCACCGGACAGGCCCTCGACCAGCGCGTCGTACGCGTCGTCGGGCGCCTCGAAGTCGAGCAGCGTCCAGACCTCCGGCTGGAACGACGCCGTCGAGGACGAGACGTCCTGCCTGCTGACCCACGTGGCGACCAGGCCGGGGATCCGCAGCTCGCTGCCGACCCGCAGGCTCTCGAGGATGATCCTTCCCGTCAGCATGGGTCGATCGTGGCACCGGGGTACGACAGAAACCCGGGCCCCACGGCGGGGCCCGGGTTCCGGTTCTACGGGCTGGTGCAGGTTACCGACGGGTTCGGTGCGGTGCCGGTGCCGATGAAGCCGTACGTCGCGGTGGCGCCCGCGCCGAGGTTGCCGTTGTAGGCCTCGTTGCGGACGGTGACGGTCGAGCCGGAGACCGACGAGCGGCCGTCCCAGACCTGGCCGATGCTCGAGCCGCCGGGCAGCGACCACGTGGTGGTCCAGCCGTTCAGCGTCGAGGTGCCGTTGTTGCGCACGGTCACCTCACCCTGGAACCCGCCGCTCCAGGAGTTGGTCGTGCGGTAGGTCGCGGTGCACGCGCCGGTACCGGGGTTGCCGCCGCCGGACGACGTGGTGACCGTGCGGCCCGCCGACGCCGACGACGTGTTCCCCGCCGCGTCACGGGCCCGCACGCTGAACGTGTAGGTCGTCGACGCGGAGAGCCCGGTGGCCGTGAACGACGTCCCGCTGGTGGTGCCCACCACGGTCGGCGAGCCGCCGCCGGTCGAGCGCAGCACCTCGTACCCGGTGACGCCGACGTTGTCGGTCGACCCGCTCCACGAGAGGTTCACGCTGGACGAGGTCACGTTCGACGCGCTGGGCTGGCCCGGCGTGCTCGGCGCCTGGGTGTCGCCGCCCGGGTTGCCGCCGCCGTTGACGCTCGCCGAGAACGAGTTCACCGCGAGCCCGGCGCCCCCGACCCACGGCTCGAAGCCGGCCTGGATGCTGGTCAGGTACCAGGAGTTGGTGATCGCCCCGCGGTTGCGTACGTCGTTGATGAAGTCGAGCACGCTGAAGCTCCAACTGCTGATCGGCGACGGCGCCACGTAGGAGACGACCTCCCAGCCGATGTTGCCGCGCCAGACCTCCCACGTGCGGCCACCGATCGTGGCGGTGCCCACCCGCGATCCGATCGGCTGGATCGAGCCCTGCCGGTTGAACCAGATCATGATCTCCGCGCCGTTCTGGCCGTCGGTGCGCGGCTGCGGGTCGAGCCAGATGTCGTACGAGGCGTTGTAGGTGGCGTTGTTGACGTACGTGTAGCTGATGCTGCTGGTCGCGCTGCTGATCCGGCTGACCTGGATCGGCAGGTTGCTCCCGGACGTGCAGTTCGTGTAGTGGCAGCCCAGGAAGACCGACGGGTACGAGGCGGGTGCACCGTTGGTCGGGTTGTTGTGGTTGGCCTGCGTGATGGTGAAGCCGTTGGACGTCACGTCGATGCACTGCGTGGTGCTGGCGCCCCAGCGGTTGTTCTGCACGACGTATCGGCCGTTCTGGATGGTGCGCGACGCGTACTGGTCGCAGATCACCTCGGCGTTGGCGGCGGGGGCGGCCGCGACCACGGCGATGGCCGACGAGGCGAGGACGATTCCGGTCGCTGCTAACGCCCGCAGCGTTGACCTGATCATCGAGGCTCCTTTGGGGTGTTTGGGGGTATGTGCAGCCGGGCCGGTGGGCCCGACGTTCGGGGGGCGCACGACCCGGGCGGTGGCGCGCGCCCCGGGCCGAGGCGCGCGGGGGTGTGCCACCTGCCCGGGTGGCGCTCGTCGTACGGCCGGTCAGGCCGCGGTGCAGGTGCTGCCGTTGAGGGTGAAGGACGGGGGACGCGGGTTGCTGCCGGTGTGGCTGCCGTTGAACCCGAACGTGGCGGTGGCGCCCGGTGCCAGCGACGGGTTCCAGGCCTCGCCGGTGGCGGTCACCGCGGTGCCGGACTGCGTGACGCGCGCCGACCACGCCTGCGTGACCCGCTGTCCGGCGGTGTATGTCCACTGTGTACTCCACGGGTTCACCGGCGCGGTACCGGTGTTCGTCACCGACACCGATGCGGTGAACCCGTTGTTCCAGTCGTTCGTCGTGTAGGTCACCCGGCACGACGACGGTTGCGGTTCGGGGTCGGGGTCCGTCGTGGTGTAGGTCAGCCCGTGTCCGTACGGGTAGAGCGCCGTCTGGCCGTCACCGTCGTTCACCGGTTGCTGTGACGCGGACCGCATCCACGTGACGGGGAGCTTGCCGGTCGGCGCGTGGTCGCCGAACAGCACGTCGGCGACGCCGCCGCCCTCGCTTCCCGGCAACCAGCTCGCCACCACGGCGTTCCAGTCGCCGACCTGCGACGCGATGTCGAGCGGGCGGCCCGACACCAGCACCACGACCGTCGGCACACCCGCTGCCCGCAACCGGTTGATGGTGGACAGATCCGTGGCGTCCAGGGTCAGCGAACCGGTGCGGTCGCCGGCGCCCTCGGCGTACGGGGTCTCGCCGACCACCGCGATCGCCGCCCGGTAGGAGCCGTCGATGCCGGACCCGTCGCGGGCGTACGTGACCGTCGCCTGTGATCCGACCGCGTCACGGATCCCTTGCAGGATCGTGGTTCCCGGTACCGTGTTACCGCTGGCGCCCTGCCAGCTCAGCGTCCAGCCGCCGCTCTGGTTGCCGATGTCGTCGGCGCTCTTTCCGGCGACGAAGATCTTCCCGCCGTTCTTCGCCAACGGCAGTACGCCGCTGTTCTTCAGCAGCACCTGCGACCTGCGCACGGCCTCGCGGGCGAGCGTGCGGTGCGCGGCACTGCCCACAGTGGACGCGTACGACCGGTCGGCGAGCGGCTGCTCGAACAGGCCGTACTCGAACTTCTTCGTGAGGATGCGGCGGTTGGCGTCGTCGATGCGTGACATCGGGATCTGACCGGCGTTCACGGCGGCCTTGAGGTGCGTGAGGAACAGCCGCCACTCGTTGGGCACCATGATCATGTCGAGCCCGGCGTTGATGGCCTGCGCGACCTCGGCCTGGGTGAAGCCGCGCTGCCCGTCGATCTGGTCGATGCCGGCCCAGTCGGAGACGGTGAACCCGGTGAAGCCGAGTTCCCCCTTGAGCACGTCGGTCACCAGGTACCGGTGGCCGTGCAGCTTCTGTCCGTTCCAGCTGCTGAAGGAGATCATCACCGAGCCGACGCCGCGCTGGACCGCAGCGCGGAACGGCGGCAGGTGGACCGAGCGCAGCTCCGCCTCGGACAGCTGGGTGTCGCCCTGGTCGGTGCCGTTGGTGGTGCCACCGTCGCCGACGTAGTGCTTCGCGGTGGCGAGCACCTTCGGGGTGCCGTCCTGGAGCCCGGTGACCACTGTGGACATCTGCGACACGAGGTCCGGGTTCTCGCTGAAGGACTCGTACGTGCGTCCCCACCGGTCGTTGCGCGCGACGCAGACGCACGGCGCGAACGTCCAGTCCTGGCCCGACCCGACGACCTCCTCGGCCGTGGCGCGGCCGATCCGTTGCGCCAGGTCGGGATCGCGGGTGGCGCCGAGCCCGATGTTGTGCGGGAAGATGGTCGCGCCGAGCACGTTGTTGTTGCCGTGCACCGCGTCGATCCCGTAGATCATGGGGATCTGCAACGGTGTCGCGAGCGCGCCGCGCTGGAGGCCGTCGTACAGGTCGGCCCAGCCGGCCGGGTCGTTCTGCGCCGGCGCGGATCCGCCGCCCGACAGCACCGACCCGATGCGGTACTGCGTCAGGTCGGCCGGCGTCACCACCGCCCGCTCGGCCTGGGTCATCTGGCCGAGCTTGTCGTCGAGCGACATCCGTGCGAGGAGGTCGCCGACCCTCTGCGCCACGGGCAGCGTCGGGTCCTGGTAGGGGAGTGCCGCGGCGTCCGCCGGGGCCGCTGATGTCAGCGTCCCGGTGAACAACGCGAGCACCAGAGCACGTTTCACGCCGTCACCGCGCACGCGGTCCCGTTGAGGGTGAAGCTCGTCGGGCGCGGGTTGCTTCCTCCGTGGGTCCCGTTGAAGCCGAAACTGGTCGACGCGCCCGCAGCCAACGACGGGTTCCAGCCGGCGCCGCGCGCGGTGACCACCGCGCCGGCCTGGGTGACCGTCGCCGACCACGCCTGGGTGACCTGCTGCCCGTTGGCGTAGCTGAAGACGAGCGTCCAGTTGTTGACTGCTGTCGATCCGGTGTTGGCGACGGTGACCGCGGCGGTGAAGCCGGTGTTCCAGTCGTTGGTGGAGTACGTGATCCGGCAACCGGTGACCGGCGTGGGCGGCTGGCTGGAGCTCTGGCTCGCACTGGGTTGCGGGCCGGAGCTCGAGCTCTGGCTGCTCGACGGGTCCGGGTCGGGACCCGTTCCCGGTTCGTTGCCCCAGATGCGCGTGCCGCCCTCGTAGAGGGTCATGCCCTGGTTCGGGCCGGCCGCCGCCTGGTACGACGGGTCGTTGGCCGGGTTCCACGTGCCGCCCTCGGCCACGCCGATCTTCAGCTGCACCTCCATGCGGTGCGCCGACTGGCCGGCGGGCGCGATGGTGTACCCGGTGCAGTCGACCTCGACGAACCAGATGTCGCCCGAGTACTGCCTGGCGCTCGTCGGGCCCGGGCAGCCCTGCGTGTAGGGCGAGCTGACCTGGAGCGCCGCGTCGCCGTCGCGCCGGAAGTAGTAGCGGAACCTGGCCGTGGTCAACGCCCGCGCCGGGAACGCGGACTTGTTGTAGACGACGACCTTGACGCCGGTCGACCGCTGCTCGTTCTGCATGACGGTGGTCTCGATGGACATCTCGGGGATGTCGGGCCGTTCGGCCTGGGGGAATCCGGCCAGCGGCGCGCCGCCGTACTCGCCGTAGAGGCGGGCGGCCGCGGACGTGAAGCCGGCGTTGTAGTCGGTGGCCACCTCGTTCATCACGTAGTCGCCGCGGCTGTCGGTGTAGGCGTCGTTCGGGGACGACGGTCCACCGACGAGCGCGCCGTACAGGACGTGCCGCGTCTCGACGGGCACCTGCTGGCTGTCCCACCACGAGCCGTGCGCGGTGCGGTGGTGCGGGTTCTTCGGCGAGTTGTTGCCGAACCCGATGACGTAGCTGGAGTTGCGCGGGTTCGCGCCGAGGATGTAGTCGATCTGCCTGAGGGCGAAGTCGTGGTACCGCTGCTTCCGGGTGGCGTCGGTGATGGAGTCGCTGTGGACGAGGGCGACGAACGCGGTGTTGGCCGCGTACCGCAGGGCGCCCCAGCTGTCGACCACGACCATGCCGCCCGGCGACGTCCGCACCTTCTCACCGTTGACGCCGACGGTGAACCAGTCGAGCCAGCGGTTGGCGTCGTCGAGGTACTTCTGCTTGCCGGTCAGCTTGTTCAGCAGGACGTACGTGGCGAACTGCTTGTTGTCCCACGAGATCGTCCACTTGTAGGACTTCGTGGTGGTCTGGTTCTCGTTACCCTGCGCGTCGTAGGTGCTCTCGGCCTTCGCGAGGTAGCTCGCGTCACCGGTGGCGCGGTGCAGCCAGATCGCGCCCCACACCAGCTCGTCGACGTAGCCGCTCCAGGAGCGGTAGAAGGACGTCGCATCGGTGATGCACTCGTGGTAGGACTTCCGCACGGTGTCGGCGAACGTGTACAGCTGCCGCGCGTGGGTCAGCAGCGTGTCGGCGTAGGCCGCGTCGGTGGGCCGGAACACGATCGAACTGGCGGCCATCGCGGCGGCGGTCTCCGCGGCCAGCTCGCTTCCGCCGCACGTCGCGTCGATCTTGTACGCGGGGCGGGCCATCGGCATCACCTCGGCCGGGCCCCACCACTTGTGGTCGTCGTCGCCCTTGCCCACCTGTCCATAGAGGACATTGGCCGACGGGTGTGCCTTGATGAAGTAGTCGTTCGGCACCCGCAGGTTGTTCAGCAGGTGGGTGAGCTGCCCGGAACTGGTGTAGGCGGCCCGGTTCTCGACCGCGCCCCAGGCCAGCATCGTGGTGGTGAAGGCCATCGGCAGGCCGAACTTCACGTGGTCGCCGGCGTCGTACCAGCCGCCGGTCAGGTCGAGCCCGACGTCGGACCCGTCGCGCATGGCGGAGTCGCCCCGCCATGAGACCCGGTTCCAGGCGGGCTTCTTCCCGGAGACCTGCGCCTCGTAGAACAGCAGTGACTTCTGGAGCGCCTCGCCGTAGCTGTAGGTGGGCGCTGCCGTGGCGGACAACGACCGCGTGACGACGAACGCGGTCGCGACCAGGACGAGAACAGTGGCGAGGGACAAGGTACGGGACCTCGAGGACATAGCGGCTCCTCGGATGACCGTGCGGCGGCGGGGTGGGGGTGCAGTGACGGTCATCGTTACATGGGAGCGCTCCCATAGCAACTGGTGGACGGGGCGAACCGGGATGGCCGGCGATCATCGGTGGTCCTCGGACGTGCCTGTGCGATCTCGTGAGCTGCTGGTGGACGGTTGATCCGGGTCCTGGCCCGGCCCTGGCATATGGCATCTTCCCGGGCGATGCCCGCCGCCGGTGCCGCCGTGGGTGTGCCCTCGACGGCCGCCGTTGTGCCGCCGCGGGTCTACCTCCGGCGGCCTACCTCCGCCGGCCTACCTCCGCCGGTCTACCTCCGCCGGGAGCCGCCGGCGGTCACCTCCGACGGCCGCCGCGCCGGCGAGCAGGCCCACTCCGGCCGCCGCGATCAGCCGCGCGCCGGTGGTGTGCGGGAGGAACGCCGCCGGCAGGAACGGCGTCACGGCCGCGGCCGGTACGGCGACGGCGCCGGCCACGGTCCAGAACAGCGCGGGCCGACGCCGCACCGCCGGCGACGGACCGTGCCACCGGCGGACCAGCCCCCGCCGCCCGATGCTCTGACCCGCGACGACCACCGCGACCACCCCGGCAGCGTGGAACACGTACTCGCCAGCGGTGACGCCCTGTTCCACCTCGTCGAGCGCGACGTGGCTGGCCGCGCCGATCAGCGCCGACGCGACGGTGACCCACCAGCGGTGGCGCGCCCTACCGATCGCGCCGTAGTCGCGCAGCGCGAACGATCCACCGGCGGGCAGGTGCGCCGCGACCGCCGGCGCCGCCCGCCTCACCAGCCAGGCGCCGGCCAGGGTCAGCGGCAGGCACCAGCCGAGCAGGCCCAGCGGCTCGTGGGAGAACGGCCACACCGGCAGGCCGGAGCCGTCGAGCACGTACGCGGCGTCGGGCGCCATCGAGCCGAGTACGAGCGCGACCCCGTCGAACCAGCGCGGCCGCCAGATCTTGAGTGGAAGAACGGCGACGGGATGGGTCGGAAACGTCGATGGCACAGTTCTACACGCTATTGACGGCTTGTGGAGATGGGGTGAGCCTTCCGTGGAAGGTGCGGATTACCGCACCCTCCACGGATGGTGCGGATTACCGCACCTTCGCGGGTGGGCTGGCCCGGTCGACCACACCCGCCGTGCCGACGAGGCTGGACCCGTGACCGAAGACGTGTTGACCATGGAACTGGTGGGCCGGCGGTACTTCTCCGACGGGCCGTGGGCGCTGCGTGACGTCTCCCTGCGGGTGCCCGCGGGCACGTTCGCCGCGGTGATGGGCGCCACGGGGTCCGGGAAGAGCACACTGCTGCACTGCGCCGCCGGGCTCGACCGGCCGACCACCGGTGTGGTGACGCTCGCGGGGCGGACCATCACCCGCATGCGCGAGGCGTCGCTCACCCGGCTCCGGCGTGACCGGGTGGGTTTCGTGTTCCAGTCCTACAACCTGCTGTCCGAGCTCACCGTGCGGCAGAACGCGTTGCTGCCGGGCCGGCTCGGCGGTAGGCGGGTCCGGGGTGCCGACCTCGAACGGGTGCTCACGGAGGTCGGGCTCGCCGGTGCGGCCGACCGGCGGGTCGGCGAGCTGTCGGGCGGCCAGCAGCAGCGGGTCGCGGTGGCGCGGGCGCTGGTCACGCGTCCCGCGGTGGTCTTCGCCGACGAGCCGACCGGTGCTCTCGACCCCACCACCGGTGGGCGGATCCTGGGGCTGCTGCGCGACGCGGTCGACCGGCTCGGGGTCACGGTCGTGATGGTCACGCACGATCCGACGGCGGCGCAGGTCAGCGACCGGCTGCTGCTGTTACGCGACGGCCGGTTGGTGGCCGACGCGCCCACGCCCGACGCGGCGACGATCGCGAGCCGGTTGGCGGCGGTGTCCGGTGCGGTGGCGGTCCCGCGATGAGGTCGGGGCTCACGTGGCAGGCGCTGCGCAGGCACCGGTGGGGGTTCGCCGGGCCGTTCGCCACGCAGTGCGTGGCGGCCGCCGTCATGACGGCGATGATCACCACCGGGATGTCGATGTCGGCGGCGACGCTGTCGGCAGCCGAGCGTCGCGCGCTCGACGAGAGCGGCATGACCGACGCCGCGGCCGCCTTCACCGGTACCTCGATCTACCTGTCGATCCTGATGGTCGGTGTCACGATGACGGCGGCGATCGCCCGCCAGGCCCGCGACATCGCGCTGCTGCGGGCGGTCGGTGCGACGCCGGGACGGATCCGCAGGTCGGTCGCGCGGCAGGCGGCACTGACCGCGGTTCCGGCGGCCACGCTCGGATACGGACTCGGCCTGATCTTCGGCCGGGTGTGGCTGACCCAGTTGGCCGGCCACGACGTGGTACCGGGCGGGATCAGGTACCAGCCGCTGCTGTGGGTGCTGCCGGTGGTGATCGGTATCGAGGTCGTCACGTCGGTGGTGGGTGCGCTGGTGTCGGCGGTCCGGCCCTCGCGGGTCCGGCCGGCGACCGCGCTCACCGAGACGGCCACGCGACGTCCCGCCGGGGGCGCGGTGCGGACGATCGCGGGCGTGGTGCTGCTCGTCGGCGGGGTGGTGCTGTCGGCGGCCCTCACCAGGGTCGACGCCGAGCAGGCGGATGCCGGGGGGCTGTTCGTGATCCTGGGTATGTCGGTCGGGGTCGGGCTGCTGGGTCCGGTCCTGCTGCGGGTCACGGCCCGGGTGGCCCGGCCGGTGCTCCGGCTGGTTGGCGACTCCGGTGTGCTCGCGGCCGACGCCCTGGTCGCCCGGTCACGGGCGTTGTCGACGGCGTTGATTCCACTGGTGCTGGCGGGCAGCTTCGCCGGGGTGAAGGTCGGGGTGTACGGGACCGTCGAGCATGCGACCGGTGTCCGTCCGCCGTCCGCCGACCTGTGGCTCGAGTACTCGGGTACGGCGATCTTCGTCGCGTTCGCGGTCATCGGCGCCATCAACACACTGTTGACCGTGAGCGTGGGGCGCGAGCGCGAACTGGCGGTGATGCGGCTGGCCGGGGCCACCAGGGCCCGCGTGCTGGCGGTGTGGGCCTGCGAAGCTGTGCTGGTGCTGGGAACAGTCGTCGTGCTGGCGGCCGGGGTCGCGCTGGCGACGCTGGTCCCGATGACGCACACCGCGTTCGACAGCCTGCCGTTCGTGCCGCCGGTGCAGCTGGCGCTGATGGTTCTCGCTGGTGCGGCGGTGGTGGGGGCTGGCACGGTCCTGCCGGCGGCGGTGCTCGTCCGGAAGCCGCCGATCGCGTCGGTGCGGGTCTCGATGTGAGCGCCGCGGAGGGTCCCGCGGCCGTGGGCCCGGACGGTGGTGCGGGAAGCGCGGGCGCGGCGTCGGGCGGTGCGGACCTCCGGGCGGGCATGGCGCCGCGTAGGGCCGGCCTTCGCGCGGGCGCGGTGCGGGGCGGCGCCGGGCCCGACGTCGGCGTGGGTCCGGAACGGGGTGCGGTCGCGACCGTCGCCCGTGGGCTGGCCGTGTTCGTCCGGGCGCCGGTCGCGGGGGAGACGTGGCGGGAGGTGGGATACACGCTCGTCACGACGGTCATGGCCGTGCCGGCGTTTCTGCTCGCGCTGGCCGGGCTGGTGGCCGGTGCGCTGTCGCTCATGGTGGTCGGCCTGCCGGTGCTGGTCGCGGTCCTGGCCGGGGGCCGGTTGGCGGTGCGGTACTTCCGCGCGCCGGCGCGGGTGCTGCTGGGTCGGTCGTGGGCGGGTCCGGTACGGCTGGGCGGGCAGGGGCCGGTGCGGAAGGCGCGCGCGTTGCTCGTCGATGGTCGGGCCTGGCGGGCGCTGGTCTACTGCTTCCTGCGTCTGCCACTCGCGGCAACCACCGCGTACGTCACGGTGGCGGCGTTGGTGGTCGGGGTGGTCAGCCTCACCTGTCCGGTGTGGTCGCCGTTCGTCCCGACCGAGCTCGACAACTGGTCGGAGAGCTCGACCGTCGCCACGGGCGGCGTGATCGTGCTGCTGGTGTTCCCGTGGCCGCTGCGGCTGTCGACGCTGCTCGACCGGTTCCTCGTCGACACGCTGCTGGCGCCGGGACCGGCCGCGCAGCGGATCGCGCGGTTGGAGTCCGGACGGGCGGCGCTCACGGCCGATGCCGCCACGACGCTGCGCCGGCTGGAACGGGACCTTCACGACGGCACGCAGGCGCGGCTGGTGTCGCTCGGGATGGCGCTGTCGCGCATCGGGCGGCGGCTCGACCGGTTGCCCGACGACACCGACGGCATCGGCGAGCTGCGCGGCCTGGTCGGATCGGCGCGCGACAGCGTCACCGACGGGCTGGCCGAGCTGCGCGACATCGTGCGCGGAATCCATCCGCCCGCCCTCGACGACGGGCTGGCCACGGCGCTGGCCACGCTGGCGGCCCGCAGCGGACTGCCGGTCGACGCCCGGGTCACGCTGGCCGAGCCGCCCGGCGACGCCGCGGCGGGCACGCTCTACTTCGCCGCGGCGGAGCTGCTCGCGAACGCCGCCCGGCACGCCGACGCCGGGCGGGTGGTGCTGCGCCTGTCCGACGACGAGGGGTCGCTGCGACTGGTCGTCACCGATGACGGTCGCGGAGGCGCCGGCCGGCCCGTGAGCGCGGCCACGTCGGGTGCGGCGGCGCCCGGAGGTGGCGCCGGCCGGTCCGCGAACGCGGACGCGTCGGGTGCGGGTTCCGGCGGTGGCTCCGGTACGGGGCTCGCGGGGCTGGCCCGGCGTGCCGAGGCGCTCGACGGGTGGCTCGACGTCGTCAGTCCACCCGGCGGGCCGACCACCGTCACGATGACGTTGCCGCTCACGTCGGGGCCGGGAGGATGACCGCCATGCGCACGGTCATCGCCGAAGACAACCCGCTCATGCGTGACGGCATCGCGGCGCTGCTCACCGACCTCGAGATCCCGGTCGTCGCCACCGCGACCACCGCCGAGGAGCTGCATGCCGCCGTGGCCGAGTACCGGCCCGACGTGGCGATCGTCGACGTGCGGATGCCGCCGACCTTCACCGACGAGGGGGTTCGCGCGGCCACCGCCATCCGGCGGGCGCATCCGGGAACGGCGGTGCTGCTCTTCTCCCAGTGGGTCGAGACCACGTACGCCCGGCGGCTGCTGCGCGACAGCCCGGGCAGTGTCGGCTACCTGCTGAAGGACCGCATCGTCAGCACCGACGAGTTCGTCGACGCGCTGCGGCGGGTCGCCGCCGGGGGAACAGCGCTGGACCCCGAGGTGATCCGGCAGTTGCTGGCTGCTCCGCGGGCCGACGCCGGCCTCGCCCGGCTCACCGCCCGCGAGCGGCAGATCCTCGCACTGCTGGCCGAGGGGAGGTCGAATACGGCGATCGCCGGTCTTCTGGGGCTTGCCGGTCGCAGCGTCGAGAAGCACGTCACCGCGATCTTCACCAAGCTCGACCTCGCCCCGACCGGCACCGATCACCGGCGGGTTCTCGCGGTTCTCCGATATCTGGAGGCGACCAGGGCCTGAATCCGACAACCAGAGACCAGAACTGGAGGTGACCAGGGACCAACTCAGAACAGGGTCAGCGGCTCGACCGGTTCCGGCTCGGGGAGTGGCTCGAGGTCGGGAACGCGTGTCCGGACGTCGGTGTGGAAACGGCGGGCCAGCACGGGCGCGTCGACGTTGTCGGGGGTGTGGATGAAGATGGTGGGTGAGCGGCCCTCGCGGAGCCACGCCGCGACCGTGTCGGCCCAGAACTGCCAGCCTTCGGCGGTCCGCTCGGGGTCGTCGCGGCCGAGGTAGCGGACGATCGGCCGGTCGGTCAGTGGGACCGAGCGGCGGGGGACGCGCGGTTTGCGGGTCCAGGCCTCGCGTTCCATATCGGTGACCGGTGGCTCCGCGAAGAGGACCTCGGTGTCGAAGGGGACCCATTCGGCCGACGACGGGGCCAGGACCTCCTCGAGCCGGGTGGTCGCGTCCGGCTCGGTGAAGAACGCGGGATGCCGTACCTCGACCGCGTACCGGTGGTCGGCCGGCAACCGGCGCATGAAGCGGGCCAGCGTGGGCAGGTCGGCGGGTCCGAAGCTCGCGGGCAGCTGGATCCACACGGCGTGGGCGCGCGGCCCGAGCGGCTCGATCGCGTGGAGGAAGGCACGCATGTCGGGCGCCACGTCGACCAGGCAGCGGTCGTGGGTCACGGTTCTCGGGAGCTTCACCACGAACCGGAACGTGGGGTCGGTCTGCTTGGCCCAGGTCGCGACCGTGTCGCGGGCCGGTATCCCATAGAACGTCGTGTTGCCCTCGACCGCGTTGCACCAGCCGGCGTACGCGCGCAGCCGCTCGTGGGGTGGGAGCGGGTGTGCGACGAGGCGTCCCTGCCACGACTTGTGCGTCCATTGCGCACATCCCACGAAAAGCCGCATGGAGGGCAGGCTAACGCAGAGATAGAAAAGTGGACGTTCATTCATTATTGTGGGACGGGTGTTGAACCGGACCAGTCGCACCGCTCAACACGTCACGTTGTTCCGGGCGATCGAGACGGCGCGCCGACGCGACCGGGTGATCGACGACCCGTACGCGGTCACGTTCCTCACCGGGCGGTACGGGCTTCTGGCCCGGGCCGCTCGCGTACCGGCGGCCCGCCGGGGGCTGGAGCGATACCTCGACCGGCGGTTCCCGGGCGGACCGCGTGCGTCGGCCGTCGTGCGGACGCGGCTCATCGACGGGCTGGTCGAGGACTCGCTCGCGGCCGGCGCCGGCCAGGTGGTGCTGCTCGGGGCCGGGTACGACAGCCGGGCGTACCGGTTGGCGGCCGCGCGTTCGGTGCGCGTGTTCGAGGTGGACCATCCGGCCACGCAGGTCACGAAGCGGGGGCTCGTCGAGGCGCGGGTTCCGGTGGAGCGGCGGGCGCATGTGCGGTTCGTCCCGGTCGATCTGCTGCGTGACGACCTGGCCGCGGCCCTGCTCGCGGCCGGGTTCGAGGGTGCCGGTGGACCTGCGGCCGGGGATCGCGGCCGTGGGGAGCAAGGTGCCGGTGATCGCGGCTTCGGGGGGCGGGCGGTCGTCGTCTGGGAGGGGGTCACCAACTACCTCACCGCGGAGGCGGTCGACACCACTCTCCGGCGGCTTGCCGGTGTGCTGGTGAGTGGTAGCCACGTCGTCTTCACGTATGTCGACCGTGCCGCGCTCGACGGCACGGGAGACTTCCAGGGCGTCTGGCAGGACGCCGTGCGGCGGCATGGTGAGCCGTGGACGTTCGGCCTTGATCCGGCCGTGCTGCCCGCGTACCTGGACGAGCGGGGGATGGACCTCACCCTGGACCTGTCGACCCGCGACGCCGCGGACCGGTACCTGGTGCCGCTCGGCCGAGCGGAGCCGGCCGCGCCGTTCTACCGGATCGCCCGGGCCGAGGTCCGGTGACTGTGCCCACGGGGCGCACCGGCTCCCGTGCTCCGCGCGCGCCGTGTCGACCGCCTCGCCCGTGTGCGGTGAACGGCGACCGCCCGGCCTCGGAGCGGTAGGCGTGCCCAAGGTCTCCGCCGATCATCTGGCCGCCCGCCGGCGGCAGATCCTCGACGCCGCCGGCCGGTGCTTTGCCCGCGACGGCTTCCACGCCACCTCGGTGCACGACATCGTGCGGGAGTCCGGCATCAGCGCCGGCCTGGTCTACCGGTACTTCACCGGCAAGGACGACATGATCGTCGCCATCGTGTCCGAGTGGCATGAGCAGCGGCGGGCGGTGATGGAAGCGTCCACAGTGGACTTCGACGACCTGGCCGACGCGTACCTCGGGCTGCTCCGGTCGATCGGTGACCCGTCCGCACGGGACGGCCTGCGGCTGGGCGTGCAGGTGTGGGCCGAGGCGGTGCGCTCGCCCCGCATCGGCGACCTCACCCGCGCCGGGATCGACGGGCCGCGCGGGAGCCTCGCTGCGCGGGTCCGGTCGGCGCAGCGGAACGGCGAGGCGCCGGCGGACCTCGACCCCGACGCGCTCGTGCGCGTGTTCATCGCTATCTATCAGGGGCTGGTGCTGCAGACGGTGCTCGACGACGGTCTCGACCGGGAGGCGTTCGTGCGCACGGTGGAGTCGATGCTCGACGCCGTCATCCGTCGGCCGCCGCCGAGTGCAGGCGACGGCGATCGGTGACGACGATGCCCCGCGGCGTCAGTTCGACGGCGCCCCGGCGGGCGAGTTGGCCCAGCGCGCGGTTGACGGTGACCCGGCTCAGCCCCAGCACGCGGCCAAGATGCTCCTGCGTACCCCGCCAGGCGACCACGCCGGCCGTAACCGGCACCACCACCACACCGGCCGTATCCGGCGGCGGCGCCCCGGCCGCATCCGGCGCCGCCGGATCGTGCGCGCCGAGAAAGGCCGCGACCCGCGCCACCGCCGGAAGCGTGACCGCCTGAGCCAGCCGCCGCCGGCCGGCGAGAACGGTGCGGGCCAGGTGCGCCAGCACGTGCCCGCGCACCGACCGCTCCTCCTCCAGCAGCCGCAGGAACCGCTCGGCGGGGAGCAGTCGACCGGCGCACGGGGTGACCGCGACCAGCCCGCTCGGCCACGCGCCACCGTCGAGGACGGCCGGCTTGTCCACAATGGACGGTCCGGTCCACCGTTCGGGCCAGACGAGCTGGCCCTCGGCCGTGGCGTGTTCGGCGGCCACCGTGCCGGAGAGCAGCAACAGCACGGCCCGCGCCGGCGTCCCCTGTGGACGGACGAGCGCGCCGGCCCCGTACCGCACCGCGCGGCTGGCCCGGGCGACCGCCGCCAGCGAGTCCGGCGACAGCGTGCGGAACGCGGGAATGGAGTCCAGCGGGGTCATGTATCGAGTGTTACAGCGTCCCGTCCACATCGGACCTACGGTCGTCCCATGTGGATAGTGGAACTGGCGTTCACCGGTACGCCCGAGCGGTTGGCGGCACGTCCCGCACACCGCGACCGGCTCACGGCCCTGCACCGCGCGGGAACGGTGCGGATGGCCGGGCCGCTCGACGACGACAGCGGCGCGGTCATCCTCGTGGACCTGGACGACCGCGCCGACGTCGACGCGTTGATCGCCGACGATCCGTACTACCGGACCGCGGGGGTCACGATCGTCGGGATCCGTTGCTGGCGACCGTTCCTCGGCTAGGCCCTGCCCTGCCGCAGATCAACACGACCGGCCTAGGCGCCGAAGTACTCGCGCATCATGTCGCCCCAGCCGGCCTGGACCATGCTGGTGAACCGCCACCGCCCGCCGGCCTTCGCCATGACGTCGGCGTACCGCATGTACTGGACGTCGCCGCCGCCCCTGATCACCGTCGTGGTGACGACCACCGCCAGGTCGGCGCTCAGGAAGTGGGGCTCGCGGTGGTTCTCGAGCTCCGGCTGAGGCCCGTCGGTCGCGGCGCCCATCGCCTGGACGAACGTGCCGCGGTCCCATTGCTGGGTGACCCGTTCGCCCGCCGAGTCGTGCGAGATCACGGTGAGCGGGAACAGCGCCTGGTCGGCCATCGCCTCGACATCGTTCTTGCGGGCCAGGGCGTCGTACTCGGCGAACCAGGCCAGCAGGTCGGCCACCTGCTGGTCGGTCGGTGCGAAGGGAGCGGAGGTGAAAGGGCTCATGGCTGTAATTATATACAGCGTACAGAGTTTATGCCAGGACGGCGATGGCGTCGATCTCGACCAGCAGGTCCGGCTCGCCCAGGGCGGCGACCCCGATCAACGTGACCGGTTTGACCGGGTTGACGCCCAGCCGGGCGGCCGCGCGCATCGCGCCCTCGCCGAACGCGGCCATCTTGTCGGGCGTCCAGTCGACGATGTAGATGGTCAGCTTCGCCACGTCGTCGAAGCTCCCGCCGACGGCGGTGATCGCGGTGTGGACGTTGACGAACGCCTGCTCCACCTGGGCGGCCAGGTCGCCGGTGCCGACCGGCCGGCCGTCGGCGTCGCGGGCCACCTGTCCGGCCAGGTAGACCGTGCGGGTCCCGGTGGCGATGCCCACCTGCGCGTACATCTCGGGCGTCGGCAGTCCGGCGGGGTTGATCAGTTCGACGGTCACGGCGTTCTCCTTTTGCATAACATTGCTATGGCAATGATATGGCATAGCTATGTAATATGTGCAAGTGCCAAGGAGTGCCGATCTCACCGTTCGGGTCACGCTCATCGAGCGCGCCGCCGAACTGCTCGCGGCCCGCGAACCGGTGACGCTGCGCGGCCTCGCCGCGGCCGCCGGTACCTCGACGATGGCGGTGTACACGCACTTCGGTGGCATGCCCGGCCTCTGGGCGGCGGTGCGGGCGGAGGGCTTCACCCGGCTCGCGCGGCGCCTCGCGACCCAGCGGCCCACCGACGACCCGGTCACCGACCTCACGCTCGTCGGCTCGGTGTACGTCGCGAACGCGCTGGCCGACCCGAACCTCTACCTCACGATGTTCGACAACCGGTACGAACTCGACGATCCCGGCGTCGCGGCGACCGGCTTCGAGGTGCTCGTCGGTGCCGCGGCGCGGGCGCGCGCGGAGGGGCGGTTCGCGGAGACGGTCGACCCGGCGGCCGCCGCGACCCGGTTGTGGGGGATGACCCACGGGATGGTGATGCTCGTGCTCACCGGCGCGCTGGAGAGGTCCGACCTGGGGCGTCACCTGCCGCCGATGTGGGCGGCCGCGTACGTCGGGTTCGGCGACCGGGCGGCGCCGGCCCAGCGGTCCGCCGAGGCGGGATGGGTCGAGCCCGGGTGAGCCGGTGCCATCGACACCGACCCATATCGTGGAGTGATGGCGCGGTTACGAGGCGAAGAGAAGCGTGCGTGGGAACGCACGCTGCGGCTCTACGACAAGCTCCGATCCGGCGGGTCGCCGAACGTTATCGAGGGCGACGAGATCGAGCTCGGTCCTGACGAGGCGTGGTACGCCGAGACGGGGCTCCTGCTGTTGACGCCGACCCCGGTGGAGCGGACGGTCACCTACCAGGAGATCCAGCGTCCGTTCACGCTCAACCCGTTCCAGCGGGCCCGTGACGCGCACGACCGTGCCGTGAACCGGGCCGAGTTCGAGCGGCTCAGCCGCGAGGTGGCCGAGGGTCCCGAATTCCTGTGGATCGAGCGGGGACCGGTGCTGGTCCGCCTCACGAGCGACCGGCTGATCTGCGAGTCCGACGAGGGTCGGTGGGGGTACCACCGCGTCGACCTGACCCACCTGGAGTTCGACGTCGACGAGTGGTCGGTCGAGCTGCGGTACGACGGCGCCGGTCCGATCCAGCTCGCCGGGTGGGGAGCCATCGCCATCGGGCTGATTCTCATCTGGCTGCGCAACGGCCCGGACGACGTCGCCGCGATCGGCCTGGAGAACATGCGCTAGCGGGTCCGGAACCGGCTACCGGCTCCCGGACCC
Source organism: Virgisporangium ochraceum (assembly GCF_016863655.1). Taxonomy (GTDB): domain Bacteria; phylum Actinomycetota; class Actinomycetes; order Mycobacteriales; family Micromonosporaceae; genus Virgisporangium; species Virgisporangium ochraceum. The sequence continues at coordinate 17,973 of NZ_BOPH01000068.1, forward strand.
GCGGCGGGGTCGTCCGGTCGTTCCCGGCCGCCCCGCCGGTACACCGGCCGGGCGGGTGCCGCGCTGGCGGACCATGAGGATGGCGGCGCCGGCCGCCGCGAGCGCCACGACGAAGGCGATCGTCCACCAGCCGCCTCCGCCGCCACCGCCGGACCGTTCGGTGGCACCCGTGCGCTCGGCCGGGCCGGTGGTCGGCGGGGCGCCGGTCGGTGGCGGAGGCGCGGCCTGCTGCGCCCTGGCGTCCACTGTGGACTCCGTGGCGATGACGTTCGGGTCGGTGCCGGTCACCGTCACCGTCCAGCGGCCGGGGGTGAGCACGCCGCTGGTGCGGTAGAAGGCGCGGCCCTCGGGCGCGGCTTCGAGGTCGAGCGGGCCGACCGACTTCCCGCCCTCACCCTTGGCCGTCAGCAGGAGACGGAGCACCCGGTCCTCGACCGGGTGCCCGTCGCTCTGGTACAGGGCCCGGACGGTGACGCCCGTGGCGCCGTCGCCGGCGACCTCGAGCTTCACCTTTCCCCCGTGGGCCGCGGCAGGGGCGGAGGGGACCAGTACGACGCCGAGAATCGCCAGAACTCCCAGCACCACAAGGCGTCGCATGGTCCCCTCCAATGGTCGGTCAACGGGTCAGCCTAGTGTTCCTCCTTCGGGGACCGTCGTCGCGTCACCTTCCAGGCGGCCCGTGCCCTTCAACGGCTTGCCGCCGTTGGCCTTGGCGGCCGCGTTGCCGGGTTGGCCGCCGAGCCGCACGATCATCGCGTCGGCGTCGCGGATGAGCGTCGCGCGGACCTCGGCGTTGGTGACGACGGAGGCGTTTCCGGCGATCTGCTTGTACTGGTTGAGCAGGTTGATCGCCCGCTGGTCGATGCCGTTCGCCTCGGCCTGCCGCACCGCCGTGAGCTTGTTCGTCAGCTGCTTGTGCGCCTGCGCGGACAACCAGCCCGTCGCCTTGAACCGGTCATGCAGGTTCTGCATGTCGCGGAACGACGTGGTGACGAAGAACCGCACGTTCTGCGTCGTCTGGTTGCCCGCCTTGTCGGTGGCCGTGACCACCAGCTCGTGCAGGCCGAGGTTCAGCTCGTACATGGCCTGCAGCGTGTTGCTCTGGTACGCCCGGCCGTCGAGCGTGCCGACCACCGACTGGATCCCCGACGTCGGGTCGACCGCCTGGAACGTGACCCGCACGTCCTGGCTGTCGCCGTACAGCTGTCCGTCGGCGAGGCCGCCGATGAGCAACGTGGGCTTCGTGGCGTCGATGGTGAGCACCGCCGACTTGATGGTCTCCACGTTGCCCGCCGCGTCGGTGGCGCGGTAGCGGACGGTGTGTTCGCCGTCGCCGGTCACGTCGACCGGCTGGGTGTACGGCGTCCACGCGCCGCCGTCGAGCGAGTACTCGATCGACGCCACCCCGGAGCCGGCGTCGGTCGACGTCAGCGTCACCGGAATGCGGCCGTTGTGCCAGCCGTCGTCGTTCGGCGGTGCGAACGTCGCCGCCGTGACCGGCGCGGTCGCGTCGATCTTCACGGTGACGCTCTTCGTCTGCTCGACGTTGTTCGCCGCGTCGACCGACCGGAACCGCACCTCGTGGGTGCCGTCACCGGACACGACCACCGGCTCGGTGTACGCGGTCCACGCGGTGGCGGTGTCCACCTGGTACTCGGTGCGGGCCACCCCGACGTTGTCCGTGGCGGCCAGGGTGACCGTGGCCGGGCCGGTGTACCAGCCGTTCGTCTGCGGGCCGGCCACGGTCGCCGTGGTGACCGGTGCCTCGGTGTCGCCCGCACCTGCCGGCGTGAGCCGGAAGTAGTCGAACGACGCCTGCTTCGACGCCGTCTGCGCGCCGCCGAGCGTGAAGAGGCCGACCTTCGGCGTGGCTCCCACGGCCGCGTTCGTCAACGGCTCGAAGGCCGTCCACGTGGTGCCGTCGGCCGAGTAGCTCGCCGTGTAGGTGTTGCCGGACTTGACGATCCGCAGGTGCCACGCGCCGCTGGTGAGGTTGGTGATCCCCGGCTGCGGGTTCTGCACCGCCCCGGCGATCTCGCTGCGGTACTCGATCCGCCGCGACACCGGTTGCCCGGCCGCGTTGTCGACGATGTAGTCGAGCTTCAGGTAGTTGTCGTCGTCGAGATACACGAGCAGGCCGCCCTGCTGGTACTGCTCGTTGAAGGCGCTGCCGTCGACCTTCGTCTGCGCGGTCCAGTCACCGTTCGGCGCGGTCTGCAGGATGAAGTTCGTCGGACCGGTGTTGTTGGTCGTGTAGATGTCGCCGTTCGGCACGTCGATGGTCAGCGCGCCGTCGGCGATCCGGTACTTGGTCGCGTCCTCGCGGACGATCGAGTTCCACCGGCACTTGTCCAGGGCCGGCGCAGTGAACTCGTCGGACGGGTCGACCGCGCCGGCCGGTTCGTCCGGCGTGATCTGGAACCAGTCGAACGCCGCGTCGATCACCGGCGCGGTGCCGCCGCCCTGGAGGGCGAACAGCCCGATCTTCGGGTTGGTGATCCCGGCCAGGGCGGCCGAGCGTCCGATCGGGGTGAACGTCTGTCCGTCGCCGGACATCGACGCGGTGACGTTGGTGCCGTCGCTGGTGAGTCGCAGGTAGACACTTTCGCCGCTGGGCGCGGCGGTGGCGTCGGCGGCGTCGTTGCGCGGCGTCGCGGCGGTCTCCCGGATGAACTCCACCCGTGCCGACCCCGAGAACAGCAGGTCGAGCTTGGCGTAGTTGTCGTCGTCGCCGTAGAGGAGCAGACCCGCCTGCTGGTAGTTGACGGCCACCGCGAGCGAGACCTTCGTCGTCGCCTGCCACGGCCCCTCGGGAGTGGGCTGCAGCACGAGGTTGGTCGCGTCGTTACGGGTCCCGTAGAGATCGCCGACGCCCGTGGGGAGCACGAGGTTTCCGTCGCGCACCGCGTACGTCTGCGACTCTCTGACCACTGTGGACCATCGGGTGCGGTTCAGCGCGGTTCCGGCGAAGTCGTCGGAGCGTGCCCCGAAGCAGCCCGTGTTCGGTGCCTCCACGGTGATCTGCACCGACGCGTACCCGGCCGAGCCCTGGCTGTCGGTGACGGTCAGGGTGGCCGTGAACGTCCCCGGCGCGGCGTAGGTGTGCGACGCGTTGGCCGTGTTCGCCGTCCCGCCGTCACCGAAGTCCCAGGCGTAGGTGAGCTGGCCGTCACCGTCCGGGTCGGTCGCCGAACCGGTGAAGTTCACGGCGAACGGCGCGGTGCCGCTCGTCGCGCTGGCCTGCACGGTCACCTGCGGACGCGCGTTCGTCGACACGCCCTTGCCGATGAAGTCCATCCAGTTGACGTTGAACAGGCTCCCGGTACCGGTGCTGCCGGCCGGGTTGCGGGCCACGAAGAACAGCGGACCTTCGGTCGTTCCCGCCGGGATGTCGACGGTCACGTCGGCGTAGGTCTGCCAGGCGCCCGTGCCCGGCACGGTCGCCGTGGCGATCACCGGCCCGGCGGCCGAGCCGGTGCGGACCTCGATGCGTCCGCCGGCGGCGGCCGACGCGGCCCGGAACCGGATCTGCGTGATGCCGGTGAGGTTCGCCGGCGCGACCGACCACCAGTCACCGTCTTCGATGAAGCCGATGTTCTGGAAGCCGCCCGCGGGGTCGCTGGTCGTCTCCCGCTGCACGCCCGGGTCACCGCCACCCACGCCGTCGTTGGCGCGGCCGGTGGCTGAGTAGTACTCGGCCTGCTTGCGCTTCGGCTGCAGCTGCACGAGGGCCCGGCCGGTGAGCGCGTTCGCGCCGCCCGTGCCGCCGTTGTCGGTGTAGGTGGCCTCGAACACCATGAACACGTTCGCGTCGGCTCCGTGTCCGGCGGCGAGCGACGTCTGCACCGTGCCGGTGCAGCCGGTGTACTCCTGCAGGGGGTGCGTGTGCGCGTCGTGGCCGAGGTACGACTGCAGCCTGACGCGGGAGCAGTCGATCGAGGGGTCCTCCGGGTCGGTGACCCGCACCGTGTAGGCGACCTGGTCGCCCCAGTCGTAGAAGCCGCCGGCCGGCGGGAACTCGACGACCACGGTCGGCGCGGTGTTCCCGACCGTGATGGGCACGTTGGCCACCGCGGTGCGTCCGGCCGGGTTGGTGACCGTCAGCTGGGCGGTGTAGTTGCCGGCGGCGGTGTAGGTGTGGACGGGGTTGGGCTCCGTGGACGTGCCGCCGTCGCCGAAGGTCCACGCGTAGGTGAGCTGGCCGCCGTCCGGGTCACGCGAACCGGCACTGGAGAACTGGACCTCCAGCGGCGCCTGCCCGGAGTCGGGGGTACCGGTGGCTTCCGCGATCGGCGCACGTTCGCCGGCCACGTAGTCGATCCGGTAGACGCCCGAGTCGGCGTTGTTACCGCCGAACCCGGTGCCCCACTCGATCATGTACATCGCACCGTCGGGCCCGAACTCGAAGTCCATCGGGCGCAGGAACGTCATCCCGGTGAGCAACTGGTTGATGTCCACAAGGGACGTTCCGTCGGCACCCACCTGGAACGTGTACATCTTGTTCTGGTTCCACTCGCCGAACATCGCCTTGCCGTCGTAGTACGCCGGCCACTCGCGGTCGCTGTTGGGCAGGTTCTCGTACCGGTACACCGGTCCGCCCATCGGCGCGCCGCCGCCACCGATCTCCGGGAACCGCGGGTTGCCGCTGTAGTCGTAGTCGACGGTGGCCGGGATCGCCGGCGGAAGGTTCGTCAGGCCGGTGTTGTTCGGGGAGTTGTTGACCGGCGCGGCGCAGTCGAACTTCGGTCCGCTCGGTCCGGACGGGAACGTGTAGTCGTTGTACGCGTAGTTGTTCCCGTGGCAGTACGGCCAGCCGAAGTTTCCGGGCGCGCCGATCGCGTTCCACTCGACCGTTCCCTCGGGTCCGCGGTCGGGGTTGGCCGCCCCCGCGTCGGGGCCGTAGTCACCGACGTAGAGGGTGCTGGTGGTCGTGTCGTAGCCGATCCGGAACGGGTTGCGGAAGCCCATCGCGTAGATCTCGGGACGGGTCTGTGCGGTGCCCACCGGGAACAGGTTGCCGTCGGGCACGGTGTAGGTGCCGTCGTCCTCCGGGTGGATCCGGATCACCTTGCCGCGCAGGTCGTTGGTGTTGCCCGACGTGCGCTGGGCGTCGTAGTCCTGGCGGCCGGGCCGCTCGTCGATCGGGGTGAACGAGTTCGACTCGAACGGGTTCGTGTTGTCTCCGGTCGCGAGGTAGAGGTTGCCGTCGGCGTCGAACGTCATGCTGCCGCCCGCGTGGCAGCAGGTGTTGCGCTGCGTGGTCACCTCGAGGACCGACTTCTGGCTGGCGAGGTCGATCGTGTCTCCGGTGACGGTGAAGCGCGCCAACCGGTTGCGGGTCTGCCCGTCGTTCGGCGCGTAGTACAGGTAGATCCAGTTGTTCGTGGCGAAGTCGGGGTCGAGCCTCATGCCGATGAGGCCGTCCTCGTTGCCGGAGAAGACGTCGAGGTCGATCGCCGTGGTGGTGAGGTTCGTGTCGGGCCGGATGATCTGCACGCGCCCGTCGCGCTCGATGTAGAAGACCCGCCCGTCGGGGGCGATGTCGAGCTCCATCGGGTTGCTGGTGTTGCTGTCGAGCGTCACCTTCTCGAAGCTGCTCGTCAGTGACGCCGAGCAGTCGGCGCCGGCAGCGCCCGCCGCGGTCCGGATGCCACCGAGCACGTGGCCGCGGAACTGCGGGTCGGCGAAGGACTCGATGGTGTGGCCCATGCCGGTGTACCAGGACCGCCCGCCGTCGTAGTCGCGGCACCATGCGATCGGGTGGTCGGCGCCCATCGCGCCGGCGCCCGGCGAGTAGCTGGTCTCGTCGAGCGAGGCCAGCACGTGGACGTCGCCGCGCGGGTTGGACTGGTAGTTGTACCACTCGTCGAAGCGCGACCACCTGGCCGGAAGCCCGGACGTGGACGGGTGCGCCGGGTCCTCGACCTTGACCGTGGCCGTCTGGTTGGCCGGGTGCGAGGTGAAGTACGCGCCGACCAGTTCGCCGTACCACGGCCACTGGTACTCGGTGTCCGACGCCGAGTGGATGCCGACGTAGCCGCCACCGGCCTGGATGTACCGCTCGAACGCGGCCTGCTGGGTGAGGTCGAGCACGTCGCCCGTGGTCGACAGCCAGATGACCGCGTCGTACTGGGCGAGGTTCTCGTCGTTGAACGCGGCGGAGTCCTCGGTGGTCGACACCGAGAACCCGTTGGTGGCGCCGAGATCCTGGATCGCGGCGATACCGGCCGGGATGGAGTCGTGGCGGAAGCCGGCGGTCTTCGAGAAGACCAGTACGGAGAACGGTTCCGCTTGCGCCGTCGCCGGCGCGGACCGCGCGGGGGCGGCGGTGAGGGTCGCGGCGACGACCGTGCCTACGACCGCGAGCAGGACGCTCACGGCGGCATGGACGAGCCGACTTCGGCGATGTCTGGACACACGGGCTCCTCGAAGGAAGGGGGTGTTGCGCCCAGGACGGCTCGCCGAAGACCGGACCCGGGGTGAAGGGTGTAGGTAAGGGCACTGAACAAATGCAGTGGTGAGCCTAAATGAAGACGACCCTCTATTGGAACCCTATGTGTGGCGGTGCTCGATCAGATGCCGGCCGCGCCGATCGCCGCGTTGAGGTTCGCGGCGAGTTCCGACAGGCTCGCGTTCGCGTCGCGGATGGTGTTCGTGTTGAGGATGTAGCACCAGTCGATCCCGTCGGTGCGCGACTCGGCGCGGCTGTAGCAGCCGGGCATCGAGCCGGTGCGGGCGGATCCCGGTGCCCGGCCGCCGAGGCCCCAGACGGCATAGTCGCTGGTCAGCGCGGTGACGGCCGGCGCGGTGGTGACGAGGCCGCCACCGGAGTCCATCGTCTCGATGAGGAAGTTCCCGTACGCCGACGGCACCAGGGCGTCGGACCACGGGTCGAGGGCGCTGCCGCCGACGTCGGCGTGGTCGTAGGACACCTCGTCGGCGCGCCGGCCGGTCCGCTCGGTGGCCCCGACGAACACCTGACCGTCGACCCCGAGCGGCTGGAGCACCTCCTGCGCCAGGAAGTCGCGGAACGGCAGGTTCGTGACCTCCTCCACGACGAGGCCGAGCAGCACGTAGCCGAAGTTCGAGTACCGGTCGTCCGCGTCGTAGGCGCTCGAGTCGCCGGGCGTGTACTGCAGCGGCTCGCCGTACATGTAGCGGGCCATGTCGCGCTTCGACGCGCGTCCCGAAAGTTTCAACGCACGGGCGATGTCGCGCATCCGGAACACCGGATCCACAGTGGACACGCGGCGCACCCAGCCGCCGGTGTGCTCCACGCAGTGCCGCACGGTGACGTCGTCGATGCGGCTGTCCTTCGTCTGGCCGGCGAGCGCGACACCGGTGATGCCGAGCAGGGGGAACACCTCCTCGTCGAGGTCGAGGCGGTCGGTCTGCACGAGGCGGCGGATCGCGGCGCACGCGAACGCCTTGCTGACGCTCGCCACCCGCATCAGGCTGTCGGCCCGGGTCGTCGGGTAGCCCGGCTCCGCCCACGTGTATCCGGCGGCGAGCCGCAGCGTCCCGCCGCGCCGCACCGCGAGCTGCCCGGCGCGCACCGCCCGCGACTTCATGAAGTCGCGCATCACCGCGTGGACCCCGCCGAAGCCCGAACCGGTCTCGTTGGCCTGCGTGAAGACGCGGGGAACGGGCAGGTCGCGCGCGGCGAACACGGCCGAGTAGCGGGTGCCCGTGCCGAGCCCGCCGCCCTGCACCGTGACCGGGTAGCGGCCGGCGCCGAGCTGCGTGTCGAACTCCCGCTGGTAGGCCGGGGAGTCCAGGCCGTGGCGGGCGACCCAGCCGCCGACGCTGTCGTCGGTGAAGATGGCGAGGTACTGCAACGGGTCCGACGCGTCGACGAAGGCGGGGCGCAGCCCGGCCGCCGTGTAGGCGTCGAACCATTCCTGGTACCGGTCGCCGTTGCCCATGTCGTGCGCCTGCCACTTGACGTCGCCGGGGTTCGGCAGCCAGACCCCGGCGTAGGTGCGCTCGCCGGCGCCGCCGTAGATCGCGATGGTCTTCGGCATGCAGTGGTGGTCGCGCGCCCACCGGTTCACGTTCGACAGCGTGCCCGTCGCGTCGGCCGACCCGTCGACCAGCCCGTGCCGGGCGATCCAGGTCGACGCCGGGAGCTTCTCGAACACGGCCGCGAAGACGGGGTTGCCGCGCGGGCCGGTGGCACTGACGATCACCGGCACGAAGCCCTGCCCGACGAGCTGGTCGAACCGTGCCTGGTAGCCGGCCGCGTCGAGCCCGTGCAGCGCCGCCCAGGCCGGTCCACCCCGCTGGACCCAGACCGCCGTGTACCGCGGGTCCGTCCGCTCGCCGTGGACGCTCAACGAGATCATCCGGTAGCCGGCCGAGCTGAGCTCGTTGAACTTCTGCTGGTGGGTGGCGCCGGTGACACCGTGGTACGCGGTCATGGCCTCGCCGGCGGCCACCACCCCCTTCGCCGGGACCAGCAGCGGCGCGGCCGCCGCCACCGCCGCCGCGCGGATGAGCCCGCGACGACTCACCGACGTGCACCCCGTGCCTGTTCCCGTGCTTGTCCCCGTGTCTGTCCTCATGCCTGCCCCCTAGCTGATGACTGCCGGGGATCCTTACATGGCGATTTGGTCGGATGCTGAGGAATCTTTGCTTTGCCCGCTTTTCTGTCGTTGTTCCGACGTGTGGTGCTCCCGCTGACCGGGCCCAGGCCGGCTTCCCGGGGTCACGGGGTCGGGGTCACCAGGCCGGTCTCGTACGCGAGCACCACCAACTGGGCGCGGTCACGGGCGTGGAGCTTGGTCATCGCGCGGCTCACGTGGGTCTTGGCGGTGGCCACGCTGATCACCATGCGGGCCGCGATGTCGTCGTTGGACAGGCCGCGGGCGGCCAGCGCCATCACCTCGCGCTCGCGGTTGGTCAGGACGTCGAGGGTGGCGGCCCGGCCGGCGCGGGGCAGCCGGGAGGTGTACTCGCTGATCAGCCGGCGGGTGATGGCGGGGGAGAGCAGGGCGTCGCCGCGGGCGGCGACCCGGATTCCGTGGAGCAGGTCGGCCGGCTCGGTGTCCTTGACGAGGAAGCCGGTGGCGCCGGCCCGCAGGCCGGCGTACACGTGCTCGTCGATGCCGTAGTTGGTGAGGATGACGACCCGCGTGGCGGCGAGGGACGGGTCGGCCGCGATGCGCCGGGTGGCCTCGATGCCGTCGAGGACCGGCATCTGGATGTCGACCAGGGCCACGTCGGGCCGGTGACGCGCCGCCAGCGCGACCGCCTCGACGCCGTTGGCCGCCTCCGCCACCACGCTGAGGTCGTCTTCGGCCTCGATGAGCGCCCGGAAGCCCGCCCTGATGAGCGCCTGGTCGTCGACGAGCAGCACTCGGATCACGGCGTGCCTCCGTCGTTCGGGCGGGCCGACCGGGTCCCGCCCGGCGCCGGGCCCGCCACCCGCTCCCGGCTGATCCACCTCATGGGCCGGCGACCTCCACGGGGAGCACCGCCCGCACGCTGAACCCGGCGCCCGCCCGCGGACCCACGTGCAGCGACCCGCCGAGCGCGGTGACCCGTTCCCGCATCCCGGTGAGCCCCACCCCGGGCTCGGCGGCACCGCCCCTCCCGTCGTCGACCTGGACGGCGAGCTCGTCGTCGCCGTACTCGAGGTGCACCGACGCGGTGGCGGGACCGGCGTGCCGGGCCACGTTGGTGAGCGCCTCCTGCACGATGCGGTACGCCGTACGGTCGACCGGGTCCGGGAGGTCGCGCCGCTCGCCGCTCACCGTGACCGACACCGGAACGCCGGCCCTGACCGCGCCCTCGACCAGCCCGTCGAGCCGGTTCAGCCCGACCGTCGCCGGCTCCTCGTCGGAACGCAGGACCTCCAGCGCCGCCCGCAGCTCCCGCATCGCCTCCCGGCTTGTCTCCTGGATCGTCAGCAGCGCCGGCGGCACCTCCTCCGACCGCTTGCGGGCCAGGTGCACCGCCACCCCGGCCTGCACGTTGATGAGCGAGATGCTGTGCGTGAGCGAGTCGTGCAGCTCGCGGGCGATGCGCAGCCGTTCCTCGTCGGCGCGGCGCCGCGCGGTCTCCTCGCGGGTGCGCTCGGCGTCGAGCGCCCGCTGCTCGAGGTGACCGATGTGGATGCGCCGCTGCCGCGACAGCTCACCGGCCACGCAGGCGGCCACCATCCAGCCGATGAGCAGCACCCAGCGCTGGAGCGCGTCGGGTGACAGGTTCGCGCCGCCGACCCCACTGCCTACGGTGGCGACCTCGGTGGTGTACCCGCCGACCAGGACGGCGGCGATGGCCGCGCCGGCCGCGAGCCGCTGCCGGGCGAGGACCGCCAAGTACAACGCGACGATGACCGGCAGCGACGAGCCGACCCCGGGGTACCCGCGCGCCTGGTACGCGAGCAGGGCGGCGGTGGCGACCGCGAGAACCGGCACCGGCGCCCGCCGCACCCCCGCGGTGGCGAGCGCCGGAACCGCGATGAGCAGCACGGCGACCAGGTCGAGCGCGCGCCTGCTCTCCGGCGCTATCAGCCCCGCGACGACCATGACCACGGCCAGCCCGAGGGCACCGGCGAACGGCCGGAGGAGCCCGGGTGTCGTGGTCATGCAGGGACGATAGGCGGCCGGACCCCATCGGCACGTCGCCCTCGGGAGGGAGATCGCAGTACCACGCTGGAGGTAGGACCGGCGGCCCTACCTCCAGCGTCGTAGGAGTGCTAACCCCCGGTGATCGTGAACTGCGTACCGGGCTGCCGGACGATGTCGCCGTCGGCCGAGTTGGTGATGGACACGTTGGTCAGGGTCGCGCTGCCCTGAGCCTGCGCCATCGCCAGGATGCCGGCACCGTTGTTCGAGCGGTCGATGCGGACGTTCGTGATCGCGACGCCCGGCATGTTGCCCGACTTGAACTGGATGCCGTCGTAGGTGGAGTCGACGATGTCGGTGTCGCGGATCGTGACGCCGACGATGGGACTGGTCGCCGCGAACAACGTGATCGCGCCGAACTCCTGGTCCTCGTTCCAGAACGCGCCGCCGCACCGGTACAGGCCGTTGTTGGCGATCAGCGTCGTCTGCGAGAACGGCAGCGGACTGTGGTCGGTCGCCAGCATGATGCCCGGGTAGTTCGCCGTGTCGTAGACGAGGTTGTTCTCGATCGAGTTGCGGTAGCCACCGTAGATGGCGATGCCGTTGGCCCGCCACGGAAGCTGCACGGTGTTGTTGACGAAGTGGTTGTCGTGCCCGATGTCCACCGACTGGTCGCGCACGAACGGGTTGGCCCACACGGCGAGCGCGTCGTCGCCGGTGGTGCGGAACGAGGAGTTGAACACCCGCGAGTTCCGCGTGCCGTTGCTGAAGTTGATGCCGTCGGCGTACGTGTTGCGGATGCGCATCCCGGTGAAGTCCAGGCCGTCGCCCGGGTTCCAGTACGCCGGGGTGTCGCTGTAGTCGCGGCCGACCCAGGCGCCGACGTTGACGTGCTCGATCCAGACATTGCTGATCCTCGTGTTCTTCCCGAACCGGCCGTTGAGGCCGTGGCCCCGGTTGGCGCGGTTGGTCGTCATCCCGAAGATGGCGATGTCGGAGATCTGCGTGTTGTCGTCGATGTCGAAGCCGACGTTGCCCTCGTGCGGGTGGTTGATGTTCCCGCTGACGTTCTGCGGCTCGGTGTTCGTGTACAGCTGCGAGTACCACATGCCGGCACCGCGCACCGTCACGTTGCGGATGCCCTTCTGGTTGTTGCCGGTGCGGGCCGGGTCGGGCGACAGGATCTTCTGCTCCTGCCGGAACCGGCCGGCCGGGATCCAGACACAGCTGATCACACCGTTCTCGTCGTCGGTCACCGCGCGCTGGATCGCGGCGGTGTCGTCGGTGTTGTCGTCCGGGGTCGCTCCATATTGGACGATGGACGTGCAGCCGGCCGGCTGCGACAGCTGCGGTGCCACCTGCTCCAGGTCGATCATGTCGATGATGTAGAAGGAGGCGTTGTCTCCGCTGTCACGCTGCAGCTTGAACCTCGTACCCGGCGGGTACGACTGGCCCAGCAACGCGTTCGACTCGTCGAACAGCCGGCGCGCGTTGGCCTGCGGGGTGTTCGACAGACCCTCGGTGTCGTCGGTGGTGCCGTACAGCCAGCTGTTGCGCGACGACAGGGTCAGCTTCCGGGAGAAGGCGCCGTTGATGTAGAGGCTGATCGTGAAGTCCTGGCCGCCTCCGCCAGCCGAGTCGGGGACCGAGTTGCGCACCACGATCGAGTTCGCCTGGTTCGTGGACGTGAACTCCACGAACTGACCCTGACCACCCAGCCGCACCGACCGCCGGCCCGACGACTCGGTGGCGAAGTTGGTGTGCCCGAACGTCCGCAGCGGGTCGGCCGTGAGCACCTCGCCGTTGTGGGCGGCGATCTCGGCCTCGTAGCTGACGTACGGCACCGCCGCACCGCGTCCCACCACAATGGACTGTGACAGGGAGTTGTTGCCCTCGTTGGTCTCCGCGACGACGTTGGCGGCGTCGGCGGTCGCCGTGATGGTGGCGCCGCCGCTCGTGGCCGTCCAGCTACCGGAGATCGCGACGGTGGCCGTCGTGCCCGCCGCGATCGACGCCGTGGCGCCGTTCAACGTTGTGCCACCGACCACGACCCGGGTGGTCGACGCGGCCGACGCGCTCGTGCCGCGGTTCTGCACGTTCACCGTGAAGCTCACCGACGCGCCGATCGCCGGGTTCGGCGGGTTGGTGCTGATGCCGGTGACGAGCAGGTCCGGCCCGGGCGCCTGTGCCACCACGAGCTGCGTGGGCGCGGTCAGGCTGTTGTTGCCGTCGTTCTGTTCCACCACCGTGTTGGAAGGGTCGACGACGGCGGTGACGGCGTACGTGCCCTGCGCGCGGGTCCCCGCGTTGACCTGTACGGAGGCCGAAGCGCCCGCCGCGAGCGCGCCCACGTTGGCGGTTCCGACGACCGAGCCACCGAGGCTGAGGTTCACCGTCGTCGCCAGACTGGCGGCCGTGCCGATGTTCTGCACGGTGGCCGACAGCGTGACGGCCGTGGTCTCGGTCGGGTTGGCCGGCGACCACGTCACCGAGCTCACGACGAGGTCGGGGTTCGGCGCCGGCGTGCCGCACACCTCGAGCTCCGCCACCTGGCCGGAAGGCGCGCCGGTGTTGGAGGTGAAGCGCAGCTGGACGTCGGCGGTGGTGGCACTCACGGGGATGCTGACCGCGTTCGTGCCCTGCACGAACTGGTAGCCGGCCGCCGACACCAGGTTGGTGTAGGTGGTCGCCGCCTGGTCGCGGCCGAGGATCTGGAAGGTCTGCGTACGCGTGCCCCACGCCGGATCCGGGTTCAGCCTGACGTTCACCGCGGTGATGACATGGTTGGCGCCCAACGCGACCGTGAGGTTCTGCGGGTAGGTCGCCGCGCCCTCCCAGTAGGTGGCGAGCTGGCCGTCGTTCGCCTTGTCGGGCGTGAACGTGAACGTGGACCCGGTGGCCGTCATCGCCTTGCCCTGCGCCACGTTGACGCACTGCGGCTGCTGCGACCCGGTGCGCGTGACCGTGTTGCTGTTGCCCGACAGGTTGCCCGCACCGTCACGCGCCCGCACGAAGTACGAGACGGTCGCCGTCGGCGGCTGGGTGTCCTGATAGGACAGGACGGTGCCGAGCGTCGCGACGAGGCTGCCACCGCGGTACACGTTGTACCCGGCGAGCCCGCTGCCGCCGGTGTCGGTGCTGGCGGCCCAGGTGAGCGTGATGACGTTGCCGCTCGTGCCGTGGGCCAGGTTCGCCGGGGTGCTGGGCGGCGTGGTGTCGGTTCCGGTGCCGGTGCGGGTCACCGTGTTGCTGTTGCCGGAGACGTTGCCCGCGACATCCCTCGCCCGTACGAAGTAGGACACGGTTGCCGTGGTCGGCTGGGTGTCCGTGAAGGAGGTGACGTTGCCGACCTGCTGTGCGAGGGTCCCGTTGCGGTAGACGTCGTAACCGGCGAGGCCGCTGCCGCCGGCGTTGTCGGTGGAGGCGCCCCAGTTGAGCGTGATCGTGCTGCCGTTCTGGCTGTAGGACAGCGTTCCGGGCACGCTCGGCGGCGTGGTGTCGGTGCCGGCGGTGGCGCCGTAGATCTCCACTTCGGACAGTTGACCGGCCGGCCAGCCGCTGTTCGCCGTGATGGCGATCCGCACGTACCGCGCGGTGGCCGCGCTGAACGTGACGGTGACCGAGTTGGCGCTCACGGCCGGATCGAACGTGTAGTTCTGGCTCGCCTTGAGATCCGTGAACGAGGAGCCGTTCGTGCTGCCCTGCACGCTCAGCGTCTGCGTGCGGGTCGCCCAGCCCGACGCCGGAAGCTTGAGCACGACGCGGTCGATGCTGCGCGCGGCGCCGAGGTCGACCTGCACCCAGGCCGGGAACCCGTTGCTCTCCCAGTAGGAGCCCTGGTTCCCGTCGGTCGTGCGCGACGAGTCGTAGACGTCGGAGTGGCCGCTCTCCTGCGTCGGGCGTCCCTGCGCGAGGTTGCCGGTCGGCGCGCCCGCGCCGTACACCTCCACTTCGGACAGTTGCGCCGCGCCCCAGCCGGTGTTGCCACTGATGTTCACCCGCACGTAGCGGGTGGTGACCGCGGCGAAGTCGATGGTGACGGCCGGGTTGAAGGTGCGGCCGGCACCGGCGACGATCGTGCTGAAGTTCGTCCCGTCGGTGCTGCCCTCGATGGCGAGCGTCTGGGTGCGGGCACCCCAACCGGAGGGCAGCTTCAGGACCACCTGGTCGATGCTGACGCTGGCGCCCAGGTCGACGCGGGCCCACTGGGGGAGGGCGCCCGAGCTCTCCCAGTAGCTGCCCTGGTTGCCGTCGTTGATGTTGGCGGCCGCGTACGGCCCGTTGACGCTGCTGGCGGCGGCGGCCTTGCCGATCGAGAGGTTGGGGCCGCCGGCCGCGTTCGCGGCGGGCACCCAGGCCCCCGCTGTCGCGGCCACGACGGCGACGGCCGTCGTGAGCACGGAGATGAGTCTTCTCATGGGGGTCCTTCACGCAGGGAGGCCGCACGCGGCGGTCGCCCGGCTGGGGGACCCCGCGCACGCGCAGGGTGGGGTGCTCCCCGGCGGGCGGGCCGGGAAGGAAGTGGGCGGGCATCTGCGCAAGAATTTCATCGACTTGTAGGAATCTTGCGCGAGGTTGGCCAAAGGTTACCGACGCACTACGAGCGCGTCAACAGGTCAACCAGGTTCGATCCGCGTGTGTCCGCCCCGGCTCAGAGCGGCATCGGGTCGACGTCGCAGGTAGCCCTTGTCCATCCGGCGGCTTCCTGCGTCGCGGGGTGGCCCGGTCCGAGTACGCGTCCGAGCCGTTCGAGGATGTCCAGGTGCAGTTGCTTCGCCTCGTCGTCGTGTCCGAGCTCCCGTCGATCGATCGCATGGTTGATGGCACATGCGAGCACGAGCGGATGGTCGTCGGACAGGATGGTGCGTAGCCGGCGAAGGTTGGCGGAGTCGAGGTCGTGAGCATGCCGTATCTCGCCCTTGGCGAACAGGTCACTTGCCAGATTGATCGCGCACGCCGCGGTCAGGGTATGGCTGTCTCCGAGACCACCACGAAGCTGCTCGATGGCCGCGGCGTCGGTCTGGTAGGCGTGATCGGCCGCGCCGAGAAGTCGATCGGTGGCGGCGAGGTTCACCGCGGCGACCGTCGTGTAGGGGTGACGTTCGCCCAGCGTCCCTACGTAGCGTTCGTACGTTGAACGCCCAAGTTCCCACGCCGTATGGAGGTCGCCGGACGCCCGACGAGCAGTCGACAGGCTCAGGTGGCTGGCAAGGGTCTCGGGATGATGCGGTCCGTACTGATTCGCAGACAGCGCGCTGGCGGCTTCCGCGCATTCGAGCGCACCCTGGTGGTCGCCTGCCTTACGTCGCGTCACGGACAGTGTCAGCACCGCCCGCTGCGTGACGTAGTTGTGCTCTCCGAGTATGAGTTGGAGTCTGGCGACCAGCACCTCCAGCGCACGCCGGGCGCCGAGGTAGTCCCCGAGTTCGCGTTGGTCGATGGTCAACCCGAGGTGGGTGTAGTAGGTGGTGAGATGGTCTTCCCCGAAAATGCCGACCATCCGCCGGAACGTCTGTTCGTCGAGCGTCCGCGCCCGCTCGAACTGGCCGACCAGGCGGAGGCTCACGCCGAGGTTGTGGGCCGCACGAAGCGTGATCGGGTCGTCGGCACCGAACAGCCGGGTGGACTCACGATGGACAGTCTTGGAGACTTCGAGTGCGGCCACGAAGTCCCCTCGTGCCCGCAGGTCAGCGGCCATCGCCTGCATGGCGCCGAGGGTTCCTCTGTCCTCGTCACCGAAAGCTCGCCGGTACCCGTCGAGGACCTGCATGTTGAGAGCGGCCGCCTCAGCGAAGCGGGCGCTGTGGAACAGCATGAACCCTAGTCGGGCGGCCACTCCGAGGGTCTGTGGATGCTCCGCGCCGAGGAGGACGCGCCAGGCTTCGAGGGCACGCTGGGAGATCTCTATGCCTCCGTCGTTGTCTCCCCAGCGGAACAGATACAGCGCTTCGTTGAGAACCAGCCGACGAACGGGATCGTGACCGCAGTCGAAGGCGCCGGAGGCGACGACGTGTGCGTACAGTTCGCCGTACCGGGGCCAGTTCGCCGGCGCATCCGGGTCGTCCGGATCGCTGGACGCGAGCAGCAGGTGCACGCCGTGCCGTAGGGTCTTCCGCTGATCGTCGGCCATCTGCCCGATGAGGACGTGCTGCACCAGCCGGTGCAGTTGGATGGTGTCGTTCCTGTGGTCGATCCGGGCCAGGCCGTGCCGGTTGATCTCCCTGATTGCCCGGCTGAACTGGATGGGGTCACGCAGCGTCTCGTCCAGTTCCGGCAGGATCCGGATCTGCGGTGATCCGGTCAACAGGCATCGGGAAATGGGTTCCGGTGCGAGGAAAGCGCACAGCTGCAGCAGCTGCATCGCGCCCGCGTTCCGCGCGCGTAGCGCGTCCAGCGAGACATTCCAGGCAGCGGCGACTGTGGTGGGATAACCCAGTGGTGGTGCGTCGTCCAGCAGCTCTGGGCGCTTCTCCTCCAGCAGGCGCAGATACTCGTTGACCGGCATGCCGGTCTCGGATCGCCAGGCGGCTGCCTGCTCGATGGCCAATGGCAGGTCGCCAAGGGTGAAGGCGAGCCGGTCGGCATCTTCGATACTCAGCTCGGGCCCACGTCGACGGAGCAGCTCGGTGCTCTCCGCACGGGTGAAGACGTCCACCTCGACGGTGTCGGCCACGGATGCCCACCGTGAATCGCGTGAGGTGACGAGGATGCGTCCGGGACCGCCGGTGGGAAAGAAGGGTGTAACAGACTCCGGGCTCTCTGCATTATCGAAGACCAGTAACCATTCGCTGAACGGTGTGCCGGCACGAAGCGCCTCGCGAACCGCCGGTACGGCGGCGTTGGCCTCGGCTCCCACCGGCAGCCCGAGCCGGTGGGCAAGCTCGCTCAGCGCTTGGCGGATCTGTGCCGGCCGCTCCGACGGGATCCACCAAACCAGCTCGTACTCGTTCTGATAACGGTAGATGTACTCGGTCGAGAGCTGTGTCTTTCCCACTCCGCCCATCCCGTAGAGCGCCTCAGGAAGGAGGGCCGTAGGTCCCGATCGCAGCCGTTCGTGCAGGGTTCCAAGCATCGCGTGGCGGCCGGTGAAGTTCGGGTTGCGGGGTGGGATGTTTCCCCACACGACCGGGCGGTGCCGGCCTCTCGGACCGGACGTCCCGCAGGTGTCGGCGGTTCGCGCGACCCGCAGGGTCGCCCCGCCCGCGGCGACCCACTGGTCGAGGAGGTTGCGCAGCGTCCTGGTCTGGTTGGTGTCGGGTTCCAGCCGTTCCGCGACCGTGACGAGGCTGACCAGTCCGCCTTGCGTTCCGGCGAGCGATCGCACCAGGTCGAACAGCTGAGCGCGAACCGCTGAGTGACGTCGCAGGGCCACGGGCGTACCGAGCTCGTCGTTGATCATTTGCAGTGCGAGCTGGAGCCCGGACTCACTGGAAAACGTCATCGACGTCTGGAGCTCCGCGACCATCCGCCCCTCGACATCGAGGCGCCCGCCGCCTCCCATGCGCAGAGATCGAGCGTCCTCGGACATGGCGAACTTTCGGTTGGTGCGGCACGCGCAGCGACTCCTCATTATGTCTGAGACCGCGTGCGATGTGACCAACGACCAACCGAAAGGCGTACACGCTAAGCGGGCAGCGAGGCGGGGACGACCACGCGGTGCGTGCCGGGTTCGAGGGTCCGCGCCGGTTCACCGGCCAGGTCCAGGGAAGCGGTGACCCCGTACGGCACCGTCACGTCGACCGTCAGCTCGCCGTCGTCCGCCAGTTCCCACGCGATCGCCGCCAGGCCGTACGGGGTTTCGTGCCGCGCCTGGGCCCACGACAGCCCTCCGCCCGGGCGGGGCCGGAACACGATCTGGCGGTAACCCGGCGCGGCCGGCACCAGGCCCGCCACCACCCGGTGCATCCAGTCGGCGATCGCGCCGAAGGCGTAGTGGTTGAACGACGTCATCGTGCCGGGGTTGACCGTGCCGTCGGGGAGCAGGCTGTCCCAGCGTTCCCAGATCGTCGTGGCGCCCTGGGTCACCGGGTAGAGCCACGACGGGCACTCGCGCTCCAGGAGCAGGTCGTACGCCGTGTCCAGGTGACCGGTGCGGGTGAGCGCGTCGGCGACCAGGGGTGTACCGAGGAAACCGGTGCCGATGCGGTTGCCGCCCTGCGCCACGAGTTCCGCGAGCCGCTGCCCGGCCAGCGCCAGCTCGTCGGCCGGGAGGAGCTCGAACATGATGGCCAGCGCGTAGGCGGTCTGGGTGTCGCTCGACAGGCGGCCCGGACCGGTGCGGTACCGGTCCGCGAACGCCGTGCGCACGTCAGAGGCCAGCGTGCGGTAACGGGAGGAGTCGTCGGCGCGGCCCAGAACCGAGGCGATGTCGGCCAGGCGGCGCGCGGACTGCGCGAAGTAGGCCGTCGCCACCAGGTGCCGGTCGGTCGCGGCGGCCGCCGGGTCGTCGGCCGGGGCGGTCGGGTCGAGCCAGTCACCGAGCTGGAAGTCCGTGTCCCAGACATGGGGCGGGCCGGAGTGCCGGTCGAGGAGGTCGACCCAGGCCTTCGCGCTCGGGTACTGGCGCTCCAGGATTCCGGCGTCGCCGAACCGCTCGTAGAGCGTCCAGGGGGTGAGGACCGCGGCGTCGCCCCAGCCGGCACCCGGACGGATCGGCGTCCATCGCTCGTGCGACGGGATCACCGGGACGTACCACGGCACGGTGCCGTCGGGCAGCTGCTCCAGGGCGACGTCGACGAGCCAGGAGGAGAGCATCCCGGAGCAGTCGTAGAGGAAGGACGCCGTGGGCGCGAACACCTGGATGTCACCGGTCCAGCCGACGCGTTCGTCGCGCTGTGGACAGTCGGTGGGGATGTCGAGAAAGTTGCCCCGCATGCTCCAGACGACGTTGTCGTGCAACCGGTTCAGCACGGCGTCGGAGCACTCGAACCAGCCGGTGCGGGCCATGTCGGTGTGGTGGACGCGCGCCACGAGATCACCGTCGCGGGCGGCGCGGTCGAGGTCGCCGGGCCAGCCGTCGACCTCGACGTAGCGGAAGCCGTGGAACGTGAACCTCGGCTCCCACTCCTCGGTCGCCCGGCCGGCCATCGTGTACGAGTCGGTCGAGCGGGCCTCCCGCAGCGGGCGCTGGTACAGCTCGCCGTCCTGCAGCACCTCCGCGGTGCGCAGGGTCACCGTCTGCCCGGCCGACCCGCTGACCCGGATCCGCAGGCGGCCCACCAGGTTCTGCCCGAAGTCGACCACCCGGCGTCCGCCCGGGGTGGTGAGGACCGCGACCGGCTGCACCTCCCCGGTGCAGCGCACCGGCGGTCCCATCGGCGCGGCCAACGTGGCCGGATCGCGGTGCCGGACCTGCACCCGGCTCCACCCGGCGTCGTCGAATCCCGGCGAGGACCAGCCGGCCAGCTCCCGGCGGGCGTCGTACGCCTCGCCGTCGTAGTTGCCGGCGTACAGGATCGGACCCTGGGCCGCGTGCCACGACGGGTCGGTGGCGATCACCTCGCTGCGCCCGTCCACATAGAAGATCTCGAGCTGCGCGATCAGGGAGAGGTCGGTGCCGAAGAGGTTGCGGAACCCGCCGCGCCAGCCGAGGCGGCCGCGGTACCAACCGTCGCCGAGCCACCCGCCGATCGCGTTGTCGCCGGCGCGCAGCAACGCGGTGACGTCGTAGGTGTAGTAGCGCAGGCGCTTCGGGTACACGGTCCAGCCGGGTGAGAGCGTGTCGTCGCCGACGCGCTGTCCGTTCACCTCGAGCTCGTAGACGCCGTGCGCGCTCGCGTAGAGCCGGGCGCTCCTGACCTCGCCCGCGACGTGGAAGCCCCGCCGCACCAGGGACGGCCGGCGGCGGTCGGAGTCGGGGTCCTCCGGCCAGGAGGCGCCGACCGGTCGGGCGACCCAGTCGTCGGGACGCAGGAGCCCGGCCTCGATCACCGTCGGCCCGCTCCAGTCCGAGGAGCGACCGGACGCGTCGAACACGCGGACGCGCACCACGACCTGTTCGCGGGATCCCAGTGGCTCAACCGGCCACGGCACGAGAAGCTGGTCGGGTGAGGCCACGCGCACCACCGAGCGGGTACCGCCCCTGGTCACCTCGACCTCGTAGCCGGCCTGCGTCCAGGGGCCGGAACCGGTGACCCGCCAGGACAGGCGGGGGCGGCTCTCGCCGATACCCAGCGGCACCCGGTGGTGCTCAGCCGTCGGGGGCAGCGGGGTAACGGTCATTCAACTACCTCCGGCCTGACACGTTTCAATCTCGCGTCGAATGAGCTTACTGAAGCGGTTGACACGTTTCAAACACGACCTCAGGATGGACCCGTGAGCAACCCCACACAGCCACCCGCCACCGTGGCTCTGGTCGGCACCCTCGACACCAAGGGCGCCGAGTACCAGTGGGTGGCAGAGAAACTTCGCGAGCACGGCGTCGCCGTCACGATCGTCGACACAGGGGTGAATCCCGGCACGGTGGAGGCCACCGTGACCGCGGAGGAGGTCGCCACCGCCGCCGGCACCTCGCTCGACGCGCTGCGGTCGGGCAACGACCGCGGCGCGGCCGTCACCGCGATGGGCGAGGGCGCGGCCGCGGTGCTCACCCGTCTGCACGCCGCCGGCGCCCTCGACGGTGTGCTCGCGCTCGGCGGCAGCGGCGGCTCGTCGATCGCCGCGCGGGCGGTGCGCGACCTGCCGGTCGGCCTGCCCAAGCTGATCGTCTCCACGATGGCGTCGGGCGACGTGTCGCCGTACGTCGGCGCCAGCGACGTCAGCATCATGTACAGCGTCGTCGATGTGGCGGGCATCAACCAGGTGTCGCGCGCCGTCCTCGGCAACGCCGCGGCCGGCATCGCCGGTATGGCGCGGGCGTTCGCCGCGCGCCGGGCCGCGTCGGGCGCGGGCGACGACCGTCCGCTGGTCGCCGCGTCCATGTTCGGGGTGACCACGCCAGCGGTCGACGCGGCCCGCGCGCGTCTCGAGGAGCTGGGGTACGAGGTGCTGGTGTTCCACGCGACCGGCTCGGGCGGGCAGGCGCTGGAGGCCCTCGCCCGGTCGGGGATGCTCGCCGGCGTTCTCGACCTCACCACCACCGAACTCGCCGACGACCTCGTCGGCGGCGTGCTCACCGCCGGGCCGTCGCGGCTCACCGCGGCCGGTGCGGCGGGTGTGCCGCAGGTGGTGAGCCTCGGCGCGCTCGACATGGTGAACTTCGGCCCGCGCGACACCGTGCCGGAGCGCTTCGAGGGCCGGACCTTCTTCGTCCACAACCCGACCGTGACGCTCATGCGCACCACGGCGGAGGAGAACGCGGAACTCGGTCGTCGGCTCGGTACGAAGCTCGCCGCCGCCACCGGTCCCACCGCTCTGATCGTGCCCCGCAAGGGTGTGTCGGCGCTCGACGCCGACGGCATGGCCTTCCGCGACGGGGCCGCCGACACCGCGCTGTTCGACGCCGTTCTGTCCGCAGTGGACGGTAGCGCCGTGACAGTGGTCGACGAGGACGCGCACATCAACGACAAGGACCTGGCCGTGCGGTCGGCGGACCTTCTCCACACACTGATGACGGGGGCCTGAGAATGGACCGTTCGACGGCTCTGGAGCGGTTGCGGGCCACCGTTGCCGCCGGAAAGCCGGTGATCGGCGCGGGCGCCGGAACCGGGTTGTCGGCGAAGTCGGCGGAGCTGGGCGGCGTCGACCTCATCATCATCTACAACTCCGGCCGCTACCGGATGGCCGGCCGCGGCTCGCTCAGCGGCCTGCTCGCGTACGGCGACGCGAACCAGGTCGTGGTGGAGATGAGCCGCGAGGTGTTGCCGGTGGTGCGTGACACGCCGGTGCTCGCCGGCGTCAACGGCACCGACCCGTTCCGGCTCATGGGCCGGTTCCTCGACGAGCTCAAGACCATGGGCTTCACCGGTGTGCAGAACTTCCCGACGGTCGGCCTGTTCGACGGTGTCTTCCGCCAGAACCTCGAAGAGACCGGCATGGGGTACGAGCTCGAGGTCGACATGGTGCGGCTGGCCCACGAGCGCGACCTGCTGACCGCGCCGTACGTCTTCGACGTGTCGTCCGCGGTGGCCATGACCGAGGCCGGCGCCGACGTGCTGGTGCCGCACCTGGGTCTCACGACGAGCGGCACGATCGGTGCGCAGACCGCGGTCACGCTGGAGGAGGCCGCCGCGCGGGTGCAGGAGATGCGCGACGCGGCGGTCGCGGTGAACCCGGACGTCATCGTGCTCTGCCACGGTGGTCCGATCGCCGAGCCCGACGACGCCGCCTACGTGCTCGCCAACACCACCGGTGTGGTTGGGTTCTTCGGCGCGTCCTCGATGGAGCGGCTGCCCACCGAACGCGCCATCGCCGAGCAGGCCCGCCAGTTCAAGTCCATCCCACTGTCCAAAGGAGACTGACATGAGCGAGTACGTGGGGCGCCGCCCCGACGAGGTACCGACCCGCGTCTTCGACTGGGGCACGATCAAGTGGCTGGTGACCCCGCACCTCGACAAGGGTGCCGGACTCACCACCGGTGAGGTCATCGTGTACCCGGGCCAGGGGCACGCGCCGCACGTGCACCCGAACGAGGAGGAGGTCATCTACGTGATCTCCGGTGAGGGCACGCAGACCGTCGGCGACGGCGCGGACCCGTTCCCCATCAAGGCCGGCGACGCCGTCTACATCCCGGCCAACACCGTCCACTCGACGTACAACACGACCTGGTCGCCGTTGCGGCTCATCGTCGTCTACACCCCGGGTGGCGCGGAGACCGGCCTCGACGGGCTGCCCGACGCGCGCATCCTCGAGCCCGGCGTGCAGCCGTCCTGGAAGCAGGACCGTTAGTGCCGGTGTTCCCACCCGGCCGCTGGATCAACCCGTCGGACCGCCCGGGCTGGTGCGCTGTCGCCGGTGCCGGGCGGTTCGCGGTGCCCGTCCACGGTGGACGGTTCGAGCGGCACCACCACGACGACGACGAGATCTGGTTCATCTCCGCCGGCAAGGCGCGCATCCTCGTGGACGGCGGCGAGCGCTACGTGCAGGCCGGCGACATCGTGTTGACGCGCGCCGGCGACACCCACGACGTGGTCGAGGTCTACGAGGCTCTGCACGGGTTCTTCGTGGAGACCGGGCTACCGGCCGGCGGCCGGGTCGGCCACCTGTACCGCGACCCCGCGGACGCCGCGGGCCATGACGTTCCACGCAGACCCGTACCGGAGGATTTCCCGTGCGCATCGCGGTGACCGGCAGCTCCGGCAAGGTCGGACGGGCCACAGTGGACCGGCTGCGCGCCGACGGACACGACGTGCTCGGCCTGGACGTGACCGGTACCGCCGGCCCGGGCTTCACACGTGTCGACCTGGCCGACTACGGGCAGACGCTCGACTCGGTGCTCGGCGTGACCGCCCGCCACACCGGGCTGGACGCGCTGGTGCACCTGGCGGCGATTCCGGTCAACGGGCTGGTGCCCGACGTGACCACGTTCCACGCCAACCTGAGCGTGAGCTTCAACGTGTTCCACGCCTGTCTCCGGGCGGGGATCAGGCGGATCGTGCACGCGTCGAGCATCACCGCGGTCGGCTTCCCGTTCCACGAGCCGCCGGCGTACCTGCCGCTGGACGAGGACTGCCCACCGCGCGCGAACAACACCTACGGCCTCGTCAAGGTGCTCGAGGAGGCGATGGCGGCGCAGCTCGTCCGCTGGGACCCGGAGCTGTCGATCACGGGGCTGCGCATCACGAACGTCACGGGTCCGGGGGAGTACGGGCCCTTCGCGACCCGCGGCCACGACCCGGCCTACCGGCGCGACCTGTTGTGGAGCTACGTCGACGCCCGCGACGTCGCCGCGGCGGTCGCCCTGGCGCTGGCCGCCGGCCGTCCCGGAGCGGTGTCCTACAACATCGGAGCCTCCGACACCGGGCTGTCCGTGCCGACCGCCGACCTGGTAGCCGGCGCCTTCCCGGACGTGCCGCTCCGCGGCGACCTCGCGGGCCACGAACCGGTCTTCGCGATCGGGAAGGCGGCCAGCGACCTCGGCTACCGGCCCGCGCACCTGTGGCGCGACGAGCTTCACTCGACGGACAGGGTCACTCCGAACTCGTAGGGCTTCACCGGGATGCGGTAGCGGTCGGGCAGCGCGGGTCCGCATGAGGCGCTGCCGAGGCCCTGCTGCAGGTGGTCGACGTTGAGCCACACCGTCTCCGACGGGCGGAGGTCCTGCGGGTGGACGGCCCGGTCGAGGTCCTCGGTGGTCCAGCGGCGCACCGTGAACGCGAAGTGCGGGTCTCCGGTGACGCGCAGCCTCGGCACGCCGGCACCCAGCAGACGCAGCCACCGGGTCTCGACGTGGTTGCCGTTCTCCTGGGGCACCGGGTACGGGGTCTGCAGCGCGTCGACCTCGGCGCGGAAGCGGCCGACCCGGGCGGCGGTGAAGCTGTCCACATAGGACTCGTGCGGGCCGCGGCCGAACCACTCCGCCGCCCCGATCGCGGCCGGCAGGCCGAAGCGCAGGCCGAGCCGGGGAGGGGTCACCGAGTGGTGCCCGATCGGGGTGCCGTCCCAGATGCCGACCGGCTCGACGCGCACGCGCAGGTGTACCGAGCGGTCGTCGACGGGGGCCCAGCGGTACTCGGCCGTCAGCGCCAGCGTCTGGGTCGCGGGTCCACTGTGGACACGGACCACGACGGTGCCGTCGTCCTCGGTGCGTACCTCGTCGGTGCGGTGCAGGAACCGGTCCATCCCGACCGCACGCCACGCCCGCGACAGCTCGTTGAGGCCGCCGTGGCCGTGGTCGTTCTCGATCGGCGCCCGCCAGACGTCCAGCCACGGGCCGGAGATCGCAAGGTCGCCGAGGCCGAGCAGCCGACCGGTCGCCGGGTCGATCCGGGCGGACAGGGCCGAGCCGTTCGCGCGCCGTGACGGTGGCCGGAAGACGGCCAGCATTCCCTGGCCCCACGCCACCTCGTGACCGGCCGCCGCCCAGGACGTGTCGGCCGCGAGCACGGCCCGCACCGACAACCACCGCTCGCCCGTTCCCGGTGCCGCCGCCAGGGCCGCCTCCGGAACGGCCACCGACGCCGACCCGCGCGCGGGCACGTCGGGAACCGCGAGCTCGCCCGAGGCGACGGGCGTCCCGTCGTCGGCCACCGTCCACAGGAGACGGAGGTGCGCCAGGTCGCTGACGTCGTACCGGTTGCGCAGCGTGATGCCGCTGGGCTTGACGTCGACGAGCACCGGCTCGATCACCTTGGCGTACTCGATCAGGCCCGGCGACGGGGTGCGGTCGGCGAACACCAGCCCGTCGAGGCAGAAGCGGTCGCCGTTGGGCTTCACGTCGATGTCGCCGCCGTGCCGCAGGTACGGCACGCCGTCGGCGTCGGTGCCCCACAGGCCGTGGTCGATCCACTCCCACACGAACGCGCCGCAGAACCGGTCGG
Source organism: Virgisporangium ochraceum (assembly GCF_016863655.1). GTDB lineage: Bacteria > Actinomycetota > Actinomycetes > Mycobacteriales > Micromonosporaceae > Virgisporangium > Virgisporangium ochraceum. The sequence continues at coordinate 43,960 of NZ_BOPH01000068.1, forward strand.
ATCCCTCCAGGATCTTCTGGTAGTCGGCGAGCGACCCGGGCCCGTTGCCCATGGCGTGGCCGTACTCGCACAGCAGATGCGGCAGGGTGCGGCTGCGGGCGGCGTCGTCGGCGGAGACACCCTCGGGCGCGGGCTCGGCCCGTTGCCCGATCGCCGACAGCTCGTCGAGCGACGGGTACATCACGCTGTGGAAGTCGGAGTGCCGGTAGCTGCGGTCGCGCTCGTAGTGGATCGGCCGCGACGGGTCGCGGTCGCGGATCCACTCCTCCATGTCGGCGAACGCCGCGCCCGCGTCGCTCTCGTTGCCGAGCGACCAGATGATGACGCTCGGGTGGTTCTTGTCGCGCTCGACCATCCGCCGCGCGCGGTCGAGGAGCGCGTCGCGCCAGGCGGGGTCGGCGGGCGGGTTGCCCTTCCAGCCCGAGTAGGCGAACCCGTGCGTCTCGATGTCGCACTCGTCGACGACCCACAGCCCGTACTCGTCGCACAGGCGCAGGAACTCGGGGTGCGGGGGATAGTGGCTGGTGCGGACGGCGTTGATGTTGTGCCGCTTCATCAGCAGCACGTCGCGCCGCATGGTCTCCAGATCGAGCGCCCGGCCGCGGTGCGGGTCGTGCTCGTGCCGGTTCACGCCGCGCATGAGGACGGGCCGCCCGTTGACGAGCAGCCGTCCGTCGACAATGGACACCGTGCGGAACCCGATCGCCAGATCGACCCGCTCACCGCCGGCGACCAGCGTGCCCCGGTACAACGTCGGCGACTCGGCGCTCCACGGCTCGACGCCCTCCACGGAGACCTCGGTGCCGGTGTCGAACCGCAGGGACAGCGACGGGATCTCCACGACCCCCGGCCGGTCGGCGTCGACCCGCAGCGTGCCCACGCCGTCGGCGAATCCGGCGTGCACGAACACGTCGTCGACGCTCCCCGCCGGCCGGGCCAGCAGTTCGACGTCGCGGAAGATGCCGGGCAGCCACCACATGTCCTGGTCTTCCAGGTAGCTGCCGGACGACCACCGGTGCACCCGCACGGCGAGCACGTTGTCACGCGGGTGCAGCAGCCCGGTCACCTCGAACTCGAACGGAAGCCGGCTGCCCTTCGAGTGACCGAGTTCCGTGCCGTTGAGCCACACCTTGGCGCACGAGTCGACGCCCTGGAACCGCAGCACCGTCACGGTGTCGGGCCAGTGCGGGGGCAGGTCGAACCGCAACCGGTAGTCGCCGGTGGGGTTGTCGTTCGGCACGTGCGGCGGGTCGAGCGGGAACGGGTAGGCGGTGTTGGTGTACCAGGGTTCGCCGTGGCCCTCCAGCACCCAGTGCGCCGGAACCCGGATGGTGTCCCAGTCGTCGAAGGGGCCGTCGGCACCGTCGGCCGTCGGCGACAGCCGGAACCTCCACCGCCCGTTGAGGCTCAGGCGCGGGGCGTCCGTGCGCAGGTCGGCCCGCGGCGCGCGGCGCCCTTCGCCGGGCGCGGTGCTGTCTACATAGGACGTCATGAGGACGCCGCCGGGGGTGTGCCGAGAGCCGCCAGTGCCTCCAGGAGGCCGGCCGGCACCGGCCGGGCGGCCAGCGCCTCGGTCGCCGCCACCTGTGCCGCGTCGGACACACCGACCACGGTTGAGTCGACCACCGGAGCGGTCAGCGAGAAGTGCAGCGCGGCCGCCGGCAACGGCGTCTCCCACTCGCGGCACACGGCGGCGAGCCGGTCGACGAACGCCAGCACCTCCCGTGGCGCCGGCCGGTAGGCGTACTGTCCGGCCCGCCGCGGCGACCCGGCGAGGATGCCGCCGCCGAACGGCGCGGCGTTGAACACCGTCATGCCGCGCTCCCGGGCCGCCGCGATGAGCGCCTCGGCGCTGCGGTCGACCAGGGTGTACCGGTTGTGGGTCAGCACCGCGTCGAACATGTCGCTGCGGATGTACCCCTCGACGAGCGCCGGGTCGCCGGCGGCGATGCCGATCGCGCCGACGAGGCCCTGCTCGCGGAGCGCGACCAGGGCTGGCACAGCGGTGCGCAGTCCCTCGGCCACCGTCATGCCGTACGGGTCGTGCAGGTGGTACAGGGGAAGGCGGTCGACGCCGAGCCGGGCCAGCGTCTCCTCGAAGGAGCGCCGCACGCGGTCACCATCGAAGACCCCCGTGACCGGGTCGGCGTCCGCCTTGGAGAACACCGTGGGCGACGCGCCCGTCTCCCGGAGCGCCTCGCCCAACAGGGACTCGCTCCGGCCCTCCGCGTAGTTGTTCGACGTGTCGATCTGGCCGCTGGCCGAGCGCACCAGCGCGTGGGCCAGGTCCCGCGCACCGTCGGCGCGCTGGCCGAGCCGTGACGCGCCGAGGGTGAGCTTACGGGGGTTCATCCCTTGAGCGATCCGTTCGCGAGGCCGGTCATGATCTGCTTGTTCAGGAACAGGTACAGGACGAGGATGCCGGCCAGGTTGATGGTGATCGCGGCGAACAGCGGCCCGTACCGCGTGGACCCGTACTCGTCGCTGAAGGCCAGCAGACCGACCTGCACGGTCTGCAGTTCGTCGTGGGTGGTGAACGTCAATGCGATGAGGAGATCGTTCCACACACTGAAGAACTCCACGAGTGCCAGCGTGACGATCGCGTTCTTCATCATCGGCACGCCGATGCGCCAGAACGTGGTGAGCAGGCTCGCCCCGTCGATCGCGGCGGACTCGAAGATGGCACGGGGGATGGCCCGGAAGTACGCGGTCATGAGGAACACGGTGAGCGGCAGGCCCATCACCGTGTAGGTGAGGATCAGCGGGAACAGCGTGTTGGTGAGCCCGACCTTGAAGTAGACGATGAACAGCGGCACCAGGATCATCTGACCGGGGATCATGATGCCGGCGATGAACGTCAGCAGCACGGTGTGGCGGCCCTTCCACACCATGACCTCCAGGGCGAACGCCGCCGCCACGCCCAGGATCAGCATGAGCAGCACCGACGGCACCGTCACCAGCACGCTGTTGAGGAGGTTGCGGGCGAGGCCGCCGGTGTTCCACGCCTCGGCGTAGTTGTCGAAGCCGAAGCTCTCCGGCAGCGCCCAGGTGGGCTTGGAGAAGAACTCGTTCTGGGTCTTGAACGAGCCCATGACGAGCCAGAACATCGGGTACAGCTCGATCGCGACGAGCAGCGTCACGGCCGTGGTCACCCACACACGCCGCCACATCCGGCGGGCGTTGGCGCGGGGCCGGCGCGGGGGCGCCGCCCGGGTGCCGGCGGCGGGAGCGGTCATCGTCTGCAGCGCCATCGCCGTCAGCTCCTCGTGATGTCGCGGCGGGCCGACCGGAACACGGCGAGCGTCACCAGCAGACACATGATGGTGAGCACGAGCGCGATCGTGCTGCCGTAGCCGTAGTCGGAGTAGTTGAACACGGTGCGGTACATCTGCAGGGTCAGCGGCGTGGTCTCCGACCCCGGTCCGCCGTCGTTGAGCGCCAGCAGGGTGTCGAAGACCTTCAGCGTGTTGTTCGCGCTGAAGATGGCGGCCGACAGCAGCACCGGGAGCGACAGCGGCAGGACGATGTGCCGGACCAGCCGCCAGCCGGTGGCACCCTCGACCCGGGCCGACTCCAGCACCTCCTCGGGGATGTCGAGGAGACCGGCGTAGAGCAGCACCGCGAAGAAGCCCATCGACCGCCACAGCTCCATGAGGATGGCGACGACGAACGTGCCGTTGCCGGTGGCGAACCAGTCCACACCGGACAGCCCGAGCGCCTCGAGGCTCGCGTTCACCGGCCCCTGGTTGTCACCGACCGCGAAGAAGCTCTTGAACAGCAGGCCGACGGCGACCGTCGGCAGCACGGCCGGGAAGAAGACGATCGTGCGGACGAACGTGGACCCGCGCCGGAGGACGAACACGTACAGCAGGGCCAGGCCGTAGCCGAGCAGCAGCTGGCCGATGGTGAGCACCACCGCGTACCTGACGGTGAACCACATCGCCTGCCGCGACTGCGGGTCGTCGACGAACGTCGCGAAGTTGTCGAAGCCGATGTACTCGTAGCCGGAGAGCGGGTTCCCGGTGAAGAACGTCAGGCCGAGCGACCACAGCACCGGCCCGAGCTTGATGGCGGTGTAGACGAGGAGGGCCGGCCCGAGCAGGAGCAGCACCGCCCGCTTGTCACCGAGGGCACGGTTCACGCCGTACCTCCTCCCGTGTGTCGGGACGACGCGTGGCGGACCGACCGGCCCGCCACGCCGTCACTTGTCGGAAGCACCCGTCAACGGGCCTGGTCCAGGTCCGCCTGGAGCGCGGACATGTACTGCTGCGGTGACATCTGACCGCTCACCAGAAGCGCGACGTTGGTCTGCGCGTCCTTGGTGGTCTTCGCGTCCCAGAGGGCCTCGAACCACAGCACGGTCTCGGTGGCCTTCGCGACCACGTCCTGCAGCTCCTTCGTGAGCGGCGGGACGTTGGACACCTCCTTGTTCAGCTTGAAGCCGGAGATGACGCCCTGGTTCTGCATGACGCTGCTGCCGTAGTTCTCGGCGAGGCACTTCAGCCAGTCACCGGCCTTCGCGCTGTAGGCCTTCTGCGACATCGCCGTCGGCGCGCCGGCGTTGGCCGGCCACTGCCCGGCGTTGCCCTTACCGCCGTCGACGGTCGGGAACGGAATGAAGCCCACGTTCTCCACGCCGATCTGGTTCTGCTTCGGGTCGTTGAGGTTCGCGAGGAACCACGACCCGTTGTACATCATCGCGGCCTTGCCGGTGAGGAACTGGGTGTTGGCCGTGTCGGTGTCGCGCGAGGTGATGCCCTCGCCGAACAGCCCCTGCTTGCCGAGGTCGGCGATCGCCTGCGCGGCGGCGACGTACACCGGGTCGGTCAGCTTCGCCTGACCGTCCTTGACCGCCTTCATCGCGTCGGGCCCGAGGTTGCGGAAGATGTGCATGCCGATGAGCCGCGTGATGGGCCATCCCTGGTTGCCGGCCTCGGTGATGGGCGTGACGCCCGCACCCTTGAACTTCTGCGCGGCGCTCACCAGTTCGCCCCAGGTCTTCGGAGCCTGCAGGCCCTGGTCGGCGAACAGCTTCTTGTTGTAGAAGATGCCCTCGATGTTGTACTGGAAGGGAAGCGACGTCATCTGGCCGTAGACCGACTTCACCGTCGACGCGGCGGCCGGCAGGACGTTGTCCCAGACGCCGAGGTCCTTCAGCGTCTTCTCGTAGTCGACGATGAGGTTGTTCTTGCCGAGGTCGCCGTCGGGCTTCACCTGCGCGGTGCCGGCGACGAACATGACCGGCAGGGCGTTCTGCCCGGCCAGCAGCGTGATCTTCTGGACGGCCTCCGCCTGTGCCACGGTCTCCGCCTTGAGCGGCATGGCCTTCTCTGCGGTGGCGCACTCGCCCTTGGCCAGCGCGGCGAACTCGTTGCGCACGATGGCGTTCTCGGCGGGGGTCAGCAGGCTGAAGTTCGAGGGGTTGTCTCCACTGGAACCCCCGTCGTCGGACGCGCACCCGGTGACCGCGACGGCCACGGCGAGCGCGCCGAGCGCGGCGGTGACGGAGCGGAGCCGGCGGCTCGGTAAGGCTGGTGGCACGGTTTCCTCCCGGTGAAGCGCGGCGGCATGAGGAGTGGTTTTGAAGCGTTTCAAATCGGAGGCTAACTGTGAGGGTCGACATAGTCAAGAACCGCTGTGTCACCGGGGAATCGCGCTCCCGTTGGCGCGGCATCGATGACCGCTGTTCCCTGCGAGATGGTTGCCGCGACAGCCGCGTACCAATGTTTGACACGTTTCAAAAGACGGTGCGACAATGCGCCGAATGAGAACACTTGCCGGCCGGCGGGCCGTCGTCACGGGCGCCGCGGGCGCCCTCGGCAGGGTCATCGTGGCACAGCTCCAGGCCGAGGGTGCGGCCGTTGCCGGGCTCGACCTCAACGCCGACGCCCTCGCCGCGGTGACGCCGGGGCTCGGCGAGGCGGTCGACCTCACCGACTTCGACGCCGTCCAGCGGTCGGTGGGCCGCGTGGTCGAGAAGTGGGGCGGCGTCGACATTCTCGTCAACGGCGCGGGCGGCGGGGCGGTCAGCTGGTTCCACGAGATGACATACGACACGTGGACCACTCAGGTCGACCGCAACCTCACGACCGTCTTCAACGTCACGCGCGCCGTGCTGCCGTCGATGCTGGAGCAGCGCCACGGGCGCATCATCAACATCGCGTCGGTCGCCGCGATCGGCGGCGGCCGCCTGGTGCGCGGCGCCACCGCGTACGCCGCCGCCAAGGCCGGCGTCGTCGGGCTCACCAAGGCGCTGGCCATCGAGGTGGCCGAGCGGGGCGTCACCGTCAACTGCATCGCGCCGGGCGCGCAGGCGACACCGGGCCGCGACCGCGACACCCCGGAGCGCCGGGAGGCGCTGCTGGACCAGATCCCCACCCGGCTGCTCGGCGAGCCCGGGCATCTGGCGCAGACGATCGCGTTCCTCGCCGGTCCCGCCGCGGTGAACATCACCGGCGTCATCCTGCCGCTCGACGGCGGCCACTCCATCTGATGCGAGGAGAGACCACAGTGGACGACGACCGCCTCGACCGGGGCCGCCGGCGCTTCGAGGAGCTGTACGGACCGGGCACGGCCGACAACCTCATCGCCGGGCAGAAGGGTCTCGCGCAGGACCTCGCCCGCTACGGCGTCGAGTTCAACTTCGGCGACGTCTACTCGCGACCGGGGCTCACGCTCGCCCAGCGCGAGATGATCACGATCGGCGTGCTGGTGGCGCTCGGCGGCCTCGAACCGCAACTGCGCGGCCACACGCGGGGCGCGCTGAACGCCGGCCTCACCCCGACCGAGATCCTCGAGACGGTCATCCACGTCGTGCAGTACAGCGGCTTCCCCAAGGCGCTCAACGCCATCAAGGTGGTCACCGAACGCCTGGAGGAGTGCGGCGCCGAGATCCCGCCGCCGCTGAACCCCGCTAGTTGAGGCGCACGCGGAACAGGCTGGTCCTGCCGGTGACGTAGAGGTCGCGCCGGTCGCGGCCGCCGAAACAGAGATTGGACGCGACCTCCGGGAGCTCTATCACGGAAAGCTTCGCGCATTCCGCCGAGTACACCTGAACGCCCTCGCCGCTCGACGTCCACACGCGCCCTTCGGCGTCGACCCGGAAACCGTCGGGCACTCCGGGCTCGATCACCGCGAACACGCGGCCGTTGCGGCAGGTGCCGTCGACGACGTCGTACGCGCGGATGTGGTGGTGCCCGTCGGCGTGCCACAGCGCCGAGGTGTCGGACACGTAGAGGACGCTCCCGTCGGGCGAGAACGCCAACCCGTTGGGGTGCCACATGTCGGTGACGACCGGGTCGAGCCGAGCGGTGCGCTCGTCGTACCGGAACACGTAGCAGCCGCCGTACTCCTCCTCGCCCGGGTGGCCCTGCGCGCCGGAGGGGTGGATGCCGTACGGCGGGTCGGTGAACCAGATCGCCCCGTCGTGCGCCACCACGACGTCGTTGGGCGAGTTCAGCCGGTGCCCCTCGAACCGGTCGACCACAATGGACGGTTCGCCGCCGGTGTCGCGCTCGATCGCGCGCCGGCCGTGCGAGCACTGCAGCACCGCACCGGAGTGGTCGAGCGTGCGTCCGTTGGTGAACTCGACCCCGGTCCGGTACACGCCGACCTCTCCGGAGCCGGCGTCGTACTCGAGGATGCGGTCGTTGGGGATGTCGCTCCACCGCACCCGCTCCTCGCGCGGCAGCCACACGGGTCCTTCGCCCCACGCCGTCCCGGTGAATAACGTTTCAAGCGTGGAGGGATCGGCAAGCATCGTGCGCATCGCCCGAGCATGGCAGAGCCGGTAGGGGAAACGAAAGGATTCCGGTAGAGGCGGATGTGCGCTAGCTTTGACACGTTTCAAGCACGCATTGACGGAGGAGCGCGATGACCGGCTGGCGCATCGTCGTCGGGTCCGACGACGCGGGCTTCGAGTACAGGAGGTCCTGCGGAAGGACCTCGAGAACAGCGGCCTCGTGGCCAGCGTCGTGGACGTCGGGGTGGGAGCCGACGACCACACCGCCTACCCGCACGTGGCCGTCAGCGCGGCGCAGCTGGTGGCCGACGGGCACGCCGACCGGGCCCTGCTGGTGTGCGGCACCGGGCTCGGGGTGGCGATCGCCGCCAACAAGGTGCGTGGCATCCGGGCGGTCACCGCCCACGACTCGTACTCGGTCGAGCGGGCGGTGCTGAGCAACAACGCGCAGGTGCTCACGATGGGTCAGCGGGTCGTCGGGCTGGAACTGGCGCGGCGCCTGGTCCGCGAGTGGCTCGGGCACCGCTTCGACGAGGCGTCGGCCTCGGCGGCCAAGGTGCGCGCCCTCGACGCCTACGACCGGCCGGAGCGGGAAGCGTGCTGATGGCGCGAACGGTCACGTCGCCGAGTACGGTGTGACGTCACACGGGTATCGGGTGGAGCTGACGGCAACAGTGGATCTGTCGCCGAGGGAGGCGACGTGGCGCGGATAGGGATCCGGGAGGTGGCCGCACTGGCGGGCGTCTCGATGGGCACGGTTTCGCACTACCTGAACCACCCGTCACGCGTATCGGCCGAGAAGGCCGTCCGCATCCAGGCCGCCATCGACAAGCTCGGATTCGTGCGGAACAATGCCGGCCGGCAGCTGCGGCTGGGCCGCAGCACCACGATGGCCTACATCGTCCCCGACGTCAGCAACCCGTTCTTCGCGACGATCGCCGAGGGCGTGGAGCAGCGCGCGTCCGAGGCCGGGCTGTCGGTGTTCCTGGCCAACTCCGGCGGCAGGCGGGCGCGGGAGGACTCGTACCTGGAGCTGTTCCAGGAGCACGGCGTGCTCGGCATCCTCGTCGCGTCGCCCGAGCCGATCGAGGACCGGCTGGCCGCCATCCAGAAGAAGGGCACGCCGTCGGTGCTCGTCGGGCAGCTCGCCGCGTCGCCGGGGCAGCCGTCGGTGTCGATCGACGACGTGTCCGGCGGCTACCTCGCCGCGCGGCACCTCATCGACATCGGGTGCCGGAGGCTGGCGTTCGTCGGCGGTCCGCTGAGCGTCCGTCAGGTCGCCGACCGGTTGCAGGGCGCGAGCCGCGCCGTGCGCGAGACCGGCTCGGCCACACTGGAGATCATCGACGTCGAGCCGCGCGTGATCTCCGTGGGCCACAAGGTCGGCGCCGAGATCGCCGGCCGCCCGGAGGCGAACCGCCCCGACGGTGTGTTCACGGTCAACGACATGCTCGGCATCGGCCTGGTGCAGACGCTCGTGACCAGCGGGGTGCGCGTGCCCGACGAGATCGCCGTGATCGGTTACGACGACATCGAGTACGCCGAGAACTCGTTGGTGCCGCTGGCCTCGATCCGCCCGCCGCACCAGGAGTTCGGGATCGCGGCGGTCGACCTGCTGCTCGTGATGGTGGAGGAGAAGGAGTCGGACCTGCACCGGGTGTTCGCGCCGGAGCTGGTGATCCGCCGCAGTGCCGAACGCTGACCGGCGGGAGGCGCCTCAGAGGTCCATGGCGGTGCGGAGCGCCATCGCGACGACCTCCATGGTCTCGTCGCTCAGCCGGCCGAGGTGCTCGCCCAACCGGTGCGCGGCCACGTAGTTGACCCGCCAGCCGAGCACCGCGCCCGCCACCGGATCGTCGGGCCGCAGCCCCACGGCGAGCATCCCCCGCAGCTCCGCGGGAATCTCACCTTTGATCTCGGCGATGATCACCGTGCCGGTCTCGGTGAGCCGGTCGGTGGAGACGACCACGAACCGCCGGTCGATCTTCGGATGCGCATAGACGTCGCCGCGCCTCATGCCGGGCCACCAAGACCCGTCCGGGCGGCCGTTGGGCCGCAGCGTGAACGCTTCAATCCCGCACAGGGGCCGCAGCGTGAACGCCTGCGCTTCGCTCCGGCATTCACGCTGTGCCGCTTCAATCCCGCACAGGGGCCGCAGCGTGAACGCCTGCGCTTCGCTCCGGCATTCACGCTGCGAACCGCTCCTCGTCCCACCCGTCGTTCGACCGCACGGCCTCCTGGGCCTCGAAAGCCGCGATCGCCGCTGCTTCGCGGCGTAGCAGCGCATCGCGCGCGACCTCGACGAGCCAGGCCGACACGTTGCCGCCGGCCGCGGCGCGGATGCGCTCGGCCAGATCGTCGGGAACCACGATCGTCAGGCGGGTCATGCGCCGATTCTACCGCCGCTCAATGCGACTCCCGGGCCACCTGATCCCCGCTGGCGCCGACCAGGAATCCCAGGTCGGCACCGGTGTCGGCGCCGAGCACGGTGTCGACGTACAGCTTCTCCCAGCCGCGGCGCGGCTGTGCCAGCGCGGCCAGCACCGCCGGGGCGGGTTCGCGGGCGTCGAGGTCGGCGTCGACGTCGATGCGGCGGGCGGCCACGTCGAGCGTCACCAGGTCGCCGGTGCGCACCCGGGCCAGGGGGCCGCCCGTCGCCGCCTCGGGAGCCACGTGCAGCACCACGGTTCCGTAGGCGGTGCCGCTCATCCGGCCGTCGCACACGCGCACCATGTCGCGCACGCCCTGCCGCAGCACCTTCTGCGGCAGCGGAAGGTTCGCCACCTCCGGCATCCCCGGATACCCCTTCGGCCCGCAGCCGCGCAGCACGAGCACGGAGTCGGCGTCGACGTCGAGTGCCGGGTCGTCGATGCGCGCGTGCATGTCCTCGACGGAGTCGAAGACCACCGCGCGTCCGCGGTGGGCGAGCAGTTCGGGCGTCGCGGCCGCCGGCTTGATGATGGCGCCGTCGGGCGCGAGGTTGCCGCGGAGAACGGCAATGCCCGCGTGCGGCTTCAGAGGGGACCCGCGTGAGCGGATCACCTCGTGGTCGAAGATCTGACCCGTACCGATCTCGTCGACGAGCGGCCGGCCCGACACGGTGACCGCCTCCGGGTCCAGGAGGTCGCGCACCTCCTGGAGCACGGCGTGCAGGCCGCCCGCGCGGTGCAGGTCCTCCATGAGGTGCCGCCCGGCCGGCTGCAGGTCGACGAGCAGCGGCACGTCGGCACCGATGCCGTCGAAGTCGTCGAGCGAGAGCGGCGCTCCGACGCGTCCCGCGATCGCCAGAAGATGGACCACGGCGTTGGTGGAACCGCCGAGCGCGGCGAGCGCGACGATGGCATTGCGGAACGCCGCCCGGGTGAGCACGTCGCTGGGGCGGCGCTGCTTCTCGACCAGCTCGACGGCGAGCCGTCCCGACTCGTGCGCGCGGGCGAGGAGCCGGCTGTCGGGCGCCGGAATGCCCGCGGTGCCGGGCAGCACCATGCCGAGCGACTCGGCGAGCAGCCCCATCGTCGACGCGGTGCCCATCGTGTTGCAGTGCCCGCGACTGCGGATCATCGACGACTCCGAGTCGATGAAGTCCTTTTCGGACAGTGTTCCCGCGCGCACCTCCTCGCTCAACCGCCACACGTCGGTGCCGCAGCCGAGCGGCACCCCGCGGAACGTGCCGGTGAGCATCGGGCCGCCCGGCACCACGATCGCCGGCAGGTTCACGCTCGCGGCGGCCATCAGCAACGCCGGGATCGTCTTGTCGCATCCGCCCAGGAGCACGACACCGTCGACCGGGTTGGCGCGCAGCATCTCCTCGGCGGCCATCGCGGCCATGTTGCGCCAGAGCATCGCGGTGGGACGCACGAGCGTCTCGCCGAGCGACACCACGGGCAGGTTCAGCGGGACCCCGCCGGCCGCCCAGATGCCCTGCTTCACGCTCTCGGCGACCTCGTTGAGGTGGCTGTTGCACGGGGTCAGGTCGGAGGCGCTGTTCGCGATCGCGATCTGCGGGCGGCCGGTGAACGCGTCGGGCGGGGCACCCCGCCGCATCCAGGCCCGATGGATGTAGGCGTTGCGGCCGTTGCCGCCGTACCACTGCGCGCTGCGGAGCTCGGACATGTATGTTCTCCCTTTAGAAAGGGACCCTACCCGTGCGCGCCTTCGTAATCACCGGTCCACGTTCATCGGCCGTGGTCGACGTGCCGGAGCCCGTGGCCGGGCCGGGCGAGGTCGTGGTCGACGTCGAGCGCGCCGGCGTGTGCGGCACCGACGTCGAGTTCTTCACCGGCGAGATGGCCTACCTGCACTCGGGCGACGCCGCGTACCCCATGCGGATCGGGCACGAGTGGTGCGGCGTGGTCGCGTCGGTGGGTCCGTCGGTGGACCCGTCGTGGGTGGGCCGGCGGGTCACGGGCGACACGATGCTCGGCTGTTCGAGTTGCGCGCGCTGTCTGAGTGGGCGGCAGCACCTGTGCGCCACGCGCTACGAGATCGGCATCCGGGGCGGCTGGCCGGGTGCGCTCGCGTCGTCGCTGCTGGTTCCCGCGCGGGCGCTCGTGCCGCTACCGTCCACTGTGGATGCCACGGTGGGTGCGCTGGTGGAGCCCGGTGGCAACGCGCTACGGGCGTTCCGGGCGGCCGGGGTGTCGTCGGGTGAGCGGCTGCTCGTGGTCGGGCCGGGCGCGATCGGTCTGCTGGTGGCGTTGGTCGCCCGGTCGTTCGGCGTCGACGTCCACCTGCTCGGGGTGACCCGGCCGTCGCTGGAGTTCGCGCGGTCGTTGGGCTTCCACGCGAGCGACACTCCATCGGGCAGCTACGACGGGGTGGTCGACGCCTCGACCGGCGCCGGCGTGCCGGCGCTGGCACTGTCGGTGGTCGAGCCGGGGCGGCGGGTGGTCTACATCGGACTGTCCGGCGAGCCCAGCATGATCGACTCGCGCGAGCTGGTCTTCAAGGACCTGACCGTGACCGGGATCCTGTCCGCCTCCGGCGGCCTGGCCGGCATGGTCGACCTGTACGCCAGCGGCGCTGTGGACCCGCGTCCGCTGGTGGCGGCGACCGTCGGCCTGGAAGAGGTGGCCGACGTGCTGGCCGGCCTGAGCTCGGGGCCCGCTCCGAAGGTGCACGTCGACCCGGGCCGCTGAGATTCTGGGCGGCGGCGGGTTCCGGGACGATCAACTTCTCTGGAAGACAGAGTGCGGCGTGACTTGACGTTCGTTCCAGAGAAGTTGATCACCGATGCCGGGTCGCCCGGACGATGCCGCCGTGAGTGACCCTTCGCGGCCCGGTTCCGGTGATCGTCCAGCTCCCGAACAGGCTCTGACCGCGCGATCCTGGACGATCTTCGTAGCCAGGGGTACGAAGACAGTCCAGGATCGCGGCGGTTGGACGCCTCAGCGGGAGCGGCGGCCGGCGCGGCTGCGGGACGAGAATGCGGCTGCCCCGCCGCTGCTGGCGCTCGCGCGGTCGCCGCCCGAGCGTTGGGCCGGTGCCGCCGCCGGGGTCGACGTGCCGCTCCTGCCCCGGCCGCCGCGCCGGGACCTCGACGCGCGCGGGGCGTGGGCCTCTGAGCCGGCCCGGCCGTCGACGCTGCGACCGGTGGATCCGCCGCGCCCGGCCGGGGTGCCGCGTCGGGTGTCGGCCGAGCGGCCCGCGTCTGGCGAGCGGTCGGCCGCTGACGCGCGTCCACCATTCGCCCTTGCCGGCGCGGCCCCGCGGCCCCGACCGGTGCCCCGGCCCGTACCCGACACGGCGCGATCGGCGGGAGCGGCCTCGGGCTGGACGAACGAACGCTGCCCCGGGGCGAGCTGCGCGAGCAGCGGATCCCCGACCCGCAGGCGCGTGGTCGTCGGCCGGATGCCGGCGCGCCGCGCGAGGTCGGCGACGTCGGCGAGCTGGGCGTCGGTCATCAGCGTCACCACGGTGCCGCTCGCGCCGGCCCGGGCCGTGCGGCCGGACCGGTGCAGGTAGGCCTTGTGCTCGGCCGGCGGATCGGCGTGGATGACCAGGGTCACGTCGTCGACGTGGATGCCGCGCGCGGCGATGTCGGTCGCGACCAGGGTGCGCACCCGGCCCTCGGCGAAGTCGGACATGTTGCGGGTGCGGGCGTTCTGCGCCAGGTTGCCGTGCAGCTCCACGGCCGGGACACCGGCCGCGACCAGCTTCTTGGCGAGCACCTTGGCGCCGCGCTTGGTGCGCGTGAACACCAGCGAGCGGCCCGGCGCGGCAGTGAGGTCGACCAGCACCGGGAAGCGGTCGTCGGCGCGCACGTGCAGCATGTGGTGCGACATCGTCGACACGGGGGACTGGGGTGGGTCGACACTGTGCGTGACCGGCTTGTACAGGTAACGGCGCACCAGCACGTCGACGGCCGCGTCGAGGGTGGCCGAGAAGAGCAGGCGCTGGCCGTCTTCAGGGGTCTGGTCGAGGAGCTTGCGCACCACGGGCAGGAAGCCGAGGTCGGCCATGTGGTCGGCCTCGTCGAGCACCGTGACCTCGACGGAGTCGAGGCTGGCGTGGCCCGACCGCACGTGGTCGTCGAGCCGGCCGGGGCAGGCCACGAGCACGTCGACCCCGCGCGACAGCGCGTTGATCTGGGGACGCGCGCCGACGCCGCCGAACACGGTGAGCACCCGCATCGACAGGGCCTCGGCGAGCGGCGCGAGCGACGCCTCGATCTGGGTGGCGAGCTCCCGCGTGGGTGCCAGGATGAGCGCGCGCGGGCGCCCGGGCCGGCGGCGGGTGCCGCTGGCAGCGAGCCGGGCCAGGAGCGGCACGACGAACGCGTAGGTCTTACCGGATCCGGTGCGGCCGCGACCCAGCACGTCGCGGCCGGCCAACGCGTCAGGCAGCGTGGCCGTTTGAATGGGGAACGGGCTGGTGACGCCCTGGGTGGCGAGTGCGGCGACGAGCGCCTGCGGCACACCGAGGGCGGCGAACGACGTGGTAATCGGGTCTCCGAACGTTGCAGTGGAGCCCTCATGGCCGGCGGTGTCGATCTCGCGGGCAGGACTCGTGATCTCCCTACTCTACCCGAGACAGGTACTCGTACAGCGCTGCCGACGCCCGCAGGCGCAGCAGGCTGCGCCGGTGCAGGTCCTGTTCGCGCCGCGCGAGCTCCGTTCGGACCCGTTCCGGGCTGCCCGTCGACCGCAGCTCGTCGATGACGGCGCGCACGATGGCGATCGGGTAGTTACCCCTCCTGAGCAGGGCAACCACCCGTGCGCGGCGCACCTCGGCGTCGTCGTAGACGCGGTACCCGGTGACCCTCTCGCGCGACGGGCGCAGCAGCCCGTGCCCCTCCCAGACCCGTAAAGCCGAGGTGCGCACCCCTACCGCGTCGGCGACCGCTCCGATCCGGACCCCCGAGCGGGCCGGCGCACCGGGCGGCAGCGCGGGCATCGGCGGGGTCGCCAGCGTCGCGAACGCGCTGAGTACGTCCGCGATCTCGGAGCGTTCGCGGTCGAGTTCGGCGTGGCTGCGGTCGAGCACGGCGAGCGCGGTGGCGACGTCGCCGGCGTGCACGGCCCGCATCACGGTGCGGGCGCGTTCCCATCCGTGCCCGTCGGCCAGCAGGCGCACCAGCCTCACCGCCGCCGCGTGGTGCGGCGTGAAGATCCGGTATCCGGACGCGGTGCGGCCGAGCGGCGGCAGCACGCCGGCCGCCTCGTAGTTGCGCACCTGCTGCACGGAGACGCCCGCGCCGCGGGCCACGTCGATCGCGCGCAGCCGGGGCACGTCTGTCGCGCGGGGCCGGGGCACGTGATCGACCTTACGCGCCGGTTGAGACTTTCCACCATGAACCATCGCGCCCAAAGCGCCAGCGGTCTCCACGAGGACTTCAATGAAAGACTTCAAGAGTGGAAACGAACATCGCTGACAGCCATGACGTGATCCAGGTCCGCGGCGCGCGGGAGAACAACCTTGCCGACATCTCCCTCGACCTTCCCAAGCGGCGGCTCACCGTCTTCACCGGTGTCTCGGGGTCGGGCAAGTCCTCTCTCGTGTTCGGCACGATCGCCGCCGAGTCGCAGCGCCTCATCAACGAGACCTACACCGCGTTCCTGCAGTCGTTCATGCCGAACATCCCGCGTCCCGACGTCGACGCGTTGCACAACCTCAGCGCCGCGATCGTCGTCGACCAGGAGCGGATGGGCGCCAACGCCCGCTCGACCGTCGGCACCGCCACCGACGCGTTCACCATGCTGCGCATCGTGTTCAGCCGCCTCGGCCAGCCGCACGTCGGCCACTCCGGCTTCTTCAGCTTCAACCTGCCCGACGGGATGTGCCCGGAGTGCGAAGGGCTCGGCCGCGTCAACACCATCGACGAATCCGAACTGGTCGATCGCGACCTGTCCCTGAACGAGGGCGCCATCACGGTTCCCAACTTCCAGGTCGGCACCTGGTACTGGCGCGGGCTGGCCGAGTCGGGCTACGTGGACCCCGACGTGAAACTGCGCGACTACACCGACCAGCAGTGGCACGACCTCATGTACCGGCCCGCCGAGAAGCTCAAGATGATGGGCATGAACACCACGTACGAGGGGCTCGTGGTGAAGGTCCAGCGCATCTTCCTCAGCAAGGACAAGGAGTCCGCGCAGGCGCACATCCGGTCCTTCGTGGAGCGTGCGGTCACGTTCCGGCGGTGTCCGTCGTGTGAGGGCGCGCGTCTGAACCAGGCGGCGTTGTCGTCACGCATCAAGGGCAGGAACATCGCGGACTGCGCGAGCATGCAGATCAGCGACCTGGCGCAGTTCCTGCACACGGTCGACGACCCCTCGGTCGGGCCGCTGATGGCGAACCTGCGCGACCTGCTCGACTCGCTCGTCGAGATCGGGCTGGGCTACCTCAGCCTCGACCGCGAGTCGGGCACGCTGAGCGGTGGCGAGGCGCAGCGCGTGAAGATGGTGCGGCACCTGGGTTCCAGCCTCACCGACGTCACCTACGTCTTCGACGAGCCGACGGTCGGGCTGCACCCGCACGACATCCAGCGCATGAACAACCTCCTCCTCCGCTTGCGCGACAAGGGGAACACGGTGCTCGTCGTCGAGCACAAGCCGGAGACCATCGAGATCGCCGACCATGTCGTCGATCTGGGGCCGGGCGCCGGGTCCGCCGGGGGCCGGCTGTGCTTCAGCGGTGACGTCGCGGGGCTGCGGAGGTCGGGGACGCTCACCGGCGAGCACCTCGACCACCGGGCCGGCCTGCGTGCCGATGTCCGCAAGCCGTCGGGGTACCTGGAGATCCGCGGGGCGACGCGGCACAACCTGCGCGACGTCGACGTCGACCTCCCGGTGGGGGTGCTCACCGTGGTGACCGGGGTGGCCGGCTCCGGGAAGAGCTCGCTGATCCACGGGTCCCTCGGCGGGCGGAAGGACGTGATCGTCGTCGACCAGTCGGCGATCCGCGGGTCCCGCCGCTCGAACCCGGCGACCTACAGCGGTCTCCTCGACCCCATCCGCACGGCGTTCGCGAAGGCGAACGGCGTGAAGGCCGCGCTCTTCAGCGCGAACTCCGAGGGCGCCTGCCAGAACTGCAAGGGCATCGGCCTCGTCTACACCGACCTCGCGATGATGGCCGGGGTGGCGACCGTGTGCGAGCAGTGCGACGGCAAGCGGTTCACGCCCGAGGTGCTCAAGCACACGCTCAACGGCAAGGACATCAGCCAGGTGCTGGCGATGCCGGTCACCGAGGCGCGGGAGTTCTTCACGAAGGGCCAGGCGCGGCAGATCCTCGACCGCCTCTCCGACGTCGGGCTGGGCTACCTCGGACTCGGGCAGCCGCTGACCACGTTGTCGGGCGGCGAGCGGCAGCGGCTGAAGCTCGCCATCCACATGGCCGAGAAGGCGTGCACCTACGTTCTCGACGAGCCGACCACCGGTCTGCACCTGGCCGACGTCGACCAGCTGCTGGCCCTGCTCGACCGCCTGGTCGACACCGGCAACACGGTGATCGTGATCGAGCACCACCAGGCCGTGATGGCCCACGCCGACTGGCTGGTCGACCTGGGTCCCGGCGCCGGCCATGACGGCGGTCGGATCGTCTTCGAGGGCACCCCGCACGACCTCGTGACGACCTCGGACACGCTGACCGCCCACCACCTCCGCCACTACCTCGCGACCCGCCCACCCCTCGCGGCCGCCTAACCCCGCCGATCTTGCAGCTGTGGCCGCCCCTATTTCGCGTTATGCCGGACTTATCGGGGGCCACAACTGCAAGATCGGCGCGGGGGTGGGAGGGTGGTCCCGTGGCAGGGAAGGCACCCAGGGAGACACTGCACGGGGTCGAGCTCAGCAACCTCGACCAGCCCCTGTTCGACGGCGCCGGGGCGACCAAGCGCGACCTCGTCGAGTACCTCGACGCCGTGCACGCGAAGATGCTGCCGGGGCTGCGCGACCGGCCGCTGTCGGTGGTCCGGGTGCGGCCAGGGCAGCCGCCGTTCATGCAGAAGAACCTGCCGAAGTACACGCCCGACTGGGTGAGGAGCACCACGGTCTGGGCCGAGGCCTCCCACCGGGAGATCAACTACGCGTTGTGCAACGACCTGCGCACCCTGATCTGGTTCGGCAACCAGCGGGCGGTCGAGTACCACCCGACGCTGTTCACCGACGGCAACTGGCAGCACCCGTCCCATCTGATCCTCGACCTCGACCCGCCGGACGGCACCGAGGCCTTCGACCTGGCGGTGAAGGCGGCGCACCTGGTGCGCCGGGCGCTCGCCGACGCGGGGATGGCCGGGGCGGTGAAGACCAGCGGGTCGAAGGGCGTGCACGTGTTCGTGCCGCTCGACCCCACCGACGCGGCCACACCGGAGGACATCGCGGCCGCCACGCGCGCGGTCGCGCGCAGAGCGGAGGAGCTCGACCCGGCGCTCGCCACCACGGCCTACATCAAGGAGGACCGCGACGGGAAGGTGTTCCTCGACTCGACCCGGGCGGGCGGTGCCACGGTGGTCGCCGCGTACAGCCCCCGGGTGCGGCCGGACACACCGGTGTCGTTCCCGGTGCCGTGGGACGAGCTCGACGACGTCTCGCCGCGCGACTTCACCGTGCGCACGGCCGCGGCCCTGCTCGCCGACGGCAGGCCGGACTGGGCCGACCTGCTACCCGGTCCGCAGCGCATCGACCCGGGCCTCATCGAGCTGGGGCACACGATCCCGGTCGCCCGGGTCGCCGCGATGCACGAGGGCAAGCGGCGTAAGCGGGCCGCGGAGAAGGCGTCCCGGAAATAGTTTCCCGGAGACTGTCGACGCGCGACCCCTCTCGTTCGACGCCTCGGTGAAGGCACACACCGAGAGAGGACGGCAGTCATGAGCAAGGTCTACACCGGCGCCAGCATGTCGATCGACGGCTACATCTCCGGCCCGGAGTTCAGTGGCTTCGAGCACCTGTTCGCCTGGTACACCAACGGCGACGTCGAGATCCCCAACGAGATCCACCCCGAGCTGTCGCAGCGCGTCACGGACGTGAGCGCCGAGCACCTGCGCACCATTCTCGGGATGAGCGGCGCGATCGTGTGCGGCCGCACGCTCTGGGACCTCACCAAGGCGTGGGGCGGGACGCACCCGATGGGAGTGCCGGTGGTGGTGCTCACCCACAGCGTCCCCGACGGGTGGGAGCGCGAGGGCGAGTGGTTCACGTTCGTCACCGAGGGCGGCATCGGGGCGGCCGTCGCGAAGGCGAAGGAGCTCGCGGGCGACAAGGGCGTCGCGCTCAACGGTGGCGAGATCGCCAGCCAGGCCCTCGACGCCGGGCTGGTCGACGAGGTCTGGGTCGACCTGGTGCCGGTGATCCTCGGCGCCGGCACCCCGTTCTTCGGCAACCTGGCCAACCGGCCCGTGGTGCTGGAGGGGCCGCTGAGCATCGGTGCCGGTAAGGCCGTCACGCACCTGCGCTACCGCGTCACCGCAAGGTGATCGTGTTGCCCGTGACGAGGCGGCCCCGGTCGGAGCAGAGGAACGCGACGACCTCGGCCACCTCGTCGGGGGTGGCGACGTGCACCAGGCCCGTCGACTCCGCGACGAACGCGCGCACCGGGTCGGTGACCCAGCCCGTGTCGGTGACCGGCGGGTGCAGCATGTTCGCCGTGACCCCGTACGGCGCCAGCTCGACGGCGGCCGACATCGTGTAGTTCTGCTGGGCCGCCTTGGCCGCCCCGTACGACACCTCCTCGGGGAAGCCGAGCTCGCCGCCGGAGTGCAGGCCGACGATGCGTCCCCACGTGCCGCCGCGTGCGGCGTGGCGGCGGGCGAACTCGGCGATGAGCAGGGCCGGCGCCATCGCGTCGACGCCGAACTGCTGGCCGAACGTCTCGTGGCTCACCTGCCGCAGCCCGCGGCCGAGCCGGTCGGTGTCGGCCGGCTTGAACGTGTCGGCGACCCAGCCGGTGGCGTTGTTGACGAGGATGTCGACCGGCCCGAACTCCCGCTCGGCCGCGTCGAACAGGGCGGCGGGGGTGGCGGGGTCACGCAGGTCGGCGGAGACGGCGACCGCGCGGCCGCCGGCGTCCCGGATCGCGCTCACGACCGGGTCGCCGTCGAGGGCCCGGTTGACCCGGTACGCGTCGGGGATCCCGGGGTCGACCTCGTCGTGGATGACCCAGTAGGCGCACACGACGGCGACGCCGTCGGCGGCGAGTGCCCGCGCGACGGCCGCGCCGATGCCGTGGTTGGACCCGGTGACGATCGCTACATGCACGGATCAATTCTTGCGGAGCGTCAAAACGGTTATCTCGCTCGGCGCGAAGATGCGGAACGGCGGACCCCAGAAGCCGGTGCCGCGGCTGGTGTAGAGCTGCGTGCGCGCGCCGTGCCGGCTCAGCCCCGCCACGGTCGGCTGGTCGAGCCGCACGAGGAAGTTGAACGGCCACATTTGGCCGCCGTGCGTGTGCCCGCTGATCTGCAGGTCGACGCCGTGGGCCACCGCGTCGTCGATCTGCTTGGGCTGGTGGGCCAGCAGCAGCACCGGCAGGTCGGGGTCGGCGCCGGCCAGCGCGGCGGCGTGGTCGGCGCGGTGTCCGCCGAGGCCCGAGCCGCCGGCCGTGCGGTCGTCGACGCCGGCCACCACGAGACGGTCACCGCCGCGTTCGACCACGAGGTGACGGTTGTGCAGCGGCGTCCAGCCCAGCTCCCGCATGTGGTCGAGCCAGCCCTGCGCCTCGCCGAAGTACTCGTGGTTGCCGGTGACGTAGGTGCGCGCCAGCTTCGCCTTCGCCCGGCCGAGCGGGGCGGCCTGCTCGCGCCGCATCGACACGGTGCCGTCGGCGATGTCGCCGGTGTGGGCGAGCACGTCGGCGTCGAGCTCGTTGACCTTGTCGATCACGCCGTTCGACCACTTCGCACGGTTGATCGGGCCGTAGTGGGTGTCGGTGATCAGCACCACCTTGAGGCCGTCGAGGCCGGCGCCGAGCCGCTCGATCGGCACGTCGACGCGGCGCACCCGCGGCACCCGCATCGCCTCGACGTTGCCCCAGACCAGCAGCACCGCCGACACCGCGAGCGCCGACAGCGCCACGACCCGGCCGCGGGTGGGGTCGGCGACGCCGCCGGCGGCCAGCGCCGCCCGCAGCACGTTGCCGAGCACCGACCACACGAACAGCACCCACACCACGCCGAGCATGGTGTCGGCCGTGCGCGCGGCCCGGTCGCGGTGGTTGCGGCCGTGCCCGGCCATCATGAGGACCGGGAACGCGACCGCCCCGCCGAGGAACACCACGCTGCCCAGCGCGACGACCGGCGTCGGCCAGTGCGCGCCGCCGAGCACGATCGTGTACCAGGGCACCAGGAACAGAAGCGCCAGGATCGCGGTGATCGTGAGGCCGAAGATCAGGGGACGCAGGAGCGACCGCCTGGCGGGTACGGCAACACTTTCCGACACGGGAACTCCTCGGGGACGGGGTGGGGTCCCAGCTTGACACCTAGTAGACGGCAGCGTCCACTATCGGATCTCAGTCGGCTCTCAGGAAGGTAGTAAGGTGCGTCGGCATGGGCGTCCCCGCGATCTTCTCCCCTGAGCTCGAAGTCGCCGACCGGCCGGTGCTCACCTTCTACGACGACCGCACGGGCGAGCGGCGCGAACTGACCGCCTCCGCCCTGGCGGAACTTGCCGGCAAGGTGGCCCGGCTGCTGCGCGAGGGGTGCGGGCTGCGGGCCGGCGACCGGGTGGCGATCCAGGCGCCGCCGCACTGGCAGACCGCCGCCGCCGTGCTCGGCGCCTGGTCGGTCGGCGCGGCGCTGTCGTTCCGGCTGTCGGCCACCGCCGGCCTGGCCGCTCTCGACAGCACCGACGGCGAGACGCTCGACGCGCTGTTCGTCGAGCACGCCCGCGTCGACGACTGGCTCGACACCGTGCCCGACGCCCGGCACCGGTTCGCGCTGCTCGTGAACGGCGACGCGCCCGACGGCTACCGCGACCTGGTCACCGCGATGGACGACTTCGCGGGAAACCTGCCGGCGTACGGGCTGGTGCGTCCCGACCAGGCGGCGAGCGCCGACGGCACCAGCTTCGGTGCGTGGGGACGCCTCGCCGGCGTCATCGCCGAGCAGTGGGACCTGCGCCCGGGCGAGCGGCTGCTCATCGACGCGAACGAGCACGAGCATCCGGTCAAATGGCTGTTGACCCCGCTGTCGAAGGGCGCGACCGTGGTGCTGTGCGCCAACCTCGACCGTGGTGGCCTCGACGCGCGGGTCGCGGCCGAGGGCGTCACGAAGGTCGTGTGACGATGTCCTGGCCGGCGAACTGGGACGCGTTGACCAGCGGCGAGGCCTGCCCGATGTGCCTGTCCGGGCGGCCCGAGCGCGACGCCTACGGCATCCGGATCCACAGTGGACGGTTCACCGACGCCTACCTCCAGCGGGCCGGCGTGCAACGCGGCTACACGCTGGTGATCTGGCGCGGCGACCGGCACGTCACCGAGCCCACCGAGCTGTCCGACGAGGAGGCGGCGGGCTACGGTGCCGAGGTGCTCACGGTCGCGCGGGCGCTGATCGCGCACTACGGGCCGTTGAAGCTGAACTACGAGACGCTCGGCAACACCGTCCCGCACCTGCACACGCACCTGATCCCGCGGTTCATCAACGACCCGAACCCGGGCGGCCCGTTCCCCCTGGCGGCCGCGGCCGCCGCCGCGCTGCCGGTTCCGGAGGAGCAGCTCGAGGCCGAGGTCGCCGACCTCCGGGAGAGGTTGAGCCCGGGTACCTAGACGGCTTGAGCATCGACGCCGGTGCCCGCGGCCTCTCCTGCCGCGAGGCTGTACAGCATGAAGAACGCCGCTGCCCTGGCCGCCGTCACGCCCGTCACCCGGGACAGGTATGTCGACCTCCTGCGGGTGCTGTCGCTCGGCGTGGTCGTGCTCGGCCACTGGCTGATGGCCGTGGTGGTGACCGGCGCCGACGGGTCGGTGCGCACCACCAACCTGCTGGCGATCGAGCCGGCGCTGCAGCCGTTGACCTGGCTGCTGCAGGTGATGCCGGTGTTCTTCCTCGTCGGCGGCTTCTCGCACGCCACCGCGTGGGCCTCCATCGAGCGGCGCGGCGGCGGGTACGCCGACTTCGCCCGGTCGCGGGCCGGTCGCCTGCTGCGCCCGACCGCGGTGTTCGCGGGGGTGTGGCTGGTGCTCGCGCTGTGCGTCGAACTGCTCGGCGCCGACCACGGCATCCTCAAGCTGGCGACCCGCCTGGTGGCGCAGCCATTGTGGTTCGTGGGCGTGTACCTGGGCATCGTGGCGCTGGCCCCGGCGATGCTGCGGCTGCACCGGTGGAGCGGTCGGTGGGCGCCGGCGGTTCCGGTGGCGTTCGGCGTGGCGGCCGGGCTGGTCGACGTCCTGCGGTTCGCTCACGCGGTCCCGTACATCGGTTTCCTGAACCTGGCCTTCGTGTGGCTGGGCGTGCACCAGGTCGGCTTCCTCTACGCCGACGGCCATTTCCGGGGCCCGCGGGTGCCGGCGGCGCTGTTCGCGACCGGCCTGGTCGGAACCGTGCTGTGCACCACGGTCGGTCCGTACCCGACGTCGATGGTCGGCATGCCGGGGGAGAAGGTGTCGAACATGTCGCCGCCCACGTTCGCGCTGGTGATGTGCGCGGTGTCGCTGATCGGGCTGACCATGCTGCTGCGCGGGCCGGTGACCCGCTGGCTGGCGCGGCCGGCCGTGTGGCGCGGCGTCGTCGCGGCGAACGGCCTCGCGATGACCGCGTTCCTGTGGCACCTGACCGCGATGTTCCTCGCGACCGCGGCGACGATGGCGCTCGGGTTCGCCGGCCCGGCGGTCGGGTCGGCGGGGTGGTGGCTGCTGCGCCCGGTGTGGCTGGGCGTGCTGGTGCTGCTGACCGCCGCGCTGGTGGCCGCGTTCCGCGGCGCCGACCGGCCGCGCGCCACCACCGTGGGGTCGCGGCGCGACGGGTTCGCGGTCGCCGGGATGGTGCTGTGCACGGTCGGCGTGCTCGGGTTCTCGGCGGTCGGCTTCGGCGGCCTGCTGGCCGGGCGCACGGCGACCCTCATCGTCCTGCCGGTGACGCCGCTGCTCTCGGCACTCCTGGTCGGAGCCGGCGCCGCACTGCTCCGGGTGACCCGGGGTCCCGCGTCCTGAGGTCAGCCGGAACCGAGGATGTTGACCATCCAGGCGGTGCCGAACCGGTCGACGCACTGGCCGAACGTGTCGCCCCACATCTGCTTCTCCAGGGCGACCGTCACCTGGCCGCTGCCCGACAGCTTGTCCCAGTAGCCGCGGAGCTCGGACTCGTCGTCTCCGCTCAGGCTCACCGCGAAGTTGTTGCCGGCCTTGAGCTCCATGCCTGGTGCCTCGTCGGCGCCCATCAGCGTGAAGCCGGCCGGGGTGTCGAGCTGGCCGTGCATGATCTTCGCGGCGAGGGCTTCGTCGGCACCGGGGAAGTCGCCGTAGGTGTTGAGCTTCAGGTCGCCGCCGAACACGTCCTTGTAGAAGGTCATCGCGTCGGCGGCGTTGCCCGGGAACATGAGGTACGGGTTGAGAACCGAAGGCATGGGGGGACCCTAGTCCCGGGACCCTCCCGCGTGGGCCAGAACGGCGACGAGGAACCCGGAATCGTCCCGGTACGGGCGTAGGTCCCACGTCGACAGGAGGAGGTCGGGCGCGAGGCCGGCCGCCTCGGCGTCCGCGAGGAACTCCTTCGGCGGGTACCCGCGGTCGGTGCCGAAACCGACCACCGCGCGCCCGTGCCCGCGCAGGCCAGCGGCGAAGCGGGTGAGCACGGGCCGCCGCGTGTCGGGCGCGAGGAACGTCATCACGTTGCCGGCGCAGACGATGACGTCGAACCCGTCGCCGGGCAGGTCGAGCTCGGCCAGGTCGCCGACCAGCCACCGCACGCCGGGGTGGTCGGCCCGGGCCGCGGCGATCAGCAGCGGGTCGAGGTCGACGCCGGTGACATCGTGGCCGACGGAGGCCAGGTAGCCGCCCACCCGGCCGGGGCCGCATCCGGCGTCGAGGATCCGGGCGCCGCGGCCGACCATCGCGTCGACGAGCCGGGCCTCCCCGTGCAGGTCGGCGCCGTCCTCGGCCAGCTTGCGGAACCGGTCGACGTACCACTGCGAATGCCCGGGGTTCTCCTCGATGAGGTCGAGCCAGCCGTTCCTGTCGGTCACCGGGTCATCGTATTGCGTCAGTTGACACTAACGTTAGTCATCGCTAACGTTAGTCGTGCCGGCAGGGAGCCGGCGGAGCTCCTGAAGGGGGTGGCGGCATGGGCCGTCCGGTCGCGTTCTTCGAGATCACCAGCCACGACGCCGAGCGTGCGCGGAAGTTCTACGGCGAGCTGTTCGAGTGGACCACCGAGGCCGACCCGGAGCTGGGCGGCTACGCGATGGTCGACACCGGTGCCGGTCCCGACGCGATCGGCGGCGGCATCGGCCCGTCGCAGGGCGAGGGCGACACCGGCGTGAAAATCTATGTCCGGGTCGACAACCTGGACGACTACCTGGCGCGGGCCACGAAGCTCGGCGGGCAGACACTGGTACCGCCGATGGACCTGCCCGGCGACTTCGGGCGGTTCGCGGTGTTCGCCGACCCGGACGGCAACCCGGTCGGCCTGTGGGAGTAGGGGAGGTGCCCGGTGAACGCGGACGATGCGGCCGACGGTGCGTTCAAGGCGCTCGTCGAGCCCCGCCGCCGGGCGATCCTGCGGCTCGTCGCGACCGACGAGCTGGCGGCGGGCGAGATCGCCGCGGCGTTCGCGGTGACCCGCACGGCGGTCTCGCAGCACCTCACCGTGCTGAAGGACGCCGGACTGGTCACCGAGCGCCGCGACGGGACCCGGCGGCTGTACCGGGCCCGGCCCGAGGGCCTGGCCGCGGTGCGCGAGTACCTCGACACGATGTGGGCCGGCGCTCTCGACGTGGGGCGCCGGCTGGTCGAGGCGTCCCGTGAGGAGTCGACGGAGGCGGACGACGCCGTGGCGTGACTTACCCCCGGCTTACGGCCGCGCCGCGATCGTTCTCATGTGGACAGAGGCCCTGCGGCGAGCAAGTGAGAGAGCGAACATGAACGACAACGTCCGTCCCCTGACGCGGCCACCGATCCGGCAGCAGACCATCGTCCGTAGCGACGTGGAGCACACGTTCGACGTGTTCACGAACGAGATCGGCGCCTGGTGGCCGACCCGGCCGTTCTCCATCGGCCAGGCGAAGGTGGTCGCGGCGCGCATCGAGCCGCGGATCGGCGGCCGGGTCTACGAGACCTGGACCGACGGGCACGAGGTCGACTGGGGTCACGTGATCGCATGGGACCCGCCGAACCTGTTCGGCATGACCTGGGAGATCCTCGCCGCCGTCACGGAGGTGGAGCTGCGGTTCACCGCGCTCGGACCGGCCGTGACGCGCGTGGAGCTCGAACACCGCGGCTGGGAGAAGCTCTCCGAGGACGAGCTCCGCGCCGCCACCTCCGTTCCCGGCGGCTACGAGGCCGGCTGGGCGCGGATCCTCGAATCGTTGCGCACCAGAGTCGAAGGAGCTTGAAATGCCGCGAATGATGGCGCAGGTCGTCCACTTCCCCAAGCCCGAGTACCGGGCCGACCTGCTGGCCGCGATGGGCCGGCTGCGGTCGGCGGTCGAGCACCTGCCCGGTCTCGACGAGATCGGCGGGTTCGAGGACCCCGAAACGGGACGCATCGTCGCGGTCTCGGTGTGGGCGTCGGAACAGGCGCTGCAGGACGGAATGCCGGTGCTCGGCGCCGCGATCGAAGGGCTCCCGTTCGACGTCTGGGAACGGGAGCCCTACACGATGTCGATCCTGCCTCAGGTGGCCTGAAAAGCTGGGTCAGACGCCCGCCTGTGCCATCCGGGAGCCCTTGCGCAGGTACGCCCACACGGTGACCGCGAGCATCACCAGGAACAGCCCGACGTAGAACCGCAGTGCCGGCTGGATGTTGCCGAACGTCGAGCGCGACCACGCGTAGCAGATCGGCACGAGGAAGCCGCCGAACGCGCCGACCGAGGAGATGACGCCCAGCGCGCCGGCCGCCTGCCGGCGCATGGCGAGCATCGTCTCCGGTGCGCCGCCGAGGTCCTCGCCCTTCACCTGGAAGATTCGCGAGATCATCCGGTACGTCGAGCCGTTGCCGATGCCCGTGGCGACGAACAGGAACATGAAGCTGATGAAGAACACACCGAGGTTCTTGTTCTGCACCGACCAGAGGCCGATGAACGCGCCGACCGCCAGCGCGGCGAAGGCCGCCGCGGTGACCTTGGCGCCGCCGATCCGGTCGCTCAGCCGTCCACCGAGCGGCCGGATCACCGACCCGATGCCGGCACCGAGGAACGCCCACTGCAGCGCGATGTCGGGACGGTTGAACACCGAGCTCAGCAACGTGGGGAACGCGGCCGAGTAGCCGATGAACGAGCCGAACGTCCCGATGTAGAGCAGCGACATGATCCATGTGTCGGAGTGCCTCAGCGACGACCACACCGGCTTCACGTCGGCCTTGGCCTCGGACAGGTTGTCCATCCACAGGTACGCGCACACCGCCGCGATCACCGCGAGCGGGATGTAGAACAGGCCGGCCCGCGCCAGCGCGAGGCCGCCGCCGAGCACGATGAGCTTCGGGACCACGAACTGCACCACGGCGACGCCGATGTTCCCGCCGGCCGCGTTGAGCCCGAGCGCCCAGCCCTTCTCCCGCTCCGGGTAGAAGAAGGAGATGTTGGCCATGCTGGAGGCGAAGTTGCCGCCGCCGACTCCGGCGGTCGCGGCGATCAGGAGCAGCGCGCCGTAGCCGATCTCGGGGTGCTCCACGGCCCACGCGAGTCCGGCACAGGGCACGATGAGCAGCAACGCCGAGACGACCGTCCAGTTGCGACCGCCGAAGATGGGCACCGCGAACGTGTACGGCAGGCGCAGGAACGCGCCGACCCCGCTCGGAACCGCGGTGAGCCACAGCGCCTGGCTGACGCTGAGGTCCCATCCGGCCGCGCCGAGGCGCACGACGACGATGCTCCACAGCAGCCACACCGAGAACCCGATGTGTTCGGCGAAGATGGAGAAGACGAGGTTGCGCCGGGCGACGCCGCGACCCGTGCTCTCCCAGAACTCCGGGTCCTCCGGGGCCCAGTGGGAGATCCACCGACCTTTGCGTTGTTTCTGTTCGACGGTCTCGAGGGTCGCGGTCATCGTGCCTCCAGGGCTCCGGTGTGGACGATCAGGTCGCCGTCGTCGTCGACGCGCACGTCGTAGACCCGCAGCGGCGGCTGGCCGGTCTTCGAGCAGCCGGTCGCGAGGTCGAAGATGTGCTGGTGAAGGGGGCAGATCACGACGTCGTCGTCGATGAGCCCGTCGGCGATCGGCCCACCGGCGTGCGGGCAGACCGCCGACACCGCGCGGATCGCGCCGTTGTGCAGCCGGAACACGGCCACCATGTCGCCGCCGACCGGGAAGGTGCGGCCCTCGCCCTCGGGAAGGTCCTCCGCGCGTCCGATCCTCACGGTCGTCATGAGCGCACCGGAACCAACGGCAGCGGGACGAGCGGAAGCGATGTGCGGAACTGGCCGGGCGTGGCGGGCTCCGCGCCCTCCTTCCAGGGGTCCTTGTACGCGGCGACCGCTTCCTCCATGCGCCGGTCGAGGCCGTCGCCGTCCTCGTCGAGGAGCTCCCGCAGCCGTTCGATGCCGATCCGCGGCACGAACGCGTAGGTGCGTTCGAGCCAGTTCGCGTTCTCGCGGTAGTACTGGATGAACCGGCCGGCGAGCGTCATCACCTCGTCGGGAGTGTCCACAGTGGCCAGCAGGTCGCCCTTGCGCACGTGGGCGCCCGCGGCGCCACCGACGTAGATCTCCCACTTACCTCCGTCGATGGCGACCACCCCGAGGTCCTTGACGTAGGCCTCGGCGCAGTTGCGCGGGCACCCGGTCACCGCGAGCTTGAGCTTGCCCGGGCTCTCCAGCCCCTGGAACCGCGACTCGATCGCTACGCCCAGCGCGGTGGAGTCGCCGACGCCGAAGCGGCAGAAGTCGCTGCCGACGCAGGTCTTCACCGTGCGCATGCTCTTGCCGTAGGCGTAGCCGGACGGCATGTCGAGGTCGGCCCAGACCTTCGGCAGGTCCTCCTTGCGGATGCCGAGCAGGTCGATGCGCTGGCCGCCGGTGAGCTTCACCATCGGCACGCGGTACTTGTCGGCCACGTCGGCGATGCGGCGCAGCTGGTCGGGCGTGGTGACGCCGCCCTTCATCTGCGGCACGACGGAGAACGTGCCGTCGCGCTGGATGTTGGCGTGCACCCGGTCGTTGATGAAGCGGGCGCCGCGTTCGTCCTCGTACTCCTCGCCCCAGATCATGCGCAGCAGCGAGACCAGGCCCATCTTGCTCTTCGCGTCCTGTTTGCCGCCGGCGAGCGCGTCGAACACGGCGGAGACGCTGCGCAGGCCCTGCTCGCGGATCGCGGCCATCAGCGCCGGTTTGTCGAGCGGCACGCCCGGCACGTACCAGTTCGCCGACGGGTCCACCTCGGCGGCGCCGCCCGCGGCCCAGTCGACGATCCGCTGCACGAGGCCCTTGCACGACCCGCAGCCCTTGCCGGCCCGGGTCGCGTCCATGACGCCGGTGACGGTCTTCACTCCACCGTGGACGGTCGCGCAGATCGTGCCCTTGCTGACGCCGTTGCAGTTGCAGACCTGCGCCTCGTCGTCCATCTCCTCGGGCGACTCCTCGGCCGCCGGACCGCCGAGGTCGAAGAACAGCTTGGCCCGCTCCTCGGGCAGCGGCAGCCCGCGGTCGAAGGCCTGCATCAGGAAGCCGACCTTGTTCACGTCGCCGAGCAGCGTCGCGCCGATCAGCCGATCGTCGCGGATGATGACGCTCTTGTAGACGCCCCGCTTCGGCTCGACGAACACGACGAACTCGTCGTCCTCGCGCTCCGGCGCGGTGACACCCATCGCGGCGACGTCGACGCCGGCGACCTTCAGCTTGGTGGCGGTGCGCGAGCCGTGGTAGGCGGCGTCCGGGTTGGCGCCGGTGAGGTGGTCGGCGAGCACCGTCGCCTGCTCCCAGAGCGGTGCGACGAGCCCGTACGTGGCGCCGCGGTGCTGCACGCACTCGCCGACCGCGTAGATGTCGGGTTCGTCGAGCACCCGGAGCTGGTCGTCGACCACGATCGCCCGCTCCACGCGCAGCCCGCTCACCTCGGCGAGCGCCGTGTTCGGACGGATGCCCGCGGCCACCACGACCATGTCGCACGGGATCGTGCGCCCGTCGGCGAACCGCACGCCCTCGACCTTCTCGGTGCCGACCACGGCGGTGGTCATCGCGTCGAGCTCGACCGTGATGCCGATCTTCTCGACGCTGCCGCGGAGGATCCCGCCGGCCTGCACGTCGAGCTGGGTGTTCATCAGGTGGCCCATCGCGTGCACGAGCGTCACGTCGACGCCGTACTGCTGCAGGCCGCGGGCGGCCTCCAGCCCGAGCAGGCCGCCGCCGATGACGACCGCGCGCTCGTGGTCACGGGCGTAACGGATCATCGCGCGGGTGTCGTCGATGGTGCGGAACGTGAAGACGCCCTGATGGAAGCCGCGCTTCGGGTTGCGCATGCCCTCGATCGGCGGCACGAACGGCGTGCTGCCGGTGGCGATGATGAGCTTGTCGTAGTGGGTGACGGAGCCGTCGCTGGCGAGCACCGTCTTCGCGTGCCTGTCGATCCGTTCGACGCGGGTCGCGGCGCGCAGGTCGATGCCGTTCTCCTCGTACCAGGCGAGGCTGTTGAGGAAGATGTCCGACTCGTCCTCGGCTCCGGAGAGCACGTTGCTGAGCAGGATCCGGTTGTAGTTGCCGTACGGCTCCTCGCCGAACATCGTGATGCTGAACTGGTCGGTGCGCTTGAGGACCTCCTCGACTGTCCGCGCACCGGCCATGCCGTTGCCGATGACCACCAGCCGGCGCATCTAGACCTCCACCAGACCGAGATCGACCACGACCGTCCCCTGTAGACCGTCGGGCGCGGCGAGCATGAGCTCGACGACGGTGCCGCCGCCGAGGTCCTCCACCACGCGCAGCGGCACGTGGGTGTCGCCCTTGGCGCCGACCGGGAAGTAGCGCATCGGTGCGCCGTCGCGGGTCAGCACGAAGCAGACGAGCTCACCGCTGGCGTTGCCGCCGCGGAAGTACACGGCCTGCGCGGTGACCCCGTTCGGAACGGTGTAGCTGAGCGCCGCGTCGAGCGTGACCGGCGAGTCGAGGCCCTTGCCCTGGAACGGGAAGACGCCCTGCAGGAACCGTGGTGTCGACTGCATTCAGCCGTCCTCTCTGATCGGGGTGATCGCGACCGCGCACACCTTGAACGCGGGCATCTTCGAGTGCGGGTCCAGCACCGGGTCGGTCAACGCGTTCGCGCTCTGTTCGCCGCCCCAGTGGAACGGCGCGAAGACGGTGTCGGGCCGGATCGTGTCGGTCAGCTGGGCGCGGAACACCGCGCGTCCGCGCCGGGTGCGCAGCTCCACCAGGTCGGCGGCGGCGATGCCGAGGCGCCGGGCCAGATCGGGGTGCAGCTCGACCTTCGGGTCGGTCGCGCTGGCGTGCAGCGAACGGGCCCGGCGGGTCTGCGTGCCGCTCTGGTACTGCTGCATGATGCGGCCGGTGGTGAGCACGTACGGGTACTCGCGGTCGGGCGTCTCGGCCGGGTCGGTGTGGTCGACGCGGATGAACCGGGCCCGGCCGTCGGCCGTGGCGAAGCGCTCCTCGAACAGCCGGGGCGTGCCGGGGTGGTCGTCGGCCGGGCAGGGCCAGAACACGCCCTGCTCGGCGTCGATGCGGTCGTAGGAGATGCCGGCGTAGTCGGCGATCCCGCCGGCGCTGGCCCGGCGCAGCTCGTCGAAGACCTCCTCGCTGTCCGGGGAGAACCCCGGTGCGCCGAGCCGTTCGGCGAGCGTCGACAGCAGCGCCAGGTCGTCGCGGACGCCGTCCGGCGGGTCGAGGACGCGGCGGCGGCGCAGCACGCGCCCCTCGAGGTTGGTCATCGTGCCGTCCTCCTCGGCGAACTGCGCCGTGGGGAACACGACGTCGGCGAGCGCGGCCGTCTCGGAGAGGAAGATGTCGGAGACCGCGAGAAAGTCCAGCGCACCCAGGCGGTCCCGCACACGGTTGCGGTCGGGCGCGGAGACGACCACGTTGGACGCGAGCACCAGCAGCGCCCGGATGCCGCCCGGCCGGCCGAGCCGGTCGAGCAGTTCCACCGCCGACACGCCCGGCCCGGGCAGGGTGGCGGGGTCGACGCCCCACACCGCCGCCACGTGCGCGCGGGCGGCGGGGTCGTCGATGCGGCGGTAGCCCGGCAGCTGGTCGGCCTTCTGGCCGTGTTCCCGGCCGCCCTGCCCGTTGCCCTGCCCGGTGACGGTGCCGAACCCGGAGTACGGCCGGCCCGGCAGCCCGAGGGCGAGCGCCAGGTTGATCCAGGCCTGCGTGGTGTCGGTCCCGTTGCGGTGCTGCTCCGTACCGCGCGCGGTGAGCACCATCGCCGACGGCGCTGTGCCGAGCAGCTCCACCGCGCGCCGCAGGTGCGCGACGGGCACGCCGGTCATCCGCTCGACGCGGTCGGGCCAGTACGCCGCGACGGCCGCGCGCACGGCGGCGAACCCGGTGGTCCGCTCGGCGATGTACGCCTCGTCGACGTAGCCCGCCCGGATCGCGATGTGCAGCAACCCGTTCGCGAGCGCGAGGTCGGTACCCGGTGTCGGTTGCAGGTGCAGCGTGCTGCCGCGCGCGGTGGCCGTGTACCGCGGGTCGACCACGATGTGGGCGGCGCCCTGCGCGCGTCCCGCGTCGAAGTACTGCATCGCGGGCGGCATCGTGTCGGCCGGGTTGCTGCCGACCAGCAGCACGGTCTGCGCGTGTGCGATGTCGGCGAGGGGGAACGGCAGGCCGCGGTCGACCCCGAACGCGCGGTTGCCGGCGGTGGCCGCCGACGACATGCAGAACCGCCCGTTGTAGTCGATGTACGGCGTGCGCAGCGCGACCCGGGCGAACTTCCCGAACTGGTACGCCTTCTCGTTGGTGAGCCCGCCGCCGCCGAAGCAGCCGACCGAGTCGGACCCGTACCGGTCCTGCGCCGCGCGGATCGCCTCGACGACGCGGTCGACCGCCTCCTCCCAGGTGGCCGGGCGCAGCTTGTCGTGCTCGCGCACCAGGGGGGTGGTCAGCCGTTCGGGGTGGTCGAGGAGTTCGGCGGCGCTCCAGCCCTTGGCGCACAGGCCGCCGCGGTTGGTGGGGAAGTCGGCCGGTTCGAGAACGGGCTTCGGGTTCAGGCGCATGGTGACGCCGCACTGCAACGAGCAGTACGGACAGTGCGTCGCCACCGGAGTCATGGGGTGATGCTCGACACCCCGGGTTGCCCTCGCGTTCCGTCATCGTTTCGGCGCGTTGAGAAAGATCTCGCGACCGGTGGGCGGCGATGGTGAGACGCGGTTTGCATCGCGGTAACACGCAGGTGCGCGGACGGAAACGGCAGGTCGTCAGCCTCTAGGCGTGAGTGGAGCCGAGGACGGGACATCCGGGCGCAACACGGGGGCGCCCGGAGGTACCCCGTTGGTCGGGTTCACCATAGCCATCACCGCCGAGCGCAGGCGCGACGAGCAGGCGGTGCTGCTCGAACGCCGTGGCGCCCGCGTCGTTCGTGTGCCCGTCATCACACACGTGCCGCTGCTCGACGACGAGGCGCTGCACGCGGCCACCGAGGAGTGCATCGAGGACCCGCCCGACCTGGTCGTGGTGACCACCGGCATCGGCTTCCGCGGGTGGCTGGAGGCCGCCGAGGGCTGGGACCTCGGCGGCGCGCTGCGCGTCAGCCTCGCGGGGGCGACGCTGATCGCGCGCGGGGCGAAGCCGTGCGGAGCCATCCGCGCGGCCGGGCTGAGCGAGGGCTGGTCGGCCAGCAGCGAGTCGATGGGGGAGATTCTGGACCGGCTCCTGGCCGAGGGGGTGGCCGGGCGCCGGATCGCGGTGCAGTTGCACGGCGGTGTGCAGGAGGACTTCGTCGAGGCGCTGCGGGCCGCCGGCGCCGACGTCGTGGAGGTGTCGGTGTACCGGTACCGGCTGCCCGACGACCCGGCGCCACTGCGGCGACTGGTCGACCAGGTACTGGCCGGCCGCTTCGACGCGGTGACGTTCACCAGCGCACCGGCGGTCAACGCGTTGCTGGAGGTCGCCGGCGCCGACGCGCCCGAACTGCTGCGCTCGTTCGACGGCCGGGTGCTCGCCGCGTGTGTCGGGCCGGTGACGGCCGCTCCGCTGTTGAAGGCCGGCGTCCCGGCGCTGGTGCCGGACCGGTCCCGCCTCGGCGCGCTCGTCCGGTCGGTCACCGACGAGCTGCCCCGGCGCGCGCTGCGGCTGCGGGTCGACGACTGCGTACTGGAGATCCGGGGGCACGCGGTGGTCGTCGACGGCGACGTGCGCCTGCTGGCTCCGGCGAGCATGACCGCGCTCGGCGTGCTGGCCGCGCGTCCCGGTGCGGTCGTGTCCCGGGCGGCGCTCGCGGCCGCCCTTCCGAGCGGAGCCGGCAGAACCGGCTGGTCTGGCGCCGACGGAGGCGACGGGCACGCCGTGGACGTCGCGGTCGCGCGGCTGCGGGCCGCGCTCGGTTCCGCCCGGTTCATCGAGACCGTGGTGAAACGCGGCTACCGATTGCGGGTTGATGAGACATGACGCTGATAGCGGTCGCCCACGGCACCCGGTCGCCGGCCGGGCAGGCCCAGATCCACGCCCTGGCGCGGCGGGTGGCGCTGCGCCGCCCCGCCCTCGACCTGCGGCTGTCCTATGTGGACGTGCAGGAGCCGACCTTCGCCCAGGTTGTGTCCACTGTGGACGGCCCGGCGGTGGCGGTGCCGCTGCTGCTGACCGCCGGCTACCACGTGCGGGTCGACATCGCCGAGGCGATCGCCGGCACCTCCGTCGTCGCCGCGCCACCCCTGCAGGACGACCGCCTCGTGGCCGCGCTGGCCGACCGCGTGGCCGCCGCCGGGCCGGCCGACGCCGTGGTGCTGGCCGCGGCCGGCTCCAGCGACCCCCGGTCCCGCGACGACGTGGCGGCGGTGGCGGGCTCGTTGCCGTTCCCGTGCCACGTCGCGTACGCGAGCCCGTCGTTGACGCCCCGGGTGCCCGACGTGGTGGCGTCCCTGCGCGCCGCGGGCGCCGCGCGCATCGTCGTCGCGGCGTACCTGCTCGTCGACGGGCTGTTCCACCGGTCGCTGTACCGGGCGGGCGCGGACGCGGTCACCGCGCCCCTGGTGACCCACCCGGTGGTCACCGACCTGGTCCTGCACCGCTACGACGAGGCCCGACGGCTGGCGCCGGCGTCCCCCTGACGGAACGAGCCAGGCCGATCTTGGATGCTTATACATCGAATTCGATGTAGCGGTGTCCAAGATCGGCCGGTCACTGCGGAAGGCGGCCACAACTGCAAGATCGACGAGTCTGGGCGGCTGCAGGACGGTTCGCGACCCGGCAAGGTACAACTCAGGCCGTGAGCACCGGGAACGGGGCCGGCTCCACGTCGATGTCGGCCATGTTCTCCGTGTAGCGCCGGTACGCCCGGCGGGCCTCGCCGTGCCTGCCACCGGCCCGCAGCACCGACACCAGGCGGAGGTGGGCCGGCTCGTCGTGCGGGTCGTGGCCCAGCAGGCGCAGCAGGTACTGCACCGCTGTGTCTGTGTCGGCGTCGGCGATCGCCAGGTCGGCCAGCGTCCGCACCACGCGCAGGTACGTGGCCCGGGCCTCGTCGCGCAGGCCGGTGGTCCACGCGGCGTAGGGGTCGTCGCTGAGGAAGTCGCCGGTGTAGGCGACCTCGGCGGTCACCAGCGCCGACCGGGCACGGGCCGGCTGACCGGCGGCGAGCAGTCCCATGCCCTCCGCGGCGGCGCGGAGGAACTCGAGCACGTCGACGTCCAGGGTGCCCAGGCGCAGGCGGGCCCGGTCGGACACCACGTAGTGGTCGGGCTCGAAGCGGCGGGCCGGGTCGAGCACCGTCCGCAGCGTCGACAGCGCCACCGACAGCCGGTTGGGCAGCCGGTCCACCGGCTCGCCGGGCCACAGCGCCTCGGCGACGCTGTCTCGGCTCACCATGCGGCCGCGGTGCGCGACGAGGATGGTGAGCAGGTCGCGCGCCTTGCGCGAGCGCCACTCCTCGACGGGCACCGGCACGGCGTCGCGGAGGAGCTCGAAGCCGCCCAGGGTGCGCAGCCGCAGTGACGGGGGTGCGTGCGCGGCGGCGAGCCAGCGCAACGGTCCCGCGGCGTGGCGGCTGCCGGTGGTGCGCACCGCCATCAGCTGCAGCCGGTGCTCGGCGGCGCCGGCCGGGCCACCGGTGATCCGGGCCCGCAGGTACTCGTTGACGGCGGCACCCGGCGCGTGCTCCATGCCCCGCCACAGGTCGGCGGCCTCGGCGAGCCGGGCCACCCGGTCGGCCGCGGGACCGGCGAGCGCGGCGAGCTCGATCGCCTCGGCCAGCCGCGGCCCCTGCCGGCGCGTACCCGCGGCCGCCAGTGCGCGCTCGGCCCATCCGGCGGCCGCGGCGTCATCGCCCCGCACCAGCGCGATCCAGCCGGCCGCGAGCGTCACCTCCGCCTCGGCGATGCCCCGGTCGACGTCGAGCGCCTCGGCGACGAGCGCGTCGGCACGGTCGGGGTCGTCGTCCACAATGGACCGGGCCAGCCCGGCCAGCGACGGCACCGCGCCCTGCCGGTCGCCGCCGGCCCGCGAGTGCACGACCGCCTCCTCGTAGGTCGCGCGGGCGAGTTCGAGGTTGCCGCGGGCCCGGTACAGGTCGGCGGAGGTCAGCAACGCGTACGTGACCATCCGGCTGCCGAGCCGGCGGTAGATGGCCAGCGCCACGCCGAAGTCGGTGACCGCCTCGTCGAGGCGGCCGAGCGCGAACGTGACCTGTCCGCGGTTCACGGTCGCCATCGCCAGGCTCGCCGGCGACCCGGTGAGCTCGGCCAGCCGGATCGCCTCGTCGAACTCGGCCACCGCGGCGCGGAACTGGCCGGTCTCCATCAGCCGCGACCCGTTGTTGTTGCGCACCCGCATCAGCGCCAGCACGTCACCCGCGCGGGAGGCGGCGCGGATCGCCTGCTCGTAGTGCATGGCGTTGCCGTTCTGGTCGCCGTCCATCGCGGCGACCATGCCGCACGTGATGTGCGCGGTGGCGAGCGCCGACCCGTCGCCGCACGCTTGCGCGGCCGCGAGCGCGGCGGCCGCGGCCTCCCGGCACCGCCGCGCGTCGTGGCGCAGCCAGTGGATCGCGGCCGTCCAGCTGAGCAGCAGCGCCCAGTCGGCGCCTCCCTCCCCGGTGCCGCGGGCCACGGCCTCCAGCGCCGCGTCGAGGTCGCCGCGGTCGTAGTGGATGACGGCCAGCCGCCACGCCAGCCCGGCGGGCAGCGGCCCACCGCCGGGGTCGGCGGCCCGCAGGTGCGTCAGCGCCGAGGCCCAGTCGCCCTGGATGTGCCGCGCGCGTCCGGCGACCAGGTGCACGGCCGGTGGCAGCGGCCCGGCCGGGATCCGCGCGACCGCCGCGCTGACGGCGGCGACCTCGCCGGCGGCGAGCAGCGCCGGTCCGTGCTCCGCGAGGTGTTCGGTGAGCGTGGCGACGTCGTCGAGCGCGAGGACCGCCTGCAGCGCGTCGGCGGGCCGGCCGCGGTCGTGGAACGACCGCGCCGTCGCCACCGCGAACGCCCGGCGCCCCGTGCCGGCCCCGTCGTCGGTCGCGGTGCCGGCGGCGTCCCGCGCCGCCGCGGCCAGAAGCGGTGGGACCGCGTAAGCGCGGTCGGGTACGTCCTCGACGACTGTCAGCAGGCCGCGGTGGGCGAGGTCGCGGAGGTCGGCCTCGGTGATGTCGAGTCCGGCCGCGGGGCACGCGGCGGCGGTGAACCTCGGTTGCCCCGCCGCGACCCACCACAGTGGACGGATGCGCTCCGGGCCGCTGCCGACCACCTCCTCGGCGAGGTGGTCGACGAGCCCGCCGGTGCCGGGAACCGGCGCGGCGAGGTGGCCGGCGCGGTCGGCCGGCGGCACCCGGTCGAGCGTCTCGGCGACGAGCCGCACCGCGGCCGGCCAGCCGCCGGTGTACCGCCGCACCGCTTCGGCGAGCGCACGACCGTCGGGCCCGAGGGCACCGGCGAGCGCCGTGCCGGTCTCCTCGACGGAGAACGCGAGATCGGCGGCCGAGACCTCCGACAGCAGGCCCCGGCCGCGCAGCTGGGCCAGCGGCACGCGGGCGGGCCGTCGCCCGGCGAGCACCAGGCGCACCGGGGGCGGCAGCTGGCGGGTGAGCGCCGTGAGCATCGCCGCCGGCGGCCCCTCCAGCGCCTCGCAGCCGTCGAGCACGAGCACCAGCGGCGCCGTCACCGCGCGCTCGACCGCCTCCGCGATCGCCTCCGCGGTGGCGTCGGCCGTACGGTCGCTCGCCGCGTCGGGGCCCAACTGCGCCGGTAGCGCGCGCTCCCGGTCCAGTGACAGCTCTTTCCCGAACGCGGCCCGCAGGCTCGCGATCAGCCCGGCCGCGAACGTGGCGAGGTCGCCGTCGCGACCGTCGAGGCTGTACCACGCGACGCTGCCGGCGTGGGCCCGCGCCCACATCGCGAGCTGGGTGGTCTTGCCGTAACCGGGTGCGGCGCAGACGTGCGTGACCGGCCGGCGGACGGCCTGGTCGAGCCGCCGTACGAGCTCCGGCCGGGCGATCAGGTCCGGCGGGGCCGGCGGGATCGCGTGCTTCCAGAGCGGCGAGTACGCCCCCATGCCGAGACCGTAGCGAATGTTTTAAGGACAGTTGAAGGTCGATCCGGAGGATGTCAGCGTGCGAGTCGTGGATCCGGCCGGGTGGCCGTGGACGGTGCACCGCCGCTGGCTGCCCTGGCGTCCCCGCGTGCACCGGGCGGTGGTCGCCCTGTACTCGCCGCTCGACGGCGACGACGAGCCCAACTTCGTTACCGGTCTGTTGCTGAACATCCCCTGCGCGCTGCTGCTGCCGGTGCTGCTCGTCGAATGGGCGCTCCTGCTGGCGTTCCTGCCATTCGCGGTGCCGGTCCGGCTGCTCGGCCGGCGGTGGACCGTCGCCGCCCACGGCCGCCGCGACGACGGCATGCGCGTCCGGTACGAGGCCCGCGCGTCGGCGGCCCGCGCGCTGCGTGACACCGCGGCCGACGAGATCCGCGCCGACGGCGCCCCGCGGTCGCTCGGCGCGCCGGTGGTGGTGCGGGTACCGGCCGACGACGCCACCGACCTGTTGCGGAACCGGCTCCGCGACGGCGGCGAGGTCACCGTGGCCTGCCAGGTGCAGGGCTTCGGCGCCGCCAAGTCGCGCGACGGCTGGATCGAGGGCCGGCTGACGGCCGTTCCCGGGCTGTTGTCCTTCCAACCCGGCGGCGGCCTCCTGCCGGCGGCGTGGCCGCTGCTCGGCAGCGACGACCCGCACCTCGCGCTGGCCGGCCGGCCCGACCGGGCCGCCGTCGGCCTCCGGGTGGTCGCGTCGTACGCCACGCCCGTCGGGGGGTTCCGGGTCGCGGTCGAGCCGCACCTGGGTCCGCTGCTGCGCGACCTGCTCGCCGCCGGCGCCGAGCCCTGGCCGGTCGGTGTCGCCTGGGCGATGTGGCGCCAGGACGCCGCGGGCGAGGTCCGCGAGATCGCCCGTTTCGGCTCCCGCGCCGACGCCGAACTGCTGGCGGAGAACCTCGCCGCCCGCGGCAGCCGGCAGAGCTTCTGGCTGGCGGCCGCCCGCCACTGAACCCTGTTGCGCCACCGGGTTCAGTGGCGGGTTCGCCGGGTAGCGCGGTTGTGGTGCCGGATTCCCCCGGTCCGGCACCACAACCGCTCCGGCACCACAACCGCTCCGGTGTCAGGCGACGAGCAGACGCAGGCCGAGGTCCGCCTCGTCGAGGGCGAGGAGGTCGCGGTTGCGGTCGGCCCACCGGCCCGAACCGAGGTCCGCGCCGAGGTCGTCGACCGCCCGCCGCTCGACCTCCGGACCCAGCCGGGCCCACACCGACACCCCGCGCCGCACCCGTTCGTCGAGGTACGCCTCGGGCCGGCGCCAGTAGGCCTCGAAGAGGCCGTCGGCACAGTCCCACGGGACCGGCAGCGGCACGACGCGGGCGCCGATGGCGTCGGCCTGCCCGGCCAGCGTGGGCCGTCCGGCGACGAGGTCCGCCGTCTCGGGCAGGTAGTCGCGGGTGAGCCAGAACCGGTGCAGCCACCCGGCCTCGCTGGAGTCGTGCGTGAGCACCACCACCCGGCGGGCCACGCGGCGCAGTTCGCGCAGCCCGGCGATCGGGTCGGCCCAGTGGTGCACGGTCGACACGGCCATCGCGGCGTCGAAGGACCGGTCGTCGAACGGAAGGTTCTCCGCGGCGGCGGCCACGCACGGCGCCGCGCCGGCGGGCCGCTGCGACCGCATGAGCGCCGAGGGTTCGACCGCGACGACGGTGCGGTCGGTCGGCTCGTACGAGCCGGTGCCGGCGCCGACGTTGAGGACCGTCCGCGCGTCGCCGAGCGCGGACAGGAGGGCCGCGGCGAACCGCGGGTCGGTGCGCCGCGTGACGGGGTAGGTGGCGCCGATGGTGTCGTACAGCCGCATGCTGATCCCTCCGGGCGGTGAAGGAAATTTCCGCCGTCTCCTCGTTGGAAGTTGTTCTTTGACATTAATCGATATGCGTCGCTATGGTTCCGACTGGCTGACGAATCCTCAGGGAGGTAGCCGGTGCGCCGTCGAACCTTATTCGCCATCATGCTCGTCGCGGGACTGGTCGGTTCATCCGGAACGCCGGCGCAGGCCGACCCCGTGCGGCAGGAGGACCCGTCCAACGCCTGGACCGCCGACCTCGCCACGATCGACAACGACGACACGAACGTGACCCACACCGACGGGCGGCTCCGGATCGCCGATCCCGCCACGTCGCCGGCGAGCCTGCGGCTACCCGTTCCCGAGGGGACGCTGGTGCTCGCCGCGCACCCGCTCGAGACGCCGGCCGACCTCGTCACCGCCGACCTGACGGGCAAGGCCGCGGTCGGCGTCACCGTCGAGGTGCGGGGCCGGCAGACCGACGGGGAGTGGGGCGAGTGGCGGGAGACCGGCACGCCGCTGCCCGAAGCGACGCTCATGGTGCAGGTCCGCGTCGTTCTCTCCGGTACGAACGCCACGATCGCGGGCCTGGCGTTGACGGCGACGCTCAGTCGGTCCCCTGGCTTGAAAGCCGCGACGCCCGGCCTCACCTACCGGGTCTTCGCCACGCGCGAGGGCCTCGTCGGCGGCACCACCGCCAACGGTCACGTCATCACCAGCCGCGACCACTTCGTGGCCCTGCCGTCGCGGCGCGGGCTGGCCGCCCGCAACGCCGGTGACTACACGGTGAAGGTCTGCACGACCAGCGGAGCGCTGCGCTGCGAGTACGCGCCGGTCTGGGACGTCGGACCGTGGAACACCACCGACGACTACTGGAACCCGGCCGCCACCCGGCAGTCGTGGAAGGACCTGCCGCAGGGCCGCCCGGAGGCGCAGGCCGCGTACCAGAACAACTACAACGGCGGAAAGGACCAG
This sequence comes from Virgisporangium ochraceum, assembly GCF_016863655.1. Lineage (GTDB taxonomy): Bacteria > Actinomycetota > Actinomycetes > Mycobacteriales > Micromonosporaceae > Virgisporangium > Virgisporangium ochraceum. The sequence goes on from NZ_BOPH01000068.1 coordinate 85,715, forward strand.
TTCGGACGCACGGTCGCGAACCCGGCCGGCATCGACCTCGCCGACGGCACGTTCTGGGACGGCCTCAAGCTGACCGACAACTCCTGGGTGAACGTGTCGTTCCTGTGGACGGGCACCGGATCCCGCGCCACGGTCGGCTCGGGGCTGCTGAACATCCGCACCGCCCCGAACACCTCGGCGGCCAGCATCGGCTACGTGGCCAACTACGCCCGCGTCCCGGTCGAGTGCTCCACCACGGGCACCACGGTGACCGGCACCTACCGCACCACGAACCAGTGGAACCGGTTGGCGAGCGGGCAGTTCATCAGCCACGCGTACGTCGCGAGCATCGCGGGCGGCGCGGTACCCGCCTGCTGACGTCGCTTTCGTTCCGGTCGATGGCCTGGCAGGCTGGGCCGGGTGTCCGACCGCTCCTACGTCGTCCGCTTCGGCTGGACGCTCCGGGATGTCATCATGGTGCCCGCCTGCGCCGCCTTCGTCCTCCTCGGCGCGCTGTCGGTCGCCGACGAGCCGGTGATGGGTGTGCTCTGCATCCTGCTCGGCGGCCTGTACCTCGCCCTGCTGCTCACGGCGTGGGCGAGCCGCCGGGCCGCGCTGGCCGTGACGGAGGAGGGGATCACCCTCGGCGCCCTGCCGCCCTGGCCGGCCAGCAAGGCCACGTTCGTGCCCTGGTCGTACATCGATGCCGTGGTCCTGTGGCGCCAACGGACGGTGCGGGTCCTCGTGTGGCGGCAGTCCATCTACTACATCGGGGTCGAGCGGCGCGCCGGCGCGCCGCCGCAGTCGGGACTGGCGCAGAACCGGGCGCTCAGAAAGGTCGGCAAGGCGTTCGTGCCGGGAGACGTGTCGGAGGACCTGATGGTCGACAGCCGCCAGATCTCCTTCTGGCGCCTGGACAGGGAGCGGCTCGCGGCCGCGGTCGACCACTTCGCCCCGGACGTGCGGGTCGAGGACAGGACCTGACGGGTCGTCACGCCGGTACCGCGTCCCGGTCGGTCGAGGCGGCCACCACGCGGTTGCGGCCGCCGCGCTTCGCCGAGTACAGGGCCGCGTCGGCGAGGCGCACCAGGTCCTCCGGCGACCCGGCGTCGACGGGAACCGTCGCCGTGCCGATCGACACGGTCACCAGCACCTCCCGGCCGTCGGCGAGGGGGATCGGGCCGGTCATCGAGGCGCGGATCCGCTCGGCGACCTCCGCGAGCCGGTCCGGGCCGACGCCCGGCAGCAGCACCGCGAACTCCTCGCCGCCGTAGCGGGCCACGATGTCGCCGGAGCGGCACAGCGTCGCGAGCCGCGCGGCCACGGCCCGCAGCACGGCGTCGCCGACGGGGTGGCCGTACCCGTCGTTGATCCGCTTGAAGTGGTCGACGTCGAGCAGGAGAAGGGCCACCGGGACGCGGGAGCGCCCGGCCCGGGTGATCTCGTCGGACAGCGCCGGCCCGAAGAACCGCCGCGTGTACAGGCCGGTGAGCGGGTCGGTGATCGCCTGCAGCCGCTGGGCCGAGACGAGCCCGGCCATCCGGAAGATGACGAGCAGGAACAGCACCGCGCAGGCGACCGCGATCACGATCACGTCGCGCAGGGTGCCGCGGAGGTACTCGACCGCCAGGATCACCGGCGCGATCAGGGCGGCCGCGGCGAGCAGGCCGAGCCGGGACACGCCGGGCCCGGGCGGCGCGCCGGCCGGTTCACCGAGCCCGGTCATCGACGGGTGCAGCGCGGCGGCGCCGACGAGGACGAGGGCCGCCAGGTAGCCGAAGGTCGTGGTCGACGTGTCGGTGAAGAAGCCGTCGACGCGCTCCAGCAGGTACAGGACGTCGGCGGCGAACCACATCGCGAGCGACGACATGAGCAGCGTGTGGGCCAGGACGCGGCCGCCACCGCCGAGGCTCAGCCGGACGGCGATCGACAGCATCACCAGGTCCATCACCGGATAGCTGACCCCGACGACCATGGCGCCGAGCGGCCCGGCGCCGAACGCCTCGACCGCCGGCCGCAGGAGGTAGACCCAGGACGCCAACGACGCGCTGGTGACCAGCACGGCGGCGTCGATGGCGGTGCCCCGGTGCCACGTCGGGGTGCGTGACCGCGCGAACACCGCCAGGGCGGCGATCATGGCCGGGTACTGCACGCAGAGGTAGACCGCGTCGGCCGGACCCGGAAACCCGACGCCGATCGTGAACAGCAACGCGCCGACGAAGAACGCCACCTGCGAGACCGCGAGCAGCCACCACCCGCCCGGCCGCGTCGGCCGGTGCACCCGGATGCCGGCGACGACCGCGGCGGCCGAGACGGCGACCATGACGGCGTTGACGATCACGCCGACCACGCCGACCGCTCCGGGAACGGCGACCGCGCATCCGACCGTGGCCAGGAACAGCAGCGCCTGGACGCACAGGTACATCACCAGGGGACGCCGGTCACCGGCGCCCCCGGGAGCGTGGTCCGAGGTCACCTCCGACCATCGGCGGCGCGGCCGCCGATCTGAGGCCTCAGGTGCGGCTGAGCACGACCCTCGGCTCCGGCGCCGCCTGCGGGTCGGGCCGGTAGAAGATGTCGATGTCGACCTCTTCGCCACCGACGATGACGGTGTCCCAGGCGCCGCTGTCGAGGAGGGTCCGCAGGGTCTCCGGCCGCAGGGTCCGCAGGTGGGCGCGCAGGGTGTCGTCGTCGGGCAGGCCGGCCAGGCGGCCGGTCAGCCGGTCGCGGATCTGCCCGAGCCGCGCCATCAGACCGTCGACGGCCGCCTCGGTGTCGAACGCCGGGTCGAACGGCGCCTCGATGCTCTCGGCGATCGTCGCCTTGATGGCCTTGCTGTTGCCGTCTTCGTCGAACGTGACCATCGACTTCCAGCCGCGGCTCTTGTGCCGGTACTGCAGCATCGACATCGCCGCCTCGTGACGGATGAAGTCGGCGTCGCGGAACGGCCGTCCGCGCCACGCGGCGCTGAGCGAGCGGGCCAGCGAGATCGCCGAGGCGAGCCCGGAGTTCAGGCCGCGGCCGGGCCAGAAGTGGATGGCGTTGGCGGCGTCGCCGAGCAGGAACCCGTAGGTGCCGGGCGTGCGGGCGGTGGGGGAGAACAGTTCGGCGGTGAAGCGCGGGCGCTGCACCATGTCGAGCCGGAACGCGGTGACCGCGCTGAGGTCGGCCTCGGCGACCCCGAACAACCGCAGCCCCTCCAGCACCCGGCGCCACAGCTTCGACCCGCGCACCAGGGCGGGGAGGAACAGCGTGTGGTGCGTGGAGCAGGCGAAGTCGCCGTGCTCGTCGCGGCCCATCACGCACGGACGCGAGGCGATGCACTCCTCGAACGTGCGCCGCACCGGGTCGATGCCGACGACCTCCTGCGCCTCGGCGTCGGTGAGGCGCATGTTGAGGAAGCCCTCGCCGCGCAGCGAGTTCAGCAGGAACCGGTTCTGTGCGACGGTGAGCAGCACGCTCATCGGGTCGGTGAGCGTCGACTTCACCCGCAGCCCGAGCACCACGTCCTGCAGGTGCTCGCCGTCGAGCGAGTAGATGGACTTGTCGGCGGTGCCGAACTTCTGCGCGAAGAACTCGCGGGTGCGCGACCGGCCGCCCTCGCAGATGGCGAGCACGTGCGAACCGGTCATCTCGTCGCGGCGCTCGGCCGCGTCGAACTTCTCCGGGACCAGCGTGATGCGGCTCGACTCGTTGGCCAGTTCCAGCAGCGTGTCCTCGACGTAGGCGATGCGCACGTTGCGGGGTCCGGCGCCCTGCACCGAGTCGGGTCCGGGCGGCCACATCTCCGAGAAGGCGCCGGCCTGGAACAGCCGCTCCTGGATGGACTCGGGCAGGTTGAGGTACTGGCGGCTCTGCACGGTGACGACCTGCTGCCGCCGCACGTTGCCGGACAGTTCGTCCTTCCACACGACCGTGTCGCCGTCGCGGGTCCACCGCGCGTCGTAGACCGTGACGGCCACCTTCGGACCCATGATGTGGTCGAGGAGCAGGGCGAGGCTCAGGCCGACCGGCCCGCCACCGGCGACGGTGACGTTGAGGACGGGCACCGTCGCGGCGACGACCGGGTCGATGGGCTTGACGGGCGGCAGCCCGAGGACCGTGCGGGTGACCTCGGCGACCTCGAAGCAGAACGTCTCGTTGCCGATCATGAACAGGTCACCGGGGCGCAGCGGGTAGCGCCTGATGCGCCGGCCGTTGACCAGCGTGCCGTTGCTGCTGTCGAGGTCGACGAGCACGTAGCGACCGTCGTCGTCGCGGCGGACCTCGGCGTGGTACCGCGACGCCGCGCGACTGCCGACGACCACGGTGTTGTCGGGTTTGCGACCGAAGGTGACCGGGCCCTCGCCGACGCGGAAGCTCTTGCCTGTGTTGGGACCTTCGCGCCCGACGATCTCCGGTGCCACGGGTCTCTCCTTCACGGATCTGCAAACGTCTGGGGGTGGCCTTGCACCCTCACCAACGTCCCGACCCGGCACCGGGTTCACCGTGGGATCTGGGCGGCACGAATACGGGAGAGTCATCGTCCCATCGAGCTACCCGGATGTTCTGTCAGCGGGGCGACACTGAGCTGGCCGCGCCCCTCAGATCGCGGCCGCGGCGGACACCTTCCAGTCGCCACCGACCGGCACCATCGTGAGCACCACGCGGTTCTGGTCGACCTTCTCGCCGTCGATGTTGGCGTTGCGGCGGTACTGGTTGAGGAACAGCAGGAGCTCCACCCGCTCCGGCGTCGCGGTCACCACGCCCGCCGCCGACACCGCGGCCCGCACGACCGCCTTCTCGGCCACCGCCGTGTTCTTCAACGCGGTCGTGGTCTGGCCGTACTCGTCGGCGAACGTTCCGGTGACGAACGACCGTCCATTCGCGACACTCGTGTCGAAGCTGCGGTAGTCGTAGGAGAAGATGGCCTGCGCGGCGGCGGTCGAGGCGGCCAGGGCGTCGCGGACGGCCGCGTCGCGCCGGTCGGCCGTGCGGTTCGCCCACCAGCCGGCGCCCGCGCCGGCCACGGCGAGCACGATCACGGCGATCAGAACCTTCGTCTTCATGACCTCACCCCACGAACTGCAGTCGTGACACGAGCCACCGACCGTCGGTGCGCACGAGTTCCACCTGGATCCGGTAGTGCGAGCGGCGACCGTCCGGCGCGTTGGTGTTGCGCACGGTGGCGTCGATCGCGACGAGCACGGTGGCGCGTCGCCGGTCGCCCGCCAGCAGCGCCGCGCGCAGGACGGTGCCCTGCGACTGCACGTTGTTCTCGACCACGGCCGCGCGCACCTGCGACTGCCCGCGGCTGAACTCGTCGCGGAAGTCGCCGGTGGTGCCGGCCAGGATCCGTTGCAGGTCGCGGTCGACGCTGGCCGCGCTCACCGACACGAAGTCCACGCACGCCTGCTTGGCCGCGGCGACGGCCCGCTGGTTCGCCCGGTCGGTCTGCCGGTCGCCGTACCACCGCGCGCCGTGGAAGCCGGCCGCGGCAAGGGCCGCGCAGAGAAGGAGGAGCAATGCGGCCGTGGTGCGGCTGGGCCGGCCGGTCCAGCGCCGTCGGGGTTTCGGCGGTTCGACGGGACGCCGGACAGCCCGCCGTTGTCGCGGTATCCGGGGCTTCTCCTCGGTGGGCTCCTCGTCGAGGCGTTCCAGCACCTCGGCGACGGGGTCGCGCGCGGGCGGGGTGCGGCGGGTCACCGTCCGGCGGGAGCCGGTGCGGCGGCGGGCCGTGTGCGTGCGGCTGTCGGTCGGGTCGTCCGGTGAGCCGCCCTTGATGAGCTTGAGCGTCATGGGGTCACTCCTGCGAGAAGAAGCTGTTTCCAGGACTGGTCGCCGGCGATCGCGTACTGGCCGCCGGTGCCGCCGAACCGCACCGGGCGGCCGTCCGGGCCGAGCACGAGCCCGGTCACCGGGTCGTAGCCGGCCATAGTGGGCGGCTCTGTGGACGGCTCCGCGCCCGGGTCCGCGGGCCCGGGCCCGGAACCTGGTGGCGCGCCGGCGCGGGGTGCGTTGTTCGAGCCGCGCACGTTCGACCCGCGGGCCTCGTCGGCGGCGCTGCACGTCGGGGTCCCGCCGTACACGCACGGCGGCGGGTCGTTGACGTTGAGCGCGAGCCCGAAGTGGGCGGTGCCGTCGCCCGGTGGCGACACCGTGTACCCACCCGCGACCGCGAGCGGGTACACGACCAGCAGCTGCTCGATGCCCGCCAGCCGCCGGGCGGCGACGCCGTTGACCGCGACGAGGTTGCCCAGCAGCACCCCGACGGCCGGCTCCAGCCCGTCGAGCAGAGCGACCAGTTCGGTCGCCGCGGGCGGCCCGTTCACCAGGATGCGGCGCAGGTCGGGGTCGGACGCGCGCACCGTCTCCGCCAGCTTCGCCAGACCGGCCGCCCACTGCCGGATCTGCTCGGCCGACTCGGCCTGCGTGCGCAGCACCGTCGCGCCGTCCCGGATGAGCGTGACCGTCTGCGGCAGCGCCTCCACGGCGTCGGTGAGGATCAGCTCGCCGGCGTCAAGGATGCGACGCAGCGCGTCCTCGCTGCCCTCGAACGCGGCGCCGAGCTCGTCGATGACCACGGTGAGGTCGTCGGGGTTCACCGAGCGCACCAGCGCGTCGAGGTTCGCCAGCAGCGTCTCCGGCGGCAGCGGCACGCCGGTGCGGTCACGCGGGACCACCGACCCGTCGCGCAGGTAGGGGCCGCCGTCGCGGTCGGGGCGCAGGTCGAGGTACTGCTCGCCGACCGCGGAGCGGTGCGTCACGACCGCCCGCAGGTCGGCGGGCACCCGCGCGCCGTCCTCCAGCGTCGCCCGCACCCGGGCGCCGTCGCCGTGCAGGGTGACCGCCGTGACCCGTCCGACCGGCACACCGCGGTAGGTCACCGGCGCGTTCGCGAAGATGCCGCCGCCGTCGGCGAGGTCGACGTAGACCGTGTAGCCGCTGCCGAGCAGCCGGTCACCGAGCCCGACGTACCGCACCGCCACGTAACCGGTGCCGAGCAGGCTCACCACCGCGAACACGAGCACCTTGACGCGCACCGCTGTCGTGATCACGGTCGCAGCCCTCCGGGGAGGAGGTCGCCGACGCCGCCCTGCTGGGCGCCGACGGCGCCGGTCGCCCTGGGCAGCAGGCACTGCGGGGTCAGGATCGTGCCCGGCAGCAGCGGGGTTCCGGGCGGGAACACCGTGCCGGGCGGCACCACGCCACCCGGTGGGCGCAGGCTCCCCGGCGGCGCCGACGCGGTCGGTGGCAGCAGGGCGCACCCGGGCGGCACCGTGCAGCCCTGCGGCGGCGTCCAGCCGGGCAGCAGCGGACCGGCCACGGGCAGGCAGCCGACCGGCAGGATCTCGGGCAGCGACGGGACGCCCGGCACCGTCGGCTGGGTGGGCTGCGTCGGCTGGGTCGGCTGGCCCGGTTGGCCCGGTTGCCGTGGCTGTTCCGGTTTGGAGCCGTTCGACTGTCCACCCGGGACGACCCGGGGCGGTGTGACGAGGAGGTTCGCGAGGATCTGCGCGGCGTCGAGGTCGGCGGTGGCGCCGAGGTTCACGTAGTCGCCGACGATCGCGCCGGTGACGTTCGGCGGGAACGGGAAGCTCAGCAGGAAGTCCAGCGACTTCGGCAGGTTGTCGCCGGCCTTCGCGAGCTGCTGCAGCAGCGGTTGCAGGGCGCGCAGGCTCGCGAGCAGGTCGTCGCGGGTCGCGGTGACGACCCGGGTACCGACCCGGCCGAGCTCGCCGAGCGCGGTGAGGGCCGCGGTCAGCTGGGTGCGCTGGTCCGCCAGAACGGTCAGGCCCGGCCCGAGCGCGTCGAGCGCGCTGCCGATGACCGCCCGCTGGTCGGCGAGCCGCGTGGTGAGCCGGTCGAGGGCGTCGATCGCCCGCACCAGGTCGGACTTCTGGGCCTCGAGACCGCCGACGAACGCGTCGAGCTGGTGCAGCAGGTCCTTTGTGGACGCTTCGCGGCCCTCGAGCGCGGTACCCAGCTCCCGGTTGATCGTCTGCACGTGGGCGAGGCCGCCGCCGTTGAGGAGCAGACCGAGCGCGGCGAGCACCTCCTCCACCTCGGCCGAGCGGCGGGTGCGGGCCAGCGGGACCGTGTCGCCGTCGGCGAGCCGTCCGCGGGCCGACTCGGTGGTCGGCTCGTCGAGTGCCACGTACTTCTCGCCGAGCAGGCTGGTCTGCCGCACGGCCGCCGTCGCGTTGGCCGGCAGCTCGACGTCGCGGCCGATGGCGAGGCGGACCCGCGCGGTCCACCCGGAGAGCCAGATCTTCTCGACGCTGCCGACCGTGACGTCGTCGACCTTCACCGCGGCCTGCGGCACGAGGTCGAGCACGTCCTGGAACTCGACGACGACCCGGTACGCGGGCCCGTCGGGTGCGCCACCGGGCAGCGGCACGTCGGTGACCGTGCACCCGGCGAGGGTCAGCGCGAGGAACGCGACGGCGGCTCTCACGGGACCACCTTCAGGATGCCGCCGAGCGTCCTGTCGATCGTGCCGCCGAGGTCCGGAAGCTGGGGAAGCGCGGGCTGTTGCGGCACCTGGGGAACCTGCGGTGCCGCCGGGTTCGCCGGCGCGAGGCCGAGGAGCCTGCGGAGCTGGTCGGGCATCGGCAGTCCCGTCGCGGCCAGCGTCTGCGCGAGGGCCGTGCACTGCGCCGGCAGTTGGGGCAGGGCAACGGCGTCGGCCAGGATCGCGCACACGAACGTGGCCGGGTCGTACGATCCGAGCGCGTCGTTGCGGGTGTCGAGCGTGCCCGAGCGCGGGTTGTAGGCCAGGTTGAGGTTCGACGCGGCGAGCGGGGCCACGTCGAGGATGTCGGCGATCGCCTTCTGCTGCCGGGCCAGCACGGTGGTGATGTCGGCGAGCGCGGTGACGTTCGACCGCACCAGCTCCCGGTTCGCGCGCACGAACGTGGTGACCTCGGTGAGCGCGATCGCGAGGCTGCGCAGCGCGGCCGCCAGGTCGGCCCGTTCGGCGGCGAGCTGGGCGGCCACGTCGGCGAGCTGCTGGTTGAACACGCGCACCTGCTGGTCGCTCTTCGCCAACGCGGTCGTGAGCACCTGCAGGTTCCCGACGGTGCCGAACAGGTCGGCCCGCCCGTCGGCCACCGTGGACAGTGCCCGCGACACGCTGTCGAGCGTGGTGTGCAGGTTGTCGCCGTTGCCTTCGAGGTTCGCCCGGCCCGCCTTCACGAGGTCGGCGAGCGCGCCGTCGGCGTTGGCGCCGTTCGGGCCGAGTGCGGTGTTGAACCCGTCGAGCGCGCGGTAGACGTCGTCGATCTCCAACGGCACGGCCGTGCGCTCCACGGGGATGTCGGCGTCGTCGGGCAGCGCGGCGCCGCCGTCGTACGCGGGAGCGAGCTGCACGTACCGGTCGCTCACCACGCTCGGCGGGATCACCAGGGCCTGCGCGCCGGCCGGGACGCGCAGGTCGCGGTCGTAACGCAGGTCGACGCGCACCGTGCGTCCCATCGGCGTCACCTTGACCACGCGCCCGACGCGGACGCCGAGCACCCGGACGTCGGAGCCCTCGTAGATGCCGACCGCGCGGGTGAAGTGTGCGGTGAGCCGGCGCTCGGCGGGCGCGAGCCGCCACAGCGGCACCGCGAGCGCGGCCGCCACCAGCACCACGGCGCCGACGATGAGAGCCCTGCGCATCAGCGACCTCCCGTCGTCGGCACGAGCGGCTGCACGAGGCCGGCCACGTAGGAGTCGAACCAGCGCCCGTTGCCGGTGACGTTCGCGAACGCGGAGACGAACGGGCCCATCTTCTGGATCGTCCGTTCGAGGTTGGCGCGGTTGCGTTGCAGGATCGCCACCGTGGCGCGCAGTTCGGTCAGCGCGGGCTGCAGCTGCGCGCGGTTGTCGGCGACCAGGCCGGTCAGCTGGTCGCTCAGCGTCTTCGTGCCCACCAGCAGCTCGTGGATGGCGTCGCGGCGCCGGCTCACCTCCGCCAGCAGCAGGCCGCCGTCGGACACCAGCTTCCGGAACTCCTCGTCGCGGCCGGCCAGCACCGCGGTCACCGACCGGGCGCGGTCGAGCAGCTCGCGCAGCTCCGCGTCGCGGTCGGCGACGGTCTTCGACAGCCGCGACAGCCCGTCGAGCGACGTGCGGACGCTCGCGGGCGTGTCGGTGAACGCGTCGGCGACCACGCCGAACGCGGTGGCGAGCTGCGCGGTGTCGATGGCGTCGAGCGTGCCGGCGAGCCCGGTGACCGCCTCCACGACGTCGAACGGCGACGCCGTGCGCTCCAGCGGGATTTGGGCGTTGGCACGCAGCCGGCCGGACCCCTTCGGCTCGACCGCGAGGTACTTCTGCCCGAGCACGGTCCGGATGCGGATCGAGGCGGCCGTGTCGGTGCCGAACCGCAGGTCGTCGTCCTCGACCCGGAACGTCACCCGCACGTACGGCGCCGGCGCGCGGGCGAGGTCGACGTCGGTGACCTTCCCGACGCGCACCCCGGCGACCCGCACCTCGTTTCCCGGCGCGAGCCCGCTGGCGTCGCGGAACGCGGCGCGGTAGGTGGTCGCGGTCAGCGCCGCGAGGTCGTCGATCCGGAACGCGACGAGGACGAGCGCCGCGAGCACGCCGAGGCTCACCAGCCCGACGGTGCGCGGGTTCCGGTGCCGGAACGGCGTCCACAGCGGCGGCCTCATGAGGACGCCGCCGCACTGCACCGGGGCGCGGTCGAGGTGAACGGGGGGATCGGGACCGACTGCCCGCCCAGGGCCACGGTTCCCTTCAGGTCGCAGAGGAAGAAGTTGAACCACGACCCGTGCGAGGCGACCCGCGTGAGCGCCTCGTACCGGCCGGGCATCGCGGCCAGCGCCCTGTCGATCGCCTCGGCGTTCGCGTTGACGTTGCCGGCCACCTGGCGCAGACCGTCCACATCGGACGCGAGGGGCGCCCGCGCCTCGCCGAGCAGCGACCCGGTGGCGACGGTCAGCTCGCCGAGGTTCACGAGGGACTGCCCGATCGCGGCGCGGTCGGCGGCCAGCCCCGACACGAGCTGCTGCAACTGGGAGATGGTCTGGTCGAGCTGGCCCTCGCGTTCGTCCACGGTGGACAGCACGGCGTTGAGGTTGGAGATGACCCGGCCGATGACCTCGTCGCGGTCGGCGAGCGTGTTCGTGAGGGACGCGGTGCGCCGCAGCAGGCTCGCCATCGTGCCGCCCTCGCCCTGCAGCACCTGGATGATCTCGTAGGCGAGCCGGTTCACGTCCTGCGGCGAGAGCGCGGTGAACAGCGGCCGGAAACCGTTGAACAGCGCGGTGAGGTCGAGCGCCGGCGCGGTCTGCTCCAGCGGGATCACGCCGTCGCGTTTCAGTGTGCGTCCGGTCGACGGGCCCTCGAACAGCGCGAGGTACCGTTGCCCGACCAGGTTGCGGTAGCGGATCTTCGCCCGGACGCCCGTGCCCAGCGGAACCTCGTCGGTGACCGTGAACCGGACCTGTGCGATCGAGTTGTCGACGACACGGATGTCGGTGACCTTCCCGACCCGCACGCCGGCGATCCGGACGTCGTCGCCCTTCAGCAGGCCGGTGACGTCGGTGAAGCGGGCCCGGTAGCCGGTGCCGGACGTGGTCCAGGTGCCGAGCGTCTGCGCCAGCATCGCGGTGAGCAGAACGGTGACCACCGCGAAGATGGTCAGTTTGATGAGCGGAGCCCTGATACTCACGGCGCACTCCTCGCGTTCACCACGGCGCCGCGCAGCAACGGTCCCCACAGAATGATCGCGATGTCGGGGACCTCCACCGGCGGGACGCCCAGCGCGGCGCCCACGATCGGGCGGACCACGCTCTGCTCCTCGGCCGTTCCCGCGGAACCCATCGGCCCCTGGACGGTTCCCGGTGTGCCGACGGGTACCTTCCTCGTCGTGCCGGGACCGGCGCCGTAGTCGTAGCCGTCGTTGACCGGGTACGCCGGCGCGGGCACCGGTGGGTTCGGCATCCCGTGGCAGTTCGGCCCGTTGCGCGCCCCGTACACGGGTTCGTCGCGGCCGGGGACGTACTTTCCGCCGTCCCGTGTGATCTCCAACGTGATGTGCATGCGTCCGCCCTCGAAGACCTTCTCGGCCCGCGCCTGCGAGGCGACGAGCGTCGACAGCAGGCACGGGTACTCGGGGGAGTAGGCGGCCAGCAGTTCCAGCAGCGGCCGGGTCACGTCGCCGAGCCGGATGAGCTGGTCGCCGTGCCGCGCCAGGAACAACCGCGTGGTGTCGGCGGCGCCGGTGGTGTCGGCGAGCAGCGCCGCGAGCTGCTCGCGCTGGTCGGTCACGGTGTTCGCGGTGACGGTGACGTCGCGCAGCAGCGCCAGCAGGTCGGGCATGGCGTCGCCGTAGGCGTCGAGCACGGTCACCAGGTTGCGCACGTCCTCGGCGATCGTGGGCATCTCGGCGTTGAGCTCCGCGAGGTAGCCGTCCAGTGTGGACAGTGTGCGGCCGAGCCGGTCTCCGCGGCCCTCCAGCGCGGTGGCGAGCGCCGCGAGCGTGGCGGCCAGCTTGTCGGGCCGGATCGACTGCAGCAACGGCAACGCGTCGTCGAGCACGCGTTCCAGCTCGACCGCGCTGCTGCTGCGGTCCTGCGGGATGGTCGCGCCGGCCCGGATCGCCCGTGTCGACGCGGACGTCGGCGGCACGAGGGCCACGTACCGCTCGCCGAACAACGACTTCGGGAGCAGCCGCGCGCTCACGTCGGCCGGGACGCGGGGAGTCAGGTCGGGGTTCAACGCGAGCGTGACGCGCGCACCGCGTCCCGTCGTCCGCACCGCGCGGACCTCGCCCACGACGACGCCGCGCAGCTTCACGTCGGCGCCCGGGTTGAGTTGCAGGCCGGTGTGGTCGGCGAGCAGCGTGACCCGGTCGACCGGGGTGAACACCTTGCGGTACTGGAGAACCGACAGGCTGAGCGCGCCGGTGAGCATCGCCACGAAGACGATTCCGAGGACCCTGTGGTGTCTCATCCGGCGATCCTCACGGTCGTGGTCGCGCCCCAGATCGCGAGCGAGAGGAAGAAGTCCACGACGTTCACCGCGACGATCGCGAGCCGCACCGCGCGTCCCACCGCGACACCCACGCCGGCCGGCCCGCCGCTCGCGGTGTAGCCGTAGTAGCAGTGCACCAGCACCACGATCACGCTGAAGACGAGCGCCTTGGCGAACGACCACAACACGTCGCCGGGTGGCAGGAACAGGTCGAAGTAGTAGTCGTACGTGCCGGCCGACTGTCCAAAGTAGCCGGTCGCGATCGTGCGGGTGGCGAAGTAGCTCGTGAGCAGACCGATGACGTACAGCGGGATCACCGCGATGAACCCGGCGATCATCCGCGTGGTGACGAGGTACGGCAGCGACGGCACACCCATCACCTCGAGCGCGTCGACCTCCTCGGAGATGCGCATCGCCCCGAGCTGCGCGGTGAACCCGCACCCGACGGTCGCACTGAGAGCCAACGCGGCGACCAGCGGTGAGATCTCGCGCGTGTTGAAGTAGGCGGAGATGAACCCGGTGAACGCGCTGCTGCCCAGCTGGTTCAGCGCCTGGTAGCCCTGCAGCCCCACCTCGGTGCCGGTGAAGAACGTCAGGAAACAAATGACGCCGACGGTGCCGCCGATGACGGCCAGCGCACCGGTCCCGAAGCTCACCTCGGCGAGCAGCCTGACGATCTCCTTGCGGTACCTCGTGGTCGCGCGCGGCGTCCAGCCGATCGCCCGGATGTAGAACGCGAGCTGTCCGCCCAGTTGGTCCAGCATCTCACTGGCCCTTCTGGGGGACGATCTGGAAGTACAGCGCGGTGATGACGAAGTTCACCGCGAACAGCAGCATGAACGTGATGACCACGCTCTGGTTCACCGCGTCGCCCACGCCCTTGGGACCACCCTTCGCCGTGATTCCCTTGTACGAGGCGACGAGCGCGGCGATGAGCCCGAACACCAGCGCCTTGATCTCACCGACCACGAGGTCGGGCAGCTGGCCCAGCGCCTGGAAGCTGGCCAGGTACGCGCCCGGCGTGCCGCCCTGCAGGATCACGTTGAAGAAGTAGCCGCCGCCGACACCGACCACGCTCACCAGACCGTTGAGCAGCACGGCCACGACCATCGACGCGACCACGCGTGGCGTCACGAGCCGCCGCACCGGGTCGATGCCGAGAACCTCCATCGCGTCGAGCTCTTCGCGGATCTTCCGCGAGCCGAGGTCGGCGCAGATCGCGGACCCGCCGGCGCCGGCGATGATGAGCGCGGTGACGATCGGACCGGCCTCCCGCACCACGGCGAGCACGGACGCCGCGCCGGTGAACGACTGCGCGCCCATCTGGCGCACGAGCGAGCCGAGCTGCAGCGCGATCACCGCGCCGAACGGAATCGAGACGAGCGCCGCCGGCACGATCGACACCGAGCTGATGAACCACGCCTGCTGGACGAACTCGCGCCACTGCCACGGCCTCCGCGCGAGGCCGAGGACCGTGTCGAGGGAGAACGCGAAGAAGTCGCCGGCGGCCTTCATACCCGGACCGCCTCGAACGAGCCCGGCGGCGGCGTGACGCCGTTGTCCACGCACCACTGACCGGGTTCGCGTTCGCCGCGCCGGGCTCCGCCGTCGGAAGGCTGCAACTGCAACGGGATCGGCGGCAGCGGCGGCAGGTCGACGCCCGCCTCCGCCTCGGCCTTCAGCTCGTCGGCGTCCTTCTCCTCGGCCATCCCGATCGGGCCGATCCGCTGCGCGTTGAGGAACTGCCGCACCACCGGTTCGGTGCTCGACAGCAGCATCTCGCGCGGACCGAACATCGCCAGGTGACCGTGGTACAGCAGCCCGATGTTGTCGGGCACCGTGCGCGCGGTGTTGATGTCGTGGGTGACGATGAGGAACGTCGCGTCGGTGCGCTGGTTCAGGTCGATGATGAGCTGGTTCAGGTACGCGGTACGGACGGGGTCGAGCCCGGAGTCGGGCTCGTCGAACAGGATGATCTCCGGTTCGAGGACCAGCGCGCGGGCGAGCCCGGCCCGTTTGCGCATGCCTCCGGAGATCTGGCCGGGCAGCTTGCCCTCCGCACCGACCAGCCCGACCATGTCGAGCTTCTCGGTGACGGTCTCCCTGACCTCCTTCTCCGACAGCTTCGTGTGCTCGCGCAACGGGAACGCGACGTTGTCGTAGATGGTCATCGACCCGAACAACGCGCCGTCCTGGAACAGCACACCGAAGAGCCGGCGGATCTCGTACAGGCCCTTCTCCGACAGGTGGGGCAGATCCCTGTCGCCGACCCAGATGTGGCCCCGGTCCGGTTTCAGCAGGCCCACGAGAGCCTTGAGAAACACCGACTTCCCGGTGCCGGACGGGCCGAGCAGCACCGAGATCTCGCCGGCGGGAAGGGTCAACGAGACGTCGGACCAGACCGGCCGGCCACCGAACGACTTCGTCAGCCGTTCGACCCGCACCTCGACGCCCATGACACCTCCCTTGTCCTGTCCATCGCCGGACCCGCGCGCGACGCAACAGCCGATCTCGATGCGGGTCCCGGTTGGTGATGCGGCGGCGATGGCGCTACCGTGCGGTAGCCCCCCGCGCGACGAAGGTATTGATGACCGCCTCGATCGACACCGATCTCGTCCGCAGGGCCGCCGGTCGTGACCACGACGCCATGGCGGCCCTGCTGACCGAGCTACGCCCAGGACTGGTCCGGTACTGCCGGGCCCGGCTCGGGCGCATCGGCGGCGCCTACACGACCGCCGACGACGTGGCACAGGAGGTGTGCCTGGCGCTGCTCCGCGCGCTGCCCACCTACCGCGACGTCGGCAAGCCGTTCTCCGCGTTCGTCTACGGCATCGCCGCGCACAAGGTGGCCGACGCGCAACGGGCGGCGATGCGCAACGCGGTCACCTCGCCGGTGGCGGAGATCGGTGACGGCCCCGACACCACCGTGCCCGGCCCGGAGCAGTCCGCCGAGCGCAGTGACCTGGCCCGTCGCCTGTCCGGCCTGCTGGCGAGGCTGCCCGAGACGCACCGCGAGATCGTGCTGCTGCGCGTCGCGGTCGGGCTGTCGGCCGACGAGGTGGGCCAGGTCGTGGGCATGACGGCGGCCGCGGTGCGGGTCACGCAGTCCCGCGCGCTGGCCAAGCTGCGTACGCTGGCGGGGGACGCACTGCGGGAGGTGGCGGCGTGACATCCAAGCGTGACGATGCTGCTGACCTCACCGTGCTCGCCGCCGACGACGCCCTGCTCGACGCGCTGGCCCACGGCGATCCGGTGCCCGCCGACGACAAGCTGGCCGGCGTCCTGGCGCTCTGGCGCGCCGACCTCGACGACGAACCGGCCGACTTCGACGTGGACGGCCTGCTCACGAGGCTGGCCGAGGAGCCGGACGGCGTAGACGGTGCCGCCAGTGCCGCCAGTGCCGCCAGCACGGCGCCGCTCCGGTCTGCGGTGCCCGCGGACAACGACGGCGGCGGCGATGACGGTGGCGACGGCGGCGTCGTCGTCCCGCTGGAGCGGAAGCGGTGGCGGCCGGGCCGGCGGTCCCTCGTCGGCGTCGCGGCGGCAGTGGTGCTGTTCGCGGGGCTCGGCATCGGTGCCGGGTCCGCCGGTCCCGACAGCCCGTTGTGGCCGATCGCGCAGGTCCTCTACCCGGAGCGCGCCGACGTGCGGCTCGCCGAGCACACCATCGCCCTGGCCCGCGAGGCGGCCGATGACGGGCGCTACGCCGACGCCCGCCGCACCCTCGACCGGGCCGCCATCGACGTCGACCGCATCGACGACCGCGAACTGGCCGCGAAGCTCCGGGCCAAGATCGACGAGATCCGCCGCACCCTGCCGGCGACCGACACCCCGAGCACCCCGGCGCCGTCGGCCTCGCCGTCGCCGTCGACCCCGGCGCCGGCCGCGCCCACCGGACCGGCCGCCACCGGCGGGGGCCAGCCCGGGGGTGGCGGCCAGCCGGGCGGCGGCGAACCCGGCGGCGGCCAGCCGGGTGGCGGTGGAAACACCCGCCAACCCGGCGACGGCATCATCCCCGAGATCCCCGGCCTGCCGACCCCGACGCTGCCCATCCCGATTCCGACACTGACGATTCCGGGTCTGCCGCTCGGTCCGAACTCCTGACCGCACCTCGACCCGGCGCGAGCGCGGCGGCCACCGCACCCACCAGCGGAACCAGCGCCGCGACCACCATCGCGGCGCGGAAGCCGTCGGTGAACGCGGCCGGTGACGCGTACCCGCCGTACGACGCGAACACCGCGGCCAGCACCGCGACCCCGAACACGCCGCCGACCTCGCGCAGCGCGCTGTTCGTGCCCGCCGCGACACCCGAGTCCTCCGGCGGGACGGCGGCGACGACCGCGTCGGCGGTGGTGGGGAACACCAGCGCGATCCCGACGCCGGCCACCACGAGCGGGCCGACCAGCGTGCCGTAGTCGACGCCCGCCGTCGCCACCGCGGCCAGCCAGCCGAGCCCGGCGCCCTGCAGCAGCATGCCCATCAGCATCACCGGCCGGTTGCCGACCCGCGCGGCGGCCAGTCCACCGACCGGAGCCACCAGCATGGGCATCGCCATCCACACGAGCAGCCGCAGCCCCCCCTCGAACGGCGAGTAACCCAGCCCGAGCTGGAAGAACTGCGTGATCATGAACAGCGACCCGATGAGCGACACGAACTGCAGGAAGATGACCGCGTTCGCGGCGGCGAAGCCGCGCAGCCGGAAGTAGGCCAGCGGCAGCATCGGGTACGGCGCCCGCGCCTCCCACGCCAGGAACGCGGCCAGCAGGAGTGCGCCGGCCAGGAACGCGCCGACCACCTCCGCGTCGGCCCAGCCCGTCTCCGGTGCGCGCACCGGCGCCCACGTCAGCGCGAACAGCGCCGCCGCGCCGAGGAGCAGGCCGGGCAGGTCCAGCCGGGGCCGCGGCCCGTGGCTCTCCCGCAGCAGCAGCGCCGAGAGCACCGCGACCGCGATGCCCACCGGTACGTTCAGCCAGAAGATCCACTGCCACGACAGGCCTTCGGTGACGGCGCCGCCGAGCACGGGTCCGGCCGCCACCCCGAGCCGGGCGGGCGGGAACGCGTCACTGATGAGCGTCAACGTCAACGGCAGCACCACGGCGGCACCGCGCCCTGCACGACGCGTGCGGCCACGAGCGCGCCGGCGGTCGTCGCCATCGCGGCCGCCGCCGACGCCGCGGTGAACACCAGGAGACCGGCGACGTACGCGCGCCGCCGGCCGTACCGGTCGCCGAGCGCGGCACCGGTGAGCATGAGGCACGCGAACGCCAGGTTGTAGGCGTTGAGCGTCCACTCCAGTTGCGACAGGCTGGCGCCGAGGTCGGTGCGCAGCACGGGAAGCGCGGTCGCGACCACCACCACGTCGAGAGCGGCGAGGAAGCTGCCGAGCGAAGCGAGGGCGAGGGTCCAGCCCCGCCGGGATCCGGGCATGTTCCGGGGCATGAAAAGCTCCATTGTGGACGGACGTGGGCGCGGCTCAGTCGAGCCCGAACGCCTCGAAGTGGGTGGGTCCGAGGAACGTCACCACGGAGGCGAAGCCGTCCGGGGTCGGCGCGAGCACCTGGATTCCGTGTGGTTCCCAGGCTCCACCGGGTGTGCGTCGGTACAGCGCGAGCGCCGGCTGGCCGTTGGCGGCGGTGTGCGTGGCGCGCCAGGTTTGTGGTCCCGGGAACACGGTGCCGCCGACGAACCGCCGCACGGCGTCGCGGCCGGTGTACCACTCGGGCAGCGGCGGCATCTCCCAGACGACGTCCTGGCGCATGAGCGCGATCAGCGTGTCGAGGTCGGCGTTCTCGAACGCGGTGGCGTACCTGTCGACGCGGGCCCGCACGGCCGGCTCGCTGGGCTCCAGGATGTCGTCGATCGGCGGGCGGGCCCGTGCCCGGGCCCGCTGCAACGCACTCGTGACCGACGCGACGGTGGTACCCAGCAGGTCGGCCACCTCCGCGGCCGACCACGCCAGCACGTCACGCAGGATCAGCACCGCCCGCTGACGGGCCGGCAGGTGCTGCAGGGCCGCCACGAACGCCAGCCGGATGCTGGTGCGCACCGCCACGGCCGTCTCCGGGTCGGAGTCCGCCGGCACCACGAGCGCGTCGGGCACGGGTTCCAGCCAGCGCACCCGGTCACCGACGACCGTGTCGAGACCGGCCGGCAGCGGCCGACGGCCCTGCCGCTCGGCGGCGCGCAGGCAGACGTTGGTGGCGATGCGGTACAGCCAGGTGCGCTCCGACGAGCGGCCCGCGAAGCCCCCGTACCCCTGCCAGGCGCGCAGGTACGTCTCCTGGACCGCGTCCTCGGCGTCGTGCAGCGACCCGAGCATCCGGTACGCGAACGCGAGCAGCTCGCGACGGTACGGGTCGGTCCGCCGCGCGAACTCGTCCGTCTCCGTCGCCATGCCCTCCAGGATGGTCACCGGACGGCCAGTTCGACGAACTGGACGAGGTTCCCGTCCGGGTCGCGCACCGTGCTGATCAGCCCCGGCGGGAACGCCTCCACCGGCCTGACCCAGTCGACGCCCAGCCCGGTGAGCCGGGCGGCCACCGCCGCGAGATCGTCGACGTAGAGGTTGATCAGGACCCGCCCCGGCTCCCCGGCGGCGGGCCCGACATCGGCACGCCGGTCGAAGATGAGCCGTCCGCCGCCGGCGAGCTCCCCGCCGTCGCCGAGCCCGACGACGGCCCGGTACCACCCGGCGAGCCGTTCCGGATCGACGCTGCCCAGCACCACACTGCCCAACCGCACGCTCATTCGTTCCTCCGTGAGGTGTTCCTGTTGTCGCGAGTACAGATCCGCTGGGTGGGCGGAACTAATCGGGGGCGTGCGGAGCTGATCGGGGGCGGTCGCCACCGGTGGGCTACTCGGCGCGGAGGGCGGTCGCGGGGCGGGTCCGCGCGGCCCAGCCGGCCGGTACCAGGGCGCCCAGGACCGCCAGCAGGACACCGCCCAGGGCCAGGGACACCAGCTGCCACGGCTCGTACACGGAGACGAACTCCGGCGCGTAGCCGAAGCCGGCGGCGTCGAACATCACCGGAACGATCCAGCGGTGCACGCCCCAGCCCAGGGGCACCGCCAGGATCCCGCCCATCAGTCCGACGGTGACCATCGAGGTCACCACCATGCCGCGCACCTGGCGCGGCGTCATGCCCACCGACTTGAGCACCCCGATCTCGTGCACCCGCTCCCGTGTGTTGAGCACGACGGTGTTGAACACGCCCAGCGCCGCCACCGCGCCCAGCAGCAGCGCCAGGATCCCGATCAACGCGAGCATCACCGCGATCGCCTCGTTCTCCTGGGTGTCGGCGCTGACGGTCGCGTCGGCCGACAGGTCGCGTACCGCGGCGGCGAGGCGGTCGGCGTAGGCGTGCGGGTCGGTGCCGCGCGTCAGGGAGACCTCGTACTGGCGCGGGGGCACCGCGCCGGCCGCGTCGGACAGCGCGGACACGTCCATGACCAGCGTCGGGTCGCCACCGTTGAGCATCACCTCGCCGACGATCCGGACCCGGCGCTCGCCGGCCGGTCCGCTGATCGTGATCGCGTCGCCGACGCGCACCCCGGTGAGCCGCAGCATCCGGGACGACGCGACCACCTCGTCGGGGTTGGCGTACCAGCGTCCGGTGATGATCGGGTAGCCGGTCCAGGAGGCGTCGCTGTCGTAGGCGCGCACGCTGATCCGCTGGGTCGACCCGACCAGGTCGACGGTCGCCTCGCTCAGCCCGGCGACGCGGGCCGTGCCGGGCTGCGCGGCGACCACCGCCCTGATCGCGGCGGGGTCGGCCGGTTGCCGGCCCGCGCCGGGTGCCGGTCCGCGACCGCCCGGATCTCCGTCCGGCGGAGCCATCATCGGCACCAGCACCTGCGCGGCCCCGGTGCGGTTGACGCCCTCGGCGACCCGGGTGAGCGTCTCGGCGAGCCCGGCCGCGAGCACGAACGTCGCGGCGCCCAGCAGCACCGCCACCACGGTGACCGCCGCCCGCGCCGGCCGCGTGAACGGCGCGCCCAGGCCGAGCGCGACCGGTCGCGGCAACCGCGACAGGGCCAGCACCCGCCGCAACCGGACCGCGCGGCCGGCCCGCGGCGCCCGCCCCACCGTGATCGCCTGGACGGCCGACAACCGCCCCGCCCGCAGCGCCGGCCCGACCGCCGCCACCAGGACGACCACGGGAACGGCGAGCAGCACCAACGCGGACACCCACAGCGGCACCCCGGAGGCGCCGGCGACGCTGTACGCGTCCGAGGTCATGGCCAGGATGGGCACGGCCAGGGCCGAGCCCGCCACCACGCCCACGACGCAGGCCGGCACGCCTACGACCAGGACCTGTACCGCGTAGACGGCCACCACCTGCGCCGGCGAGAACCCGAGCGCCTTCTGGACGCCGATCGCCCGGTACCCGGCCACCACCGCCCCGGCGACCACGTTGACGACGATCAACGTCGACATCACCAGCCCGAGGACCGCGAACGCCACCACGAACGGGACCATCGGCTTGAGCGCCTCGTTGGTGCGCAGCTTCACGGCGAGGTACGACGACGAGCCGGTGAGCGCACCGTCGGGCAGGCCGGCGGTCGCACCGGCCAGGCCCGCCCGGACGTCGTCGTCGGTGTCGGCGGACGCGAACCGGTACAGCATCTGCCACCCGGTCGGGGAGCCGAACTGCCCGGGCCACACCCACGCGCCCGCGGTGGCCGTGACCGACTCGGCGAACCCGACGATCCGCAACGACGTGCCGTTCACGGTGACCGTGCCGCCGACCTTCCAGGTCTGGCTGCCGGTGCGCACGTGGTCGCGCGCCAGCACGATCTGGCCCGACCCGGTGAGCCACCCACCCTCGTCGACATGCAGCCGGTCGACGGACCCGCCGGGATCGGCGCGGCCGACGACGAGGCCGGCCGGCAGGCGCGCGTTCCGGTCGCCGACGATCATCGCGCTCACCGCCTCGAAGGGCCCGGCGGCCGCGGCCACTCCCGGCCGCGTGGCGGTGGCGGCGAGGTCGGTGGTGTTCGTGGACGGGTCGAAGCCCGCCGTCGCGTGCGCGCCGCGCAGCCGTGCGAACGCCGAGTCGAAGGGCGCCGACGACGCGACGAGCAGCCCGATGGCGAGCACCGTGGTGGCGCTGGTCAGCAGCACGACGGTCCCGATGACAAGGCTCTGCAGCCGGCGCCTGCGCACGGCCGCGAGCGCGACGGCGATCACGGCGCGACCTGCCCGTCGCGGACCTCGACCGTTCTCGTCGCGCACCGCGCGGCGAGGGACGGGTCGTGGGTGACCAGCACGACCGTCTGGCCGCCCCGGTTGAGGTCGCGGAGGAGGTCGCAGATCTGGTCGCCGGCGTGGGCGTCGACGGCGCCGGTGGGTTCGTCGGCGAGCAGCAGCGGCGGACGGTTGACCAGCGCCCGGGCCACCGCCACCCGCTGCCGCTCGCCACCCGACAACCGCGCCGGGTACGCGTCGGCGCGGGCGGCGATGCCCAGCGAGTCGAGCAGATCGTCGGCGCGGGCGCGGGCGGCCCTGCGCGGCGTGCCGGCCAGGTGCGCCGGCAGGAGCACGTTGTCGCGGGCGGTCAGCTCGTCGAGCAGGTGGAAGAACTGGAACACGATGCCGATGTGCCGGCGCCGGAACCGGGCCAGCGCCGTCTCCGACAGGCCGGTGAGGTCGGTGCCGGCCACCTCGACCCGGCCCTCGGTGGGCCGGTCGAGGCCCGCGATGAGGTTGAGGAGCGTCGACTTCCCGCTGCCCGAGGGCCCCATCACCGCGACCGCCTCGCCCGGGGCGACGGTGAGGTCGACGCCGTGCAGCGCCGGCGGCCCGGCCGAGTCGTACCGCTTGCCGACCGCTCGGATGTTCACCAGTTCGCTCATGCCGACAGTTCTATTGCCGTGGTCGCCGCCGCGGATCGGGCGCGAGGTTGGCGCGGGGTACAGCGATCCGATGACCCGCGGCGCGGGTCATCCGTGCGATGTAGGCGTCACGGCGGAGGTGGGGACGGGCGTGGCTGCGCAGAATGGGTGCGTGCCTCCGATCCTCCGCCGCCTGCCGTGGCCCGACCTGGCGCTCGTCGCCGGTCTGGCCGTGGCCGTGGTGCTGTTCGAGGTCTTCTCGCCCGACTTCCTCCGGGAGGTGGGCGGCGACGCTCCCGCGGCACCCGTCGGACCCGGGCCGGTCAGGGAGCCCGACGGATGCTGCCGGACCGTCGACGACCGGTCGTGGGGGCTCCTGCTGCTCGCGACGGCGTTGATCACCGGTCCGCTGGTCGTGCGCCGGCGCTGGCCGCTCGTCTGCTTCGCCGTGCAGTACCCGGCCCTGCTGGCCGCACAGGCCGCCAGCAACGTGCCGGCGCTGCTCGCGGTGCTGGTCGGGGCGTACTCGGTGGCCGCGTACCTGCCGGCGGTGCTGTCGATGGGCGTGCTCGTGGGCACCGCCGCGGTCACGGCGTCGATCGAGAGCGAGACGTGGCCGCGGGTGCCCGGTACGGCCGGCGTGTTCGTGATCCTCGTGCCGATCGGGCTCACCGGCATCGCGATCCGGGCCGCCCGGGGGCGTGCGGAGGCGTCACAGCAGCGGGCCGCCGCGTTGGAACGCGAGCAGAGCGCGGCCACGCGGTTGGCCCTGGAGCTGGAGCGCGCCCGCATCGCGCGTGAGCTGCACGACGTCGTGAGCCACCACGTGAGCGTGATGACGATCCAGGCCGGCGCGGCGGGCAAGGTGCTCGACCAGCGGCCCGAGCTGGCCCGTATCGCGCTGGCCGCGATCGAGGACAGCGGCCGGGAGACCATGGCCGAACTGCGCCACCTGCTCGGCGCCCTGGCACCCGGTGCGGCCCAGGTCGACGAGGACCTGCTCCACCCGCAGCCCGGCCTGGCACAGCTCGACGCGCTCGTCGCGACCGTGCGGCAGGCCGGCCAGCCGGTGTCGCTGTCCACCACGGAGGTGGAGCTGTCGCGGGGCATGGACCTGGCCGCGTACCGGGTCGTGCAGGAGGCGTTGACCAACGCGTTGCGGCACGCGCCGGGCGCCCGTACGCGGGTCGAGCTCACCGTCGACGAGGCCGACCTCGTCATCGACGTCACCAACGACGAGGCACCGGCGCCACCGGCGGGCAGGCCCGCATCGGAGCCGCCCGGAACCAGGGCCGGATCGGAGGCGCGGGGGAGCATGGCCGGGTGGGAGGGGCGGGAGAACATGGCCGGATCCGAGATGCCGGCGGCCAGGGCCGGGTCGGAGGTGCCGGACGACAGGGCCGGGGCGGAGGCGGCCACGAACGGCTCGGGGTCGGGACTGCTCGGGCTGGCCGAGCGGCTGCGGCTGTACCACGGCGTGCTGGAGACCGGCCGGCGTCCCGGCGGCGGCTTCCGGGTGCGCGCCCGCCTACCGATGGAGGAGCTGTGACGAGGGTGGTCATCGCCGACGACCAGGCGCTCGTCCGGTCGGGCTTCACCATGATCCTCAACGCCGCGGGTGTCGAGGTGGTGGGCGAGGCCGCCGACGGGGCCGAGGCGGTGTCGGCGACGCGGCGGCTGCGTCCCGACGTGGTGCTCATGGACGTGCGTATGCCCGAGGTCGACGGGTTGGAGGCCACCCGGCGGATCCTGGCCGACCCGCCCCTGGCCGCCGACGGTGGTCCGGTGCGGATCCTGATCCTGACCACGTTCGACCTCGACCGGTACGTGTACGCCGCGCTCACCGCCGGGGCCAGCGGGTTCCTGCTCAAGGACGTCACGCCCGATCACCTGGTGCACGCGGTGCGGCTGGTCCGCGACGGCGACGCGTTGCTGGCGCCGACGATCACGCGGCGCCTCGTCGAGCGGTTCGCCCGTGTCGATCCCGACCGGTCGGCGCTGCACCGCGACCTCGCCGGCCTCACCCCGCGCGAACTGGAGGTGCTCACGCTGCTCGCCGGCGGCCTCAGCAACACCGAACTGGCCGGCGCGCTGCACCTGAGCGAGGCGACGGTCAAGACCCACATCACCCGCATCCTCACCAAGCTGCAGCTGCGTGACCGGGTGCAGGCGGTCGTCGTCGCCTACGAGACGGGACTGGTGGCACCGGGAAGGAGGTGACTACTACGCGGTGTAGTAGATTGCGGGGGTGGCACTCGACGTCGACTCGGTGGTTGTCCGGTACGGCGACACCACCGCGGTGGACGGGGCGTCGTTCGCGCTCGACGGGGGCCGGGTGCTCGCCCTGCTCGGGCCCAACGGCGCCGGCAAGACGAGCCTGCTGCGGGTGTGCGAGGGCTTCCGGCGCCCGGACGCCGGGCGGGTCACGACGCTGGGCCTCGACCCGTACGCCGCCCGCGACCGGCTGATGCCCCGGGTCGGCATCATGCCCCAGGGCGGTGCCGTGCACCCGATGGCCCGGGCCGGCGAGCTGCTGCGGCTGTTCGCGTCGTACGCCGCCGACCCGGTCGACCCCGCCTACCTGGCACGCACGCTGGAGCTCGGCGACGACGTGCTGCGGCGCCAGTGCCGGCGGCTGTCCGGCGGCGAACTGCAGCGGCTCGCGCTGGCGCTGGCGATCGTCGGGCGGCCCGAGCTCGTGTTCCTCGACGAGCCCACGGCCGGCATGGACGTCGAGGCCCGGCACACCACGTGGGCGGTCATCGGGCAGCTGCGGTCGGCCGGCGTGTCGGTGCTGCTCACCACGCACCTGCTCGACGAGGCGGAACGGCTCGCCGACGACGTGGTGATCGTCGACCGGGGACGGGTGGTCGCCGCCGGAACGCCCGCGGAGCTGACCGCCGCGGCCGGGATCGACCGGCTGACCATCCACGCCGATCCGGGACTGCCTGTCGGCGACATCGCCGGCACCATCACCGGCACCATCGCCGGCACCATCGCCGGCTGCGTCGTCACCGAGGCGGCGGAGACGCCCGGGAGGTACACAGTGGACAGTCCACAAGGGACGGTCGACGCAGCGGCCGCGGCCGCGGTGCTCGCGTGGTTCGCCCGACAGGGCGCGCACGTCACCGGGGTGCACAGCCAGCGGCGCACCCTGGAGGACGTGTTCCTCGCGCTCACAAGCCGGCGGGCCGGGCGGTGACGGGCCCGAACGTGAACCCGTTCACTCCCGCGCCCGGCCGGGCGCCGGCGCACCTGCTGCTCCTGCGTCACGCCCGCTTCGAGCTGGTGATCAACGCGCGGCGCGCCGAGGCGCTCGTGCTCAGCCTGGGCGTGCCGATCCTCGGCCTGCTCGCCGTCGTGCACACGGCGGTCATCAGCCTGCCCGGCGACGACCGGGCCGGATACGTCGTGCCCGGCGTGATCGCCCTGACCACGCTGTCGACGGCGTTCACCGGGCAGGCGATCTCGGTCGGGTACGAGCGCTTCTACGGCGCGCTCGCCCGCCTCGGCGCGTCGTCGTTGACCCGCACCGGGCTCGTCGCCGGCAAGACCCTCGCCACGCTGGTGCTGGTGCTGGCCCAGGCGCTCGTGGTGGCGCTCGTCGGGCTCGCCGTCGGCTGGCGTCCGCAGGTCGGCCACCTCGTGGCGGCGGTCGCGGCCACCCTCCTCGCGACGGCCGCGTACTGCGGGTTCGCCCTGGTGCTCGCGAGCCTCACCCGCCCGGAAGCGACCACGGCCGGTGCGACGCTGGTCTACGCGGTGCTCCTCGTCGGCGGCGGCACCCTCTTCCCGGCGCCGGACCTCGGTGGCGCCGAGTACCTGGTCCCGGTCACCGCGCATGCCACCGTGCTGCGGGCCGCACTCACCGACGGCATGGCCGCCGACGGCCTCGCGTGGCTCTCGCTCGCGGCGTGGTCGGTGGTCGCGGTGGTCGCGGCCCGGCGCGCGTTCCGATGGGACTGACTCCGATGGGACTGACTCAGATGGGACTGACTCAGATGGGACTGACAGAGTCGCGCTCGACGATCACCGGTGGCAGGAGCCGCGTCTCCGGTGGGGTCGCGACCGGGCTGTCGAGCAGGCGCATCGCCATCGTGACCGCGAGCGTGCCGACCTCGTGGGCCGGGATCTCCGCGGTGGTGAGCCGCACCGGCAGCGGCGGTACGGCGTCGCGCGGGCACACGGCGACCACGGACACGTCCTCCGGAACCCGCCGGCCGTCGACGCGCAGCAGGTCGAGCAGCGGCATCAGCGCGGCCTCGTTGTGCACCACCAGGCCGGTGACGTCGGGGCCGATGCGGTCGAGGCAGTCGCGGACGCCGGCGCGGCTCGGATCGCAGGGCTCGGCGACCACGTCGGCGCCGAGCGCGCCGACCGCCGCGGTGAACCCGGTGAGGAAGCGGTTCGCGTAGCTGGTGCCGCGCTGGTAGACGCCCGGTGCCGGGCCGACCAGCGCGATCCGTCGATGTCCGCGGCCGGCCAGGTGCTCGACGCAGGCCCGGGCGGTGGCCTCGAAGTCGAGGTCGACGCAGGTCAGCCCCGTCGGCTCGGACGGCAGCCCGATCAGCACCGACGGCTGGCGCAGCTTGAGCAGCGCGGGCACGCGGGCGTCGTCGCTCTCCACGTCCATCACGATCAACGCGTCGACCATCGCGCCGCCCGCGACGCGCTGGAGCCCGGCGGTGCCCTCGTCCTTGGTCAGCAGGAGGACGTCGTAGCTGTGCTCCCGCGCGGCCGTGACCACGGCGGTGACGAACTCCATGATCACCGGAACGTTGATGTCGGAGCGCAGCGGCGCGACCAGGGCCAGGACGCTCGACCGGCTGCTCGCGAGCGCCCGCGCGCCGGCGTGCGGGTGGTAGCCGAGCTCGGCGATGGCCGCCGCGACACGCTCCCGGGTGGCGGGTGAGATGGGCCGCCGACCGCTCAGGGCGTAGGACACCGTGCTGGTGGACACCCCGGCGGCGCGCGCCACGTCGTCGATCGTGACCACGGTTACGCACTGTAAGCCGAGTCGGCCATGGTGGCAATGGGGGCGGTGATGATCACGCTCGGTAAAAGTTAGGAAATCTGCCGTACACGCCGTTGACACCGAACGGCCCCCCTCCCTAGCGTCTGCGCAAGCGCTTCGACGCGCGCATTGTCGAAGCGCTTCGACAGCGCTTCGGGAGGAGCGCCGGCTGAACCAGCTCCCACCGGGAGGACCCCCCCATGCACCGAACCCGCACTCTCACCCGCACCCTGCTGGCGGTGGCGCTCGCCGCGACCACCGTTCTCTCGGCGTGCGGCGGCTCCGACGACGAAGGCACGGACGCCAAGAGCCTCACCCTCTGGCACTACGAGGGCCCGACCAGCGCGATGGGCGTCGCCTGGAACCGGGCGATCGAGATCTTCAAGGAGAAGCACCCCGGCGTGGAGGTGAAGTTCGAGGAGAAGAGCTTCGAACAGATCCAGCAGAGCGCCGGCATGATCCTCAACTCCGACAACGCGCCCGATCTCATGGAGTACAACAAGGGCAACGCGACCAGCGGCCTGCTGTCCAAGCAGGGCCTGCTCACCGACCTCAGCGGCGAGGCGACGAAGCGCGGCTGGGACAAGAAGCTCAGCGCCAGCCTGCAGACCACCGCGAAGTACGACGCCGACGGCGTGATGGGCAGCGGCAAGTGGTACGGGGTGCCGAACTACGGCGAGTACGTGATGGTCTACTACAACAAGGACCTCTTCGCGCAGAAGAACATCGCCGTCCCGAAGACGCTGGCCGAGTTCGAGGCCGCGATGGACACGTTCGCGAAGGGCGGCCAGGTGCCGCTGGCGATGGGCGGCGCCGAGTACCCGGCGATGCAGGTGCTGTACTCGTTGGCGCTGTCGAAGGCCAACCGCTCGTGGGTCGACAACTTCCAGCTGTACAAGGGGAAGTTCGACTTCAAGGGCCCGGAGATGACGTACGGCGCCACCACGTTCTCCGACTGGGTGAAGAAGGGCTACATCAGCAAGGACTCGGCCGGCATCAAGGCCGAGGACATGGGTGTCGCGTTCACCCAGGGCAGGTTCCCGATCCTGATCTCGGGAAGCTGGTGGTACGGCCGGTTCGCCAAGGAGATCAAGAACTTCCAGTGGGGCTCGTTCCTGTTCCCGGGCAACAAGCTGCACCCCGGTTCCAGCGGCAACCTGTGGGTGGTGCCGACGAAGTCGAAGGCCAAGAGCCTCGCGTACGACTTCATCGACATCACGATGACGCCCGAGATCCAGAACCTGCTCGGCAACAGCGGCGGCGTGCCGGTCGCGGCGGAACCCACCGCGATCACCGACGCCAAGAGCAAGGAGCTCATCGAGAACTTCAGCACGGTTCTCAAGGACGACGGGCTGGCGTTCTACCCGGACTGGCCCGCGCCCGGCTACTACGACGTGATGGCGGCCGCGACCCAGGGCCTCATCACCGGCTCGAAGAGCGTCGCGCAGTGGCAGGACGAGGTCGCCAAGCCCTACGACCAGAACCGTTCGGACCTCGGTAAGTAGCGTGTCGACACTGGTGAGAAGCGGCGGCGCCGACACGGGGCGCCGCCGCCCGGCCGCCGCGGCGCGGGCCCGGCGCCGCCGCCGGGGCGGCGGGTACCTCGTGTTCCTGCTGCCCGGAATCCTGGCCTCGACCGTCGTCATCCTCATCCCGTTGGTGATGACGATCGGGATCAGCTTCACCCGGTGGCCGGGCATCGGCGATCCCGAGTGGATCGGGCTCGACAACTATACCCGGCTGCTAGAGGACGAGCTGTTCTGGAAGTCGTTCCGGAACATCGCGGCCATCATCGTCGCGATGGCGGTGGTGCCGACGCTGATCGGTCTGGTGCTGGCGGCCGTGCTGTTCGACTACGTCGGCAAGACGTTCGGGCCGCGCACGGCGAACGTGTTCCGGTCGGGGTTCTACCTGCCGCAGGTGATTCCGGTCGCGGTCACCGGCATCGTCTGGGGCTGGATCCTGCACCCCGACTACGGCGCGCTGAACCGGATTCTCGGAGGCCTCAGCATCAACTGGCTGGGCGACGAACGCTACGCGCTCTACAGCGTGATGGGCGTGCTCGTGTGGGTGCAGATCGGCTACCCGCTCGTCATGTTCATGGCCGGCCTGCAGCGGGTCGACCCGCAGCTGTACGAGGCGGCCGACCTCGACGGAGCCTCGTGGTGGCAACGGTTCCGGCACATCACCGTCCACATGCTCCGGCCGGAGTTCTACGTCGTGCTCGTCACCACGACGATCGCCGCGCTGAAGGTGTTCGGCCCGATCTTCGTGCTCACCAACGGCGGCCCGGCGAACGCGACCCTGGTGCCGTCGTACTTCGCGTGGCGCAACTTCTTCGAACGCGCCAACGTCGGGTACGGGTCGGCGATCTCCGTCGTGCTCACGGTTCTCATCGTGGTGCTGGCGTTCGTCTTCCTCAAGCTCCAGACAAAGGGAGAGGACGCACGGTGAGCGAGCGCCAGCGAGTGAACCATCAACTCAGTGCCTGCGAACGCATCGCGGAGCGCAGCGGAGCGATCGCGTGAGCACGATGGCGCGGCGCAATCCCTTCCGGTACCCGGTTCTGCTGGTGCTGGTCGTGATCCTGGCGCTCACCCTGGGGCCGATCCTCGTCATCGTCGTCAACGCGGTGAAGAGCCCCACCGACTACGCGGCCAACGGTCCGCTGTCGTTCCCGGGCGAGCTGTACTTCGACGGCATCGTCGACTTCTGGCACCGCGTCGACTTCACCCGCAAGCTGTGGAACAGCTTCTTCGTGAGCATCGTGGTGTCGGTGCTCGCGGTGCTGCTGTCGGTGCTCAACGCGTACGCGCTGGGCATCGGACGGGTGCGTGGCCGGCTGTGGTTCCTCGTCTTCTTCCTGGTCGCCAACGTGCTGCCGCAGGAGGTGCTGGTCTACCCCCTGTACTTCCTGTCGAAGGAGGTGCACCTCTACGACAGCGTGTGGTCGGTCATCATCATCTTCACGGTGGTACAGAGCGCGTTCGGCACGTACCTGCTCTCGTCGGTGTACGCGGAGTTCCCCCGCGAGCTGCTCGACGCGTCCGAAGTGGACGGTGCCGGCCGCTGGCGCACGCTGTGGAGCGTCGTGGTCCCGATCAGCCGGCCCACGATGGGCGTGCTGTTCACGTTCTTCTTCATCTGGACCTGGAACGAGTTCTTCCTGCCCCTCATCTTCCTCATCTCCAACGAGAACCAGACCGTCCCGGTGGCCCTCGGCGTCTTGCAGGGCGACCGCCAGATGGACGTCACCACCACGTCAGCGTCGGCGCTCATCGGCGTGCTGCCGGCGATTCTCTTCTTCGTCATCTTCCAACGCACGCTGACGCGGGGGATCACCGCCGGCGCCATCAAGTAGGAGTTCCACGCCATGAAGTTCACCGACGGGTACTGGCGTAAGCGGGACGGCGTCATCGCGCTGCACCCCGCGCACCTGCACGACGTCGAGGCCGACGCGACGACACTGACCGTGTTCGCCGCGACGAGGCGCGTGCACCAGCGGGGCGACACCCTCAACGCGCCGGTCATCACCGTCACCTGCAGCAGCCCGATGCCCGACGTGGTCCGGGTGACCGTGTCGCACTTCCTCGGTGAGAAGCCGCGGCTGCCGCGGTTCGAGATCAGCGAGGCGCCCACCGAGCCGGTCGTCTCCGCGGAGGACGCGTCGTTCCGCAGTGGACGGCTGACCGCGCGGTTCAGCCGGGGCGAACACTGGGCGCTCACGTTCGAGGCCGAGGGGAAGGTGCTCACCGGCAGCGGCTGGAAGGGCATGGGTGTCATCGACACCGACGACGGTGGGCACTTCGTGCACGAGCAGCTGTCGCTGGGCGTCGGCGAGACCGTGTACGGGCTGGGGGAGCGGTTCGGCCCGCTGGTGAAGAACGGCCAGAGCATCGACATCTGGAACGAGGACGGCGGCACGAGCAGCGAGCAGGCGTACAAGAACGTGCCGTTCTACCTCACCAACCGCGGCTACGGGGTGCTCGTCGACCACCCGGGGCGCGTGTCGTTCGAGGTGGGTTCCGAGGTCGTGTCGCGCACGCAGTTCAGCGTCACCGGGCAGAGCCTGTCGTACCTCGTCATCTACGGGCCGACGCCGAAGGAGATCCTGCGCCGCTACACCGCCCTGACCGGGCGGCCGGCGCTGCCGCCGGCATGGTCGTTCGGGCTGTGGCTGACGACGTCGTTCACCACGTCGTACGACGAGGAGACCGTGACGTCCTTCGTCGACGGCATGGCCGAGCGCGACCTGCCCCTGTCGGTGTTCCACTTCGACACGTTCTGGATGCGCGAGTTCTCCTGGTGCGACTTCCAGTGGGACTCGCGCACGTTCCCCGACCCGCCGGCGATGCTCAAGCGCCTGAAGGACCGGGGGCTGCGGATCTGCCTGTGGATCAACCCGTACATCGCGCAGCGGTCGGCGCTGTTCGCCGAGGGCATGGCGAACGGGTACCTGACCCGCAAGAAGGACGGCGACGTCTGGCAGTGGGACCGGTGGCAGGCCGGCATGGCGCTCGTCGACTTCACCAACCCCGAGGCCCGCGCGTGGTATGCCGGGAAGCTGAAGGCGTTGCTGGACATGGGCGTCGACTGCTTCAAGTCCGACTTCGGCGAGCGCATCCCCACCGAGGTCGTCTGGCACGACGGCGCCGACCCGGAGCGCATGCACAACTGGTACACCCAGCTCTACAACGAGACCGTGTTCGAGGTGCTCCGCGAGGCCCGCGGCGACGGCGACGCGGTCGTGTTCGCGCGGAGCGCCACGGTCGGCGGGCAGAAGTTCCCCGTGCACTGGGGCGGCGACTGCTCGTCGTCGTTCGAGTCGATGGCCGAGAGCCTGCGCGGCGGGCTGTCGCTGGCGGCGAGCGGGTTCGGCTTCTGGAGCCACGACATCGGCGGCTTCGAGGGCCGGCCCGACCCGGCCGTGTTCAAGCGGTGGGTGCCGTTCGGGCTGCTGTCGTCGCACAGCCGGCTGCACGGCAACCAGACGTACCGGGTGCCGTGGGAGTTCGACGAGGAGTCCGTCGACGTGCTGCGCACGTTCACCCGGCTCAAGCACCGGCTGATGCCGTACCTGTACGGTGCCGCGGTCAAGGCGCACACCGAGGGCCTGCCGGTAATGCGTCCGATGGCGGTGGAGTTCCCCGACGATCCCGCGTGTGCGTACCTCGACACCCAGTACATGCTCGGCGACAGCCTGCTCGTGGCGCCGGTGTTCGCGGCCGACGGCGACGTGCGGTACTACGTGCCGGCCGGGCGGTGGACGAAGTACGACACGGGCGAGGTGGTCGAGGGACCGCGCTGGGTGCGCGAGACGCACGGCTTCGACAGCGTGCCGCTGCTCGTGCGGCCCGGGTCGGTCGTGGCGGTCGGCGCGGTCGACGCGCGTCCCGACTACGACTACGCCGACGGGGTCACGTTGCGGCTGTTCGACCTGCCCGACGGCGCGCGGACGGTGACCGTCCCGGCGCTCGACGGCTCGACCTCCGCGGCCTTCACGGTGACCCGGACCGGCTCGCGGGTCCGCGTCGAGCGGACCGCCGGAAGCGGCCCGTGGGCGGTGGAGCAGGTCGGTGCCGGCGAGCCGCTCCAGGTGCCGGCGACCGGTTCCCAGTGCGCCATCGGGTAGCGATACTGGCGGGGTGAACGACGGTAGCGACACCGCCGCCAGCATCGAAGCGTGGCGGCAGACCTTCACGGCGAGCCTCGACGTCTGCGCGGACCTGACCGATCCGGGCTGGTCCGCGCAGACCGAGTGTCCACTCTGGACCGTCAAGGACGTCTGCGCGCATCTGGTGGGCGGCGAGGTGTGGATGAGCCAGGGCCACCCGGCGCCGGCCGACGGGCGGTCGGGCCTCGTCGGCATCGCCGACCGGCCGGTCGCCGAACGCCGCGGCGCGACCGGCGCCGAGGTGCTGGCCGAGCTGCGCGAGGTGTTCGCGCTGCGGCAGCGGCAGCTCGCGGCCGACCCGCCCGACCCGGCCGCGCCGGCGACCACCGCGTACGGGGTGCCGGTGAACCTCGGGATCCTGCTGACCCACCGGGCCTTCGACGGCTGGGTGCACGAGCAGGACATCCGGCGTGCGCTGGGCCGGCCGGGCAACCTCGACGCGCCGGGGGCGCTGATCGCCCGCGACATCCTGCTCGCCAGCCTCGCGCGGGTGGTGGCGAAGCACGCGGCCGCGCCGCCGGGATCGGTGGTGCGGCTGGCCGTCGGCGACCCGGTGCCGTTCGACGTGGCGGTCACCGTCGACGACAACGGGCGCGGGTACCTCGCGCCGTGGGCCGGGCCCGCCGCCTCGACCACGCTGCGCATGGACTGGGAGACGTACTCCCGGCTGGCGGCCGGCCGCATCGCCCCGGCGTCGGCGCCCGTCGAGGTCTCCGGCGACGCGGAGGTCGCGGCGAAGGTCCTCGACGTGTTCGCGGTGACGCCGTAGCGCGGGCTAGCGGGTCTGGCCGGGGCTCTGGCTCTGGTTCTGCCCGGGGCTCTGGCCCTGCTGCCCCTGACCCTGCTGCCCCTGACCCTGCTGCCCCTGACGGCCCAGGTTCAGCACCGGTGGCTCGAGCCACTTGCCGCCCGTGGTGTCGCGCCAGCCGTCGTTGCCCAGGTACACGTACACCCGGCTGGCGAGCGAGCCGATCGCGGGCATGTTGGGCACCCCACCGAACGTCAGCGTCGGCACGCCGAGGAACACGGGGCCCTTGAACTTCTTCATGGCGTTGCCGGCGGAGGCCGGGGTGATGCCGTCGCCCGGTATCGCGGAGAGGATCTTCACGAGCGTCAGCACGGTCTGGAACATCTGCACGGCGCCGTTGCGGGTGACGCTGCGGTTCTCCATCGGCTTGAACCACTCGTTGAACGCCCGCACCTGCCACGCGGTGAGGTCGTCGCTCGACGACGCCTCCGCGCTGACACTGAAGCCGAGGTAGTTCCAGCGCGGGTAGTCCCCGAGGGTCTTGCGGACGTCGGCGCCGAGGCAGCCGGCGAACGTGAGCACCGGCGTGTAGACGGCCAGCTTCTGCAGGGAGTTGCTCAGCACGACGCAGTGCTGCGGGATGCCGACGGCCGGGATGAGGAGGTCGGCGCTGGCCGCCTCGCTCTGGTTGATGGCCGCGGTCATGTCGGTGGCGTCGAGGGGGAACCGGGCGATCGTGACCTTGATGCCCACGGCCTGGAGGGCCTGCTGCAGGGTGGCGATGGCGAGCTCGTTCGCCGGCGAGCCGGCCGGGGACAGGATCGCGACCTTCCGGGCCTTCGCGTAGTCCTTGGCGTAGGTCACCGCGCCGATGCCGCCGAACTGGCCGCTGCTGAGGTAGTACGAGTTCGGCGCGGCCGCGTCGGCGACGGCGAGGGGCAGGCCGCCGAGCACCGGGAGCTTCGGCGACAACGTGGTGTGGAACGCGGTGACGTCGGCGTCGATCGTGCCCTGGAGCACGGCGACGGTGCCCGCGTCGGACACGAACGTCTGCGCGCACTGCTGCGCCTGCTCGGGGCTGCCGGCCACACACTTCACCAGCTGGATCGGGCGGCCCTTCACGCCACCGAGCTGGTCGTTGACCGCACGGATCGCCTCGTCGGTGGCGATCGTCAACTCCTGCGAGTCGGCGTTGATGAACCCGATCTTGATCGGCTGGCCGGTGGCCTTCCCGGCCGGCACCCCCGTGTACTGGGTGATCGTGGAGAGGGTCTCGGGGGTGAGCGCCGTGGCTGACGGGCTGCTCTGCTGCGTGCCCGACCCGGAGTCGGCGGCCTCGTCACCTGCGCACGCGGCCGTCGAGACGGCCAGCGCGGCGGTCAAGGCGATCACGGAGAACGTGGAGCGCGCGGATGACCTGCGGGAAGACCCATTCACGTCCGGGGAAACTAGTTGCCGGATCTAGCGGCTGTAAATGGGCTGTCAAGCCCAACTTGTGCGACGTGTTCGCCCGGCGCTCACGATGGGTGACCATCGTCGCGGAGCGTCAGAGCGAAACCCGAATTTGTATAGACGGCAAACTATTGACGCGGAGGCCCCCGCTCGGTACGAATCGATCGTGGTCGAAGAATCGCGAACCGGCGGCGGGCCGTCACGACGAACCATGATC
This sequence comes from Virgisporangium ochraceum, assembly GCF_016863655.1. Classification (GTDB taxonomy): domain Bacteria; phylum Actinomycetota; class Actinomycetes; order Mycobacteriales; family Micromonosporaceae; genus Virgisporangium; species Virgisporangium ochraceum. The sequence goes on from NZ_BOPH01000068.1 coordinate 121,599, forward strand.
CGCGCGGCCGCCCTGGCGGCCGGCGCCTCGGCCGTCACGGCCGGTGCCGGGTCGGCCGCGGCGCATGCCGCGCCCGGCCCGCCTGCTACGGAGAGTGGCGGGCGGTACACGTGGCGCAATGTCGAGATCGTCGGCGGCGGGTTCGTACCCGGGATCGTCTTCAACCAGCGCGAGCGCGGGCTCGTCTACGCGCGCACCGACATCGGCGGCGCGTACCGGTTCGACCACCGCCGACGGCGCTGGGTCCCGCTGCTCGACTGGGTGGGGTGGGAGCGGTGGGGCTGGACCGGCGTCGTCAGCCTGGCCACCGACGCCGTCGACCCGGACAGGGTCTACCTCGCGGTCGGCACGTACACCAACGACTGGGACCCGGACGACGGCGCCATCCTCCGGTCGCGCGACCGGGGCGCCACGTGGAAGGCCGCTGAACTGCCGTTCAAACTCGGCGGTAACATGCCCGGACGCGGCATGGGTGAGCGTCTCGCGATCGACCCGAACGTCAACTCGATCGTGTATTTCGGCGTCCGCGGCGGTCACGGACTGTGGCGGAGTACCGACTACGGAGCGTCATGGTCATCAGTCACTAATTTCCCGAACCCGGGCAACTACGCCGACGACCCGAATGACGCGTCGGGGTACTCAAGCGACAATCAGGGCATTCTGTGGGTGGCCTTCGATCCGCGGAGTGGCCGGCGGACCCGGCCCACGCGGACCATCTACGTCGGCGTCGCCGACAAGCAGAACATGCTGTACCGGTCGACCGACGCCGGCCGCACCTGGGAGCGGGTGCCCGGTCAGCCGACCGGGTTCCTCCCGCACAAGGGCGTGGTCGACCGGAACGGCACGCTGTTCGTCGCGACCAGCGACACGGCCGGCCCGTACAGCGGCGGCGGGGGCGAGGTGTGGAAGCTCGCCGGCGACACCTGGACCCGGATCACCCCGGAGCCCGACGGCGCCTGGGGGTACAGCGGCCTGACCCTCGACCGACGCCGGCCGGGCACGCTGATGGTCGCCACGCAGATCTCCTGGTGGCCCGACACCGTCTTCTTCCGCAGCACCGACGACGGCGCCACGTGGAGCCGGGCGTGGCAGGTCACCGCCTGGCCGGAACGGCAGAACCGCTACGAGATCGACTACGGCGAGGCGCCGTGGCTGACGTTCAACACCGCGCCCGCGCCGCCGGAACAGACCCCGAAGCTCGGCTGGATGACCGAGTCCGTGGAGATCGACCCGTTCGACTCCGACCGGCTGCTCTACGGCACCGGCGCCACGATCTACGGAACCGACAACCTCACCGCGTGGGACCGCGGTGAGGTTGTGCGGATCTCGGTGCGCGCCCGGGGCATCGAGGAGTGCGCGGTCCTCGACCTGGTCAGCCCGTCGCGGGGCGCCCACCTGCTGAGCGCCGTCGGTGACCTCGGCGGGTTCACGCACGTCGACTTCGCCCGGCCGGGAACGATGCACGCCGACCCGACGCTGGGCAGCGGCACCAGCGTCGACGTCGCCGAACTGGCGCCGGCCGTCGTCGTGCGCGTCGGCAACGGCAACGCGCCGCGGTTCGGCCGCTCGACCGACGGCGGCCACACGTGGACCCCGGCGGCGTCGGAACCGCCCGGCGTCACGGGCGGCGGTGTCGTCGCGGTGTCGGCCGACGGCGCCCGCGCGCTGTGGTCGCCGTCGGGAAGTGCCGTTCACGGGACCGGCGACAGCGGCGCGACGTGGACCGCGTCGACCGGTGTGCCGGCGGGCGCGGGCGTCGCGGCCGACCGCGTCGACCCGACGGTGTTCTACGCGTACGCCGCCGGCGTGTTCCACCGCAGCGGCGACGGCGGTCTCACGTTCGTCGCCACCGCCGCGACCGGCCTGCCGGCCACCGGCAACGTGCGGTTCAAGGCGGTTCCCGGCCACGCCGGGGAGATCTGGTTCGCCGGCGGCGAGGAGGGCGGCGCCTACGGCCTGTGGCACTCCACCGACGGCGGCGCGTCGTTCGCGCGTCACCCCGCCGTCGACGAAGCCGACACCGTCGGCTTCGGCGCCAACCTGCGCGGAGGCCGATATCCGTCGATCTTCAGCTCCGCGCGGATCCGCGGTGTCCGCGGCATCTTCCGGTCCGATGATCGCGGACGGACGTGGGTGCGTGTGAACGATGACGCCCACCGGTACGCGTGGACCGGTGCGGCGATCACCGGTGACCCACGGGTACCCGGACGCGTCTATGTGGCCACCAACGGGCGGGGGATCATCTACGGCGAACCGGCCTGACGGACGGTTTGCGCGCGACAGTTGTTTCCGTAGTGTGTCCGGCGTGGGATCTGTAGCAGACAACGCGGTCACGGTGACGGGTCTCGAGAGCGGCCCACCGATGATTTTCGCCCACGGCTACGGGTGTGATCAGAACATGTGGCGGTTCGTGGCGCCGGCGTTCGCCGACACCCACCGCATCGTGCTTTTCGATCACATCGGCTACGGGCTCTCCAACCTCGACGCGTACTCCGTGGAGAAGTACTCCTCGCTCGACGCCTACGCCCTCGACGTGCTCGACATCATTCACGAGCTGGATCTCCGCGACGTCACGTTCGTCGGGCACTCGGTCGCGGCGATGATCGGTGCGCTCGCGGTGCTGCGCGAGCCGGGCCGGTTCGCCAACCTGATAATGGTCGGTCCGTCGCCGCGGTACATCGACGACCCGGACGCCGGATACACCGGTGGTTTCTCCGAGGCCGACGTCGCCGAACTGCTGGAGTCGGTCGACAGCAACTATCTGGGCTGGTCACGTGTCATGGCCCCGGTGATCATGGGTAACCCCGAGCGGCCGGAGCTGGGCGAGGAGCTCACCAACAGCTTCTGCCGCACCGATCCGGTGGTGGCGCGTCAGTTCGCCGAGGTCACCTTCAAGAGCGACAACCGCACCGACCTGGCCGGCATCACCGTGCCGACGCTGGTGCTGCAGTGTTCGAACGACGTCATCGCGCCGGTGTCGGTGGGACAGTACGTGCACCACCACGTCGCCAACAGCAAACTGGTGGTGATGCGGGCCACCGGGCACTGCCCGAACCTCAGCTCACCCGGTGAGACCGTCGACGCGATGAAGGAGTTCCTGGGCGTGTGAGCGGTGTGGTGAGCGACCAGCCGTCGGGCGACGCACCCTGCGGGTACCTGTCGACCCGCATGGACGGCACGATCGTCGGCGTCAACGAGACGCTGCTCGGCTGGCTCGGGTACGAGCGGTCCGAGCTCATCGGTCACGTCACGTTCCAGAGCCTGCTCGCCATCGGCGGACGCATCTACTACGAGACGCACTACGGGCCGCTCCTCGCGATGCAGGGTGCCGTGCGGGAGATCGCCGTCGAGCTGGTGCGCCGCGACGGCACCCGGATGCCGGCGCTGGTGAACTCCGACGTGCAGATGGGCTCCGACGGTCGGCCGTCGTTCATCCACACCGCCGTGTTCAGTGCCCTGTTCCGGCGCGAGTACGAGCAGGAACTGCTCGCCGCCCGGCGGGCGGCGGAGGAGTCGGAGAAGGTCGCGCTCGAGGCCCGCCGCGCCGCGGAGGTGTCCGAGCGCGTCGCGCTCGCGGCGCGTCAGGCCGCCGAGGAGTCCGAGCGGCGGCTGGCGCTGCTGCAGGACCTGGTGTCGGAGTTCGCGGTGGCGCTCAACAACGGCGACGTGGTCGACGCCCTCGCCGGTACCGGGCTGCGGGCCGTCCACGCGGTGCGCAGCGCGGTCTGGCTCAAATCCGACGACGGCACGTCACTCGAATGGATGAATGGTGGCTCGGCTCCGACGGAGCCACGCATGCAACGCACCATGCTCGACGACCCGTTGCCGCACGCCCGGGCGGCCCGGGAGGGCACGTTGCTCGTCGTCGACTCCGACGACGAACTGCGGAGGGAGTCGGCGGTGGCCGCCGACGCGATGGTCGCGCTCGGCCTGGGCGCGCTCGCGATCGTTCCGCTGGTGGCCGGTGACACCCTCTTCGGGGTGGTCGGTTTCGGCTACCGCGCCGCGAGCGACATCGGCACCGAGACCCGCCAGCTTCTGTGGACCGTGGCCCGCCAGGCCGGGCAGACCCTGCAGCGGACCCGCCAGTTCGAGGTCGAGCAGCAGTTGCGGCAGCGTGCCGAGACACTCCAGCTGATCACCGCCGCGCTCGCCGTGCCGTTGGACGCGCAGCAGATCGCCGAGGCCGCCGCCGACCGGGTCGCCGCGACGCTCGACTTCGACCGGGCCCTGGTGGTGCTTCCGGGCGAGCCGCCGACCGTGGCCGGCGGGATGGCGGCGGTTCCGGCCGTCACCACCGGGTTCACGCAGTCCACAGTGGACGCCTGGTGGCACGACCCGGCTCCGCTGGAACGGATGCTCGGGTGGCCGGCCACCGAGGGCACGTTCATCGCCCGCGCGGCCGACCACCCCGACACGCTCGACGGGCTGTTCACCGGCGACTGGGCGGTGGCGATCCTGCCGTTGCGGGTCGGCACCGTCGCGTTGGGAGCGCTGGTGCTCGGGCGGGCCGGCACCCGCGGCTTCCCACCCGGCGAGCGGAGCTTCCTGCGCACCTTCGCGACACAGTGCGCGCAGGCGCTCGAACGCGCCCGGCTGCACGCCGAGACCCTGGAGCTGCAGCGCGAGGCCACGTTCCTGGTGGCCCTGAGCCGGCGGCTCGACGAGACCGCCGGGCTGCTCTCGCGGGCCGGGGTGCTCGTGTCGGAGCTGGTGCCGGCGGTGGCGCTCGGCGCGCGGGTGGAGCTGGTCGTGGAGACCGGGCGCGTGCTGCTGGCCGCCGAGCCCACCGGTCCCGTCGCCGGGCCGGACGGCGCCGGCGGTACGGAGGCGCGGGCCGACGAGTTCGTCGACGTGGCGGTGCGCACCGGCAACACGACGATCGCCGCCCAGCGCGGCACCGGACCGTGCGACGTGGCGGTGCCGCTGCGGGCCCGCGGCCGCGTGATCGGGGTGCTCGTGCTCGGGTTCCCGCGCGGCAGCGAGATCCACCGGCGCACCCGGTTCCTCAGCGAGCTGGCGGCGTCGGCGGGGCTGGCGCTGGAGAACGGCCGGCTCTACGACCAGGAGCACGAGAACGCGCACATCCTGCAGCGCGGCCTGCTCTCCGGCGACCTGCCGCGCGACCCGCGGGTGGCGTTCGGCACCTGGTACCGGCCCGCCGCCGACGACCTGGAGGTCGGCGGCGACTGGCACGACGCGTTCATGGTCGGCCCGAACCGGGTGGCGATCGTCGTCGGAGACGTGGTGGGCCGGGGGATCCGGGCCGCCGCCACCATGGGGCACCTGCGCAGCGCCGTGCGGGCCCTGGCCGCCACCGACCCGGGGCCGGCCGGGCTGCTGGAGCGGCTCGACCGGTTCGTCGACCGGTTCGAGGACGGGCGGATGTCGACGGTCGCGTACGCGCTGCTCGACCTCGACACGGGCCAGCTGCGCTACGCCTGCGCCGGTCACGTTCCACCGCTGCTCATCGAGCCCAACGGCGGCGAGCGGTTCCTGTGGTCGGGCCGGTCGACGCCGATCGCCGCGTACACCGGCATGAAGCCGCGCGTCGAGGCCGAGGCCCAGCTCAAGCCCGGTGCGCGGCTGCTGCTCTACACCGACGGGCTGGTCGAGCGGCGCACCGGCAACCTGCACACCGACCTGGCGCGCCTCGCCGGCGAGGCCGCGGCGCGGCGGCACGCGCCGCTGGCCTGGCTGCTGCCCGACCTCGGCGCCGCGCTGGCGCAGACCCGCGACGACGACGTGTGCATGCTGTGCCTCGCGTACGGCGCGGGCCCGTCGTTCGCGTGCACGGTGCCGGCCGACATCGTGCGGCTCAAGAGCGTGCGTGACGAGCTGCGCGGCTGGCTGGTCACCGCCGGCGTGCCGGCCCTCGACCGCGACGCGGTGCTGCTCGCGTGCTCCGAGGCGGTCGCCAACGCGATCGAGCACGCGTACGGCGCCGACGGCGTCGGTGAGGTGCACGTCAGCGCGGCGATGCTCGACGGTTCGGTCGAGCTGGCCGTCCACGACCGGGGTGCCTGGCAGGACCCCGACCCGCAGAGCGACCGCGGACGCGGGCTGGCCCTCATCGAGACCGTGGTCGACGACGTCACGATCGCGCACGACGGTGGCACGACCATCACGATGCGCCGCAGGCTACAGGGGGGAGATCGCCATGACCCCGCATGAACTGTCGGTCCGTTCGGTGGGCGACGTCTGCGTGATCACGTTGGGCCAGGACGTCGACACCGCGGTGGCCGGCCGCCTGGAGGCCGAGATCGTCGCGTTGACGGCGCCGTCGGTGCCCCTAGTCGTCGACCTCAGCGGCGTCGACTTCCTCGACAGCGCCGGCGTGCGCCTGATGGACCGGCTGGTGGGCCGGCACCGGCGGGCCGGCAGCACCGCGGTGATGGTGGCACCGGACAGCGGCGCGCCGTGGTTCACGTTGCGGATGTGCGAGTTCCCGGAGGAGTACCTGGCCACGTCGGTGCGGGCCGCGGTCGAGGCGGCCGGTCGACGGGCCGGCGCCGGCGGCGGGCCGCCGGGCACCGGCGGGTCAGCTCTCGTAGAGGCCGACGAGCAGGCCGTATGACCGCTCGCCGGCGCCGTCGTCGGTGGTCTCGGCGACGATCGCCGTGAGGGCGGCGGCCAGGCGTTCGGCCTGGGCGGTCGACAGGCGCACGTGCCGCAGGATCAGCAGCGGCTCCGTCGGGGTGGCGGCCAACTCGTCGGCCACGGCCCGCAGCATGGCCGTGGTCGACGCGGCCGGCGGCCCGCCGACGTGCACGCGCCTGGTGGTCCGCTGGTAGTAGTGCTCGGTTCCGCCGCGCACCTGCCGGGTCTCGACGATGCGCACCATGCCGCCGCCGCTCAGCACCTTCAGGTGGTGCGCGATGTTGCCCTTCCGCTCGCCGAACGACACGGCGAGCTGGCTGATCGTGGCCGGCTGCTCGCCCAGCGCGTAGAGCAGCCGCTGGCGCAACGGGTGGGCGAGGGCCTTGAGCTGGGCGGGCGAGGTCGCCTCGAGCGTCTCGTCGGCGGGCCGGGGCGGGCCGGCCGGGCCGGGCGGTTCGGGCGGTTCGGGCGGTTCGGGCGGTTCGGGCATGCAGAAAGCGTCTACATCTCTTGACGCTTTGTCAACCGACTGCTCTACTCGACGGCCATGGACATCGATCGCATCGTGACGTCGTCGGCCCGGCTGATCGAGGAGCAGTACGTCTTTCCGGAGATCGGCACCAAGCTCGCCGACCTGCTGCGCGCCAACCTGCGCGAGGGCCGCTACGCCGACGCCGACGTCCCGGGACTCTCCGCACTGGTCACCGCCGATCTGCAGTCGGCCAACGGCGACCTGCACCTGCGGCTCAAGCACCACGCCGAGGAGATCCCCGACAAGCCGAGCGAGGAGCTGACGGTCGCGATGTTCACCGAGCGGTCGGCCCGTGACCTCGGCGGGATCGCCGCGGTCGAGCGGCTGGTCGCCGCGGACGGGAGCACCGTCGCCCGGCTGGAGATCACCCCGCTGCTGTACCCGCCGTCGATGGCCGGCGACGCCATGGCGGCCGCGATGCAGCTCGTCGCCACCGCCGACGTGCTCGTGCTCGACCTGCGGAACACGGTCGGCGGCGACCCGACGATGGTGGCGTTCGTGTGCGGCTACCTCTTCGACGAGCCGACCCACCTCATCGACATCTACCAGCGGCAGGGCGACCGCACCACGCAGAGCTGGAGCTCGCCGTACGTGCCGGGCCGGCGCTTCGGCGGAACGCGGCCGGTGTTCGTGCTCACCAGCCGCCGGACCTTCTCCGGCGGCGAGGAACTCGCGTTCGACCTGCAGCGCACCGGCCGGGCCACGGTGGTCGGCGAACGCACCGGCGGCGGCGCCCACCCGCGGGTCGGCCACCGCATGCACCCGCACCTGGAGCTGACCATCCCGACCGGCCGCGCGCTCGACCCGGAGACCGGCGGCAACTGGGAGGGCACGGGCGTCCACCCCGACGTGGAGACCCCGGCCGACGAGGCCCTCGCGACCGCGCTCAGGCGGGTCCCGTAGAGCTCTTTCAGGCCCGGATGAGCTCGACCACCGGGATCCTCCGGTCGACGCCGGCCTGGTGGTCGGTGAAGAACGGGTAGCGCTCCTCGATCCGGGCGAACAGCGCGTCGCGGTCGTCGGCGGGCCGGGCCGTCGCGCGGTACTCCTCGCCGTCGACCTCCACCGTCACATCGGGGTTGGCGACCAGGTTGTGGTACCAGTCCGGGTGGCGCGGCGAGCCGGCGGCCGAGGCGATCACCAGCAGCCGGTCGTCGAGGCGCACGTACATCATCGGGGTGGTGCGCGCGGTGCCGGTGCGGGCGCCGGTGGTGGTGAGCAGGAGCAGCGGCCGCCCGGGCAGCGACCGCCCGGCCGCGCGGAACTCCCCGATCAGCTTCCGGTTGGCGGCTGCGAGGTCGTCGGGTATCTGAGCCATAGAGTGACCTTAGATGCCCGTTAACCGGGTCCACGGTGCGAACCGGCGCCGCCCCCGGCCACCGGAGCAGGGTATTTTCCATCCGTGACCGTGGAGAAGAAGCAGAGCGCCAACATCGGCGTCGTCGGCCTGGCAGTCATGGGCAGCAACCTGGCCCGCAACCTCGCCAGCCGTGAGGGCAACGTGGTGGCCGTCTACAACCGCTCGCCGGAACGCACCCGCCAGCTCATCGCCGAGCACGGCGACGAGGGCGACTTCGTACCGAGCGAGACCATCGAGGACTTCGTCGCGTCGCTCAGCCAGCCGCGCACCGCGATCATCATGGTGCAGGCGGGCAAGGGCACCGACGCGGTGATCGACCAACTGGCCGGCCTGTTCGAGCCGGGCGACATCATCGTCGACGGCGGCAACGCCGACTTCCACGACACCATCCGCCGCGAGAAGGCGATCAGCGCCAAGGGCCTGAACTTCGTCGGCGCCGGCATCTCCGGTGGCGAGGAGGGCGCGCTCAACGGCCCGAGCATCATGCCGGGCGGCTCGGCCGAGGCGTACAAGACGCTCGGGCCGATCCTGGCGTCGATCGCCGCGGTGGCCGAGGGCGAGCCGTGCGTGACGCACGTGGGCACCGACGGCGCCGGCCACTTCGTCAAGATGATCCACAACGGCATCGAGTACGCCGACATGCAGCTCATCGCCGAGGCGTTCGACCTGCTGCGCACGGTCGGCGGGCACGAGCCGGCGCAGATCGCCGAGGTCTTCCAGGCCTGGAACACCGGCGACCTCGAGTCGTACCTCATCGAGATCACCGCCGAGGTGCTCAAGCAGGTCGACGCCGAGACCGGCAAGCCGTTCGTCGACATCGTGCTCGACCAGGCCGGCCAGAAGGGCACCGGCGTCTGGACCGTGCAGAACGCGCTCGACCTCGGCGTCCCGGTCGGTGGCATCGCCGCCGCGGTCTTCGCCCGCAGCGTGTCCAGCCACCCCGAGCAGCGCGCGGCCGTCCAGCGCACGGCCGCGGCGCGGCCCACGCCCGTCCCGCCCGGGGAGAACTTCGAGGACGCCGTGCGCGCGGCTCTGTACGCGTCGAAGGTGGTCGCGTACGCACAGGGCTTCGACGCGATCATCGCCGCGGCGAAGGAGTACGGCTGGGAGATCGACAAGGGCGCGGTCGCGAAGATCTGGCGGGCCGGCTGCATCATCCGGGCGCAGTTCCTCAACCGCATCGTCGAGGCGTACGAGCGCAACCCCGGGCTGCAGACCCTGCTCGAGGACGAGTACTTCGCGCGGGCCGTGGCCGACGGCGTCGACGCGTGGCGGCGCATCGTGTCGGTGGCCGCGTTGTCGGGTGTCCCGGTGCCGGGCTTCTCGGCGGCGCTGAGCTACTACGACTCGCTGTCGGTGGAGCGGCTGCCGGCCGCGCTGATCCAGGGTCAGCGCGACTTCTTCGGCGCCCACACCTACAAGCGGGTCGACCGCGAGGGTGTCTTCCACACGCTGTGGAGCGGCGACCGCAGCGAGGTCCGTCAGGACGGGCACTGAACGACTCGATCGTCTCCACACTCCGCGCGGCCGGTTGCGTCTTCGCGGAGGACGAAGCGAGCCTGCTGATCGAGGCGGCCGGGCCCTCACCCGAGGGCCTGGCCGCTCTGATCGCCCGGCGGGTGGCTGGTGAGCCGCTGGAGCACCTGGTCGGCTGGGTGGACTTCTGCGGGCTGCGCGTCGCGGTCGACCCGGGCGTGTTCGTGCCCCGGCAGCGCACCGCGTTCCTGGCCCGTCAGGCCGCGCAGCGCGCCGCCGCGGGTGCGGTGGTCGTCGACCTGTGCTGCGGGTCGGGTGCGGTCGCGGCCGCGGTGGCGCACCTGGTTCCCGGCGCACGGGTGCACGCGGTCGACCTCGACCCGGCCGCCGTGCGGTGCGCGCGGCGCAACCTCGACGGTCCCGTCTACGAGGGCGACCTGGTCGAGCCGCTGCCGCCCGACCTGCGTGGGCGGGTCGACGTGCTGGTCGCCAACGCCCCGTACGTGCCGAGCGCCGAGGTGGGCCTGATGCCGCCAGAGGCCCGCCTCCACGAGCCGCTCGCGGCCCTCGACGGCGGCGCCGACGGCCTCGACGTGCTGCGGCGGGTGATCGCCGCCGCTCCCGCCTGGCTCGCGCCGGGCGGGAGCGTGCTCGTCGAGACCGGCGACCGGCAGGCACCGGCGCTCGCCGCCGACGTGGTCGCGGCCGGTCTGCGCGCCGACGTGGTGACCGGCGCGGACGCGGACGCGACCGTCGTGGTCGGTACCCTCACCCCGGCGGAGCCGGCAGCGGGACGCTGACCCAGTTGGCCAGCCCGCCGGTGTCCTCGATGATCCGCACGCCGGGCTGCTCGGAGGAGACGCTCGCCGTCGCGTTCAGCACCCTGGCCCCGTTGGCCACGGGCATCCTCACCTCGAACGACGTCTCCCGGCCCGCGCCGCTCGCCAGGGCCGGCTGGTGACAGACCAGGCGCACACCCACCAGGCCGGTGCTGAGGCGGTTGTCGGTGGTGGTGCACTCCGGGGTCACCTTCAGCTGCTTGGCGAGGCCGCTGCTGTCTGCGGTCGTGACGTACAGCTCCAGGTACACGCCGGGCGCGCGGTTCGGGCCGGCGTTCGTGACCGTGACCGTGATGCCGCCGGTCCACACGCCGTTCGACGCCGCCCCGAACGGCGCGGTGGTGACCGCGACGCCGAGGTCGGTCGGCGGCGCCTTCGGTGTCCACTGGCGCGGGCCGCCGACCTGGGTGAACTGCCGACCGTTCCAGCCGTACGAGCGCCACTGCTTCTCGACGTACTCCGGCCCGGCGAGGTTGATCCCCTCGTAGATGTAGACGTCGACGGCGGCGTCGACGCCGGGCCGCAGGTCGACCACGTCCGTGAACGGGTCGGAGTCGCCGCTGGCGACGACCCGCGCCATCGTGCGGAGGCCGCCCTGCTCGTCGCGACCGATCGCGAGCACCTGGTCGACGCTGTCCTCGTAGCCGCACGAGAACACGGCGACCGCCTCGGTGTCGCCGTCGCGGTCGACGTCGACGGAGATCACCTTTCCGACCGACAACTGCTGCTCGGTGGTGACGGGGCCGATCTTGTCGAGGTCGACCTCGCCCGACGAGCAGAAGGCGCGCTTGGCCGGCCAGGCCGGCACGGCGAGCGTGGCCGCCAGGATGTCGGCCCGGGTGATCGGCTTCTGCACGGTGGCCGACGAGGTCGACACCGCGGTCGACGGCTCCTCCGACGGCCGCTCCGACGGCAGGCCGGACACCTGCTGCGGTGGCCCGGGGTCGACCGGCGTCTCGGCCTGATGGCCGACGAACCGGTAGCCGACGGCCGGAACGGCGAGCACCGCGAGGGCCACTACGGACAGCATCGTGCGGCGGGTGACCTGCCGGCGCCGGGCAATGCCGCGCACCCGGGCGAGATCCGGACCGGGCGAGTCGACGAGCGACTCCACCCGGAACCGGGCGAACGCCTCCCGCACCTCAACGTCTTCCGGGTCAGCCATCGTGCACCTCCCTCCCGGGCGCTTCCTCTTTACTGTCACTGAGTGCGGCCGCCAGGGCCGCGCGGCCCCGGTGCAGCCACGACTTCACCGTGCCGGGCGCGACCCGCTCCTGCGCCGCGATGTCGTTCACCGACATGTCGCCGAGGTAGTGCAGCACGACGGCGCGGCGTTGCGTCTCCGGCAGCGTGGCCAGCGCCCGGACCAGCATCACCCGGTCGGGCGAGGGTTCGGCGACGAGCCGTTCCACGGACTGCTTGCGCATGAACGTGTTGAAGCGGGCGATCCGGCGCCAGTTGCTCGTGGCCAGGTTCCACGCGACCCGGCGCACCCACGCCTCCGGGTTGTCGTAGGTCGAGACCCGCGACCACCGTTGCAGCGCACGGGCGAAGGCCTCCTGCACCACGTCCTGCGCGGTGGCCATGTCGGCCGTGTACGCGTGCAACTGGACGATGAAGCGATCGAAGTTCGCGAGGTAGAAGGCGTCGAAGTCGGCCGTGGACGCGGCCGGGACGGGCGGCACAGACGGCACACGGACCGAGGTGGGCGGCGCGTCATCGCTGTCGCGCGCCTCCTCGTCCGGTATGGCCATATCCAGCATTCCCCCTCCGCCTCGATAGTGGCCGATCGACACGTACCGACACGCCACCGCGGCCCGTCCGGTTGCAGGTCTTTCCGAACCCTTGTGGATAAGTAGCTTACTGCTAAGCTACTTACTCATGAGAGACATGCGGACCGTGGGGACGAGCGCCGCCGCGCCGGCGCTGTGGGGCACGACCTACCTGGTGACCACGGAGCTGCTGCCCGCGCACCGGCCGCTGCTCGCCGGCACCCTGCGGGCGCTTCCCGCCGGTCTCCTCCTGCTGGGCCTGGTCTCCGTGTTCGCGCGCCGGCGGGCTCCGGTGGGCCGCTCGCGGCCCGGCGCATCGATACTGCCGGGCGGCGCCTGGTGGTGGCGGGCGCCGCTGCTCGGCACGCTCAACATCGGCGTGTTCTTCGCGCTCCTGTTCGTCGCGGCGTACCGGCTGCCGGGCGGCGTGGCCGCGGTGGTCGGCGCCGTCGGCCCGTTCGTGGTGGCCGGGATCGCGTTCGTGCTGCTGGGGGAGCGGCCGGCCGGACGGACGCTGGTGGCCGCCGCGATCGGTGTCGGCGGCGTGGCGCTGCTGGTGCTGCGCTCGTCGGTCGCGCTCGACCCGGTCGGGCTGCTGGCCGCCGCGGGCGGCACGGTCGTGATGTCGCTGGGAACCGTGCTCGGCCGGCGCTGGGGCACGCCGGCGGGCTTCGACCGGAAGGCCACCGCGCTGCTCGCGCTCACCGGTTGGCAGCTGACCGCGGGTGGGCTGCTCCTGCTGCCGGTGGCGCTCCTGGTCGAGGGGCCGCCGCCCGCCCTCACCGCGCTGAACCTCACCGGCTACGGCTACCTGTCGATCGTCGGGACGGCGTTCGCGTACGTGCTGTGGTTCCGCGGGGTCACCTCGCTGGCGCCCGCCCGGGTGACGGTGCTGGCCCTGCTGAGCCCGGCGGTCGCCGCGCTGCTCGGCTGGGCGGTGCTGGGCCAGGCGCTGTCGGCCGGCCAGGTCGTGGGCTTCGCGGCGGTGCTCGGCGCGGTGGTTCTCGGTACGTCGACGCCGGGTGGCGCGACCTCCCCGGGTATCCGGCCCGGTGCCGGTAGGTTCGGCCACCATGACGTCGCGCCCCGCCCTGCCACCAGCGGAGTCTGAGGAGGACTTCGACGACCTGACCGACGAGGACCTCCGGCCCGGGGTCGCGGCGCTGTGCCGGGACCTCGGTGTCGGGGACCTCGGTGTCGGTGGGTCGGACGTCGTCCGGTTCCCGGGCGGGTCGCTGCCGGTCTACGCGGTCGGTTCGGCGGTGCTCAAGCTGTTCCCGCCGGTGCACCTCGACGAGTTCCCGGTCGAGGCGGGCGTGCTCGCCGCGGTGGAGGGCCGCCTGCCGGTACCGACGCCGGGTGTGCGCGCCGTCGGCGAGCGCGACGACTGGGGTTACGTGCTCATGGACCGGCTGCGGGGCGAGTCGCTGGAGACCGCGTGGAACGGGCTGGGTGCCGAGGGCCGCGACTCGATCGCCACCCAGTTGGGGGAGGCGCTGGCGGCGTTGCACGCTGTGCCGGTCCCCGAGATCGACGACTGGTGGCCGGAGGACTGGGACGACTTCGTGTACACCCAGCGCGCGATGTGCGTGGCCCGGCATCGCGGCCTCGGCCTCGCCCCGGAGTGGCTGGCGAAGGTGGAGCCGTTCCTCGACGGCGTCGACCTGCCCGACGGGGAGCCGGTGCTGCTGCACACCGAGATCATGCGCCAGCACCTCCTCGTGGCACCCGGCGACGACGGCTGGCGGCTCACCGGTCTCCTCGACTTCGAACCGGCGGTGCGGGGCGCCCGCGAGTACGAGTTCGTCGGTCTCGGATGTTCCGTCGCGGAGGGCGACGCGCGGTTCCTCGGCCGCGCCCTGCGCGCCTACGGCTACGCCGACCCCGACGAGGCGTTCCGGCGCCGCATGACGGCGTGGACGCTGCTGCACTTCTACAGCAACGTGCGCAAATACCTCGATCGCCTCCCACAGCCGGAGGAACCGACCTTCGAGTCGCTCGGTGACCGTTGGTACGCAACCGAATAGGGCTCGTGAAGGGCGCTTCCACGGCTGCCGGGCGTTAGTGTGCGTGAATGTTCCTTCGCAGTGCGGTAAGGGCGGTCGCCGCTGCGCTACCCGTGATTCTCGCCGTCGCGTTGACGCCCGCCACAGCGTCCGCAAAAGGCAACGATGGTGCCGGCCACTCCCTGCGCGGCCCGGTGACCGACGAGAACTTCTACTTCGTGATGGCCGACCGGTTCGAGAACGGCGACACCGCCAACGACACCGGCGGGCTCTCCGGCGACTACCTGACGACCGGGTTCGACCCCACCCGCAAGGGCTTCTACAACGGCGGCGACCTCAAGGGCCTGCTGAACCGGATCGACTACGTCCGTGGCCTGGGCACGACCTCGATCTGGCTCACGCCGAGCTTCAAGAACAAGGCCGTGCAACTGGAGGACGGACCGTCGGCCGGCTACCACGGCTACTGGATCACCGACTTCACCCAGATCGACCCGCACCTGGGCAGCAACGCCGACCTCAAGGCGCTCGTCGACGCCGCGCACCGGAAGGGGATGAAGGTCTACTTCGACATCATCACCAACCACACGGCCGACGTGATCGGGTACGACACCGGCGCCCGCAAGCCGTACGTCGGCAAGGACGTGGCGCCGTACCGGACGGCGGCGGGCCAGCCGTTCGACGACCGTGACTACGCCGGCTCGAACCGGTTCCCGCCGCTGTCTCCCACCGCCAGCTTCCCACCCGGCTACACGCCCGTGCTCCAGCCGGGCGAGGAGAACCTGAAGCAGCCGGCCTGGCTCAACGACGTCACCCTGTACCACAACCGTGGTGACACGACGTTCACCGGCGAGAACTCGTACTACGGCGACTTCTTCGGGCTCGACGACCTGTTCACCGAGCACCCGCGCGTGGTGCGCGGAATGATCGACATCTACAAGACGTGGATCCGCGACTTCGGTGTCGACGGGTTCCGCATCGACACGATGAAGCACGTCAACGACGAGTTCTGGCAGGCGTTCGGGCCCGAGGTGCTGCAGTACGCGCGCTCGCAGGGCAAGCGTGAGTTCTTCATGTTCGGCGAGGTCTTCGACACCACGAAGAGCTTCACCTCGCAGTTCACCACGAAGAACAGGATGCAGTCGGTGCTCGACTTCCCGTTCCAGGAGGCGGCGCGGGGCTTCGCGTCGAAGGGTGCACCGACCAACTCCCTGGGAGCGTTCTTCCAGGCCGACGACTGGTACACCGATGCCGACAGCAACGTCTACCAACTGCCGACGTTCCTCGGTAACCACGACATGGGGCGCATCGGCAGCTTCGTGAAGGCCGACAACCCCGGAGCCACCGACGCCGAGTACCTGGCCCGCGACCTGCTGGCGCACCAGCTGATGTACTTCTCGCGCGGCAACCCGGTGATCTACTACGGCGACGAGCAGGGCTTCACCGGCCCCGGCGGCGACCAGGACGCCCGGCAGACCATGTTCGCCAGCCGCGTGCCCGAGTACCTCGACGACGACCTGCTCGGCACCGACGCCACGCACGCGCAGTCGAACTTCGTGGCCGGTCACCCGCTGTACCGGTCGATCAACCAGCTCGCCGAACTGACGAAGCGGCACCCGGCGCTGCGCGACGGTGCCCACCAGCACCGGTACGGCAGCGACGCGGCGGGGATCTACGCGTTCTCCCGCTTCGACCGTGGCCAGCAGCGCGAGTACGTGGTGGCGCTGAACAACAGCGAGCAGCCGGCGACGGCGGCGATCCCCACGTACGGCCGGAACACGTTCGTGAAGATCTACGGAGACGGCGAACGCACGGTCCGGACGAACCGCGACGGCGCCCTGACGGTCACCGTGCCGCCGCTGTCCACCGTGGTGTACCAGGCGACGGACAAGCTCGACCGGTCGCGCGCCGCGCCGTCCATCGCGCTCGCCCAGCCGCAGCCGGCGGCCGGTGCGAACGGGCGCATGCAGGTGAGCGCACAGGTGGGCGGCTCGTCGTTCTACGAGGTGACGTTCCAGGCTCGCACCGGAAACGGCCAGTGGCGCTCGATCGGCACCGACGACACGGCGCCGTACCAGGTGTTCCACGACGTCACCGACATCCCGTCGGGCACCGACGTGCAGTACCGGGCCGTGGTGCTCGACAACGCCGGTCACGAACGGGCCAGCTCGGTGCGCCGGGCGACGGTGCCGCTGCCGACGCTGACCATCGAGGTGCCCGCGGCGGGCAGCAACGTCCGCGGCACCGTCGAGGTGCGCGCGGTGGCCGACCCCGAACGGTCGAGCCACGTCGTGCGCATCGACCGTCGGATCGGCACCGGCGAGTGGACGCCCGTGGGCACCGACTCGTCGTCGCCGGTCTACACGGTCTTCGACAACCTCACCCCGCTGAACCTGGCGACCGGCACGACGGTGGCCTACCGGGCCGTGCTCACGTCGGGCCGGGGCGAGGTGACCAGCACGGTGCGCGAGGTGCGGTACGCCGGTCCGCCGGTGACCACGGCGACGCTGTACTACTACCGCCCGGCCGGCGACTACGCCGACTGGGGCCTGCACATGTGGGGCGACGCCGTCGACCCGGCGGTGCTCGCGCAGATCGCGTGGGGCGCGCCGTGGCAGCGGACCGGAGTGCGGGACGGCTGGGCGGTGTACGAGATCCCGCTGGTGTCGGACACGGCGCCGGTGAACTTCATCATGCACACGCCCAACGGGGACGCCGTACCGGACACCCGTGAGCCGGGCGGCGACCGGTCGTTCCTGCCGATCGACAGCCCCGAGGTGTGGATCGTGCAGGGCGACCTCACGGTCTACACGTCCCAGCCCCGGTAGTTACCTCGATCTGGCTCCCGCGTCCGCCGCATAGGGTGGACGCGGGAGCCGGTTCTTCGAGGGGAGACGGGGCATGCACGACGATCGGCGGGTCATCGAGGCGCGCATCGACCGGACGCTCCGCGAGCGGATCCGGCCGGCCGTGTACCCGCATGCCGTGCCGCTAGCGGTGCACGTCTGGCACGTGCCGGGTGAGCCGGTGCCGGTGGCCGAGGGGCTGCGGGCCACGTACGCGCCGGCCGCGGTCGGCGACGCGTGGGGTCCGCCGTGGGGCACCTCGTGGTTCCGCTTCACCGGCGAGGTGCCGGCCGAGTGGGCCGGGCGCACCGTGGAGGCCGTGCTCGACCTCGGGTTCTCGCACCCGGGTCCCGGGTTCTCGGCCGAGGGGCTGGTGTACCGGCCCGACGGCTCACCGGTGAAGGGGCTGCATCCGAAGAGCCACTGGGTGCGCCTCACCGAACGGACGGTCGACCTCTACGTCGAGGCGGCGGCCAACCCGCTGATCGTCGGCCCGGTCACCGCGCTCGGTGACCCGCTGACCGCCGGCGACGCCCCGCTCTACCGCCTCGCCCGCGCCGACGTGGCGATCTTCGACGAGACCGTGTGGAACCTCGCCCACGACCTCGACGTGCTGGTCGACCTCATGCGGCAGCAGTCGCTCGAGTCACCCCGCCGCTGGGAGATCCTGCGGGCCTGCGAGCGCGCGCTCGACGTCCTCGATCTGTTCGACCTGGAGGCGACGGCCGCGGCGGCGCGCGAGAAGCTCGCGCCCGCGCTGGCGCTGCCGGCCCACCCGGACGCGCACACGCTGTACTCGGTGGGGCACGCGCACATCGACTCGGCGTGGCTCTGGCCGCTGCGGGAGACCGTCCGCAAGGTCGCCCGCACCGCGGCCAACGTGGTGTCGCTCATGGACGACGACCCCGACGTCGTGTTCGCGATGTCGCAGGCGCAGCAGCTCGCGTGGATCAAGGAGCACCGGCCGGAGATCTTCACGCGGGTCAAGGAGAGGATCGCCGACGGGCGGTTGGTGCCGGTGGGCGGCATGTGGGTCGAGGCCGACGCCAACATGCCCGGCGGCGAGGCGATGGCGCGCCAGTTCGTGCACGGCAAGCGCTTCTTCCTCGACGAGTTCGGCATCGAGACCGAGGAGGTGTGGCTGCCCGACTCGTTCGGCTACTCGGCGGCGCTGCCGCAGCTCATCAAGCTGTCGGGCTCGAAGTGGTTCCTCACGCAGAAGATCTCGTGGAACGAGACGAACAAGTTCCCGCACCACACGTTCTGGTGGGAAGGGCTCGACGGCACCCGGATCTTCACCCACTTCCCGCCGGTCGACACGTACAACGTCGAGTTCTCGGGCAAGCAGCTCGCGCACGCGGTGGCGAACTTCGAGGAGAAGGGCGCCGCGTCGCGGTCGCTCGCACCGTTCGGCTACGGCGACGGCGGTGGCGGCCCGACCCGCGACATGATGGCCCGTGCCCGCCGGCTGGCGAACCTCGCCGGCTCGCCCCGGGTGCGGATCGCCGCGCCGGCGCGGTTCTTCGAGGACGCCCACACCGAGTACCCCGACGCGCCGGTGTGGGTGGGGGAGCTGTACCTGGAGCTGCACCGCGGCACCTACACGAGCCAGGCCAAGACCAAGCAGGGCAACCGGCGCAGCGAGCACCTCCTCCGCGAGGCGGAACTGTGGGCCGCGACCGCCGCCGTGCGGGCGGGCTTCGCGTACCCGTACGAGCGGCTCGACCGGTTGTGGAAGACCGTGCTGCTGCACCAGTTCCACGACATCCTGCCGGGCTCGTCGATCGCCTGGGTCCACCGTCAGGCCCGCACCACCTACGCCGACGTCGCAGCCGAGCTGGGCGAGATCATCGACTCGGCACAGGAGTCGCTGTCAGGTGCAGGTGAGGGTGTGGTTGTGTTCAACGCCGCGCCGCACGGCCGGAACGGGGTTCCGGCGGGGGGAGCGCATCCCGAGTGGGCGCCCGCGGAGCACTCCGCTGTCGAAGAGGCCGATGGTGGGTACGTTCTCGACGACGGTCTGCTCCGGGTGGTGGTCGATGCCCGGGGCCTCATCACCTCCGTCGTGGCCGACGGGCGGGAGGCGGTCGCGCCGGGGAGCGCGGCGAACCTGCTGCAGCTGCACCCCGACCACCCGGCCAACTGGGACGCCTGGGACGTCAACCACTACTACCGCAACACCGGCACCGACCTCGTCGACCTCGTGTCGATGGAGGCGCGCGACGGCGCCGTGGTGGTGAGGCGGGCGTTCGGGGCGTCGACGGTGGAGCAGGTCGTCTCGGTGGCCGACGGCACCGTGGAGATCGACACGGTGGTCGACTGGCACGAACGGGAGAAGATCCTCAAGGCCGCGTTCCCGCTCGACGTGCGGGCCGACCGGTCGGCGTCGGAGACCCAGTTCGGGCACGTGTACCGGGCGACCCACCGCAACACCTCCTGGGAGGCGGCCCGGTTTGAGATCTGCGCCCACCGCTGGGTGCACGTCGGCGAGCCGGGGTGGGGCGCGGCCGTGGTGAACGACTCCACGTACGGCCACGACGTCACGTCGACGGTCCGCGACGACGGGGGCACCACCACGACCGTGCGGCTGTCGCTGCTGCGGGCGCCGCGGTTCCCCGACCCGGAGACCGACCAGGGCGAGCACCGGTTCCGGTACGCGCTCGTGCCCGGTGCCACGATCGGCGACGCGGTGCGCGCCGGTTACCGGATCAACCTGCCGGCGCGGCGGCAGCCCGGCAACGCGGTCGTCGAGCCGCTGGTGGCGGTCGACAACGACGCCGTGGTGGTCGAGGCGGTCAAGCTGGCCGACGACGGGAGCGGCGACGTCGTGGTGCGGCTGTACGAGGCGCTCGGCGGGCGGGCGTCGGCCCGGCTCACGGTCGACTTCCCGCTGGCCGCCGCGGCTGAGACCGACCTGCTGGAGCGCGTGCTCACGCCGTCCGCTCGCGAAGGTGGCACCGTCGCGATCACCTTGCGCCCGTTCCAGGTTGTGACCTTGCGCCTGACCCCTGGGAATTAATTGCGTAAGCAAGTAG
The DNA here is from genome assembly GCF_016863655.1 of Virgisporangium ochraceum. Lineage (GTDB taxonomy): Bacteria > Actinomycetota > Actinomycetes > Mycobacteriales > Micromonosporaceae > Virgisporangium > Virgisporangium ochraceum. Next base: position 142,062 of record NZ_BOPH01000068.1, read on the forward strand.
TTTGGAGGGGCAAGAACCTATTAGGGAGCGCGCGAAATGCACTTCGGGATCTTCACAGTCGGCGACGTGACGCCCGACCCGACCACGGGACGGGAGCCGACGGAGGCTGAGCGGATCAAGGCGATGGTCGCGATCGCGCTGAAGGCCGAAGAGGTCGGGCTCGACGTGTTCGCGATGGGTGAGCACCACAACCCGCCGTTCGTGCCGTCGTCGCCGACCACCATGCTCGGCTACATCGCGGCCCGCACCGAGCGGCTGCTGCTGTCGACCGCGACCACCCTGATCACCACCAACGACCCGGTGAAGATCGCCGAGGACTACGCGATGCTGCAGCACCTGGCCGACGGCCGGGTCGACCTCATGATGGGGCGCGGCAACACCGGGCCGGTGTACCCCTGGTTCGGCCAGGACATCCGGATGGGCATCCCGCTGGCGGTCGAGAACTACGCGTTGCTGCGCCGGCTGTGGCGCGAGGACGTGGTCGACTGGGAGGGCAAGTTCCGCACGCCGCTGCAGTCGTTCACCTCGACGCCCCGTCCGCTCGACGGCGTGCCGCCGTTCGTGTGGCACGGCTCGATCCGCAGCCCGGAGATCGCCGAACAGGCGGCCTACTACGGCGACGGGTTCTTCGCGAACCACATCTTCTGGCCGGCGTCGCACACCCAGCGGATGGTCGGTCTGTACCGGCAGCGGTTCGAGCACTACGGTCACGGCTCGGCCGACCAGGCCATCGTGGGCCTCGGCGGGCAGGTCTTCATGCGCAAGAACTCGCAGGACGCGGTGCGCGAGTTCCGCCCGTACTTCGACGAGGCGCCGGTGTACGGTCACGGGCCGTCGCTGGAGGAGTTCACCTCCCAGACGCCGCTCACCGTGGGCAGCCCGCAGCAGGTCATCGACCGCACGCTGGGCTTCCGGAAGTACGTCGGTGACTACCAGCGGCAGCTGTTCCTGGTCGACCACGCCGGTCTGCCGTTGAAGACGGTGCTGGAGCAGCTCGACATCCTCGGCGAGGAGGTCGTGCCGGTGCTCCGCAAGGAGTTCGCGGTCGGCCGTCCCGCGCACGTGCCCGACGCGCCGACCCACGCGTCGCTGGTTGCCGCCGCGGCCGCCTCCGACGTCGACGCCCTGGAGGTGGCCTCCCAGTGACAGAGCGCACGCTCGCGGTGGTGTCCGCCGGCCTGAGCCAGCCCTCGTCCAGCCGACTGCTGGCCGAGCGGCTGGCCGCCGCGGTCGCGGCCGCGTCTCCCGAGGTGCGGGTACTGCCGGTGATCGAGGTGCGCGACCACGCCCACGACGTGGTCAACAACCTCCTCACCGGCTTCGCCCCGCAGCCCCTGGCCGAGGTGCTGCGCACGATCGCCGGCGCCGACGGTCTCGTGGCCGTGACGCCCACCTTCAACACGTCGTACAGCGGGCTGTTCAAGTCCTTCTTCGACGTGTTCGAGGAGGGCTCCCTCCACGACAAGCCGGTGCTCCTCGGTGCCACCGGCGGCACCGCCCGCCACTCGCTGGCCCTCGACTACGCCCTGCGTCCGATGTTCGCGTACCTGCGCGCGGCACCGGTCGCCACGTCCGTGTTCGCCGCCCCGGAAGACTGGGCCACCGGCGGAGCGGGCACGGCTCTGGCCGCCCGGATGAGCCGGGCCGGCCGGGAACTGGCCGAGGAGATGCTCCGCCGGGCACCGGCCACGGTCCTCGACCCCTTCGAGCTGACCACCACGTTCGACCAGCTCCTCGCCGGCGACTGACCCGGCCCCGAACCGGAACGCCGCCCCGTGCCGGCGGCGGTCAGGCCGGGGTGGCGCCGGGGATCCTCAGCGAGCGCACCAGGTCGGTGACGGTCGCCGTGGCACGGGCGAAGGCGGTGCCGTCGGGGTGGGAGGTCAGGACCGCCACCACCGCGCGGTCGTCGGCACCGACGATGCCGGTCGTGTGCAGGACCTCGCCGGCCAGGTCGACGGGGGCCGCCCGGTGCACCGGTAGCGCGCCCGGGGCCTCCATTTGCACCGGTAGCGCGGCCGGGGCCGTGCACGGGGTCGCCGGGGTGTCGCCGAAACCCGACCAGCCCTGCTTCACCGCCCACGGCCGGGCCAGCGCGGTGGGAATGCCGAACGACTGGTCGTACCGGTCGGTGCCGCACCTCGTCGAGGCGCGGAGGTTGCCCAGCACGTAGTCACGCACCGCCGGCGGGGCCTGGTCGAGCAGGTAGCGGTAGATCTTCACCACGTCGGCGGCGCTCATCGCCGTGTAACCCCAGAACCCCGGCTGGCCGGCCGGTGGCGGATCGGTGTCGACCAGCCCCAGGCGCTGCGCCATCCGCGTCACCAGCGCCCGCTGGCCGCCGCGCCGCCAGAAGAACGTCGCGGCCGCGTCGTCGCTGGAACGGAGCATCACGTCGAGACGGCCGCGGTCCGCCGCGGGCACCGCCCCCGACGACCACGTCACGTCGAGGACGATGAGCAGCTTGACCAGCGACGCCGAGCGGTACGACGTCGACGGCGCCACGCTGTACACGAACTCGCCCGTCCGCCGGTCGAACACCACGACCGACGCCGCGACCCCGGCCGGAACGACCGGCGGCGGCACGGCGGCGGAAGCGGAAGCGGAGGCGGCCGAGGAAGCAGTACCCGAAGCGGCACCCGAACCGGGAGCAGCGGCCGACGCGGAACCGGAGGCCGGAGTGGCGGCGGAGGTCCGGCCGCCGCTGTCACACGCGGCGAGTGACAGGCAGAGAGTCAGGAGGAGGAGCGCGGGGCGCCTCACGGTGCCGGCTGCTCCGGCGGCGGGGTCCACCCCTCGAACGGGTCGTAGTCGACCTCCAGCTCCTCCTGGGCCGGCCGCTCGTCGGTGGGGATGTTCGTGACGTTCAGGCGCACCCGGTACCACGCCGTACTGCGTCCCCGCATCGCGTCCACCAGCACCTCCGACGGCTCGAGCCGCTCGACGATGCCCGGGTGGCGGACCTTCCAGCGCTCCAGGCCCTCCAGCGCCTCCTCGCGCGTGCGCGCCCGGCTGATCTCGATGAGCGCCGCCGACGTGCGGCGGCGGCCCGACGCCCCGTACGACTTGCCCGGCGCGGCCGGCGCGACCTCCCCGCCCTGCGCGGGGTCGAGGTCCTTCTGGCGGTCGGCCAGGTCGAGCAGCGAGTCGAGCGTGCCGGCCGCGTCGTCGATGCCGCTCCACGGGTCGCCGCGCTCGGCGTACCGGGCCGGCATCGTGTCGATCGTGAACGCGGCCGGGTCGCAGTCGGGCACCTCGTCCCAGCTCAGCGTTGCGCTGACCCGGGCGTCCGGCGTCGGCCGCACCGAGTAGCCGGCCGCGGTGGTGCGGTCCTTGGCGTTCTGGTTGTAGTCGACGAAGACCCCGTGCCGCTCCTCCTTCCACCAGCGCGCCGTCGCGATGTCGGGCGCCCGCAGGGCGATCTCGCGGGCGAGTGCCGCGGCGGCGCGGTGCACCTCGCGGAACGTCCACGCCGGCGCGATGCGGCAGAAGATGTGGAAGCCGCGCGAGCCGGTGGTCTTCGGCCAGCCGGTGAGCCCGTGCTCCGCGAGCACCTCGCGGGCCACCAGCGCCACGTCGCGCACCATCGCCCACGGGACGCCCGGCACTGGGTCGAGGTCGACCCGCAGCTCGTCGGGGTGGTGGACGTCGCCGGAGCGCACCGGGTGCGGGTGCAGGTCGACGCAGCCGAGGTTGACCACCCAGGCGAGCTGGGCGGCGTTGCGCACGACGATCTCGTGGGCCGAGCGTCCCGACGGGTACTTCAGCTCGACGGTCTCCACCCATTCGGGACGCTTGTCGGGCGCCCGCTTCTGGAAGAACGCCTCCTTGTCGATGCCGTTCACGTAGCGCTTGAGCGCCATCGGCCGGTCGCCGACCGCCGTCAGCGCGCCGCCGGCGACGGACAGGTAGTAGCGGACGAGGTCGAGCTTGGTGTGCCCGGTGGCCGGGAAGTACACCTTGTCGGGGTTCGTGACCGTGACGTCGATCCCGTCGACTTCGAGAACCTCCGACTTCGCCTTAGCCATGGTCGGCGTCGAGGAAGTCGTCGATCATCGGGGCGAGCCAGGCGCCGTGAGCGGCCACCCCGGTGTGGGTGGTGCCCGGCAGGATCGCCAGACGCGAGCGGGGCAGGCCCACGATGTCGCCGTTGACGCCGCCGCCGAGCAGCCGGAACGTCTCCACGGCGTGCTCGGGACGCAGGATGTCGGAGTCGCCGGCCACCAGCATCACCGGCGCGGTGAGCGCCCGGATCGCCTCGTCCGGCCAGACCGGCGTGTGCCGCGAGAACTCCTTCACCCGCTCGACGAGCCGCGGAAAGTCCTCGGGCTTCGGCGCCAGCTGCAGGTACTCGTCGTGGAACGGCGAGCCGTGGAGCATCTCCGGCTGCAGCGCGTCCATGCCGCCGCCGAACCCGGGGTGCATGCCCTCGGCGGTGACCGCGAGCGAGGCCAGCACGAGCTTGCGCACCCGCGACGGGAACCGGATCGCGGTCTCGAGCGCCACCCCGGCGCCGAGGCTGTAGCCGAACAGGTCGGCCCGCTCGATCTTGAGGTGCGTGAGCAGCTGCTCGATGTCGGAGGCGAGCGTCTCGACCCGGATCGGCCGGTCGATGTCGGCGGTACGGGCGTGGGCCTGTAGCTCGACGCCGATCACCTGGCGGCGCTCGGCCAGCGCCGGCGCGACCGCGCCGAACGAGGTGCCGATGCCGGAGAACGCGCCGTGCAGGAGCACCACGGGATCGCCGTCCCCGTGGATCTCGTAGTACAGGTCCAGTCCGTTGACCGGTGCGTATCCGTTGTCCACGCCGCCAAGCTACCGGGTGCGCAGGGCCTCCTGCACGGTTGCGACAAGCGCCATGACGGCCGGCGAGGCCGCCTCCGGCGCCCAGACGAGCCCGTACGTGGTGCGCAGGTCGCCGGCGTCGAGCGGCACGAACCGCACGTCGGGCCGCCGGACCGTCTCGACGACCAGCCGGGGCGTGGCCAGCACCCCGGCACCGGCGGCGACCAGGTCGAGGGGTGCGGCGAAGTCGTCGAGGTCCGGGCCGACCACGCGGTGCTGCCGTACCAGGGCCGCGAGCCGGGCCCAGGTCGAGCCGGGTGGACGGGTCGCGGGCAGCAGCATCCGGTGCCGGCCCAGGTCGGCCGGGCGCAGCAGCGTCCGCGCGGCGAGCGGACCACCGGCCGGCACGGCCAGGTGCGCGACCGGCACCTGGAACCGGGCGGTCGTGGGCCGGCCGGCGGGGAACGGGTAGCTGAGGATCGCGGCCGGCACGTCACCGGCGCCCAGGGCGGCGGTGGCCGCGCTCCACCCGGCCGGCCGCAGGTCGACGTCGACGGCCGGCGTGCGGGCGGCGAGGCGCCGGGCGACGCGGGCCACCAGCGGCCCGACCAACGGCGGATAAGCAAATCGAATGGTGGGCACGGCCTGCCGGGCGGCCTCGTCGCGCAGCGCGGTGGCGGCCGCGAGCAGCGCCTCGGCGTACGGCAGCAGGGCCCGTCCGGGACCGGTGAGGCGCACCGCCCGGTTGCCGCGCTCGAACAACCGGGTGCCGAACGAGCGCTCCAGGCGCCCGATCGCCTGGCTGACCGCGGGCTGGGAGAGCCGCAGGTCGTGGGCGGCGCCGGAGAAGCTGGCCCGCTCGGCGACCCGCACGAAGCACGCCACGTCGCGCAGCATCCGCCCACTATAAGCAGAGCGAATGGGACGGGCGTCCGCCCGCGCCTATCGCCAGGATCGGCCGGTCCGACCTGCCGAAGGAGCAACCGTGCCGTTCCCCGCGTCCACCGTCCTGGGCTACCCGCGCATCGGGCCCCACCGCGAGCTGAAGCGCGCCCTGGAGGCCTACTGGGACGGCCGCGCCGGCCGCGCCGACCTCGACCGCGTCGGCGCCGACCTGCGCGCGCGGACCTGGCACACGCTCGCCGGCCGGGGCCTTTCGGGGCTGCCGTCGAACACGTTCTCCGAGTACGACCAGGTGCTCGACACGGCCGTGCTGCTCGGCGCCGTACCCGAGCGGTTCCGGAAGGAGAAGGACCCCTACTTCGCGATGGCCCGGGGCACCGCGGAGACGCCGCCGCTGCGCATGACGAAGTGGTTCGACACGAACTACCACTACATCGTCCCGGAGCTGCCGCCGGCGTTCCGGCTCGACGCGACCAAGCCGCTCCGGGAGCTGCGCGAGGCCCGCGCGCTCGGGTACGACACCCGCCCCGTCTTCGTGGGGCCGGTGACGTTCCTGCTCCTCGCCGACGACCCCGACCTGTCGCGGCTGCCCGAGGTGCTCGACGAGTACGCGAAGCTGCTCGGGATCCTCGCCGCCGAGCGGGTGGAGTGGGTGCAGTTCGACGAGCCCGCGTTCGTCACCGACGCTGTCACCGAAGCCCACGTGGCGGCGGCCTACGACCGGCTCGCCGCGGTGGCCGAACGGCCGTCGCTGTTCGTGGCGACCTACTTCGGCGACCCCGGCGCGACGCTGCCCGCCCTGGCCGCCACCGGCGTCGAGGCGATCGGGCTCGACCTCGTGCGCGGCCCGGTTCCGTCGGTGCCGCTCACCGGGAAAACCGTGGTGGCCGGTGTCGTCTCGGGCCGCGACGTGTGGCGCACCGACCGCGGGGCCGCGCTCGCCGCCCTGTACGCCGTGCGCGACCTGGGAGCGTCGGTCGCGGTCGGTACCTCGTGTTCGCTCACGCACGTCCCCTATGATCTTGATCTTGAGCCCGACCTCGACGCCGCGCTACGGGCGCGGCTGGCGTTCGCCGACCAGAAGGTCACCGAGGTCGTCGACCTGGCCGCGGCCTTCGCCGGGGGCGAGGCCGCGGGTGAGGTGCCGGCTCCTGTCGTGGACCGCGTGAGCGCGCCCCCGGCCCGGCGCGGGCCCTACGCGGCGAGGCGGGCGGCCCAGGCGGGGCTGGGGCTGCCGCCGCTGCCGACGACCACGATCGGATCGTTCCCGCAGACCGGTGACCTGCGTTCCCTGCGGGCCCGGCTGGCCTCCGGCGAGCTGTCGGACGCGGAGTACCGGCGGCACATCGAGGCCGAGATCGAGCGGGTGATCCGCCTCCAGGAGCGGCTGGGGCTCGACGTGCTGGTGCACGGCGAACCCGAACGCAACGACATGGTGCAGTACTTCGCCGAGCACCTCGACGGCTTCGCCGTCACCCGCCACGGGTGGGTCCAGTCGTACGGGTCCCGGTGCACCCGGCCACCGATCCTGCACGGCGACGTCCGGCGGCCGGAGCCGATCACCGTGCGCTGGACCTCCCACGCCCGGTCGCTGACCGACCGGCCGGTGAAGGGCATGCTGACCGGACCGGTGACGATCGTGGCCTGGTCGTTCGTGCGTGCCGACCTGCCGCTGCGGGCCGTGGTGCACCAGGTGGCCGGCGCGATCCGGGAGGAGGTCGCCGACCTGGCCGCCACGGGCGTGTCGATCATCCAGGTCGACGAGCCGGCCCTGCGCGAACTGCTGCCGCTGCGCCGCTCCGCGCAGGCCGAATACCTGTCGTGGGCCGTCGACGCGTACCGCCGCGCCACGTCGTCGGCCCCGGACGGCGTGCAGATCCACACCCACCTGTGCTACTCCGACGCCAACGAGATCCTGTCGGCGATCGACGGCCTGGACGCCGACGTCACCACGATCGAGTCGGCCCGCTCGCACGGCCGGATCCTCGGTTCCCTGACCGACGGCTTCAGCCGCGGACTCGGGCCGGGCGTGTACGACATCCACTCGCCGCGGGTCCCGTCGGTGGAGGAGGTGTCGTCGTCGCTGGCGGCCGTGCTGAAGACGCTCCCGGCCGACCGCGTGTGGGTCAACCCGGACTGCGGCCTGAAGACGCGGACGTACGACCAGGTGGAGGCCGCGCTGGCGAACCTGGTGACCGCGGCCCACCGCGCCAGGGCCTAGACGATCTGTTCCGAGGACTCTGGCTGTCCGTCCGCTTGTTTCGTGATGAGCGTCGGGAGTTTCGCCATGCCGACACATCGATGATCACGAACGGATGGGAGGTTATCAACATAAACAGGTGTTTTTGATGTTGATAACCTCCCACCCGTCGGCGTGAGTTGGTGGCCGCGCTGGCGAACGTGGTGACCGCCGCCCACCGCGCCCGCCTAGGCGCGGGGGCGGTAGGCCCAGTGCCACGGCTCGCGGGGCGTGTTCTCCACGAACCCGTAGCGACCGGCGTTCGCGCGCATCCACGCCTGGGCCTTCGAGTTCAGGTCGAGGTCGGCGGCCATGCCCCAGCCGTGGTCGCTGGTGCCGGGCTTCGCGGCGAGGCCGCCCTGCGAGTACAGGCCCTTGCGCTTGGCGAGGTCGACCTGCTCGGCGAAGGAGCGGTAGGAGTCGGTGATGCCGATCGTCACGCCGTCGCGGCGGGCGTCGGCGATCAGCCGCGTCAGCGAGTCGGCGGCCGGGGTCCAGAGGCGGTGCCGGGTGTCGCCCACCTGGCCCAGCGCGCCCGACGGGATGCGACCGTTGCCGTAGGCGGCGAGGTCGGCCGGTATGCCCTTGGCGTTCAGGTTCGCCTTGCCGGTGCCGGCGACACCGGCGCCGGCGGCCCCGGCGCCGAGGGCGCCCATCGCGGTCGAGCCGGCGCCCATGCTCCGCAGCGTCTCCGCGAAGGCGTTTCCGCCGGCGGTGGTGGCCGTACCGGTGGGAGCGGTCGCGGTTGCCGTGCCGGCCGGCCAGCCGCCGGCGCGCACCGCGGCGAGCTGGGACTCGATGTAGGCGATGCGGCTGGAGATGCTGCTGATCGCGTCCAAAGGTTGATCCCCCCGTGAGTCGGCCCTCCCAGATCGGCCCGGATCCCGGCCCCGTGAGGAATTCGCTCGCGTTTGCTCCGGTGACGCTGTCTCATGGCCGCATGGACCCCGCCTGGCTCGACCCGGAACAGCTCGATCACCGTGACGTCGCGGGCGCCGTCGCGGTCGTCGAGGCGGCCCGGGCCGCCGACACCCCGGTGCTGGTACCGGTGCTGTCCACCTCGTACACCTACCGCCTCAAGCACGGGTGGGACGGCGATCCCCCGGCCACCGCCGTGCACCGCAACGCCCGCGGCCGCGTCGACGGGGTGCTCGACGTGTGGCTGCCGCGGTGGGACAACACGCACCTCGCCACGATCGGGGTCACCGTCGACCCGCTGTCGCGGGGCAACGGGCTCGGGCGGGCGCTCTTCGAGGCCGGCATCGCGCGGGCCCGCGCCGAGAACCGCACCACGGTGCTGGCCGACACGCACGACTACCCCACCGGCGTCGGGTTCCTCACGGCGATGGGGATGTCCCAGGCGTCCGAGGTGATGCTGCGCCGCCAGGACCCCGCGGACCTCGACTGGAGCCGGCTCGACACGCTCCACGCGTCGGCGGAGGCGAAGGCCGGCGCGTACGAGCTGGTGCGGATCGCGGGACCGACGCCCGACGACCAGCTGGACGCGGTCACCGTCCTGACCGCCGCGATCAACGACGCGCCCACCGACGGCCTCGACGTCGAGGACGACGTGTTCACGCCGGAGCGGGTACGCCGGTTCGAGACCTCCCAGGTGCTGCGCGGCCGCCGCATCTACCGGCTGATGGCCCGGCACCGCGACACCGGCGAGCTGGCCGGGCACACCATCGTCGTCGTCGACGGTGAGCGGCCGTGGATCGGCTTCCAGCTCGACACCAGCGTGGTACGGGCGCACCGCGGCTACCGGCTGGGGCTGCTGTTGAAGATCGGCATGCTGCGGTGGCTCGCCGTCGAGGAGCCGCAGCTGCGCTCGGTCGACACCGACAACGCCGCGTCGAACGGCTACATGATTTCGATCAACGACGCGATCGGCTACAAGGTGATCGGCAGCAAGCTGGAGTACCAGCTCAAGCTGAGCTGACCGGCTTGTCCGGAGCCGTGCCGACCCGCTCCTCCGGCAGGCTCGGCCACCCGTGCGCGGCCCGGCTCACCAGGTCGTCCATCGCGTCCGCGGCCAGCGGCTCGGCGAAGTGGTAGCCCTGGGCGTTGTCGCAGCCGAGCATGGTCAGCTCGGTCGCCTGCGCGGGCTGCTCGATGCCCTCGGCCACCGTGTCGAGCTTGAGCACCTGCCCGAGCCGGATCACCGCCTCGGCGACGGCAGCCCCGGCCGGGTCGCCGTTCAGCTCCGCCACGAAGCTCCGGTCGATCTTGAGAATGTCCACCGGCAGCCGGCTCAGGTACTGGAGGCTGGAGTAGCCGGTCCCGAAGTCGTCGACGGCCACCCGCACGCCGCGTGTCCGCAGCTCGACCAGGTGCGCGAGCGCGGTGGCCTCGTTGACCAGCGCGCTCTCGGTGACCTCCAGCACCAGGTTGGCCGGGTCGTAGCCGATGCGGTCGATCAGCTCACCCACCTCGGCGGCGAACCGGGGCCGCTCCAGCTGCAGCGCCGAGACGTTCACGCTCAGGTAGATGCTCTTCGGCAACCGCTCCTGCCACTCCTTGACCCGCACGAGCGCCTCCTCCAGCACCCACGCGCCGATCCCGTGGATGTGCCCGGTCTCCTCGGCAAGCGGGATGAACGTCGCCGGCGGCACGACGCCACGGGTCGGGTGGTGCCACCGGGCCAGCGCCTCCACCCCGGCGAGCCCGCCCGACGACAGCGCCACGATCGGCTGGTAGGCGACCCGCATCTCGCCGTCGGCGACGGCGCGGCCCAGCTCCTCGCCCAGCACCGCCAGCTCCCGGCCGAGTTCCATGCTCCCCTCGACGTACACCTGCCAGCCGTGGGTGCGCCGTCGCTTCGCGACGTACATCGCCACGTCGGCGCAGTGGAGCAGGTCGCGCTCGGCGGCGGGACCCGCGCCGTCGGGAAACGCGCTCAACGCGACGCCGATGCTGGTCCGCAGCGTCCTCTCCGCGCCGTCGACGACGACCGGGGTCTCCAGGGCACCCAGGATCCGGTCGGCGACGGCCGTGGCCGCCGCGACGTCGTCGACGCCGTCGAGCAGGATGGCGAACTCGTCGCCGCCGAGCCGTGCCACCAGGTCGCCGGCGCGCACGCTCTGGCGGAGCACGTCGGCGAACGCGATCAGCACCTGGTCGCCCGCGTCGTGCCCGTGCGTGTCGTTGACCTGCTTGAACCCGTCGAGATCGAGCAGCAGCACCCCGGTGGCGCGACCGTCGCGCGCCGACCGCCGGGCACTGCGCGCCAGCGCGTCCCGCAGTCGCATCCGGTTCGCGACGCCGGTCAGCCGGTCCGTCACCAACAGGGCCTGGTTCTCGCGGAGGGTGAGGATCTGACGCACGGTGATCCCGACGGTCATCACGACCCCGCCCGCGACGAGGCCGTACCAGCGCGCGACGCCGGCCGCCCAGGCGGCGTAGGCCAGGACGCCGTAGCCGAGGAGCAGCGCGGCGAACGGCAGCCCGCTGCCGCGCGGATTGCGCGGACGCGCCGGCCGGGTCGGTCCGCCGGCCAGCCTGATCTGCTCGACGGCGGCCGCGACCAGGAAGAACAGCGGAACCGGGACGAGCACGCTGCCCACCACCGGACCCTCGCCGATCTTCACGACCGCGAGGTAGAAGTCGACGACGAGGTAGCTGAGCGTGCCGGCGAGCAGGAGGTTCAGCGGCCGGCGACCGTTGAGCACCGCGCCACGCAGCAGCATCGTGCAGACGCCGAGGATCAGCATAAGGTCGCTGACCGGGACGATGAGCGCCCGGGTGCTCGCCGGGTCGGTGATCGCCGGTCCGACGAGGAAGTACCAGGCGAGCATCACCCCGGCGCCGACCACCGTGACGACGTCCATCGCGAGCTTCCAGCCGGCCCGCCCGTCGAGCGGCTGGGCGGCGAACATCAGCAGGCCGATGAGCAGCACCAGCACGAACGCGATCCGACCGCCGATGCTCAGCACCTGCGGCAGCGGCAGCTCGTCGTCCTCGGTGACCGCGTAGATCCCGAAGCCGACGCTGGCCAGCCACAGGGCCACGAAGCACCCCATCACCATCCACCACGGGCGGCGCTGCGCGGGCGTGAGCGCGGGATGGGTGGCCGCCTTTCCGGCGTAGACCGCGCCGGCGAGGTTCAACGCGAGAAACGTGCAGCTGGCGACCGCGGTGTGCGCGGTCGTGCCGTGGGTGGCCGCGAGCGCGACGACGGCGGGCGGGAAGAACAGGTACGGCAGCAGCAGTCCCGTCTTGGTTCCCACGTCCGGAGCGTCGTCGCGGTGCGGCGCGACCTGAGGATTACCGCTCTGGTAGGCATGGGGGATACGCCAGATTCCCCTCGCCCGGCTGCGGGCCGACTGTGCCAACTGCTTCGGTCTGTGCTGCGTGGCGCCCGCGTTCGTCCGCTCGTCGGACTTCGCGATCGACAAGCCGGCCGGCCACGCGTGCCCGAACCTGGGCGCCGACTTCCGGTGCGGAATCCACGCGTCCCTGCGGCCGCGCGGCTTCGCCGGCTGCACGGTGTTCGACTGCTTCGGTGCGGGTCAGCAGGTCTCGCGGGTCACCTACGGCGGCCGCAGCTGGCGCGACGACCCGGACACCGCGGGCCAGATGTTCGCGGTGTTCGGAGTGCTGCGGCACCTCCACGAGCTGCTGTACTACCTCACCGAGGCGCTGGCGATGCCCCGGGCCGCCGCGCTGCACGGCGCGCTGGCCGAGGCCCGCGACGGTATCGAGGCGCTGGCGGCCGGGACGCCGGAGGAGGTGCTGGCGCTGGACGTGGCGCCGCTCCGCGCGGGCGTGGGCGAGCTGCTGGGCCGGGCGAGCGAGCTGGTCCGGTCTCACGGTGTTCGCCCTTCCCGTGGCCGGAAGCGGGACCGGCGGGGCGCCGATTTGATCGGCGCGGTTCTCACCGGCACCGACCTGCGGGGGGCCACCCTGCGCGGCGCGTACCTGATCGGCGCCGACCTGACCGGTGCCGACCTGCGCGGCTGCGACCTCCTCGGTGCCGACCTGCGCGGGGCCGACCTCGCGGGGGCCAACCTGGACGGCGCGCTGTTCCTGCTGCAGTCCCAGGTCGACTCGGCCACCGGTGACTCCCGCACGACCCTGCCGGACGGACGCGTCCGCCCCGCCCATTGGGGCGCCGCCCCTGGTGGGGTGGAGGCGGGCCGATAAAGTGACTCGGGTTGCCGACGCCACGGGGGTAGAAACGTGTCTGATCAGCCCACGGGGGATGAGCGTCCACTGCTGTGGCCCGGTGCGGGTGGCGGCTCCGGAGGTGGGTCCGGAGGCGGTTCCGGGGGCGGCTCCGGACCCGGCGAGGGCGGCCCCGAGCGCGGCCGGCCCACCGGTGGCGGCCCGTCTGGTGGCGGCCCAGCTGGTGGGGGTCCTGCCGGTGGTGGCCCTGCCGGTGGTGGCCCTGCCGGTGGTGGGCGGCGTCCGGCTTCCGAGGGGCAGCGGCCCGCGGCTTCCGAGGGGCAGCGGCCCGCGGCGCAGGCGCCGGCCACGCCGGCCTCGTCGACCGCCGAGGCCTCGAGCGGACCTCCGGCCGGCGGCGCCGGGATTCTCTGGCCCTCCTCGGTCACCGGGGGAGCGCAGCCGACCCTGCCTCCGGCCCCGTCCGGTCAGCGCGACGACGGGCCGGGCTTCGGCCACGGGCGACCCGGCTTCGGCCACGGTGCGGGGACCGGCTTCGCCCAGCCCGGTGGCGCACCCGGTGGCGGGCAGTTCGGCCACCCGGCACAGCCGGGACAGTCGGGACACGCGGGACCCCCGGGGCACGCCGGGTACGCCGGTCAGCCCGGTCACGCGGGGCGGCCCGGGCACCCGGGCCAGGCAGGGCATCCGGGGCACCCGGGTCAGGGCGGATATCCCGGACCGGGCGGGCATCCCGGTCAGCAGGGCCAGCCGGGGCAGTACGGGCGTCCGGGGCGGCCCAGTCGGCAGCAGGGCCGGCAGCAGGGCCGGCAGCAGGGTCAGCAGCCCGGCTACGGCTCCGCCGGCGCGCAGTACGGACGTCCGGCGGGTCGCGGCAAGGGCAAGCTGGTCGCGATCGTCCTCGTCGTCCTGGTGGTGCTGGCGGCCGCCGGCGCCGCCGCGTACTTCCTGCTCTGACTCACCGGCCCGCTCTCACCGACTGCTCCCGACTCACCGACCGAGGCGGGCCCGCTGCGGTTCGACCGTGTACTTCGGGTCGTTCCCCGACGCGACGCCGGCCTCGTAGATGCCGAACCTCGTCGCCAGTGACGCGGCGAGCAGGGCCACCCCCGACGCGGCCGTCGCCACCCGGCTGCGGCGGCCCAGCAGTGCGCCGGCCACCCCCAGCGCGGTCAGCGTCCGCCCGGCCCGCAGCAGCCGACCGGCCCGGCCGGTGGCGTAGGGCTCGCTGAGCAGGCCGTGCCGGGTCTCCGCCCGGTGCGCCCCGTACAGCTCCAGCGCCGCACCCGCGACCGCGATGCGCCGGGCCGGTGCGGCCTCGTCCAACCCACCGACGGCGGCCGCGACCAGCCCGACGCCGGCGCCGCTGGCCAGGGCGCTACCGGCGAACACGACGGGCAGTTCCCGGTGGGCCGCGTGCCACGACGGCATGGCCGTGTTGGCCAGCAGCACCCCCGTGTACGTGGCCAGCGCCGGCGCCACGGCTGCCGCGCCGAGCCCGGACACGCGCCCCACGCCGTCAGAGAAACGGCGCACCGCGGGAGAGCGCCGAGCCGCGAAGGAGCGCCGCACCGCGGGGAAGCGCGGCGTCGCGGACGGGCGGCGCAGCGCGAGCGGAGCCAGTTCCGCCGCGGCGGCCGTGCCGGCGAGGGCGCCGAACGCGCTGAGGATCCAGGTGCCCATCGACATCGGCGACGTGGGCTTGGCGACCCTGAGCATGTGGTGGAACCGCTCCGGCCGGCCCAGGTCGTTGATCAGGAAGTACGTGCTGGCGCCCAGCGCGGCCAGCGAGGTCAGCCGTCCGGCGCGGCGCAGCGTCGGCCGGTCGGTGAGGTCGGCGCCGGCCGCGAGCAGGGACGAGCCGGCCGCGAGCCCGCCGGTGAACAGGTACGCGGGAATGTCGTGCTTCCACACCGGCACCTTGACGATCGGCCGGCCGTAGTACGAGGTCATCGCCGTCTCCCCAGGAACGCCACCGCCACCGACGCCGCCATCGCGAGCGCCGCCACCCCGGCGCGCTTCCACATCTCGGGCAGGTCGCGGGTGGTCACCACCGGGTCCGGTGGCAGACCGTACACCTCGGGCTCGTCGAGCAGCAGGAAGAACGCGCCGTCGCCGCCCACGCCGTCGTTCTCGTCGTGGCCGTACAGCCGGGCCTCGGTCACGCCGGCCGCGTGCAGGGCGTCGACCCGCTCGGCCGCCTTGACGCGCAGCGTGGAGAGCTCGCCGAACTGGATGGACTCGGTCGGGCAGGCCTTCGCGCAGGCCGGGGTCATCCCGTCGCCGATCCGGTCGTAGCACAGCGTGCACTTCCAGGCCCGGCCGTCGTCCTTGCGCTGGTCGATGACCCCGTACGGGCACGCCGGGATGCAGTAGCCGCAGCCGTTGCAGATGTCCTCCTGCACCACCACGGTGCCGAACTCGGTGCGGAACAGCGACCCGGTGGGGCACACGTCGAGGCAGCCCGCGTGGGTGCAGTGCTTGCAGACGTTCGACATCATCAGCCAGCGCGGGTCGTCGCCACCGCCGAAGCCGGGCTGCTCGATGAACGCGACGTGCCGCCACGAGTTCGCGTCCAACCGGCCGGTGTTGTCGTAGGACATGCCCAGCAGGTTGAAGCCGTCGGCGGGGACGGCGTTCCACTCCTTGCAGGCCACCTCGCAGGCCTTGCACCCGATGCACACGCTGGTGTCGGTGAAGAACCCCATCCGCGGCGGCGCGTCGACGTATCCCGACACGGCGACCGGATCGTAGGAAGCCATCTATATCCCCGCCCGTCGCCGGTACCCGTTGACGAACGACAGCAGCTCGGGGCCGACGGGACGCCGGCCCGGCTGGATGTCGCAGGTGCCCACCTTGCTCTCCTGGATCAGCACGTTCGGGTCCAGGTTGATCCCGATCAGGTCGTTGGCCGAGTCGCCGGTGACCAGGCCGGTGCCTCCCCAGTGGTAGGGCAGCCAGATCTGGTGCAGGGTCCGCCTTTCGACCCGCAACGGCCGCAACCGCGAGGTGACGATCACCCGCGCCTCGATCACCGACCGCGCCGTGACGATGTGCGCCCAGCCCAGGTGCTCCAGCGACCGGAGTTCGGCGAGGGCGGGCGACACCTCGACGAACATCGCCGGCTGCAGCTCCGACAGGTATGCCAGCGTGCGGCTCATGCCGCCCGCGGTGTGGTGCTCGGTGAGCCGGCTGGTCGTGAAGACGAACGGGTACACCTCGTGGCGCCGGTCGGGTGGGCTGGGGTTGTCGGGGTTCTCCTCGCGCGGGTACGCCTTGCGCGTCGGGTTCGCCTGCTGCTTGTACAGCGGGTTGCCCGTGTGCGACTCGACCGGTTCGTAGTGGGTCGGCATCGGGCCGTCGATCAGCCCGGCCGGCACGTACAGCCAGCCCTTCCCGTCGCCCTGCATGATGAACGCGTCGTCGCCGGCCAGCGCCTCGACCCCGCTGGCGTCGGGCGGCGGGCGGTGGTCGGGCGGCAGGTTCTTCGGGAAGTCGGGCACGTCGTGCCCGGTCCACTCACCCTTCTCGGGATCCCACCACACGTAGGCCTTCCGCTCGCTCCACGGCCTACCGGAAGGGTCGGCCGAGGCCCGGTTGTAGAGCGTGCGCCGGTTCGCCGGCCAGACCCAGCCCCACTCCGGCGCGACCCAGGTCTGCTCCCGGCCGGGCTTGCGGCGGGCCGCCTGGTTCACGCCGTCGGCGTAGACGCCGGAGTAGATCCAGCAGCCGCCGACCGTCGAGCCGTCGTCGCGGTACTCGGAGAAGCCGGACAGGAGCCGACGGGACCCGACCTCGTACCCGTTGATCTCCTTCAGGACGTCGGAGGCGCCCGGCTCGTCGTGTGGGCCGTGGACGGGGTAGTCCCAGGCCAGGTCGAGCACGGGCCGGTCGCGGTCGAGGTCGGAGTCCGCGAGCCGCTCCCGGATCATCCGGCCCAGGTGGTAGAAGAACCAGAGCTCCGACCGGCAGTCGCCCGGCGGGTCGAGCGCCTTCTCCCGCCACTGCAGCATCCGCTGCGTCTGGGTGAACGTGCCCTCCTTCTCCACGTGCGAGGCGGCCGGCATCAGGAACACTTCCGTGCGACACGTGGAAGGTGAGATCTCGCCGGTCTCGATCTCTGGGCCGGTCTTCCAGAAGTTCGCGCTCTCGATCTCGTAGAGGTCGCGGACCACCAGCCAGTCGAGGTTGGCCATGCCCAGGCGCTGCGCCTTGCCGTGCGCCGACCCGACCGCCGGGTTCTGGCCGAGCAGGAAGTACCCCTTGACCTTGCCGTCGATCATGTTCAGCACCTGCTGATAGGTGCCGTGGTCGCCGGTCAGCCGGGGCAGGTGGTCGAAGAGGAAGTCGTTTCCGGCGGTGGCGTTCTCCCCGAAATACGCCTTCAGCAGCGAGACCGCATACGCGCCGGCGTTCGCCCAGAAGCCCTTCTGACCGGGGTGCCGGATGCTGTCGACCCACTCCGTGAGCGACGTGTGCTCGTCGGCCCGCGGCATCGGCAGGTAGCCGGGCAGCAGGTTGAACAGCGTCGGGATGTCGGTGGACCCCTGGATGCTGGCGTGCCCGCGCAGCGCCATGATGCCGCCGCCCGGGCGACCCATGTTGCCCAGGAGCAGCTGGATGATCGCGCCGGTGCGGATGTACTGGACGCCCACGCTGTGCTGCGTCCAGCCGACCGAGTAGACCAGCGCGGTCGTCTTCTCCCGGCCGGAGTTCGCGGTCCACGCCTCGCACACCGCGAGGAAGTCGGCCACCGGCACGCCGCAGACCCGCTCGACCAGCTCGGGCGTGTACCGGGCGAAGTGCCGCTTCAGCACCTGGTAGACGCACCGCGGGTGCTGCAGCGTCTCGTCGCGTTCCAGCTCCGAGGGAACAGGCGCGCCGTGCGACTCGTGCTGCAGGCCGGCCGCGGTCTCCCGTTCGGCGTGGGTGTCTCCCGAGTCGTCGCCGGCGCCGCCGCCGGTGCGGTCGACGTCCTGACCCTTGTAGTTCCACGACGACGGGTCGTACGTGTTCGTGTCGGGGTCGAAGCCGGAGAACAGCCCGTCGAGGTCCTCGGTGTCGACGAAGTCGTCACGCAGGATCGTGGCCGCGTTGGTGTAGGCGAGCACGTATTCACGGAAGTCGAGCTCGTTCTCGAGGATGTACCGCACGATCCCACCGAGAAACGCGATGTCCGACCCCGCCCGCACGGCGACGAACCGGTGCGCGAGCGCGGAGGTCCGCGTGAACCGGGGATCGACGTGGATGACCGTGGCCCCACGGTTCTTGGCCTCGATCACCCACTGGAAGCCCACCGGATGGGCCTCGGCCATGTTCGAGCCCTGGATGATGATGCAGTCGGCGTTCGCCAGATCCTGCTGGAAACCGGTCGCGCCACCGCGACCGAAGCTGGTTCCCAGACCGGGAACCGTGGCGGAGTGTCAAATACGGGCCTGGTTCTCGATCTGGATCGCGCCCAGAGCGGTGAAGAGCTTCTTGATCAGGTAGTTCTCTTCGTTGTCGAGCGTGGCGCCGCCGAGGCTGGAGATGCCCAGGGTGCGGTTGACCCGCCGTCCTTCGGCGTCGTGCGACTCCCAGGTCTCCGCACGCGCCTTGACCACGCGGTCGGCGATCATTTCCATCGCCGTCTCGAGGTCCAGGTCCTCCCACTCGGTGCCGTAGGCCCGCCGGTACTTCACCGACCGGAGCCGGTCGGGGTTGGTGACCAGGCTCTTGCTCGCGGAGCCCTTGGGACACAGCCGGCCGCGGGAGATCGGCGAGTCGGGGTCGCCCTCGATCTGGGTGACCACGCCGTCGCGCACGAACACCCGCTGCCCGCAGCCCACCGCGCAGTACGGGCAGACCGAGCGCGCAACGTGATCGGCATCACCCGTCCGGGCGTGCAGCGAGGCCGACCGCGCAGACTGCGCCGCGGCGCCCCGCCCGAGCGGGTCGGTGCCCGTGACCTGCCGGTACACCGGCCACAGGTGCAACAACCGACGGACGCCCACGATGCGAGCCTAAGGGAGTTCAGGGCAACCTGCTCGGCTGGCGGGCACGGTAGCGTGCTCTCGTGACTGATCAGTGGGACGTGATCGTCGTGGGCGGGGGTCCGCCCGGCGAGAATGCCGCGAGCTACGCGATCCAGGGCAGTAGCCGCACCGCGGCCATCGTGGAGAAGGAACTGGTCGGCGGCGAGTGCTCGTACTGGGCCTGCATGCCGAGCAAGGCGCTTCTGCGTCCCGTCGACGTGGTCGACGCGGCGAACGCGCTCACCGGGGTCCGCGGGGCCACGCTCGACGTGGCCGGCGTCCTCAAGCGGCGTGACCAGTTCACCCACAACCACGACGACAGCTCCCAGGTCGGCTGGGCCAACTCCGTCGGCATCGACGTCGTGCGCGGCCGGGGGCGTATCACCGGTCCCAGGGAGCTCACGGTCACCGGCACCGACGGCACGGAACGGACGATCCGCGCGAACCACGCGGTGGTCCTCGCCACCGGCACCACGGCGGCGGTTCCGCCGGTGCCCGGGTTGCGCGAGGCGCTGCCGTGGACCTCCCGCGACGCGACCAACCTGCATGAGGTGCCGTCGAAGGTCGCCGTGATCGGCGGAGGTGTCGTGGCCTGCGAGGCGGCCGTGTGGCTGCGCGCGCTCGGCGCCGAGGTGGTCATGCTGGTGCGCGGCGACGCGCTGCTCGGCCGCAGCGAGCCGTTCGCGAGCGCGCTGGTCGCCGAGCGGTTCGCCGAGCTGGGTATCGACGTGCGGTTCAACGTGAGCGTCGAGCGGGTGTCGCGCAAGTCGCCGGCCGACACCGGCGAGGGGCGGGTCCACGGTGGCCCGGTCGACCTGGTCGCGGGCGGCGAGACGCTCGTCGTGGCCGAGGTCGTCGTCGCGGCGGGCCGCGTTCCGGCCACGGGCGATCTGGGACTGGACGCGCTGGGCCTGTCCCTGAAGAACGGCTTCGTCGAGGTGGACGACCACCTGACCGTCCCCGGGCACGACTGGCTGTACGCCGTCGGCGACATCACCGGGCGCGCCCTGCTCACCCACATGGGTAAGTACCAGGCCCGCATCGCGGGCACAGTGATCGGCGCGCGCGCCGAGGGGCGTCCCCTCGACGGCCCCCGCTACCGCGACGTGGCCGACCACGACATGGTGCCGCAGGTCGCGTTCTGTGACCCGCAGGTGGCGAGCGTCGGCCTCACCGAGGCGGCGGCCCGCCAGCGCGGCATCGACGTGGAGACCGTCGAGTACGACCTGGGCAACGTGGCCGGGGCGTCGCTGCAACGCGACGGGTACAAGGGCCGTGCCGGCCTGGTCATCGACCGGACGTCCGACGTTCTCGTCGGCGCCACCTTCGTCGGACCCGACGTTGCTGAACTGGTACACGCCGCCACCATCGCGGTGGTCGGCAAGGTGCCGGTCTCGACGCTCTGGCACGCCGTCCCGTCGTACCCGACGGTGAGTGAGATCTGGCTTCGCCTGCTCGAAGCCCGTGGGGAGGATTCTTCATGAACGACCTGCCGGTCGAAGCCGATGATCGTCGCGCACCGCCGACCACCCTGGTGATCTTCGGTGCGTCGGGTGACCTGACCGCCCGCAAGCTGGTGCCGGCCCTCAAGCGGCTCAACCACCACAAGCGGCTGGCCAAGGAGTTCGCCGTCGTCGGGGTGGCCCGCAGTCCGATGAGCGACGACGAGTTCCGCGCCAAGTGCTCCAACGGGCCCGACGACGGCCTGCTGCAGCGGTTCCGGTACCTCGCCGGCGGCTACGACGACCCCGACACCTACGCCCGGCTGAAGACGCTGCTCGACGAGCTCGACGAGCAGCTCGGCACCGGTGGCAACCGGGTGTTCTACCTGTCCACCCCGGCGCAGGCGTTCGAGCCGGTGGTGCGCGGGCTCACCGCCGCCGGGCTCAACCACGGCGCCGGGCCCGAGAGCTTCTCCCGCGTGGTCATCGAGAAGCCGTACGGCAACGACCTGGCCAGCGCGAAGGCGCTCGACGACACCGTGCACGCCGGGTTCGACGAGTCACAGGTGTTCCGCATCGACCACTACCTCGGCAAGGACACCGTGCAGAACGTGCTGGCGCTGCGGTTCGCCAACGCGATCTTCCAGCCGATCTGGGACCGCACGTGGGTCGACCACGTGCAGATCACGGTCGCCGAGACGCTCGGTGTCGGCACCCGGGGCAGCTTCTACGAGCATGCCGGCGCCACCCGCGACATCCTGCAGAACCATGTGCTGCAGGTGCTCGCGCTGGCCCTGATGGAGCCGCCGGCCTCGTTCTCGCCGGAGAACGTACGCAACGAGAAGGTCAAGCTGCTCCAGTCGATCCGGCTGCCCACCACCCGCGACATCGACCGCATCGCGGTGCGTGGCCAGTACAGCCGCGGCGGCACGTCCGACGAGCTGATGCCCGGCTACCGCGAGGAGGTCGGCGTCAACCCGCGGTCGAAGACCGAGACGTACGCGGCCCTGCGCCTCGACGTCGACAACTGGCGCTGGGCGGGTGTGCCGTTCTACGTGCGCACCGGCAAGCGGCTGCCGCAGCGGCTCACCGAGGTGGTGCTGCAGTTCCAGCGCCCGCCGCACCTGCCCATCCGGGCCGACCAGGTCAGCGAGCTCAAGCCCGACGCGCTGATCCTGCGCATCCAGCCCGACGAGGGCATCACGCTGCGCTTCGGCGCGAAGGTGCCGGGGCACTCGTTCCAGGTGCGGTCGGCGTCGATGGAGTTCTCGTACCAGGAGACGTTCAAGGAGGAGTCACCGGAGGCGTACGAGCGGCTGCTGCTCGACGCGATGATCGGCGACCCCACCCTGTTCATCCGCTCCGACGAGGTCGAGCACAGCTGGCGCATCGTCGACCCGATCGTGGCCCACTGGCAGGAGTCCGACGGGCGCATCCCGTTCTACGAGGCGGCGAGCTGGGGGCCGTCGGAGGCCGACCAGCTGCTCGAACGCGACGGGCGGGCCTGGCATAACGGCTGAGCATAACGGCTGAGCACAACGACTGAGCACAACAGCTGAGCACACACCGACCCACGTGAGGGCCTCCGCCGATGGCGGGGCCCTCACCGGTTGCGGAGACCGTCCAGGCTCCAGAACTCGATGCGGTGGTCGCGGATCACGGCCAGCGTGTCGCCGTCGGGGCTGAGCGCGATGTCGTTGATGTCGTCGGAGCCGTCCTTGCCGTAGGTCCGGCCGACCTCGGCGACGCTCTGCACGTCCCAGATCCGCATCGAGTTGAGGCTCGCCGTGATCATCGTGCGGCCGTCGGCGGTGAGGATCACCGAGTGGACCGGCTGGAACTCGTGGCCCCGGAACTCGGTGTGCTCGCGGGCGGTCAGGTTCCAGACGTTGGCGACGAAGTCGCCGCTGCCGTCGGCGAGCACGGTGCCGCTGCGGTCGAACGCCACCGCGTTCACCGACGCGCCGGGCTGGTGCGCGACCAGCGGTTCGCCCTCGGGCTGGCGGGTGTCGGTGCTCCACAGCACCACGGTGCCGCCGCCGGTGTCGCCGGTGGCGACGCGTGACCCGTCGGGGCTGAACGCCACCGACGAGTGGGAGCCGTTGGCGGCCTGCAGCAGCCCGACGACCCGCCGGTCGGCGAGGTTCCACAGGGCGGTTCCGCCGTCGCCGGCGACGGCCAGCAGCGTGCTGTCGGGGTTGATCGCCAGCCCGATCGCCCGGGTCAGCCCCTCGGCGGCGAGCGGCTCGCCGACCGGTTGCCGGCTCTCGGTGTCCCAGACCCGCACCGAGTTGTCCTCGGCCACGGTGACCAGGCGACGCCCGTCCGGACTGATGACCATCGTCAGGACCCGGCTGCCGATCTCGAACACCGCGCCGGCGCGGCGGTGCGTGACCGGGTGCCGCACCTCGACGGTCGTGCCGGTGGCCGCGTAGAGCCAGGTGCCCTCGGGGTCGAACGCGACCTGCCGGAACATCGACCCGCCGTCGAGCTCGCCGCGGTAGCCGCTGGCGGCCCGCACGGTGTCGGTGTCACGCACGGACTGGACCGTCAGTACCACCGCCGTCGCGGCGAGCAGGACCAGCGCCACGATCGAGGCCACCACCACCGACGTGCGGTTCTCGGCGGACACCGCCGGTGGTGGCGGTTCCGTCGGCCGCTCGGCGGAGTCGCTGCGCAGCATCGCCTTCACGCGCACACCTCAGATACAAATGACAATGGATGCCTCAGCCTACGGTCACGAACGGGGCGACCGTGATACCGGCCTCCTCCAACGCCGTCCGCACCCGCCGGCCCACGTCGACGGCCGCCGGGGTGTCGCCGTGGAGGCAGAACGACTCCGCCGCGACCCGCACCACGCTGCCGTCGGCGGCGACCACGGTGCCCTCGGCCGCCATCCGCACGGCCCGCGCGGTCACCTCGGCCGCGTCGTGGATCACCGCACCGCGCTGTCCGCGCGGAACGAGACCGCCGTCGGGGGTGTAGGCCCGGTCGAGAAAGGCCTCGGGGACCGCCCTGAGCCCCTTCTCCGTGGCGACCTCCATCAGCCGCGAGCCGGGGAGCGTGAGCACGGGCAGGGCCGGGTCGTACGCGGCGACGGCGTCGACCACGGCACCGGCCTGCGCGGGTTCCCGCGCCGCGGCGTGGTACAGCGCGCCGTGCGGCTTGACGTAGGTGACCCGGGTGCCGGCGGTCCGCGCGATCCCGTCGAGCGCGGCGAGCTGGTAGAGCACGTCGGCGGCCAGTTCGGCCGGCTCGTAGGCGATGTAGCGGCGGCCGAAGCCGGCGAGGTCTCGGTAGCCGACCTGGGCGCCGACGCTGACGCCCTTCGCGGCGGCGGTCGCGCACACCTGGCGCATGGTCAGCGGGTCGCCGGCGTGGAACCCGCAGGCCACGTTCGCGCTGGTGACGAGGTCGAGCAGCGCGGCGTCCTCGGTGAGGTGCCAGCGGCCGAAGCCCTCGCCGAGGTCGGCGTTCAGGTCCATGCGTCGCCCTTCTGAACCACGGTCATCCTGAGCTTCGCGCCGGGCCGGCTCTGGGCGAGCACGGGCAGGTCGTCGGGGTGTACGACGCCGATCACCGGATAGCCGCCGGTCGTGGGGTGGTCGGCGAGGAAGACCAGCGGCTCGCCGCCCGCGGGCACCTGCACCGCGCCGAGCACGATGCCCTCGCTGGGCAGCTCGTCGGTGTTGGCGCGGGTGAGCTTCGGCCCTTCGAGCCGGGCGGCGACCCGGTTCGACTTCGCCGAGACGGTCCACTCGGCGGTCCCCAGCGTCTGCCGCGCCTCGTCGGTGAACCAGTCGTCGCGGGGGCCGAGCGTGACGCGCAGCCTGGGCGTTCTCGGTTCGCTGGTGGTGAACCAGACCGGCGCGGCGGGTCCGGTGGGTGGGCCGACCGGCAGCGTGTCGCCGTCACGCAACGGTCGTGGGCCGAGCCCGGACAGCGTGTCGGTCGACCGGGAGCCCAGCACCGGCGGCACGTCGATCCCGCCGGCGACCGCCAGGTAGGTGCGCACGCCGGCGCTCGCCGGTCCGATGTCGAGCACGGCACCGGCGGGCACGGGCACCGGGACACCGGCGTCGACGCTCCGCCGGTCCACCGTGATCTTTGCCGCCGGAGCGCCGGTCACCGCGACGATCGTGGTCCGGTGGACGCGCAGCCGGCAGCCGGAGACGGTGATCTCGAGCCCGGCGGCCGCCCGGTCGTTGCCGACCAGGCGGTTGGCGAGGTGAAGGGCGGGTCCGTCGAGCGCGCCCGCCGCCGGGACGCCGAGATGCGCGTGCCCGGTGCGGCCCTGGTCCTGGACCGTCGTGAGCGCGCCCGCCCGCAGCACCTCGATCACCGGGCCTCCTCGAAGCGCACCCTGGCGCCCGGCCGGAACGTGCTGGGCGGGTCCCTGTCCAGGTCGAAGAGGACGAGGTCGGTGCGGCCGAGCAGCCGCCACCCGCCCGGCGACGCCGCCGGGTAGACCGCCGTGTACTCGTCGGCGAGGGCCACCGAGCCCCGGGGGACGCTGACGCGGGGCTCGTCGAGGCGGGGTACGCGCAGGTCGGGTGGCAGGCCGGTCAGGTAGGCGAAGCCGGGCGCGAAGCCGCAGAACGCCACCTCGAACTCCAGTTCCTGGTGCCGGCGGACGACGCCCTCCGGGCTGGTGTTCCACCGCTCGGCGATGTCGGCGAGGTCGAGCCCGTCGTAGACCGTGGGCACGGTGATCAGCTGGCTCTCGCCCTTCTCCGGCCTTCCGGGTTCCGCCGCTTTCGCCAGCGTTTCTGCGACTTCCAGCGGATTCGTCACACCATCGATGAGGACGGTCCTGGCCGCCGGCACGATGTCGACGGCGGTGAGCTCGCCCCGGTCCTTGCGCCGGGTGAGCTCGGCGTACCAGGCGGCAACCTCGTCGTGCCCGCCGACCTCGAGCAGCACCGCCGACCGACCCACCACGCGCGCTGCCCTCACGGGGGGCCAGCCTAGTAGTGGTTTGTCGGGTTGCGGATCGCTCCGTGCCGCTCGCTGCCGTGGCGACACCCGCTCGCTGCCGTGGCGAGCGCCGAGCCGGCGCGCCGATCTTGCACATGTGGCCTCACCTATGTGGCGATATGTCATGCTTTAGGTGGGGCCACAACTGCAAGATCGGCGGGCGGATGAGCGCCGGTAGGGTGGGGTGGTGTCCCAGCCCGCCGAGTTGACGGTCGGCCAGCTCTCCGCCCGGTCCGGCGCCGCGGTGTCGACGCTGCACTTCTACGAGGCGCGTGGGTTGATCCACAGCCGGCGCACGTCCGGCAACCAGCGCCGGTACAGCCGGGACACGCTGCGCCGGGTCGCGTTCGTGCGGGCCGCCCAGCGGGTCGGCATGCCGTTGAAGGACATCGCGGCCGCGCTGGCCGAGCTTCCCGACGGGCGCGTGCCCACCCGCGGCGACTGGGCGCGCCTGTCGGCGACCTGGCGGTCGGCGCTCAGCGATCGCATCGCGCGCCTGGAACGCCTGCGCGACAACCTCGACGACTGCATCGGCTGCGGATGCCTGTCGCTCGACCGCTGCGCCCTGGCCAATCCCGACGACTTCATGGCCTCGTACGGCCCGGGGGCCTCTCGACTCTAGGGGTTATCTTCCCTGCGTGGACGTGTTCGGCTGGGTGTTCCTGGTGGTCGCGGTGACGGTCGTGCCCGTCGTCGTGACCGCGATCGTGATCTTCGTGGTGACCCGGCGCATCGCCCGGCGGGTCCGGTCGGGGCTACCGAACGGCGCCGCGCCGCACTGGGGCACGTTCTTCGGGCCGGCGACGGGCGCCGGGATGAGCGGCTCCTCCTGCTCGTCGTCGTCTTCTTCGTCGTCCAGCGACACGTCGTTCAGCGCGTCCTGCGCCAGTTCGTCCAGCTCGTGCGGCAGTTCCAGCTCGTGCGGGTCGTCCAGCTCGTGCGGAAGCTCGTCGTCGTGCGGGTCGTCGTCGAGCTCGTCGTGCGGGTCGAGCTCATCCAGTTCGTAGCGCGCCGGGCGGCAGCACCGCGTGCACGCCCACGACCTGGTTGACGATCTGGGTCACCCGCAGGTCGACCGCGACGCTCGCGAGCGCCAGCGCGTCGGGCCGCGAGACCCCGTAGAGCCGCCGCAGCTGGGCGAACATGCCCTCCAGCGCCATGAACGTGGCGTCGTCGACGGTGTCGCCGAGGCCCATCGTCACCAGGCCGGCCGGGGTCTCGGCGAACGGGGCGTCGAGCGGCAGGTCGTCGCGCAGGTCGAAGGTCAGCTCGACGCGGTCCATCGGGCACTCGATCGCGGTGCCGCTGACCTCGCCGTCGCCCTGGACGGCGTGCCCGTCGCCGACCGAGAACAGCGCACCCTCCACCGGGACCGGTAGGTAGAGCGTGCTGCCGACGACCAGCTCCTTGCAGTCGAGGTTGCCCCCGTGGACGCGGGGCGGGATCGTCGAGTGGTCGCCCGGCCCGGCCGGCGGCATCCCCATCACGCCCATGAACGGCCGCAGCGTCACCGTGTGCCCGTGCTGGTTGCGGCCGGTGTCGCCGGTGAGCGTCCAGGTGTGCACGACGCCCTCGGTCGTCAGCCCGTAGCGGGTGTTCAGCTCGTTCGTCCAGCCGCCGGCCACGCAGTAGCCCCAGCCGCCGGGGACGACCGCGTCGACCCGCACCGCCAGCGTGCTGCCCGGGGCGGCGCCTCGCACGTACACCGGCCCGACCAGCGCGTGACCGAACTCGGGCCGGTACTGCGGCACCCGCGGCCGCTCCGGGAACACCACGTCGTGCCGGTACTGGCCGGCCGACCAGCCCGAGTCGAGGGTCGTGTACCGCACGGTGTCGCCGGGGTCGATGGTGAGCACCGGCTCGCGGTCGGGGTTGAAGGAGCCGTGCAGGGTGCGGTCGTCGGGGTCTATGTCGAACACTGCCATGTCTGGGAAGGTTGCCAGGCAAGGCTTTGCGAGGCCAATGCTTTCGGGTTGCTTTCGGCTCCGGCTGGTGGCATGGGTCCACAACCACAACGAAGGGGTGGACCCGTGCGGAAATCAATGATGGCGGGGATCGTGGCCGCGGGCGCGATCGGAGCGGCGCTCGCGGTGGGCGGCGTGGCGTACGCGGCCGGCGATCCCGACACCGGCAACGGCGAGCAGATCGTCCGCGTCGTCGAGGATGGCGGCGGCACCGGCTACACCGGCGACGGCCGCGACTGCCCCGACAAGGGCACCGGCGAGGGCACCGGCACCGGCTCCGGCGGGAGCAGCGGCGGCGCCACCGGGAGCGGCACCGGAGACAACCTGTGAGTCAGGAACCGGCGCTGCTCCTGGAGCAGACGATGTTCCAGGTGCGGCGGGTGATCGTCGGGCAGGACCGGATGGTCGAGCGGCTGCTCACCGCGCTGGTCGCCGACGGTCACTGCCTGCTGGAGGGTGTGCCCGGCGTGGCGAAGACGCTCGCCGCGCACACCCTGGCGACGGCGGTCGGCGGCACGTTCGCCCGGATCCAGTTCACGCCCGACCTGGTGCCGAGCGACATCCTCGGCACCCGGATCTACCGGGCGTCGAAGGAGACGTTCGACGTCGAGCTGGGTCCGGTGATGCACAACCTCGTGCTGGCCGACGAGATCAACCGGGCGCCGGCGAAGGTGCAGTCGGCGCTGCTGGAGGTGATGGCCGAGCGCCAGGTGTCGATCGGCGGACGCACGTACCCGACGCCGAAGCCGTTCCTGGTGCTCGCTACCCAGAACCCGATCGAGTCGGAGGGCGTCTACCAGCTTCCCGAGGCGCAACGCGACCGCTTCCTCATGAAGATCGTCGTGGACTACCCGAGCGACAGCGAGGAACTGGCGATCCTCTACCGCCTCGGCACGAGCCGGCCGGCGGCGAGGGCGGTGCTGGACCCGCAGCTGCTGCTGGCCCTGCAGGCGCAGGCCCGCGACGTGTTCGTGCACCACGCGATCGCCGAGTACGTCGTCCGGCTCGTGTTGGCGACCCGTCAGCCGCAGCGGTTCGGGGCGCCCGACGTCGCTCCGAACCTGGCCTACGGCGCGAGCCCGCGGGCCACGCTGGGGCTCACGGCGGCGGCGCGTGCGCTGGCGCTGATCCGGGGTCGCGAGTACGTGCTCCCGGAGGACGTGCTCGAGCTCGCCACGGACGTGCTCTCCCACCGGCTGGTGCTGAGCTTCGAGGCGGTCGCCGACGGCGTCACCGCCGAGCAGCTCGTCACCCGGCTGCTGGAGGTCGTGCCGCCGCCGCGCATCACCGCGGTCACGGGAGGCCCGGGCCTCGGCGCCGTCGCCACAGGGGCGCCCAAGGTAGCGGCATGAGTGCCGGAGCGGAGCGTAGGCGCTCGTGCCGCGGTCCTGTGCGGGATTT
>NZ_BOPH01000069.1 GCF_016863655.1 Virgisporangium ochraceum
CCACGATCCACCAGCTCGCACCGCAGCAGCGGCTGCGGCGGCTGGAGCTCGTGATCACCCGGCGGCTGGACGGCCTGCTGCACGGCCAGCACCTCGGCCTGCTGCCGGGCCCGGGGAGTGAGCCGGCGGGCAGCCGCGAGTACCGGCCGGGTGAGGACGAGGTCCGGCGCATGGACTGGGCGGTCACGGCCCGCACCACGGTGCCGCACGTCCGCACGGTCGACGCCGACCGCGAGCTCACCACCTGGGTGCTCGTCGACGGCACGGCCAGCATGGACTTCGGCACCGCCGACCACGAGAAGCGGGAGCTGGCGGTCGCGGCCGTGGCGGCGGTGGGGTTCCTCACCGCCGGTCACGGCAACCGCCTCGGCGGGTTCGTCGTCGGGAGCGGGCCGATGCGCCGCTACCCGCCGCGGACGGGCAGGATCCACCTGCTCGGCATGCTGCGGGCGCTCCTCGACCGCGAACGCCAACCGGAGGGCGAGGCACCCGGGCTGCACGACGCGATCGGGTCGATGGCGAGGCTCGCGGCGCGGCGCGGCCTGGTCGTCGTGGTGAGTGACTTCCTGGACCAGCAGAGCGCGGCCTGGGAGACCTCGATGCGACGCCTCGCGGCCCGCCACCAGGTGCTGGCCGTGGAGGTCCTCGACCCTCGCGAGCTGGAGCTTCCCGACGTCGGTCTGCTCACGCTCGTCGACCCGGAGACGGGCCGCAAGCGCGAGGTGGCGACGACGCGCAAGCTGCGCGAACGCTACGCCGCCGCGGCGGCCGGGCAGCGCCTGGAAACGGCGGCGGCCATCCGCCGCACGGGCGCCGCCCACCTGCGCCTGCGCACCGACCGCGACTGGATCTTGGACCTGGTGAAACACGTGCACGCCCAGCGCCGCCTGGCCCGGGCGGCACACAGACCCGGAGGGGGCGCGGCATGACGACCGAGCGAAGCTCGGGCGGCGTGACGGCGCGTCCTTGTGCGGCATACGGAGGTGGAGCTTCGTGACATTTGAATCGCCGGCGAGGTTGTGGCTGCTCATCGGGGTGGCGGCGCTGGCCATCGCGTACGTGTTCGTGCAGCGACGGCGTAGCCGTTACACCGTCCGCTTCACGAACCTGGCGCTGCTCGACAAGGTCGCGCCGAAGCGACCGGGCTGGCGCCGGCACCTGCCGGCGGGCCTGTTCCTGGCGATGCTGGTGCCGCTGGTGGCCGGCTTCGCCCGGCCCGCCGACGACGTCGAGGTTCCGCGCGAGCGGGCCACGGTGATCGTCGCCGTGGACGCGTCGACCTCGATGCGGGCCACCGACGTCGACCCGAGCCGGCTGCAGGCGGCCGAGGACGCCGCGCGCGAGTTCGTGCGCGGGCTGCCCGAGGAGTTCAACGTCGGCCTGGTGACGTTCGCCGGTGGCGCGAGCCTGCAGGTGGCGCCGACCACCGACCGGGCGGCGCTGGAGGCCGGCATCGAACGGATCTCCGACGGCTACGCCGGTGCGCAGGGCACGGCGATCGGTGGCGCGATCGACGCGGCGCTGCAGGCGATCCGCGGCTTCGACGCGGAGGCCGGCGAGGAGCCGCCGCCGGCGCGGGTCGTGGTGCTCTCCGACGGCGCCAACACGTCCGGGCGCAACCCGGCGGAGGTGTCGGCGGAGGCGGCCGCGGCGGAGGTGCCGGTCGACACGATCGCGTTCGGCACCGCCGACGGCACGATCAGCCAGGGCGGCCGCACCACCCGGGTGCCGGTCGACGGCGGGACGCTGGAGCAGGTCGCCACGGCGACCGGCGGCGGCTACCACGAGGCGGGCAGCAGCGACGAGCTGCGGGCCGTCTACGAGGACATCGGCTCCGACGTCGGGTACGTCACGCGGAAGCAGGACGTCTCGGCGCGCTTCATCGGCGTGGGTCTGATCTTCGCGATGGCGGCGGCGGCCACATCCATGCTCTGGTTCGCGAGATTGCCCTAGGTTCGAAGAATCATGCGATTGCTCCTGGTCGAAGACGAGGAAGATCTGGCCGGCGCGCTCCGACTCGGGTTGGAGCGCGCCGGCTACGCCGTCGACGTCGCCGGTGACGCCGCCGACGCCTACGAGCGCCTCGCCGTGAACGCCTACGACCTCATGCTGCTCGACATCAACCTGCCCGACGCCGACGGGTTCACGGTCTGCCGCGCGATCCGCCGCGGCGAGGTCGACGTCGCCGGCGGCCCGGGCCTGCGGATGCTCATGCTCACCGCGCGTGGCGCGTTGAAGGACCGCGTGCGCGGCCTCGACGAGGGCGCCGACGACTACCTGGTCAAGCCGTTCGCGCTGGCCGAGCTGCTGGCGCGGGTCCGGGCGCTGCTGCGCCGCGACACCGCGGCGGTCGGCTCCGTGCTGACCGTCGGTGACCTGCAACTGGACGCCGCGCGGCACAGCGCCTCCCGCGGCGGCGCGCCGCTGCGCCTGACGCCGAAGGAGTTCGGCGTGCTGGAGTACCTGATGACCCGGCCCGGGCACGTGGTGCCGGCCGAGGAGCTGCTCGAGCACGTCTGGGACGAGAATGCCGACCCGTTCACCGAGACCGTGCGGGTCACCGTCGGCACGCTGCGCCGCAAGCTCGGCACCGGCTCCGACGAGGGCCCGCTGATCGAGACCGTGGTCGGGCGCGGGTACCGCCTGCGGGAGGACTGACATGAGGCTGCCCCGGTTCACCCACTCGATCCGGTTCCGCCTGACCGCCCTGTACTCGCTGCTGCTGTTCGCGCTGGCCGGGTCGGCCCTGGTGGTGACGTACGTGGCCGTCGAGCGGAGCACCGATCCGAAGCCGATCACCGAAAGCTACGAGGTCGAGCTGCGCAAGCGCGGCTACGACGGCCGCGAACGCACGATCGACACGGTCGACATGGCCGCCGTCGAGGAGGTGGAGTCGGCGGTCAACTTCCGCACGCTGCAGACGCTGCGCAACTACTCCGGCCTCGCCCTCGGCGGCCTGTTCCTGGCCAGCCTCGGCATCGGCTGGGTGCTGTCGGGCCGGGCGCTGCGCCCGGTCGGCCGGATCGCCCGCACCGCACGCGAGATCCAGGCGACCGACCTGTCCCGCCGGATCGACCTCGGCGGCTACCGCGACGAGCTGCGCGACCTCGCCGACACGATCGACTCGATGCTCGGCCGGCTCGACTCGGCGTTCGCCGCCCAGCGGCAGCTCATCGACGACGCCTCGCACGAGCTGCGGACGCCGCTGGCGATCATCCGGGCGAACCTCGACGCGACGCTCGCCGTCCCCGGAACGGGGTCCGAGGAGCGCGACCGGGCCGTCGCGGTGATCGACCGGGCCACCGTGCGGATGTCGCGGCTGGTCGAGGACCTGCTGGCGACCGCGCGGCGGGAGGCCGAGGGCTTCGACGACGCGGCCGTCGACCTGGCCGAGGTGGCGCGGGAGGCGGGTGAGGAGTTCGCGGCGGTGGCGGGGGAGCGGGGGGTGGCGATCGAGTACGCGCTGGGTAGCGGGCTCGTCGCGTCCGGCGACCACGACGCGCTGCGCCGCGCGGTGGCGAACCTGCTGTCGAACGCGGCCCGGCTCGCGCCCGCCGACACCGTCGTCACCGTGGGCGCCGGCAACATCGACGGATGGTTGTGGATCGCGGTGGCCGACCGCGGTCCGGGCATCGACTCTGGCGACCGCGAGAAGGTCTTCGACCGGTTCTGGCGGCGCGAGACCGGGGGGCGCGACCGGGGCGAGCGGCGGACCGGGCTGGGCCTCGCGATCGTGCGGCAGATCGTGGAGTCGCACGGCGGCCGGGCGGCGGTGCACTCGACCGTGGGCGCCGGCAGCACGTTCGTCCTCTGGCTTCCCGCCGACGGGGTGGAGGGTCCGGTGCCGATCGAGGTGAATCCCCTGGTGAAGGCCTGACCCGGTCATGATTCCGGACCGGTTCCGGGCATGAGGGAGGCCGGCACTCACGGGGGAAAGTGCCGGCCTCGAATAACAAGGGTATGGCCTGCACGCGCGCTGTGCAATCGGCCGTCGGCAACCCGACGGGAGGAAAATTTCGCAGGTTCGCCCGGTTGTCGACCGCTTCAAGATCGAGTAATCACGCTGCGACAGCATGCGATGTTCGGATGGCCGCAAGACGGCTGATCGGCCGATGTCTGCCTTCCGGTGTTGACCGGACGTGCACCTTTCGACGTAGATTCACGGACGGTCGGAAATCCGGGGAGGGAGATCACTCGTCCCTGGCTTCCGCGTAGGGCCGAGGGCTCCGCGCGGAGTGGCGGAGAGAGCGGTTTCCCGCCAGCGCCGGTCGCGGAAGCGGCGGGTGGTGGCGGCAGAGCGGGAGGCGACATTGGCGGTCGCGGAACGCCGGTCCAGCGTTGGCTGGGTTCGGGTGGTCACAGCGGTGGTTCTCGCGGTGGCCGTACTGGTGCCACTGGCCACGGTCGCCGCGTGGGCGTCGTCCGACAACGGCGACGGTCGTACCCGCATCGAGGCGGAACGACAGGGCGTGGAGTACCTGCGTCCGCTCACCGCACTGCTCGGCGCGCTGGTCACCGGCCAGAGCGCCGCAGTGCGCGGTGAGCAGGTCGACAACCAGCAGCTGGAGGCCAGGCTGGCCGACGTCGAGCTGGTGGAGCTGCGCAACGGCGCCGAGCTGAGCACCCGGTCACGGTGGCCCATCCTGCGCGACTCGATCCGGGAGCTGGTGCGCAGCGCCGGCAACCCCGGCCTCGACGCGTACCAGCGCTGGGCCCAGGCGGTCGACCTGACCGTCGCGCTCGTCCGGCGCGTCGGTGACACGTCGCGGCTGTTCGTCGACGCCGAGGTCGACTCGTCCTACCTCATCGACGCCGGTCTGCTGCGGCTGCCCGAGATCATCCAGGCGGCGGGCCAGCTCTCCGACCTCGGTCACCTCAATCCCGGTCTCAGCGCCACCGACCCGCGGGCGGCGGTGCTGCGCGACCGCATCGCGACGAACGCCGCGCAGGTGGCGACCGGGCTGGGCAACGTGGCCGACGCCAGCAGCAACGAACGGGTGGGCAGCGCGCTGCTGTCGCCGCTCGACCAGTTCGGCGCGGCCACCGACCAGCTCGCACCGTCGGTCGCGGTCGCGAGCATGCCGCCGCTGCCCGACAACCTCACCGCCGCCTCGGTCGGCGTCCGCGACTCGTCGGGCCGGCTGGCCCAGACCGTCTGGGCCGAGCTCGACCGGCTCCTCGTCATCCGGCTCGACGACCTGTCCAGCCGGCGGATCGAGATCCTCGTGGTGTCGGTGCTCGGCCTGCTGGTGGCGGTCGCGGTCGGAGTCGCGCTGCTCGTGATGACCCGGCGCACGCCGGCGTCGCCGCGCCGGCGCAGCCCCGCGCACGCCGCACCGGAGGACCCGACGCCCGAGGGCGGCCAGTCGCTGGGTGCGTCGCTGAGCGCGACGTTCGGCACCGAGCCGCCCGGCCAGCCCGGCGGGCTGTACACCGGTCCGCACTCCGACCCGGCGATCGCCGCCGTCGTGAACACACCGAGATCCGCGGCAGGTGCCCGGTGATCTTCCGGCTCCGCCGGCGGCTCGGCCGGCTGCGGGTCTCCCAGCGCCTGGCCCTGCTGGTGCTCGTCCCGCTCGCCGCGGTGGTCGGCCTGGCCGTCCCGGTCGTCACCGACCGCGTCGACAGCGCGCAGGCGCAGGCGTCGATCGCCGACGAGGCGGAGACCCGCCGCACCGTCGGCTCGGTGCTCGAGGAGCTCCAGCGGGAGCGGCTGCTGTCGCTGATGTACCTGGCCGTCGACTCCGCCGACAGCAGCTCCGTCGTGCGGCAGAGCCAGGCCGTCAACGACGCCATCGACGACCTGCGCAGCCACGCCGACCAGCGGCTGCGCCCCGGCATCGCCGAGCTGGTCACGCTGCTGGGCATCGTGCGGCCGCGCGTGCTCGACCGCAGCGTGCTGAGCATGGTGGCGCACGAGGTGTTCAGCCGCGGCATCGAAGCGATCATCTACAACATCCCGCCGCCCACCGCGGCCGGCACCGACGCGGCGCTGTCGCCGTCGGCGCCGCTCGACGAACTGCTGCGCGCGAACGAGCAGGCGGCCCGGTTCGGCACCGCGGCCCTGGTCGCGGTCGTCGAGGCGGCACCGGGCGAGAAGCTGCTCCGCGAGGCCGAGGTCGGGCTGGAGCTGTACACCGCCCGCTTCACCCAGCTGGCGAGCGTCAACCAGCGCAGCCTGCTCACGGCGGCCGAGAACAGCCAGGCCTCGCAGCGGGTCGTCGCGCTGGCCGCCAACCCCGGCGAGGGCGCCCTCAACGAGAAGGTCATCCGCATCGCGTCGGCGGTCGAGACCTACACGACGCTGCGCCGGCTCGTCGGTGACCGCATCGCCCGCGAGATCACCGACGCGGCCGCCGAGGACGCCAACGCCGCGCTGCGCGAGGCGATCATCGTGGGCCTCCTCGCGTTCCTCCTGCTGCTGTTCGTGGCCGCGCTCGCCGCCGCCGGTGCCCGGTCGATCGCGGTACCGCTGGCCCAGCTGAACGCCGCCGCGGTCGCGGTGGCCCGGGCCACCGGGCGGGAGCTGGAACGGGTCAGCGACGTCGAGAACCAGTCGGAGTCGACGCCTGCCCTGAGAGCCGTGCCCACCACCGGACCCGGTGACGTGGCCGACCTGGCGGCCGCGTTCAACCAGGTGCAGGAGGGCGCGGCGGCGCTGCTGGAGCGGCAGGTCACCACGCGGCGCAACGTCTCGGCGATGTTCGCGACCGTCGCCCGGCGCACCCGGAACCTGGCCGACCGGCAGCTGAACCTCATCGACGTCCTCGAACGCCAGCAGCAGGACCCGCAGCTGCTGGAGCGGCTGTACCGCCTCGACCACGTCGCCACCCGCCTGCGCCGGAGCGCCTCGGCGCTGCTGGTGGTGTCGGGTGCCGCCGACGACCCGGCCACCGGCCCGATGCGGCTCGCCGACGTCGTGCGGGCGGCCGCCGCCGAGATCGAGCAGTTCACCCGGGTGCGGCTGGAGGACGCCGTCGACGTGGCGGCCGTGCCCCGCGTGGTCTCCGACCTGATCCTGCTCGTCGCCGAGATCCTCGACAACGCGGTGTCGTACTCGCCACCGCCCGGCCCGGTGACGGTGTCGGTCTCGGTTCTCGGCGAGGGCTGCCGGATCTCGATCGCCGACGTCGGCATCGGCATGTCGGCCGACCAGCTTGAGGCCGAGAACAAGCGGCTGGTCGACCGGGAGCGGCTGGAGATCGCACCCACCCGGGTGCTGGGGCTGTTCGTGGTGGGCCGGCTGGCCCGCCGGCACGGCCTCACCGTGACGCTGCTGGCCAACGAGCCGCAGGGTGTGCTCGCCCACATCGACCTGCCCGCCCGCCTGCTCACCGCACCGGTCGGGGTCACCGCGCCGGCGCCGCAGCCCCGCGGCATGCGCCAGGCGGTCCGCAGCGCCGCCGCGTCGACGCTCCCGGTGCCCGAGCGCACGGTCGTCGCGATGCGGACCGCGGCCGGCGAGCACTTCGACTGGTTCGGCGACCCGCCGATGCTCCCGGCCGGCGCGCAGCCGGCGATGCTTCCCGGTCCCATGGCCGACGACGAGACCGGTCCGCTGCCCGTCCGCGGCGGGGCCGACGCCATGCCGCTGGCCGCGTTGGGCATGCCGCGCGCGGGCCGGACCCCGCCGGCGTCGGCCGTGCCGTCGCCGCTCGTGCCGCCGTCGGTCGCGTCGGGCCCGATCGTGCCGTCGGCCGGCGGGCGGCCGCTGGCCCCGGCCGCGCCCACCGCGTTCGCCGGGCCGCCGTCGATGCCCGCGGCGCCGGTGGGAGGAGCGCCGGGCTTCGGGGGAGCGTCGGTTCCGCCGATCCGTCCCGGCTCGCTGCGTGACCGTCCGCAACTGCCCGGCGAGGGCCCGACGGCCG
The DNA here is from genome assembly GCF_016863655.1 of Virgisporangium ochraceum. Classification (GTDB taxonomy): domain Bacteria; phylum Actinomycetota; class Actinomycetes; order Mycobacteriales; family Micromonosporaceae; genus Virgisporangium; species Virgisporangium ochraceum. The sequence goes on from NZ_BOPH01000069.1 coordinate 7,869, forward strand.
CGGTTCCGCTCCCGTCGACCCGGTCCCCGCTCCCGCCCGACGGTCCGGCCGACGGGCCCGACGCCGACGGCGGCCCCGTCGAGGAGCGGGGCGGGCTCAGCCGGCGCGTTCCCGGCCGCAACCTGCCGAGCGGCATCCCGGCGGCCGACCAGCGCGATCCGGCACCGGTCGACCCGGCGATCGCCCGCGCCGAGGCGGAGGCGTTCAGCCAGGGCTTCGCCCGCGGCGTGGCGACCGTCCCCGGCACGACGCGTCCGTCGGAGCAGCCCGGGACGTCCGACACCCGGCCCCTGGCGCGGCCCGGGTCCCCGGCCGGGGAGTCGTCGGCGCCGCCGCAGTGGCCGCTGTCGGCCGCGATCCCGACGCAGCGCGCACCGATGCCGGCCGAGCGGCTCGACCGGGACGCTCCGGTGAGCCCGGCTCCCACCGGCAACGCGCCGGTGAGTTCGGCACCGGTGAGTTCGGCACCGGTGAGTTCCGCACCGGTGAGTTCGGCACCGGTCAGCTCCGCGCCGGTGAGTGCCGCACCGGTCAGCCCTGCGCCGGTCAGCGGCGCGCCGGTGAGTTCAGCGCCGGTCAGCGCCGCGCCGGTGAGTTCGGCGCCGGTGAGTTCGGCGCCGGTCAGCCCCGCGCCGGTCAGTTCCGCGCCGTTCAGCCCGGCGGCTTCGGGCGGTTCCGCGCCGGTCTCCGGGATACCGACCGGTTTCCCGCCGGCCGGGGTCGCGACCCCGGGCCCGGTGGCACCGATCGGGCCCACCCCCGAGGACGCCGCCCGGTACCCGCTCCCCGCCCGCCGGGTGCCCGGAAGCACACGCAACGGGTGGGCCGGCGAGGACACCCAACCGGTCCCGCCTCCGGCCGCCCGACCCCCGGCGGTGCCGCTCGACGACGGACAGCTCACCCGGCGGGTGCCCGGCAGCCACCTCGCCAACGAGCTGCGGGCCCCCGGTGCGGTGCAGCCGGCGCCGGCGGGTACCGCCCCGCGCTCCGGGCGCACGCAGGCCCCGATCGACCGGGACCCGCAGTCGGAACAGCTCCAGCTCGACGCGATGTTCGCCGGGTTCGCCCGCGGTGCCGCCGCGGCCGAGGCCGGCAACGGTGTACCGGACCGTGGTCCCACCAACGGCGGTCCGTCGTCCCATCAACCCACCCCCAGCTATCAGTACGACAGCGGTACACCTAACGGGGCCGAACCGCAGAATGTGGAGCGACGATGACCATCGCCTCGCCGGAAGCACGTAGTTTCAACTGGCTGTTGGACCGGTTCGCCGCCGAGACCGCTGGTGTCTCCGACGCGATCGCCGTCTCGTCCGACGGACTGCTCATCGCGATGGCCACCACCAGCAACCGCGACGACGCCGAGCGGTTCGCGGCCATCACCTCCGCGATCACCAGCCTGGCCGGCGGCGCGTCGCGGCTGTACCAGATGGGCTACACCAACAAGGTCATCATCGACTTCGAGCACGGCTACCTGCTGGTGGCGACGATCTCGGCCGGATCGGCGCTGGGCGTGCTGGCGTCGCGCCGGGCCGACCTCGGCACGATCGCCTACGAGATGGCGGTGTTCGCCAACCGGGCCGGCCGCGTCCTCACCCCCCAGCTGATCGACGAGTTGAAGAACTCCGTGGCGGCGGTATGACCGCCGTAGCGGAGCGGAGGCGGGCATACCGCGGTCTTTTCGCACTTCCTCCGGGCGGCGCGGTATGAGTAGCGTGGGCCCGTCGGACCGGTTGCGGCCGTACATGCGCGGTGCCGCGGCCGAGCCCGCGCCCGGGCCGCTGCCGGCCGTGCCGGCCGGGCCGTTCCACGGGCACATCGTCGACGGCGAGATCGTCTCCGACCTGTCCGGCGACGCCCTCGACGACGACGAGCCCACCGACGCGTCCCCGCTACGCCCTTACCAGCTGACCGGCGGACGCACGGTGCCGGTCGACCCGACGCTGGCCATCGAGGCGCAGGTGGTGGCCGTCGGCGACGTGTGGGCGACGCCGCAGATGGTGCGGTACGAGCACCGAGACGTCGTGAGCGCCGCCCGGGCGCCCGTGTCGGTGGCCGAGCTCGGTGCGTTGCTGCGGCTGCACCTGCAGGTCGTGCGGGTACTCGTGGCCGACCTCGCCGCCGCCGGTCACCTGCGGGTGCTGCGCCCGCAGCACTCCATCGCCAAGGATCCGGCCATGATCGAGAGGGTGATCCGTGGGCTATCCGCAATATCCTGAGCCGATCGCTCCCACCCCGATCAAGATCGTGATCGCCGGTGGGTTCGGCGTGGGCAAGACGACCGCCGTCGGCGTCATCTCGGACTCTCCGCCGCTGACGACGGAGGCCGCGATGACCGACGTCGCCGCGCAGATCGACCGCACCGGCGAGGTGCCGGAGAAGACGACGACCACGGTCGCGATCGACTTCGGCACGATCCGGCTCGACGAGGGCCTGAAGCTGTACCTGTTCGGCACGCCCGGGCAGGACCGGTTCGGGTTCATGTGGCACGACATCTGCCTCGGGGCGCTGGGTGCGCTGGTGATCGTCGACACCCGTCGCCTCGACGACTGCTACCCGGCCATCGACTACTTCGAGCAGGCCGGCATCCCGTTCGTGGTGGCCGTCAACATGTTCTACGGCCGCCTGAAGCACAACCTCGACGACGTCCGCTGGGCGCTCGCCGCCAACGGCGACACCCCGTTGATCACGTTCGACGCGCGGTCCCGCCCGTCCGTCCGGGACGCTCTGCTCACCGTCTGCCGGCACGCGTTGGAACGTGCGACCGCCGGCGTCTAGCCCCCGTAGGAGATCTGCTGTGAAGTTCCGCCTGCGCGGGACGCTGTCGGTCGCGCTGCTCGCCGTCTCACTGGGCGCTGTGACGGCCTGCGGCTCCGACTCCCCGCCGGACGAGCCGTCGACCCCGGCGGCGGCAACCCCCGGATCCGCGTCGCCGGCCGACCTCATGACCGAGGCGAAGACCATGGTCGAGGGCGCGTTCAAGGGCACCAACAAGGCGCCCGACGGCGCGACCCGGATCGCGGCGAAGGGCTACGGGATCGCGATCATCTCGCGCGGTCAGCAGTCGCCGAGCTCCAAGGTCCCCACCGACGCGGCCGACGAGGCCGCCCGCGCGCTCGGCTGGAAGGTGGTCCGGTACGACCTGGCGCTGGATCCGCGCAAGGCCGGCCAGGCCGTCCAGTCCGCCATCGCCGAGGGCGTGCGCGGGATCGTCACCAACGTCGACTGCGCCTTCGCGCCGGCGGAGTTCGCCGCGGCGAAGGCCAAGGGCATCCTGATCATCCCGCTGTTCGCGTTCGACTGCACCGACCCGACCGTCACCGGTCAGACCGGACCGGCGCAGTTCACCACGTTCGTCAACTACACCGGCACCAACCAGCGCAGCGACCCGGGCCGGCAGAACGCCGCCGCCGGTGTGCTCGCGGCGAACGCGGTGATCCTGGCGACCGGCGCCAAGGCGAAGGTGCTGGCGTTCAACGAGACGACCTCGACGGTCCTCAACTACATGCACCTCGGGTTCGTGTCGCAGATCAAGAAGTGCACCACGTGCGAGCTGCTCGGCGAGGTCAGGTACACGGCCGCCGACGTCGCCAGCGGCGCGCTGCGCGGCATGGTCGACGAGGCGCTGCGCCGCCATCCCGAGGTCACCGCGATCCGGGGTGCGAACTCCACCGCGGTGCAGACGGCGATCGCGCCGGCGCTGCAGGCGGCGAAGAAGCAGAACCAGGTCGTGGTGGTCGGCGGCGAGGGCCAGCAGGCCGACCTCGACCTGATCCGCGCCAAGCAGGGGCTGAACATCACGATCAGCTTCGACACGCCGTGGCACGCGTGGGCCGCGATCGACACGTTGAACAGCGTGTTCAACGGCGAGCAGCCGCGGGTGCCGGGCGTCGGCGTGATGCTGATCGACCGGGAGCACAACCTCCCGCCGTCCGGACCGGTGCAGCACAACGTCGACTTCCGCTCCGTCTACAAGAAGGCCTGGGGAGTTGACTGACCGGCTCCGCCTGGTCGGGCTGGTGCTGCTGATCGGCGCGCTGACCGCGTGCGGCGGCGCCCAGCCGGCACCGCCCGACGACGACGCGACGGCGGTGCCGACCGGCACCGCGGCGGCCGAGGTGCTGGCGCAGGCCCGTGCCGTCACCGAGGCGGCCTGGAAGGGCACGTACCGCTCGCCCGACCCGGGTACCCGACTCGCCGCGAAGAACCGGAAGATCGCGGTGATCTCGCGCGGGCAGCAGTCGCCGACGTCGGCGGTGCCGGTGAGCGGCGTGGTCGAGGCCGCCCGCGCGCTCAACTGGGACGTGACCGTTCTCGACCTGAAGCTCGACCCGTCGAACGCGCCCGGCGCGGTGCAGAAGGCGATCGACCTCAAGGTGAACGGGATCGTGGCGAACTTCGACTGCGCGTACGCGCCGGCCGAGTTCGCGAAGGCGCGCCGGGCCGGGATCAGGATCGTCCCGCTGTTCGGCTTCGACTGCACCGACCCGAGCGTCACCGGGACGGCGGGCGAGCCGACGTTCACGACGTTCGTCAACTACGGCGTGGCCAGGGTCGACACCGCCCGGTACACGAAGAACTTCGGCACGGTGGCGGCGAACGCGGTGATCGCGGCGACCAACGGCACGGCGCGGGTCATCGCGTTCAACGACCCCTCGTCGACGGTGCTGAGGTACACCCACGCCGGGTTCGTCGAGCAGCTTCAGCGCTGCCCCGGCTGCGAGGTGCTCGAGGTGGTCGAGTTCGGCAGCGCCGAGCTCGGTCCCGCGCTGACGGCGAAGGTGAAGGCGGCCCTGGACCGGCACCCCGACGCCACCGTCGTCCGCAGTCCCCACTCGGCCGCGACCCAGGTGAGCATCGGTCCGGCGGTGGTCGCGGTCGGCCGGCAGGCCGACCTGGTGGTCATCGGCGGGGAAGGTCAGGCGAGAGACCTCGATCTCATCCGTACGCGACAGGGTCTCACGATGACGTTGAACACTGACTCACAATGGGCCGGTTGGGCTACCGTCGACTCGCTGAACAGCGCGTTCAACGGGGAGGAGCCCCGGCCCGCCGGGTTCGGAGGTCTGCTGGTCGACCGTGACCACAACCTGCCGCCCTCCGGACCCGTCGAGCACAATGTGAGCTTCAGGAACGTCTATCGAAAGGCTTGGGGAGTTGGCTGACAACCTCGCCGGTGAACCCGGTTCCGGCTCCGCCGGTCGTGTCGCACTGGTCACCGGCGCAGCCCGGGGTATCGGTGCCGCCACCGCTGTGCGTCTCGCCGCTGACGGCTACGCGGTCGGCGTCCTGGACCTGACCGAGGAGTCCGGCAAGGAGACCGTGGAGAAGATCACCTCGGCCGGCGGCCGCGCCATCGCGGTCGGTGCCGACGTGAGCGACAAGGCCCAGGTCGAGGCCGCGGTCGCGCGGGTCAGGGACGAGCTCGGCCCGGTGGCGGTGCTGGTCAACAACGCGGGCGTCATCCGCGACAACATGCTCTTCAAGATGACCGACGACGACTGGGAAACCGTCATGAACGTGCACCTGCGCGGCGCGTTCCTGATGACCCGCGCGGTGCAGAGCCAGATGGTCGACCAGCAGTTCGGGCGCATCATCAACCTGTCGAGCAGCAGCGCGCTGGGCAACCGCGGCCAGGCCAACTACTCGGCCGCCAAGGCCGGCCTGCAGGGCTTCACGAAGACGCTGGCGATCGAGCTCGGCAAGTTCGGCATCACCGCGAACTCGATCGCGCCCGGCTTCATCGCCACCGACATGACCGCCGCCACCGCCGAGCGGATGGGCGTCGACTTCGACACGTTCCAGAAGGCGGCGATCGAGCGCATCCCGGTGCGCCGCGTCGGCAAGCCGGAGGACATCGCGGCGCTGGCCTCGTTCCTGGCGAGCGAGGAGTCCGGCTTCGTGAGCGGCCAGATCATCTACGTGGCCGGCGGCCCGCTGAACTGACGCTCGCTGCCTCTTTTGCACAGACGGTGGTCGATCCACGCGGGTAAGCGCAGTGGATCGACCACCGTTTATGCATTGCGGGGCCGCGTTCCAGTGCAGGGCGGACATTCCGGCCGCACCCGGCGGCAGCGCCGGCGATCTTGGACGCCTGTGCACGCCATAGGGTGCACAGGCGTCCAAGATCGCCGAGCCGGCCGCTCCGCGCGGCGCCGAAGCCGCAGGACATGTCCGAAAACCGCTAGCCGCGGCATTGTCGGCGCATGCCGGAAGGATGCCGCCCGCTGAGCCCTCGCGCGGCGGGCGGCGTAATCCGGTTGCCGCCCCACGCCACGGCTGCTTCGGTAGGGCAGTAGCCGACCGAGAGGATACCGAGATGGCGCGCACGTTCATGTCTCGCGAGAAGGGAAGATTCGCCCACCCGGAGGACATGAACGCCCGGTGCACTTTCTCAACCTGGGAATCCTTGCGCACGTAGACGCCGGCAAGACCAGCCTCACCGAGCGGCTCCTGCACGCCGCCGGTGTCATCGACGAGGTCGGCAGCGTCGACGCCGGTAACACCCGGACCGACTCGATGGAACTCGAGCGCCAGCGCGGCATCACGATCAAGGCCGCCGTGGTGTCGTTCCCGCTCACCGACGACGTCACCGTCAACCTGATCGATACGCCCGGCCACCCCGACTTCATCGCCGAGGTGGAGCGGGCGCTCGCCGTGCTCGACGGTGCGGTGCTCGTCGTGTCGGCGGTCGAGGGTGTGCAGGCGCAGACGCGCGTGCTGATGCGGGCCCTCGCCCGCCTGCGCCTACCCATGCTGATCTTCATCAACAAGACCGACCGCCGTAACGCCGACCCCGGCCGGGTGCTCGCTGAGCTCGCCGGCCTGGTGCCGGCCGTCGACGCCGGAGCCGACCTGCTCCCGCACCTCGCCGAGTACGACGACGACCTTCTCGCCGCGTACGTCGACGGCGAGCACCCGGGCGACCTCACGCGGCGGTTCCGGCAGCAGACCGCCGCTGCCCGCGTCCACCCGGTGTTCTCCGGCTCCGCGATCACCGGCACGGGGGTCCCGCAGCTCATGGACGGCATCGCGACCCTGCTGCCGACGGCGGCGGCCGACCCCGACGCGCCCCTCTCGGGCACCGTGTTCAAGATCGACCGCGGGCCCGCCGGCGAGCGCATCGCCTACGTCCGCATGTTCGGCGGCACGCTGCGCGTCCGCGACCGCCTCGGCGACCTCGGCCGGATCACCGGCATCGAGGTCTTCGAGAACGGCGCGGCCGTCGCGCGTCCGGCCGTCGTGGCCGGGCGCATCGCGACGCTGCGCGGTTTGTCGCGGGTGAGAATTGGTGACGCGCTGGGTCGTCCAGCCGTTGACCGCAGCTTCGCGTTCGTGCCGCCGTCGTTGGAGACGGTCGTCGAGCCGGCCGGTCGCCGCGACGCCGGCGCCCTGCACGCGGCCCTCACGCAACTGGCCGAGCAGGATCCGCTGATCAACCTGCGGCAGGGCCGGGACGGGCTGGCGGTGTCCCTGTACGGGGAGGTGCAGAAGGAGATCATCGAGGCGACGCTGCGCAGGGAGCACGGCATCGACGTCACGTTCCGGGAGAGCACGACGATCCATGTGGAGCGCCCGGTCGGCAGCGGCAGCGCCGAGGAGGTCATCGCGACCGGCGACAACCCGTTCCTGGCCACCGTGGGGCTGCGGATCGACCCGGCGCCGCCCGGTAGCGGGCAGGCGTTCCGCCTGGAGGTCGAGCTGGGTTCGATGCCGTACGCCTTCTTCGTCGCGGTCGAGGAGACGGTGCACCGCACCCTGGCCGAGGGCCTGCACGGCTGGCAGGTCGTCGACTGCACCGTGACGATGAACCGCTCCGGCTACTGGGCACGGCAGAGCCACTCCCACGGCACGTTCGACAAGAGCATGTCCAGCACGGCCGGCGACTTCCGGAATTTGACCCCACTGGTTCTGATGGACGCGCTACGCGCGGCCGGCACCCGCGTGTACGAGCCCGTGCACGCGTTCCACCTGGACTGCCCGGCCGACCTGTTGCCAGCGCTGCTCCCGACGCTGGCCCGCCTGCGGGCCGTGCCACTGGGTGCCACCGGCGGTGAGATCACCGGCGAGATCCCGGCCGCCTCGGTGCACGACCTGCAGCTGGTCCTGCCATCGCTGACGAGGGGCGAAGGAACCCTGGAAACCACGTTCGACCACTATCAGCCTGTGGCGGACCCGCCACCGGACCGGCCGAGAACCGACCACAACCCGCTGAACCGCAAGGAGTACCTGCTGGCCGTGGTCCGCCGAGTCCCCTGACACACCGCGCGCCCGTTCTGCGCGTGCCCGCGCGCTCGTGCCGTCGCCCCGCGCGCGTGCCCCCGCGTTCCCGCGCGCCTGTTCCCCGCGTGCCCCGCGCCCGTATGCCCCCGCGCCCGTCCACCGTGCCCCGAGCGCCTGTGCCCCACGCCCGCCGCGTGCCGTCGCCGTTCACGCCGCCGTCGCCTTCCGTGCCTTCCGCGTGCCCGCCGCGCGTGTGGGGCGGCGTGTGGGGCGGCGGACGCGCGCAGGCCGGCGTTACACGTCCAGCAGGGGCACGTCGTACACGGACAGGTCAGCGCGCATGCGCACGAAGCGCACCGCGTGCCGCCACCGGCTGTGCTCGTACGCCGAGTCCACCTGGACCTCCGCCACGATCACTGGTGCGACCTGCCGGTACTCCAGTGGCCCCGACCGGTCGAAGGCGCCGGTCCAGCCGGCCGGAAGCGGGCGGGGCCAGGGGTGGTTGATCCGGCCGTCGCGGCGGGTGCCCGCCGGCGTGAGCAGTGGGGCGAGGTCGGCCTGCGCCGGTGCCGCGAGCGGCGTGGTGCGCCCGGCGTACCGGAGGCGGCCGTCGGCGTCGAAGCGGGCGAGGAGAAGCACCTCGGGTCGGGTGGTCGGGCCGAGCACCCCGGCGACGATCGCCTCGGTGGTGTGCCGGCGGCGTAGCTTGCGCCAGCCGCGCCGGCCCGGCTGGTAGCGGCTGCGCACCGGCTTGATCACCAGCCCTTCGACGCCCTGGGCGGTCCAGGCGTCGAGCCATTCGCGGGCTTCGGCCGGGTCGGTCGTCTGCGGGCACACGGTGAGCTGCGGGGGCGCGTCGGCCAGCGTCGTGGTCAGGGCCGCGCGGCGGTCGGCGAGGGGCCGGTCGAGCAGTTCCGCGCCGTCGGACTGCAGAAGATCGAAGGTGACCAGGTGAGCGGGGTGCCTGTACGCCTCGCGCACCGGGCTGCCGGCGGCCACCCGCCGCTGGAGGAGGGCGAAGCTGGTCCGGTTGCGTTCGGGTTCCCAGATGACCAGTTCGCCGTCGAGCACCAGGCCGGGCGGCAGCGCGCGGGCGAGCCGGGTGACCTCGGGGAAGTACCCGGCGAGCGGCTTACCGCTGCGCGACTGCAGGTAAACGCCGGAGGCGGTGTCCCGGAACACCAGGACACGCCAGCCGTCCCACTTGGGCTCGTACACGTACGCCCCGGTCGGTAGCCGGTCGACCGCCGTGGAGAGCATCGGCGTGACGGGCGGCGTGAGCATGCGGACCCCAGCTGGTCGGGCGGGGGTCGAACTTCGGAGACTGGACCCGCTGGTCCGGTCACCTTGCAATAGTGACAGAATGTGGCGATTTACGGCGATATCGCGGAAGTATGTCGCGCGCCCGCTGCTCGTGTGGGCGCTGCTGCTCGCCGCGGTCGCCACGGGCGTCTACTGGGTGGACACGAACGGCCACCACGAACTGGAGCACCGCTTCCGGCTGCGCGTGGTGATCGCGTCGGACTTCGTGTCGACCTACGCCGAGGACCTCATCGCCCGGGAACGCACGCAGGCCCTGCAGTTCCTCTCCGGTCCGACCGTCGAGGCCCGCGTGTTCGAGCAGGCGGTCGCGTCGTTCGGCTACTCCGCCGCGGTACTGCTCGACAGCAACGGGCAGGCGATCCACGCCGTGCCCGCGAACCCGACCACGCTGGGCGTCGACCTCACCACCCGGTACGAGCACCTGCGCGTGGCCCTGCGCGACGGCCGGCCCAGCGTGTCGTCGGTGGTGACGTCGGCGGCGGAGGGCCTGCCCGTGGTCTCGTTCGCCACGCCGTACGAGACGCCGGCCGGGCGACGCGTGTTCGCCGGTGCCATCGACATCCGGTCCAGCTCGCTCGGCAACTACCTCAGCCACGCGATCGCGTTGGCCGGCAGCCACGTCTACCTGGTCGACAACGCCGGACACGTGGTGGGTGCCAACCAGAACGTCGTCGGCATCAGCACCCTCGCCGAGCACGAGCCGGAGCTGGCGCACGCGGTCGCCCGGAATGAGAGCGGCTCCTACGAGTCCGACGAGGAGGCGTGGCACTACGACTCGGCCCCCGTGCCCGGCACGCCGTGGAAGCTGGTCGCCTCGGTGCGCAACGAGGTGCTGTACCAGCCGATGGACGGAACCGCCGCGGGTGGCTGGGTGGGGCTCGGTGGCCTGGCCGTCCTCGGTCTGTTCGGCGTGCGGCTGTGGGCCCGCAGCGCCCGGAACCGGGCGGAACTGCGCGAGAGCGAGGAGCGCTTCCGTGGCCTGTTCGACGGCTCGCTCGTCGGCATGCTGCTCGTCGGCGCGTCCAACGGGCGGTTGCTGCGGGTCAACCCGGCGCTGTGCGACCTGCTCGGCTACCGCGGCACGACGCTGGCCGGCCAGACCCTCGACGACATCGTGCACCCCGACGACCTGGCGGCCTACGACTCGCTGCGGGCCGACGCGGTGGCCGGCACCCGGCGCGGGTTCACCACCGAGCTGCGGTTCGTCGACGCGATGAGCCGCGCGCTGCCGGTGGCCCTCACCGCGACGCTGGTGCGCGACGCCGACGGCCGGCCGCTGTACTTCGCCGCGCAGGCCGTCGACGTCAGCGAGCGGCACCGGTGGGCGGCCGAGCAGCGCCGCATCCAGGTGGAGCTGACCAGCCGCGCGGGCGACCTGGAGCGGGCCAACGACGCGCTCAGGTCGGCGCAGCAGCGCACCGCCGACCTCGTCGCGATGCTGTCCCACGACGTGCGCCAGCCGCTGGGGGTCATCACCGGCTACTGCGAGGTGCTGCTGGAGGGCTGGGAGGCCCTCAGCGACGAGAAGAAGCTGCGCGAGGTGGGCCGCATCTCCCGGGCCGGCGGCAAGATGATGGAGCTGGTCGAGGAGGTGCTGACGCTCACCGAGGTCGACCAGGGTGGCCTGAAGGCCCGGCGCAGCGGCATCCGCATGGAGGAGGCGCTCGGCGAGGCCCTCGACGGTCTCAGCGCCTCCGAACGCCCGCGCACCCGCGCCGACGTGGAGCCTGGCCTCGCCGTGCTGGCTGACGCCCGTCACCTTCAGCAGATCCTCGTGAACCTGTTGAGCAACGCCCACAAGTACGGCGGCGAGGACGCCGAGGTGCGGGTGCAGGCGGGCCGGCTGGACAACGCGCTCGTGGAGATCGTCGTGTCCGACTCCGGCGAGGGGGTGCCCCCGGAGTTCGTGCCGCACCTGTTCGAACGGTTCAGCCGGGCGGCGAGCGGTGTCGCGCCGACCCGCACCGGTACGGGTCTCGGCCTGTACATCGTGCGCGAGCTGGTCGAGGCCAACGGCGGGACGATCCGGTACGAGCCGAACCGCCCGACCGGCAGCCGGTTCGTGGTGGAGCTGCCGGCCGACCCCGCGCGCGTGCGCGAGCTGACGTCGAGGTGATCGATCTGGCGGACAGCCGCCGACCGGCTGACCTACCGTGAGGTCGTTGGGGGACGCCGAGTTCGGGGGAGCTGGGGTGCGATGGTTGCTCCGACGCGTGCACAGACCGACCGCGCCGTCCGCGACCTCGGCCTGCTCGCCGCCCGGCCGGAGCCCGACCTCGACACGATGGTCGAGCTGACCGCCGCGATCTGCGGCACCCCGGTCGCGCTGGTGTCGGTGCTCGACCACGACCACCACACGGTCATGTCCGGGTTCGGCGTCGAGGCTGGTGCGCCGGTGCGCGGCCAGGCCCTGTGCGCGCAGACGATCAGCGGCCACGGCCTGCTCGTGGTGCCCGACGCGCGGGCCGACCCGCGGTTCGCCGACCACGCCGACGTCCGGAACGAGCCCGGTGTGCGCTTCTACGCCGGTGCGCCGCTGGTGACCGCCGACGGCTTCGCCCTCGGCACCCTGTGCGTCACCGACGCGGTGCCCCGCCGTCTCGGGCTGGGCCAGCTCCGCGCGTTGCGCGCGCTCGCTCGTCAGGTGACGACGCTCCTGGAGCTGCGGCACGGCGCCACCCGGCTGGCCCGCGAGTCGGTGCGGCGGCACGAGACCGAACGCCTCCACGACGAGCTGGTGCCGCTGCTCCGCGGTGAGCTGCGCCAGCCGCTGGCCGAGCTGCGCCGCAACGTCGAGGTGCTCCGCGACGTCGAGTTCTGCCCCGCGGAGGTGGCCGCCCGGCTCGGTGCCTCGGCCCACGCGCACGCACCGGTTCTGCTGCGGCTGCTCGACAACCTGATGCGGATGGCCGAACCTGCCGCCGCCCAGTCGCACAGCGAGGCGACGGCCAACGAGCGGCGCGCGGTCGACCTGAACACGCTCGTCGAGTGGTCGGTGCGCGAGGTGCGCCCGATCGCCGAGGCGCGCGACATCCACCTGCGCCTCGACGCGGGTCCGGCCGCGCCGGTGCCGGCCGACCCGCGCCGGCTCGCGCAGGCGTTGGCACACCTCATGTTCAGCGCCGTGAAGTTCACGCCGCCGACCGGACGCATCCGCGTGCGGATCGCCGGTGGACCCGCGGCACCGATGCTGGAGGTGCGGGTGCTCGGTCTCGCCGACGCACCCGCGACGCTGTTCCCGCACCTGGTGAACGGCGCCCTCGGCGCGCCGCCGGTGTCGGGCGAGGACGCGGGGCTCGCCGCCCTCAAGGTGGTGCTCGACGCGCACCACGCCGCGGTGGCGGTGTGCGACACCCCGGGCGAGGGAACCGCGCTGCAGGTGGTGTTCCCGCCCGCCTAGCGGTGGAAAACCCTTCCCGCAAAGGGTTTTCGGGAACCTATCGTCGTCTCCGACAAGGAGACGACGATGAATGCAGAACTGATCGCCCAGCTGACGGCTGAGCTCGCGGCTTCCGATGAGCCGCTGCGGGTGTCGCGCTCCGGCCGGATCACGGGGCCGGCCGGAGCCGACGCCCACGACGCCGCGTACGCGGCCGACGCCGAGGCCTACGCCCTCCTCGCGCTCGTGCCCGGCACCTCGGTCGAGCAGCGGGCCGGCATTCTCCTGCGCCTCCTGGGCGCGTCGCGTACCGGGATGAGCGCGCAGACCCGGCGCACGGTCGAGCGGGTCACGCGGGTCCTCGTCCTCGGCCTGCCGGCGCACACGGTCGGCACGGTACTGCTGGCGCTGCGGCACCGGCGGGCGAACCACAAGCACGTCACGCGCGCCGCGCTGCGGCTGCTCACCGAGCACGCCGAGGCGGCGACGTTCGTGCGCACGCACCGGCGGATGGCGGTGTCCATTGTGGAGCACGCGCTCGGCAAGGCGACCGCCCGCGGCGTCGCGCGCGCCCTGCGCACCGGCGAGGTCGTCGCCGACGTGCGGCGGTCCTTCCTGCGGTTCGTGTCCGACCCGGCGCTCGCCACCCAGCGGCTGCTGGAGGTCTACGCCGAGGCGCGGGTCGACGAGGTCGCGGTGGGCGTCCAGCGGCTCGACCTCGACCTCGACGGTGAGCGGCCGGCCGTCGTCACCGCGACCAACCGCGGCGACCTCGCCGCGACGCTCGTGCACCGGTTCCGGGGCGGCGACTCCGCCGACCTCGACGCCGCGCAGGAGCGGTACCTGGCCGCGGCGGCCGCCGCGGTGCCGCGGTTCCCGGGCCGGCTGGCCCTGGTGATCGACCGGTCGGCGTCGATGGACGGCTACGGCGAGCGGGAGTGGGCGGTGCGTTCGCAGGTGGCGGCGCTGGAACTGGTGCTGCGTCAGCGCAGCGCCGAACTGGTCACCGTGTACACGCCGGGTTCGGGCACCGACCTGGCGGGCGGCGTCGTCGCGGCGCTGCGCGAGCGGCCCGACCTGGTGGCGGTGGTCTCCGACGGATACGAGAACACCTACCCGGGCGACCTGGCCCGCGTGGCGGCGACGCTGCCGCGGCTGGGCGTGCGGACGGGTGTCGTGTTCTGCACGGCGACGTTCAGCCACAGCGACGATCTCACGCTGCGCCGGCCGGCACCCGGCCTGCCGCGGCGGGCGTTCTGGCACGAGGCCGACTTCGCGTCGCTCGTGCTGTGGATGCTGTTCCAGACGGAGGCCGCCGACGCGGCCGAGTGGCAGCGCACCGCCCTGCGGGAGCGACTGTCCATTGTGGAAGGAGGTGCGGGATGACCGCCCTCGCGATGATCGACCTGGCCGGCTTCCGGCTGGGCGTACCGCAGCGCGCCGGTGTTCTCACCGTCGTGCCGGTGTTCGGTCCGGCGTACCCGGGGGTGCTGTCGCCGCGTGACGGCGTGAAGCTCGCCCGGGTCGACGGGTACGGCACCGTGATCCTGCGCAACCCGGGCAGCGACGGCGTGGCGATCGTGCCCCTGCACATCGGTTACGTGCAGGACGGCGCGCAGAACCACGCGCTGTGCCGGTCGGCGTTCCTGGCCGCCGGCCAGGAGCTGCGGTTCACCGACGCGTGCTGCGTGCAGGAGACCACCGGTGGCTACCTCGGCGAGCGCGACCAGTGGTTCTTCACGCTGCCGGTCGAGCTGCGGGCGGCGGCGCTGGAACTGCGCGGCGAAGCCAACTACAGCAAGCTGTGGGGAGCGATCTCCCGGCTGAACCGCGGCTACGGCCTGCCGGGCCGGGGCCACCTGGAGTCGATCCTGGCGCGCAAGCGCAACGTGCTCACGCAGTTCCGGAGCCGGCTCGAGCTGGTCGCGGAGCAGTTGGGTGCGCTGTTCTTCCTCGGTTCCCGGCTGGTCGGCGCCGAGATCGCGCCGTCGCCGGCGTACTTCGCCGACGTGTGGCCGGCGCTGGTCTGCTTCGCCTACGGCCCGGCGGCCATGCGCCGCGAGCCGGTGGCGGAGTCGGCGGTGGAGCCGTACGCGGTGTCGACGCTCGACGAGCTGGAGTCGGCCCGCGCGGCCGACGTCGCCGCGCGGGCCGACGAGGTGCGCGGCTGGATCGACGCGGCGAACTGGACCGCGCCGGCGGTCACCGAGGAGGACCGTTACCTCCACATGCGACTGTGCACAGTGGACGGTGAGCGCGTCGCCGGCCAGGTCGTGCTGGCCGACGACCGTCCGGTCTACGCCTCGCTCTTCAGCAAGGAAATCAATTGACCGCGTAGGCACGGGAAGTGTCTACTAGAGACACGCCGGGAACTGCACCGGGCATGGCGAGCGGAACCTCGAATTCCAAGCGCGAGAACCGATTGCATATGGAGCAATTAAATGCTCGCCGCCGCGCTGGTCGCCCGTCCCGGCAAGACCTCAACAGAGTACGACCCCCGGGGAATCCCGGGGGTCGTACTCTTCTGTGCGTGGTGACCATTCCCGAATCGCCCGTGGTGCACCGGCCGGTCATGTACCAGAGCTGGCTCGACCTGACGTTCCTGCACTGGCGCTACCCGGCCGACGTCGTGCAGCGGCTGCTGCCGCCCGGCCTCACCGTGCAGGAGTTCGACGGCTCCGCGTGGATCGGGCTGGTGCCGTTCACGATGAGCGGCGTCCGGTTCCCCGGTGTGCCGGCGCTGCCGTGGATGTCGCGGTTCCCGGAGACGAACGTGCGCACGTACGTCACCGGTCCCGACGGGTCGCAGGGCATCTGGTTCTTCTCGCTCGACGCCACCCGCCTGCCCGCCGTGCTCGTCGGGCGCACCACGTACCGGCTTCCGTACGTGTGGTCGCGCATGCGGGTCCAGGCCACGCCGGGCCGGTTCCGGTACACCTCCGCCCGCCGGTGGCCGGGTCCGCGCGGGGCGCGGTGTGACGCGGTCGTGGCGAGGGGACCGGCGATCGAGCCGGGTGCGCTCGAATACTTCCTGACCTACCGGTTCCAGCTGTACTCGGTGATCCGGGGCAGGCTCGTGCAGGCGCTGGCGGCCCACGGGCCGTGGCCGCTGTTCGGCGGAACGCTGGAGTCGTTGTCGGAGAACGTGATCGCCGCCGGTGGTCTGCCCGCACCGGAGGGCGAGCCGCTGGTGCACACCTCACCCGGGGTCGCCGTGCGCATCGGGGGATGGCGGCGGGTCACAGGTCGCTGACCTTGGTGGGCCGGTTGGCGAGGGCGTCGCGCACGCGGTCGACCAGGCCGCTGCCGGCGGCGCCGAGGCGGGTGCCCGGCACGTGGGGATGCGGACGGGTCGGCGCGATCCGCTTCGCGGCCTCGGCCCGGCTACCGAGGTCGGCCAGCCGGTCGGGTGGGCAGGCGTGGCGCACCCGCGGGAACAGGTCGCGTTCCTGCTCGTCGACGTGGGCGCGGACGGCCACGATCACGGCCGTGAGGTCGGTGTCCTGGACCGCGTCGAGGGCCCGTTCGACGTCGGCGTGCTGCCGCAGTCCGCGGTCGGCCAGCGCGTCGCCGTCGGGCAGCAGGTCCCGGACGGCCGGGTAGAGGTACAGCTCCTCGGCCACCGCGTGCCTGACCACCTCGGCCACGATCACGTCGACGAGGTCACGGCGGTGCGCGGGGTCGCTGTCACCGGTCTCGAGTTCGGTGAACAGGCTCTCGATCCGCCGGTGATCGGTCACCAGCACCTCGATCAGATCCGTCATGTCACCCGGGTTACCCCTCCCGCCACTGCCGGTACCGTGGTGTCAACAAAGGTTGACGACTGGCCAGTTGTCAATGTAGGTTGACAGCATGGAAGAGCCGAACCAGTCGGTCGCGGCGGCAGCCAGCAGCGCCGACCCCACCGTGGGTCTGCGCGCCGTCGTCGCGCTGTACCGGCTCGCCGAGACGCTCGAGGCGCTCCAGGTGCGCAACGCCCGTCACAAGGGCTGGTCGTGGCAGGAGATCGCCGACGCGCTCGGCGTCAGCAAGCAGGCCGTACACAAGAAGCACTCGGGGAGGGTGTGATGTTCGAACGGTTCACGCACGAGGCCCGCGAGGTGGTCGTCGGCGCGCAGGAGGTCGCCCGGCGGCTGGACCACCCACGGATCGGCACCGAGCACCTGCTGATCTCGCTGCTCGAGGGCGGCGGCTGGCTCGCCGGCCTACTGAACGACCACGGACTCACGGTGCGGCGGGCCGAGGCGGCCGTCGGCCGGCACCGCGGCAACGCGCCCGGCATGCTCGGACCGGCCGACGCCGCCGCGCTCAAGGTCATCGGCATCGACCTCGACGCGGTGCGCGCCCACCTGGAGGAGAACTTCGGCCCCGAGCCGCTGGCCCCGCCGCCCGCGCCGCCGCCCAGGCGACGGTTCGGACTGCGCCGCTCCCGGCCCGACGAGGGCGGCGCGCCCAAGGGGCACATCCCGTTCTCGCCGCGCGCCAAGAAGGTGCTCGAACTGTCGCTCCGCGAGGCGCTGCGGCTCGCCGACCGCGAGATCCGCACCGAGCACATCCTGCTCGGCCTCATCCGCGAGGGTGAGGGCCTGGCCGCGCTGGTGCTCGCCGGTGCCGACATCGACCTGAAGGACCTGCGCGTCGAGGTCGAGCAGCGGATGCCGAAGAGAGCCGCCTAGACCGTCGCCGGCTCGGCCGAGCGGATCTTCGAGGTCGCCCAGCGCTCGGCCCAGAAGCTGAACACCGGGATCGTGCCGGCCAGCATCACCAGCGCGATCCGGCCGAGCGGCCACCGGGCCTTCATGCCGAGGTTGAACGTGACCACCAGGTAGACCATGTACAGAAAGCCGTGCACCGGCGCGATCACCGTGGCGAAGCCGTCGGAGTCGGCGAGGTACTTCAGCGGCATCGCGACCAGGATGAACAGGATCAGCACCACGCCGACGACGTAGGCCACCACCCGGAACCGGGTGAGCGCAGCGGACATGCTTGTCAAACCTCGCGGTAGTCGGCCGGCCGGGCGCCGGGGTTGGCGTTGAGCCAGGCCAGGTATCGGTTGTAGGCGGCCAGTTCGTCGTCGTCACCGTCGTCGGGCACCGGGACCGGTCGGGTCGCCCGCAACGGTGGCAGCTCCTCCCGGTCCACTGAAGATCCACGCGCGGACAGTTCGCGACGGACCTCCTTGACCCAGACGAACACCACGAACCCGGCGAACACCGGCCACTCGACGGCATACGCCCAACTGAGCATGTTGCCGCCGGCCGCCCGGCCGATCTGCCACCAGCCCAGGGCGAGGAACGCCACCACGAGCGTGACCGCCAGCACGTGGCGGACCAGCCAGGCCCGGGTCCAGAACACTCATCGAGCGTAGCGAGCAGTGCCGGCCCTAGGGTGGACCGGGTGCGCCTCGCGACGTTCAACGTGCTCCACGGCCGGTCGCTCGACGACGGGCTCGTGACGGCAGACCGGTTCCGGGCGGCCCTCGCCGCCGTCGACGCCGACGTCGTCGGGATGCAGGAGGTCGACCTCGACCAGCCCCGCAGCGGCGGCCTCGACCTCACCGCCCTCGCGGCCGAGGCGCTCGGCGCGTCGGACCACCGGTTCGCGGCCGCCGTCGTGGGCACGCCGGGCGAGGCGTTCCGGCCCGCGGGTCCCGATTTCGCGAGCGGAGCGGACGGCGAGCCGCAGTACGGCGTGGCCATCGTCAGCCGCTTCCCGGTGCGCAGGTGGCTGATCCACCGGTTGCCGGCGGCACCCACCCGCTCGCCGGTGCCGGTGGGTGGCCGGGTGCTGATGCTGCCGGACGAGCCGCGCGTGCTGCTGGCCGCCGTCGTCGACACGCCGCACGGGCCGGTGACCGTCGCCACGACGCACCTGTCGTTCGTGCCCGGGTGGAACGTGCGGCAACTGCGGCGGGCGGTGCGCGCGCTGCGGGCGCTGCCCGGCCCGCGGGTGCTGCTCGGCGACCTGAACCTGCCGGCCGGCGTGGCCCGGGTGGCGTCGGGGTGGCGGGTCGCCGCCCGGCTGCCGACCTACCCGTCGACCACCCCGAAGATCCAGCTCGACCACGTGCTCGTCGACCCGGCGTTCCCGGCGACGGTCGGCACGGTGTCCACGCCGGCCACGGGCGTCTCCGACCACCGGCCGCTGGTGGTCGAGCTCCACGTGCGGTCGTGACCGGGTAGCAACGTCAGCGCGACCGCGAACACCACCCGCCGCGCCGACCCTGGATGTCATGCGCCTGCGAGCATCCCTACTCGGCCTCGTCGTCGGTGCCGTGAGCCTGCTCGGCGGCGCCCCGGCGGCCGCGGCACCCGAACCGGCACCCGACCGCTACGTCGTGGTGCTCCGGTCGGCACCGTCGTGGGCGTCGGCCCGGGCGCTCGCCGAGCGCTACGGCGGCGTCCTGGAACAGGCGTTCCAGACGGCCCTGCCGGGCTTCTCGGCGCGGCTGACCACCGACGGCGCGCGTCAGCTCGCCCTCGACCCGGCGGTGGCGTCGGTGCAGCACGACCGGCCGGTGCGGCTCGCCGGCACCGAGATCACCCCGCCGTCGTGGGGGCTCGACCGGGTCGACGCACCGGGCATGAACGGCGCCTACACCTACGGCACCACCGCGTCCGACGTCACCGCGTACGTGATCGACAGCGGGATACGCACCACCCACACCGACTTCGGCGGCCGCGCCACCAGCGGCTGGGACTTCGTCGACGGTGACGCCGACGCCGACGACTGCTCCGGGCACGGCACCCACGTGGCCGGCACGATCGGCGGCACCCGGTACGGCGTGGCCAAGGACGTCTCGCTGGTCGCGCTGCGCGTGCTCGACTGCGAGGGCGCCGGCACCTACGCCGGCATCATCGCGGCGGTCGACTGGGTCACCGCGAACGCCCGGAAGCCGGCCGTGGTCAACCTGAGCTTCGGCGGGGAGAACTTCGCGCCGCTGGCCGCCGCGATCACCGCGTCGATCGCCAGCGGCGTCACCTACGTGGTGGCCGCCGGCAACGACAACGCCGACGCGTGCGGGTTCGCGCCGGCCAGCACGCCCGCGGCCGTCACCGTCGGTGCCACCGGCGAGAACGACGCCCGGGCGCCGTTCTCCAACACCGGCCCGTGCGTCGACCTGTTCGCGCCCGGCGTCGGGATCGCGTCGGCCGGCATCGCCGACGACTCGGCGACCCGTACCTCGAGCGGCACCTCGATGGCCGCACCGCACGTCACCGGCGCGGCCGCCCTCGTCCTCGCCGCCGACCCCGGCGCCGCCCCGGCCGAGGTCGCCGCCGCGCTGACCTCCGGGGCCCGCCCGGGCGCCGTCACCGACCCGGCCGGCGCACCCGACCTGCTGCTGCGGACGCCCGCGTCCCCTTGCGACGTGCGCACCAACGACTCCGACGCCGCGATCCGAGACCGGGGGACCGGCACCAGCGCGATCGGGCTCACCGGCTGCTCCGGCCGCGCCACGTGGGCGTCGGTCGAGGTGCACATCGACCACCCGCGCCGCGGCGACCTGGTGATCGACCTGGTAGCGCCGAACGGCAGCGTGAAGCGGCTGAAGCCGTCGAACCGGCACGACCGGGCGGCGGGCGTCGACGCCACCTACGCGGTGAAGCTGACCGTGAAGGACCGGGCCGGCACGTGGAAGCTCCGCGTGCGCGACACGACCAAGGGCGCCACCGGCCACGTCGACTCCTGGACCCTGACAGTCGCCTGACCCAGCGTGCCCGCCCCGTGCGCGGCCGCGCGTGGGGGCGGCGCGTGGGGGCGGGGAGGTTATGTGGGCAGGGTGGCCCAGACGACCTTGCCGTCGACGGTCGGGGTGGCGCCCCAGGCCCGGGACATGATGCCCACCACCAGGAGGCCGCGGCCGCCCTCGACCGTGGGCGGTACCGGTCCACCCGGTTTCGGAAGCCGCCGGCTGCGGTCGCGCACGGACACGTACACGGCGCCGACGCCGCGGGTGAGCGTGACCTCGACGGCCGCCGACGCCGCCGACGTGCCGTGCCGCACCGCGTTGCTCACGAGTTCGGTGACCACCAGCCGGGCGGTGTCGCGCAGCGCGGGCAGCCCCCACTGCGCGCACGCCTTGTCGACCAGTCGGCGCGCGGTCGCGGCGGCCGACTCGATCGGCGACAGACCCACCCGCAGCCGGGGCGCGTCGGCCTGCCTCGCCCGGATCGCGGCGGCACCGGCCAGCGCGTCGGGCAGGGTCGGGAAGCTCGGCAGGGTGCCGGAACCGACCAGCGACGCGCTGAGCGCCCGTGACGCGCCGCCGACCACCACCGTCGCACCGGGCCAGGCGTACGCCCGGTCGGCGAGGGCGAGCAGGTCGGCCTCGGCACCCTCGGCGACCGTGACCTTCGTGACGTCGAGCGCGACGATCTCCGGCTCGCTCGACAGCAGCTTGGTCAACGCCTCGTGCAGCACGGGCGCCGTCTGCGGATCGAGGGTGCCCGCCACCCGCAGGACGACCGGCTCGCCCGGTGCCGCCGCATCGAATTCCGCGGTCAGGCGGGTCATGGGGCGCACTTTACCGTGTGTGCGCGGAGTGCCGCCGGTTCGGTGGTGTGGCTACCCGGACGGGGTCGACCCTTCAGCCCGCGGTGGCCAGGGTGCGCTCGGCGCGCAGGATCCCGGTGATGTCCGCGTCGGTGAGCTCGGGGATGTCGCGGTACCAGAGCCCGGTGGCGCTGAAGCAGCACGGGCAGCGGAGGTGCACCAGCCCGTCGGCCTCGACCTCCAGCGCGCCGCTCGCCTCGGCCGCGCAGACCGGGGTGGCGAACACGAGGTGGGCCGGCATCCCGGCGTGCAGGGCGCGCAGCGCGGCCCGGGCCCGGACGCCGGTCTGCATGCCGTCGTCGACCACGATCACCGTCCGGTCGGCGACGTCGGTGGCCGGACGGCCGTCGCGGTACAGGTCGGCGAGGCGGAACAGCTCGGTCCGCGCGGCCGAGAGCGACGGCGCGAGGTCGTTCGTGGCGACGTCGGCGCGGGTCAGCTTGTCGTGGTTGATGACCATGGGACCGTTCTCCGCGATCGCACCGACCTTGAAGTCCGGCTTCCACGGCAGGCCGACGGCGTCGACGACGATCACGTCGAGGTCGGCGCCGATCGCCCGGGCCACCTCGGCGGCCACCGGGACCCCGCCGCGCGACATCCCGAGAACGAGCGGACGCTCGGCGACACCGTGCTCGCGCAGGTACCGGGAGATCTCGTCGGCCAGCGCCGACCCCGCCTCCGCGCGGTCAGCGAAGCGCTCGGACTCGTCTGGCACCATCGGGGCCTCCTCGAATATCGCCTGTACGTCACAGGAGTGCTACGGAGAGTACAGCTCAGCGGTTGCAACACCAGGGGTAGCGCGGGGATCCTCGTACGGTGCTCGCGGTGTTCGATGTCGACGGGGTGGTGGCCGACGTCCGGCACCGCCTGAAGTACCTGACCCGGCGGCCCAGGGACTGGGCCGGGTTCTTCGCGGCCGCGGGTGACGACCCGCCCCTGGAGATCGGCGTCGGCCTGGCCCGCGAGTGGTCGTCGTCGCACGACCTCGTGTGGCTCACCGGCCGTCCCGAGCATCTGCGCCGGGTCACCGAGCGCTGGCTGCGCGACCAGGGCCTGCCGGTCGAGCGCCTGCTGATGCGGCCGGCGCACGACCGTCGTCCCGCGAAGTTCTTCAAAGCGGACCGGGTGCGCGCGCTCGCGGCCGAGACCGAGGTCGCCGTGGTGGTCGACGACGACCCCGACGTGGTGGCCGAGCTGACCCGCCGGGGCTGGCCGGTCTACCTCGCCGACTGGGTGCCGCGGGCCGCCGCGCTGGCCGAGGCCCAGGACAAGGAGGGCCGCACCTGACCGGAGTGGCACCGCCGGGCTAAACGGGCAAAATGTCTATTCTGCTCAAGTGCCTGCAGCCTGGACGAATCTGAACGGTGCCCGCCTCATGCGCACGATCGCCATCGGGCTGATGGTGGTCGGGCTGGTCTTCGGGATCGGCGTGGCGTGGCAGTGGCTGGCCAAGGTGCGGCACATCTCGGCCGAGCAGGGCCGGCTCGAGGAGACCCTCACCTCGCAGTGGTCGGCCACCTGGACCGGCGCCGGCCGGACCCGGGTGAGCCGGATCCAGGGTGCCGCCACCGGCAGCCCGATCGCGCGGCTGCACCTGCCGACGATCAGCCAGACGCTGGTGGTGGTCGAGGGGGCCGAGGAGCCGCAGCTCGACAAGGGACCGGGCCGGCTCGCCGGCACCGCCCCGTTCGGGCAGCCGGGCAACACCGCGCTGGCCGGTCACCGGTACCCCGGGGTGTTCTGGAACCTCGACCTCCTGGAGGTCGGCGACCCGGTGGTGGTCGAGACCGCCGCGTCGTGGCTGGTCTACCGCATCGTCCGCACGGTGGTCGTCGAGCCGGTGGACGAGACGGTGCTCGCCGCCCCGGCGGGGGAGGGCCCGAGGATGCTCACGCTCATCACCTGCGAGCCGAAGCTGAGCACCGCGCAGCGCCTGATCAAGCAGGCGGAGCTGGTACGCACCGACGACAAGGGCGGCGACGCCCCGCGGGAGCTGAAAGCGAAGACGCGGCGCTGACCGGTGCGCAGAAGGTAGCAAAACAGTCTCAAGTCCGCCTGGGCCGTGCCGACAGGGGTATCGGCGAAGGGAGTCATGGTGGACGAACTGGGCGATATCGTTCAGGAGTTCCTGGTCGAGAGCCACGAGAACCTTGACCAGCTAGACCGGGATCTCGTTGCGCTGGAAGCGGATCCGAACTCGCGCGACCTCCTGTCGAGCATCTTCCGCACGATCCACACGATCAAGGGCACCAGTGGCTTCCTCGCGTTCAACCGCTTGGAGAAGGTGACCCACGTCGGTGAGTCGCTGCTGGCCCGGCTGCGCGACGGCGCCCAGTCGATGACGCCGCAGACCACCGACGCGCTGCTGCGCATGGTCGACGCGGTGCGCGAGCTGCTGGCGACGATCGAGGAGTCGGGCAGCGACCAGGGCGGCGACGAGGAGAGCCTGCTCGCCGTGGTCGCCGCGGTACAGGCCTGCATCGACAACCCCGGTGGCGGACCGGCACCGGCCGCCCCCGCCGCGGTGCACGCGTCCGAGGCGGCGACCGAAGCGGCCGTGGTGGCCGGCAGCGCCGTCCAGGACGCCGTGGCCGCCGGTGCCGCCGCGGACGAGGCCGCCGAAGCGGCGGCCGCCGCGCTCGGTGCGGCCGGGGTCGCGGCGGTCCGGGCCGACGCCGCCGCCGGTGCGGCCGTCGTCGCGACGACCGTCGCCGAGGCCGCGGCCATCGACGCCGCCGCCGTCGCCGCGGCAGCGGCGGAACAGGCCGCCGCGGAGAAGGCCGCCGCCGAGGAGCTCGCCGCCCGCCGGGCGGAGGAGGCCGAGAAGGCGAAGGGCGACGGCGAGCCGGCACCCGCGCCGGCACCGAAGAAGTCCGGCGGGGCCGCCGGTGGCGAGGGCGACGCCGACGGGCACGCCCGGCGCAGCATCGCCGACAGCTCGATCCGCGTCGACGTCGACCTGCTCGACACGCTGATGCGGCTCGTCGGTGAGCTGGTGCTCACCCGCAACCAGATGATCCGGGCGATCGGCAGCGCCGGCGACCCGCACATGACCCGCACCGGTCAGCGGCTCAACCTCATCACCAGTGAGCTGCAGGAATCGGTGATGAAGACCCGCATGCAGGCGATCGACAACCTGTGGTCGAAGCTGCCCCGGGTCGTCCGGGACCTCTCCGGAAGCCTCGGCAAGCAGGTCCGCCTCGCGATGGAGGGCCGCGAGACCGAGCTCGACCGGAGCCTGCTCGAAGCCGTCAAGGACCCGCTGACCCACCTCGTGCGCAACGCGGTCGACCACGGCATCGAGGGTCCGCAGGCGCGCCGTGACAAGGGCAAGAACCCCGAGGGGACGCTGACGCTGCGCGCCTACCACGAGGGTGGCCACGTGGTCGTCGAGGTGTGCGACGACGGATCGGGCATCGACCCCGACCGCATCGCCGAGGTGGCGATCCAGCGCGGCCTGCTGACCCGCGACCAGGTGGCGACGATGGAGCGCCGCGAGATCCTGATGCAGGTCTTCCGGCCGGGCTTCTCCACCGCGAAGACGGTCACGAACGTCTCCGGCCGCGGCGTCGGCATGGACGTCGTCAAGACCAACATCGAG
The DNA here is from genome assembly GCF_016863655.1 of Virgisporangium ochraceum. Classification (GTDB taxonomy): domain Bacteria; phylum Actinomycetota; class Actinomycetes; order Mycobacteriales; family Micromonosporaceae; genus Virgisporangium; species Virgisporangium ochraceum. Next base: position 32,945 of record NZ_BOPH01000069.1, read on the forward strand.
CGGATCGGCGGCGCGGTCGACGTCGAGAGCACGCTCGGCGTCGGGACCACGTGGCGGCTGACGATCCCGCTGACGCTGGCCATCATCCAGGCGCTGACCATCGAGTGCGGCGGCCAGAAGTACGTCATCCCGCAGGTCGCCGTCCACGAGCTGGTGTACCTCGACGGCCAGGGGGGACGGGTGATCGAGCACGCCATGGGCGCGCCGGTCTACCGGCTGCGGGGCAAGCTGCTGCCGCTGGTCCACCTCGACCACGTGCTGGGCGTGCGGTCCGACCACGACACCGCCAACCGCGACGTCTACGTGGCGGTGCTGGCGGCCGAGGGCCGCAAGTTCGGCCTGGTGGTCGACCGCGTCCTCAACACCGAGGAGGTCGTGGTCAAGCCGCTGAGCTCCCGGTTCAAGGACGTGGGCGTGTACGCCGGCGCCACCCTGCTCGGTGACGGAACGGTGGCCCTGATCCTCGACGTGGCGAGCCTCGCCCGCCGCTCGCACCTCGCCGGCGACAAGGCCGAACGGGCGCAGCAGCAGGAGACGACGACGTCGCGCGCCACGAGCGGCACCGTCGACCGGCTGCTCATCGCCGGTGTCGGCGACCGCCGGGTGGCGATCCCGCTCGACATGGTGACCCGCCTGGAGGAGTTCCCGGCCGAACGGCTCGAACGCGTCGGCAACCGCGAGGTCGTGCAGTACCGCGAACAGATCCTGCCGGTGCTGCGCCTGGCGCACCTGCTCGGCACGTACCCGGCCGAGGACGGCGCGACCGTTCCGGTGGTCGTCTACACCGAGCGCGGGCGCAGCGTGGCGCTCGCCGTCGACAAGATCCTGGACATCGTCGAGGACGTCGTGGAGGCCCGCAGCGAGGTCGGCGACGACGGACTGCTCGGCTCCGCCGTGATCCAGCAGCGCGTCACCGAGCTGCTCGACGTGCGCCGGGCGATCCTCGCGGCCGACCCGCGGTTCAACGAGACCGAGGACGCGTACGGCGGCTACGAGGGTGCCGAGTACCAGGGCTACGAGGACTACCAGGGCCAGCAGATGGCGGGGGTGTGACGGGGGATGGGCAGTCGCCAGTACGCGACCTTCGAGGTCGACGACCAGCTCTTCGGGGTGCCGGTCGCCATCGTCCAGGAGGTCCTCAGCTTCGACGAGTACACCCCGGTGCCGTTGGCGCCGCAGGCGGTCGGCGGGCTGTTCAACCTGCGCGGCCAGGTGATCGCGGCGGTCGACCTGCGGGTGCAGCTCGGCGGCCCGCCGCGCGACCGGGACGGGCCCGCGATGAACGTGATCGTGCGCCAGGACGACGAGTCGGTGAGCCTGCTGGTCGACCGGATCGGCGAGGTCGTGCAGCTCGACGACGACGCGTTCGAGCCGCCGCCGGACACGCTGCACGGCCCGACCCGCGAGCTCATCAACGGCGCGTTCAAGCTCGACGGCCGGCTGATGCTGGCGCTGGACACGGCCCGGGCGACCGACACCGGGTCCGGCGCGGAAGCGGCCGAACTTCACTCTTCGTGATCGTCGGGCAGCGCACGGCACCGGTCATACCCGCGTTGATCTCGGCGTTGTCATCCGACCGGCCAACTTGTCGGTAGCGGAGAGTAGTCGCAGACCCGTTCGGTGGATTGTCGGTTGCAACCCGGTTGCTGAAGACTGTGCGTTGTGTACAGCCTGGTGAGTGCCCCCGTACTGGGATTCGACCTGACCCGCCTCGACGGAGGGGCGGCAGCGGCCGACGTGCTGCTGCGCGCCCTCACGGTGACCGCGGACGACCTGCCCGCGATCGCCGCCGCCCAACCCGACGAGTGGAGCCGCGTGGGCCACTGGCTCGACGTCGACTCCGCCGCCCGCACCCGTCGTCGCGTGTCGGCAACGGCGACGAGTGCTACCTCGGCCTCGGGCCCGGCGTCGCCTGGACTGAGGAGCGCAGAGAGCGAAGCGACCGGAGCGACGAGGGAAGGCGACGCCTCCCAGGGCCCGAGGCCCGCGCGAGCGGAGGCGAGCGCCGATCTTGCAGCCACGTTGGCCGCCCTCGAGCGGGCGCCGATCGGCACCGTCGACGGTCTGACCCACCTCGTGCGGCACGACATCTTCGACTGGACCTGGCGCCGGCACCCCGGCGGCCTGTCGCAGATCAAGCCGGCCGACAAGGCCGCCGCCGTCGTGTGCGACGCCGCCGCGGCCGCCTACCTCTGGGAGATGCTGCCCGACGCCACCCGCCGCGAGCTCACCGCGCCGTGGCTCACCGCGATCAGCGGCCTTCCGCAGCGCGCCGTCGACCTGGGCCCCCAGGCCACCGCCGTCGACGCGTTGGTCGAGCGGGTCGCCGGCATGTCGCCGCAGCTGGTCCGCAAGCTCGGCGCCGCGTCGGGCAAGGCCCGCCCGGCGCTGGCCGACTGGGCGCAGGCCGTGCACTCCGCGTCGTGGTCGGTCTTCGTGGCCGGACGCGTGCGCGCGTCGGCGGCCGCGCAGCTGATGCTGGTGCAGGCGGTCGAGAACGCGGGCGTGCCGGTGGCCGACCGGGCCAGCGGCGTGTGGAACCTCCTCAGCGGCGCGGTGCAGGCGCTCGTCGTGCGCGACGTGCTCGACGGCCCGACGCTCTACCGGCTGCTCGACCCGGTGGTCTCCGTGCTCGGCCCGGTGGTCGTTCCGCGCCGCCCCGTGGACTGACAGCCCCGCGGGCTGACAGTGGGTTACAAACTGATCGCGGAGAGTTCTCAAGCGGTAGGTATCGGGCGCCGATAAGAGGTCGGGACCTGACAGCGGCTCCGCGCTGTCCCCGTCACTGGAGGCGCGCGCGTGATCTCGGTGCTGGTCGTGGACGACTCGGTCGTCGTCCGTCGCCTGATCACCGATGCCCTCGCGGATGATCCGAAGATCAATGTGGTGGGCACCGCCCCGAACGGGAAGGTCGCCCTCCAGAAGATCGAACAACTGAAACCGGACCTGGTCACGCTCGACATCGAGATGCCGGTCATGGACGGTTTGACGACGCTGCGGGAGCTTCGGAAGAAACACCGGGCACTCCCGGTGATCATGTTCAGCACGCTGACGGCCAACGGCGCCGCGGCGACCCTGGACGCTCTCTCCGCGGGCGCCAGCGACTACGTGACCAAGCCGGCGAACGTCGGCAGCGTCAGTGAATCCATCCGGAGCGTGCGCGAGCAGCTCATCCCGCGCATCCACGCGCTCACGGGCCGGCGGTCGGGCCCACCGGGACCACCCGGTGGCGGACCCGGCCGGCCGCCACCCGGAGCACCGCCGCGGGCACCGGCCTACCCGTCCCGGCCGGGTCCCGCCGCGGTGCGAACGCCCCCGCCGGGTGCGCCGGCCGGCGCTCCCGTGCGTCCCGGAGCACTGAACCGACCGCCCGCCAGCGTGACGGCCGCGACCGGCCCGGCCACGGCGGGCCCGGGCCGCCCCGCCGCCGCACCGCGCGGCGGCGGCAAGATCGAGGTGCTCGCCGTCGGCTGCTCCACCGGCGGACCCGACGCGCTGACCCGCGTGATGAGCCGGCTGCCCGGCAGCTTCCCGGTGCCGGTCGTCGTCGTGCAGCACATGCCGCCGGTGTTCACGAAGATGTTCGCCGAACGGCTCGACCGCAACTGCCCGCTGACCGTCGTGGAAGCCACCGGCGACATGCCGCTGGAAGCCGGAACGGTCTACATCGCACCGGGCGACTTCCACATGGAGATCCAGCGGCAGGGCACGGTGGTCGCCACGAAGTTGCACACCGGCCCGCCGGAGAACTTCTGCCGCCCCGCCGTCGACGTGCTCTTCCGGTCGGTGAACCGGGTCTACGGCAAGAGCACGCTCGCGGTGATCCTCACCGGCATGGGACACGACGGCCGCGAAGGCTGCTCCCACCTCGCCCGCTCGGGTGCGGAGATCGTGGCCCAGGACGAGGCGACCTCCGTGGTGTGGGGAATGCCGGGCGCGGTGACCAACGCCGGTCTCGCATCGGTCGTCCTGCCCCTCGACGACATCAGCAACCACGTCATGACCCGCGTCAACGGCGGACGCACCGCCAGGTCCATGGAGGTGATCCGATGACGCTCAGCGCGAGCGAGTTCGCGTACGTGAGCCAACTCGTGCGCCGCGAGGCGGCGATCGTGCTCGAACCCGGGAAGGAGTACCTGGTCGAGGCGCGACTGACGCCGGTGGCCCGCCAGTGCGGTGCCGCCACGGTGTCGGAGTTCGTGATGCGCGCCCAGCAGAAGCTCGATCCCGAGACGCAGCGCCGCATCATCGACGCCCTCACCACCAACGAGACCTCGTTCTTCCGTGACGGCGAACCGTTCGCGGCCATGACGAACCTCGTGCTGCCGGAGCTGATCTCGAACCGGTCGGCCACCCGCCAGGTACGGATCTGGTCGGCCGCGTGCTCCAGCGGCCAGGAGGCGTACACCCTCGCCATGCAGATGGAGGACAACCTCCCCGGCGGCTGGACCTACGAGATCGTCGGCACCGACATCTCCACCGAGGTGCTCGCCAAGGCCGAGGCCGGCAAGTTCAGCCAGCTCGAGGTCAACCGCGGGCTGCCGGCGACCTCGCTGGTCAAGCATTTCGAGCGGGTCGGCGCGCACTGGCAGGTGTCGCAGAAGATCCGCCGCAACGTGTCGTTCAAGCGGCTCAACCTGGCGTCGTCGTTTCCGCCGATGCCGCACTTCGATGTGATCTTCATCCGCAATGTACTGATCTACTTCGACGTCGCAACCAAGCGGGCCGTACTCAACCGGGTGCGGGCACTGCTGAAGCCGGACGGCTGGCTGTTCCTCGGCTCCGCCGAGACGACGATCGGAATCGATGAGCAGTTCGACCGTGTGGTGACCGGACGCACCTCGGCCTATCGCCTGCGTTCCGCCGCCGCCAAATCTGCACCAACGCCGCTCGGCGTGGCAGGAAAGAGGTGACGCTATGCAGGCAATGGTGATCGACGACTCACGTGCGATGCGGCTGATCCTGGCCCGCATCGCCGGCCAGTTGGGATTCGACGTCATCCAGGCGGGTAACGGCCGCGAGGCCCTCGACAGGCTCGAGGAGCTCGACGAGACCCCCGAGCTGGCGCTCGTCGACTGGAACATGCCGGAGATGAACGGACTGGAGTTCATCCTCGCGGTTCGCAAAGAGCCGAAGTACAAGTCGATGACGCTGATGATGGTGACCACCGAGAGCGAGCAGGGCCAGATTGTCCGGGCGCTCGCCGCCGGCGCGCACGAATACGTGATCAAGCCGTTCACCCCGGACGCCATCGTCGAGAAACTCGCGTTGCTGGGTCTGGTGAGAAATGGGGTTTCGGCATGACCACCCACGAGATGCCGCAGGAGTCCGACCTGTGGGCGATCACCGAGATGATCTGGGCGTCCTACCTGGACCCCTTGGGTGAGAACCCGCTCATGGCCGGTCCGGCCCCGGCGAACGCCGACGACGTGCACGGCTCCGTGTCGGTCACCGGCGCCTGGGACGGCCAGGTCGTGGTCACCTTCTCGCAGGTCGCCGCCCAGCGGGCGACCGCGGCCCTGCTCGGTCTGGAGACCGACGAGGTCAGCGCCCCCGACGTCATGGACGCGGTGGGCGAGCTGGTCAACATCATCGGCGGAAGCGTGAAGAGCCTCATGCCGCAGCCGACCGTCCTGTCCCTGCCGTCGGTGCGCACCGGGCCGGCGGTGGACCTGCCCGGCACCGAGATGCTGCGCCTGACCGGCACCTGGATGGACGAGCCGGTGACCATCGCCGTGCTGGAGAGCGCGGACGCCTACGTAGGGGGGAGTGCCCGATGAAGATCCTGATCGCGGACGACAGCCGGGTGATGCGGCAGATCGTCACGCGGACGCTGCGCCAGGCCGGCTACGAGGGCCACGACCTCGTCGAGGCCGAGAACGGCAAGGAGCTCTACGACACCGCGATGGCGCAGAAGCCCGACCTGGTGCTCTCCGACTGGAACATGCCGGAGATGAACGGCCTGGAGGCGCTCAAGGCCGTCCGGGCGGGCGGGCTCACGATGCCGTTCGGCTTCGTGACCACCGAGGGCACGCCCGAGATGCGCAAGATGGCCGAGGACGCCGGCGCACTTTTCCTGATCACGAAGCCGTTCACGGCTGAGAGTTTCAAGGAAATGTTGGACCCCATTTTGGGATGATATGAGGCATGCCGCGCGAATTGCCCGTTCCTAAGAACGTCAAGGACCTGTTCGACGAGCTTCTCGGTCGGCCCGTCACCGTCGGGCCGACCGATCCCATGCGCGCCCCGGATCTCCATGCCAAGCCTTTGAGCTGCCTCTACGTCGACGACTCGCTGACCCTACGGGCGATCATCGCGATGGACCTGAAGCTCGCCGCCTACTCGGGCGCCGCGCTGGGCCTGGTGCCCGCGACGGCCGCCGAAGCGAGCATCGAGGAGCAGGAACTCAGCGAGACCATCTCGGAGAACGTCGCGGAGGTCTGCAACATCATGAGCTCGATGCTGAACCACGAGGGGGAGGCGCGGGTGAAGGTGCACCAGACGTACCTGCCCGGCCAGATGCCCCCGGCGGACGCGATCGGCTACATGTTGGCGTTCGGCCGCCGCCTGGACCTGATGATCGACGTCCAGGGCTATGGCGCCGGCAAGATCTGGATCACGCTGGCAAAGAACTGACACGCTCCCGCGCGCGCACCCCACCCCGTGCGCCGATCTCGCACTTGTGGCCGCCCTTTCCTGGGATATTGCCCGGTTTGGGGAGGGCCACAACTGCAAGATCGGCGGCTACGAGCGCACCGGCGGATCGCCCTCGATCGGTTGATCGGGCTGGCGGTCCGTCCTGCGTCGCAGCATGTTCGTGATGAGCGGCTCCGGCCCCGACCCGTAGTCGCGGGTCAGGGCGCGGAGAATCGCCAGCAGGATGGCCGCGACCGGTACACAGATCAGGTACCGCAGCGCCGCGTCACCGATGGGGGTCTCGCCCTTCAGCATGCTCAGGATCGCCGGGCTCGCCATGAGCGCGGCGACCGTCAGCACGAGCGGGCTAGCGATCACCACCGGAGAACTCCTCTTCGAACAGGCGGCGGCAGAGCAGCGCGGCCCATCCGTGCGGGCCGGCCGGCTGACCGTCCAGCAGTGCCACCGGAACACCCAGCGCGAGCGGGCTGGCCGGGTCGGCGGTCGCCTCCAGCGCGTGCACCGCGAGCGCGTCGACCCGGGGCAGCGACCGCAGCTGCCGCGCCACGTCGGCGGGCTTGCGGGTGGCGTCGACCGCGCACCACACGGCGTCGGGCCGCAGCGCGACCACGACCTGCTGCACCCAGCTCGTCGGCGCCGGCGCGTCGACGCACACCAGCCGCGGCTGGTCGCCGCCGCGCAGCCGGGCGGCCTGGCGGCCGGCGTCGCCGGGGTCGGCGATGTGCCGTCCCACCTGAGGCGACTCGCTGGCGATCAGGATGCGGTCGGCGTCGAGGCGCAGGATCCGCGCGACGTCCTCCGCCACCGCCAGCGCCCCGGCCAGCTCCCCGATGATCGTAATGATCATTCCGGGACCGGAGGGCAGCGCCGGCGCGCCCGGCTCGTCGAGCAGCGCCCGCACGATCGACGGGTACGCCTCGCCCAGCGGGAGGCGGTCGACCACCCGCTGCGGCAGCCCGAGGTCGGCCAGCTTCTGCGGCAGCGGGGTCTCGGTCGGGATCGTCTCCAGGTCCCCGTACGACAGGAAGTGGTTGGGACGCCGCGGATCCGGCGACAGCGGCCGGGTCCGCGCGGGGTTGGCCGCGCTCCTGGCCGTTCCACCGTTCTGCGCTGCGCCGTTCTGGGCTGCGCCGTTCTGGGCTGCGCCGTTCTGGGCTGCGCCGTTCTGGGCTGCGCCGTTCTGGGCTTCGCCGTTCTGCGCGCCCGCGTGCTGCGCGGCTGTGCCGTGCGCCGCCGTACCGTGTGCCGCCGCACTCTGTACGGGAGCGTTCTGGGCGGCCGGACTGTGTGCGGCCGCGTTCTGCGTGGCCGGGTTCTGGTTGGGCGCGGTCCGGGCCGGCGTCTGGTTGTGACCGGCCGCGGGCCTCGTACCCGCGGTGGCGACACCCGCGCGAGCGGCCGGCGGCGCCTCGGGAGCACCCTTGGCGGGCGCGAAGATCGGATCCATCGAGAACTCCACCGTTTCGGCACTGGTCGGTGCCGACTCCTGCCGCAGACCTGCGGGCAGGGCCGACTCGATAGCGCTGTGAATGGCACTCGGCGGGGTCTGTGCCGACTGAACATGGGCCGACGTCGTTGGTGCGTGCTGTTGCGTGGCCTGACCGTGCGGTGCTGCTTGGCCGTGTACGGGGGCGATGCCCTGTGCGGCCCCGTGAGGGACGCCGTGGGACGTGCCGTGGGACGTGCCGTTGGTGATGCCATTGGCCATGCCGTGACCGTTCATGGCGCCGTTCGCTGAACCGTTGGCGGCCCCGTTGGCGGCCCCGTGGACGGCCCCGCCAGCGGCACCATTGGCGACCCCGTTGGCGGCACCGTTCATAGAGCCGTTCGAGGTTCCGTTCGTGGAACCGTTCGTGGAACCGTTGGGACCGTTGCCGTTGACGCCCCGCAGCTCGGCGAGCACCTCGTCGAAGCCGGCCGGGGCGGCGGCCGGGTCCGGGGCGGCACCACCCACCGACGACGAGTCGGGCGTGGCGGCCTCCCGCTGGGCGAGCAGCGCGAGCAGCTCGTCGACCTCGGGACCCTGCTCCGCCCGTCCGCCACCGGCACCACGCGCGGCGATGGCGGGAGCGTTCGCCGGCCGGCCGGCCGACGCCCCGTTCGTGCCGTTGCCCATCGCGCCGCCGGCCGCCGCGTTGCCGTTGCCGTTGCCGTTGCCGTTGCCGGCCAGCGTGGTGCCCACGCCGTTGCCGGGCATGCCGTTGCGGCTCGTGGCCGCCGGATAGGCCGGTAGGTTTCCGGCCTCCGGGCGGGCCGAAGGCGCCACCGCCGGCGAGGCCGCCGGCGTCGCCGCAACAGCGGGCGCCACCGGAGCAGCGGGCGCCACCGGAGCAGCGGGCGCCACCGGAGCAGCGGGCGCCACCGGAGCAGCGGGCGTCGCCGCAACGGCTGTCGTCGCCGTCACCGCGGGGGGCGCCGCCACAGCGGGCGCCGCCGTCACCGCGGGGGGCGCCGGTACCGCGGGCGATGCCGCCCGTGGGACGGCCGGCTGCGTCACGCCAGCAGCGCCCATGGCGCCTACCGCTACCGGGGCGTCGGCGGGCTCGTCGTCGGAGAGCTCGACCGTCAGCTCGTAGCGTTCGGCGCGTAGCAGGCCGGTCAGGCCACCTGCCCGCACCCGCTCCGCGGAGACGATTTTGGCGCGCGTCCCGTGCTCCTCGCGCACCTGCGCGAGCAGCTCCTGCAGGTCGCCGCCTTCAAGCAGCAATCGAGTGGGCACCGCTTACCACCCCAACAGTTTCGATCCGGAATGTGCATTTCGCGATCTCGGCGTACGACAAGATCGGTAGCCGGGGGACAGCCACGGCCGTAAGGCGCCGCAGCGGCATACGCAGTTGCGGCGAGACCACGACGACGGGCGTCGTGCCCTGCTGCTCGGCCGCTTCGAGCAACCGGTTCATGTCGCCGATGAGCGACTCGGCCCGGTGCGGGTCCACCAGGAGCTGAAGGCCGGCGTCGGTGGGACGCAACGACTCCAGCAGCGACTGCTCCAGCCGCGGCTCCAGCGTGATCGCATACAGCGTCCCGTCGCTGAGGTGCCGGGCCGCGATCGCCGGGCCCAGCGCGACACGGGCCGCCTCGAGAAGGCTGTCGTGGTCGGTGGTCACCTTGGCGACCAGGGACAGCGACTCGAAGATCCGCACCAGGTCGCGGATCGACACGCCCTCCTCGAGCAGGCCCGCCAGCACGCGCTGGACCTGTCCCAGGGAAAGCAGAGCCGGTGTCAGTTCCTCCACCACTACAGGATGCGTGCGTTTAACCACTTCTGTGAGGCTTCGTACATCTTCGCGACCGAGTAGACGCGAAGCGTTGGCACGCACGACTTCTGCGAGGTGCGTGATGATCACTGAGGCGCGGTCGACCACCGTGGCGCCACTCAGCTCGGCCTGGTGCCGCAGCTCGGCGGGCACCCACTTGCCGGGCAGTCCGAACACCGGTTCGACACCGGCGCGGCCGGGCAGGAAGTCCAGCCCCTCGCCGATCGCCAGCACCGTGCCGGGCGGCGCCTGGCCGGTCGCCACCTCGACGCCCGAGATGCGGATCGAGTACGTCGACATCTCCAGCGTCAGGTCGTCGCGGGTGCGCACCGGGGGCATGAGGATGCCCAGTTCCAGCGCCACCTTGCGGCGTAGGGCGCGCACGCGGTCGAGCAGGTCGCCGCCGCTGGTGTCCACGAGATCGACGAGGTCGGGCGCGAGAGCGAGCTCCAGCGGGTCCACCCGCATTTCGCCCATGAGCGCCTCGGGGGAGTCCGGCGGCGGCAGGTCCGGTTGGACCTCCTCCTCCGCGGTCTCCATCGCCGCGATGTCCGCCGCCTTCGGCAGGCGCTGGGCGAGGAGCAGCACCGCGCCGCCGACGACGAGGAACGGCAACTTCGGCAGGCCGGGAATGAGGCACAGGGCCAGCGCGGCGCCGCCACCGATCTGCATCGCCAGCCGCTGCCGGGCGAACTGCGACACGACCGTGGTGCCCAGGTCGCCCTCGCCGGCGGCGCGCGTGACCATGAGACCGGTCGCGACCGACAGCAGCAGCGCGGGGATCTGCGACACGAGGCCGTCGCCGATGGACAGGAGACTGTAGGTCTCCACGGCGTCCATCGCGTCCATGCCCTTCTGGAGCATGCCGACCGCGAACCCGCCGATCAGGTTGATCAGCGTGATGATGATCGCGGCGATCGCGTCGCCCTTGACGAACTTCGAGGCACCGTCCATGGAGCCGTAGAAGTCGGCCTCGGCGGCCACCTCCTCGCGGCGTCTGCGGGCGGTGTTCTCGTCGATGAGACCGGCGTTCAGGTCGGCGTCGATCGCCATCTGCTTACCGGGCATCGCGTCGAGGGTGAAGCGGGCGCCGACCTCGGCGACGCGCTCCGCGCCCTTGGTGATCACGATGAACTGGATGATGACCAGGATCGTGAAGATCACGAGACCGACGATGAGCGACCCGCCGACCACGAAGTGGCCGAAGGCCTCGATGACGTCGCCGGCGAAGCCGTCGAGCAGGACGAGCCGGGTGGCGCTGATGTTGAGCGCGAGCCGGAACAGCGTGGCGACCAGCAGGATCGCGGGGAACGAGGAGAACTCCAGCGGCCGGTTGACGAACATCGCGACGAGCACGATGAGCATGGCCGCGGTGATGTTCAGCGCGATGAGGATGTCGATGAGCAGCGTCGGCAGCGGCACGACCATCATGACGATGATCAGCACCACACCTATCGGCACGACAAAGCGGCCGATCCGACCAGCTCCCACGCGCACCCCCACCTAGGTCGGCGCCGAGCAGATGTCAGGCACCGTGTCAATTCGGAGCGCCGTCCTGGCAGAGAAATTTCGCCGTCCTGGCAGTCGTCCGATCGGCCACTCCTGCGCAGGGTTGAGCTTTTTCTTCACTCAGTGCCGCGGGTGCCGATCCGGACCTGCGTGACCCTCGTGACTGAAGCAGCCGGCGCCAGCGGACTCGTCCACATCGGCCGCCAGCCGATCCATGACCGCACCGGTGCGATCGTGGCGTACGAGCTTCTGTTCCGGGGTGCACGGACGGCGGTCGCCGCGACCAAGTTCGACGCGTACGCCACCACGCAGGTCATTCTCACCGCGTTCCAGGAGTTCGGTCTGGAACAGATCGTCGGTGACCGACGGTGCCTGCTGAACATGACCCGCGAGTTCCTCGTCGGCGACCTGCCGCTGCCGTTCGAGCCCGATCGGGTGGTGCTGGAGGTGCTGGAGACCGTCGAGATCGACGAGGAGGTCATCGCCGGCGTGGCCACGCTGGCCGCCCGCGGGTTCAAGATCGCACTGGACGACTTCGTCTGGGGCAGCGGGCACGAGCGCCTCCTGGGGCTGGCCTCGTACGTGAAGCTGGACGTGCTCGGCGTGCCGCTCCCGGAGGTACGGAAGGCATTGGACGACGTGCGGCGGTACCCGCACATCCAGGTGCTCGCCGAACGCATCGAGGAGCAGGATCAGCTCGACGCGTTGATGGCCATGGGCTTCGACTTCTTCCAGGGGCACATCTTCGCGCGTCCGCAGACGCTCACCGCCGTGTCGGTGAACCCGTCGCGGCTGCGTCGCCTGGAGCTGTTCACCGCTCTGTCGGCGGCGGACACCGACATCGACGAGGTGGTGCCGATCGTCACCGCCGACCCGGCCCTGTCCTTCCGGGTGCTGCAGGCGACTAACTCGGCCGCGATCGGCCTGACCCGCAAGGTCTCGTCGGTGCGCGAGGCGGTGACCGTGCTCGGCGCCGACCGCATCCGCCAGTGGGTCGTGCTGCTGATGGCGAGCGACGTGGCGGAGGCGTCGCCCGAGCAGCTCGCCGGAACCCTGACCCGCGCCCGGCTCTGCCAGCTGGTGGCCCGGCACGCCGGCGCCCCGATCGACGCGGCGTTCACGGTGGGACTCCTGTCGGGCGTCGCCGACCTCGTGGCCGAGCCGATCGAGGAGCTGGTGCCGCGGCTGCCCGTCACACCCGAGATCGCCGCGGCCCTGACCGGCGGCTCCGGCCGCCTCGGCGCGGTGCTGGCGCTGGTGCGCGCGTACGAGCGCTCGGACCTGCCGGCGCTGGCGGTGTCGCCGATGTCGGCGAGCGAGCTCGCGCGCGCGTACCTGTCGGCGGTGGGCTGGAGCGAGGCCGCGCTCGCGGGGATCATGAAGTAGCGCCGGTGCGGTCGTTCATGCCGAAGCCCGTCACACCACCGGCTGGCGGTGCAGGCCCGCCGCCGCGCCCTTCGCCTTGAGCGACATGACGAACGCCAGCACCCGGGCCACCGCCACGTACAGCTCCGGCGGGATCTCCTGGCCGAGCTCGACCGTCTTGTACAGCGTGCGCGCCAGCTCGTGGTTCTGCACCAGGGGGATGCGCAGCTCGGTCGCCTTCTCGCGGATCTTCGCCGCCACGGCGCCGGCGCCCTTGGCTATCACGCGGGGCGCGCCCAACGCCTGGTCGTAGGCGAGCGCCACCGCCACGTGCGTCGGGTTCACCATCACCACGTCGGCCTGCGGGAGGTTCGACATCATGCGGTTGCGGGCCATCGCGATCTGCTTGGCCCGGATCGCGCCCTTCAGGTGCGGGTCACCTTCGGTGTTCTTGTGCTCCTGCTTGATCTCCTCCTTGCTCATGTAGATCTGCTTGTTGATGCGGCGGCGCGCCATCGCGTAGTCGGCCGCGGCCATCACCAGGCCGGCCGCGGCGGCGTACCGCATGAGACCGACGGCGGTGTCGACGACCAGTTGCAGCAACGACTTCAGCGGCAGTGACCCGTGCGCGATGACCGCGGGCACCAGGTCCTTGATGCCGAAGTACAGCACCAGCCCGAGCACCGCGGTCTTCACCGTGGTCTTGACGGCCTCCCACGCGGCGTGCCCGCCGAACGCGCGCTTGATGCCGGGAAACGGGTTGAGGCGGTTGAACTTCGGCATGAACATCTTCGCCGGGAAGTGGATGCCGCCCTGTGCCGCACCGGCCACCAGACCGAGCACCATGAGCCCCACGCCCAACGGCAGCAACGCCTTTCCGGCCTCGGTCATGCCGGTCTGGAACAGCTCCTGCGCCCGTTCGATGTTCGGGTCCTCGGCTATCCCCACACCCCGGCGGAAGATCTCCGTGGCGCTGTTCATCATGTCCTCCAGCGCCATCGGGACGAGGAAGCTGGCGAGCAGCATGCCGGCCCAGGCGCCGAGGTCGGGGGTCCGGGCGATCTGCCCCTCGGAGATCGCCTTCTTCTTGCGTTGCGCTGTGGGCTTTTCTGTCTTCTCACCGGACACTAGGTCCCACCCACCAGGTCGACGACGGCCCGCACGGCGCGCTCCATCAGCCCGTTGAACGCCTGCGGCAGCAGCACCAGCGCCGTGCTCGCGATCAGCAGCGTGAGGCCGATCTTCACCGGGAAGGCCAGCGAGAAGACGTTGAGACCGGGGGAGACCCGGGTGAGCAGACCGAGCGCCACGTCGGTGCAGAACAGCACGGCGACGAGCGGACCGGCGATCTGCATCGCGGCGAGGAACATCTGGTCCATGCCGGTGGTGAGCAGACGCGCGAGCGCCTCCCACGAGAACACCTCGCCGACCGGTAGGGCCCGGTACGAGGTGGCGAAGCCGCGCACGACCATCGCGAACCCGTCGGTGGCGAACAGCAGCGCGGTCGCCAGGATGTTGTAGAACCGGCCGAACACCGCGTTTGCCGTCCCCGAGAACGGGTCGAACGCCGACGCCACGGAGAAACTGCCGAACAGGTCGATCATGCTGCCGGCGGCCTGGACGGCGGCGAAGAACAACGCGGTGATGAACCCGAGCGCGGCACCGACCACCACCTGCTCGGCGGTCGCCCGGACGAACGCGCCCATGTCGGCGGTCGACGGTGCGCTCGCCACGAGCGCCGGCGCCACCGGCAGCGCGATCGCCACGCTCACGAGCGCCTTGACCCGCGCCGGGATCTGCCGGGAGTTGAACGGGGGAACAGCCATCATCCAGGCCAGCGCCCGCACGGACGCCAGCAGGACGGCGATCAGGAGATCCTCCGCGACCCCCAGGTTCATACGAGCAGCGACGGGATCTGTTCGAACAGGTTCCGGGTGTAGGTGGTCATCTCGTGCAGCATCCAGTTGCCGCTCAGCAGCAGGGCCACCCCGACGCCGGCCGCCTTCGGCACGAACGAGAGGGTCGCCTCCTGGATCTGGGTCACCGACTGGAACAGGGAGATCCCGAATCCCAGGATCAGCGCGGTGAGCAGGATCGGCGCGCCGAGCTTCAGCGAAATCTGGAACGCCTGCATCCCCAGAGTGACGACTTCGTTGTCGGTCATGCTGATCAGCCCCCTACTGATAGCTGGCGACCAGGGCCGTGATGATCAGGCCCCATCCGTTCACGAGCACGAAGAGCAGCATCTTGAACGGGAGCGACACGGTCACCGGGGGAAGCATCATCATGCCCAGGGACATGAGTGCCGCCGATACGACCATGTCGATGATCAGGAACGGTATGTAGATGACGAAGCCGATGATGAACGCCGCCCGCAGCTCGGAGAGCGCGAACGCCGGGATCAGCGTGGTCAGCTCGACGTCGTCCTGGTTCTTCGGTAGCGGCTTGTCGGCCACCTTGGTCAGCAGCGCGATCTCTTCCTCGCGCGTCTGCTTGAGCATGAACGCGCGGAGCGGCTTCACCCCGTCCTCGAAGGCGACCGACTGGCTCTTCTCGCCCTTGAGGTAGGGCTGGACGCCCTGTTTGTTCATCTCACTGACTGTCGGCCCCATGATGAACAAGCTGAGAAAAAGGGCGAGCCCGGCTATCACCTGGTTGGGTGGCACGGTCGTGAGGCCCAGGGCGTTGCGGGTGATCGACAGCACCACGAACACCTTGGTGAACGCCGTTGTCAGCAACAGGATCGCGGGCGCCACCGACAGGATCGTCAACGCGATGATGATGATGATCGAGTTGCTCGGTTTGCCGCCGCCGACGTCAATGTTGATTCCGGGCGCCGGTGAGGGCGGGGTGGGCGGCGTCGGCGGCGAAGGCGCCGCCTCGGCCGCGGACACCCAGAGGACCAGGAGCAGCAGACCGAGGCCGGCGCCGGTCACCAGTCGCCGGGTCATCTCCGCCCTCCCCGGATGGCGTCCACCGCGCGGCGCCAGGTCGAGGGGGAGAGCGCGGAGCCGGACAGCGCGTCGAGGGGGACCGGCTCGCGGACCTCGTGCGTGGGCGCCTCGATGGTGGCGGGGTCGGTCTCGGCCAGCAGTGTGACGTTCTGGTCGGTGACGCCCAGCACGTAGGCCCGCGTACCGACGCGGACCACGGCGACCGAGGCCCCACGGGTCAGCGGCTGACGCGCCAGCACCGCGAGGGCACCGGCGTTGCGGCCACCCAGCGGGCGCCGGGCCATCCTCGCGAGCAACCACATCAGTCCCAGCACCGCCACCAGTGCCAGGAACATGTTGACCGCGACTTCGATCATGCGACGATCTCGGTGATCCGGATGCCGAAGTTCTCGTCGATCACCACCACTTCCCCCCGGGCGATCAGGCGGCCGTTGACGAGCAGGTCGGCCGGTCCGCCGGCCAGCCGGTCGAGCTCGATCACCGCGCCGGGCGCCAGCGACAGCAGGTCGCGCACGCTCATGCGGGTGCGGCCCAGCTCCGCGGTGACCTCCATCTCGACGTCGTGCAGGAGTTCGAGCCCGCCGCGTACCACGGGTGCTCCCCGCGGTCCCGGTGTCAGGGGCGCGAACCCGGCCGGCACCGCGCCGACGCCGTCCATGCCGTCCATGCCGTCGTCGAGGTCGCCCTCCAGCACGTCCTCGTCGTCGACGCCGGCTCTACCGGTCCCGCCGATCTGACGGTCGATGACGAGACCGATGAGCGCGCGTACCTCGTTGTCGGCGGCCTCGTCGACGAGCGGAACCAGCAGCCCGCCCGCGTCGACGATGCTCTGCATGGCGACCGCCGGATCGCCCTCGACGCCCGGGTCGACCACGACCGGACCGAGCGTGGCCGCGGCCGCCTCCAGCGCCGGCCGTACCGCCTGCGTGATGTCCAGGGCGCCGAGGGGGCTCAGTGCCAGCGCGCCGACCAGCTCCGGCCCGACCATCACGGCGATCTCGCCCTGGGCGGAGCCGGTGAAACGGGCGCTGATCGCCTGACCGAAGAGTTCGACCGGCTCGTTGATCGGCGTGCCCACGGCGAGCGGCGTGGGGGCGGGCAGCAGCCCCACGGCCGCCTCGGCGGCGGCGCTCGCGCGCGCGTCGGTCAACGCAGAGGTCATCTGTTTCAGTCCTCCTTCGGCGGCGGGACCACGAGACAGGCCAGGCGGTTACCCGAGCTACCGGCGACGGCGTGCGCGAACGTGACCCCGTGGGAGGTGACCGCCAACGGCGAGGTGACGGGGTGCTCCAGCGGCACGATGTCGCCGGGGCGCAGCGTCACCAGGTCGCGCGGTGTCATCAGCACCGAGTTGAAGCGCACCGAGACCTCCACCGGTGCGCTGCCCAGCCCCGCGGTCATCGCCCGGAGGGCGGCGTCGCGGGCCTGCCGTTGCGCGTCGGTGAGCTCCACGCCGTCGGAGTCGGGCCGGAGCTTCGGAAAGATCGACGCGAACGGCATGCAGATGGTCGCGACGCACTCCTGGCTGCCCACCTTCATCTCGAACGAGGTGACGATCATCGCGTCGGACGCGGCGGCGTTCTGCGCGAACTGCGGGTTGTACTCCAGCCCCACGATCTTCGGCGCGCTCAGCTCGACGATGTGCTCGAACGCGAACCTGAGTTCGCCGAACACCCGGTCGAGCATGCTGTTCACCAGAGGGACCTCGATGTCGGTCAGTGGTCGTTGGGGCTGTTTCCCGCCGGGACCGCCGAGCATGTGGTCGACCCATGCCAGCGCGGTGGTGAGGGAGAACTCGAAGATGGTGACTCCGGGCAGCGGCTCCATCTCGATCATGAACATGCACGTCGGGTTGTTGAGGCTGGCGATGTACTCGTCGTAGGTGACCTGCTCGATGGACAGGAGGCTGACCTGTGAGACGGCGCGCAGGGTACTCGTGAGCAGAGTGGTGTACTGCCGCGCGAACGTCTCGTAGGCGACCTGGAGCGTGCGGACGTGCTCCCGTGCGAGCTTCGTCGGGCGCCGGAAGTCGTACTTCTCCGGCCCGGCGGACTTGGCGCGCCGGTTGCCCCGCCCGGCCGACCGGGTGCCGGTCTTAGGCGCCGAATTGCTCACAGTCGGCCCATCGGCAGCCCATTTGCCGGGTTAAGAAAAGTCCGTCCGGATGCCCTTCGCACGGGGCTGGCCCCGACACGCCGGACTCCGGTGGCCTCAGGGGAGCCACCGGAGCCGCGCGTCACACCGGATGTATCTCATCATCCGACAAAATAGCTCACTAACCCGGCAACCGGGTCATTGCATCACAAACTCGGTGAAGTAGATGTCGTAGACCTCCTCGTGATACGCCTTCTTGATCTTCTCCACCAGCTCCTTCTTCTGCGCCTCGCGCCCCTCGTTCGTCGACAGCTCGGCGACCGACTTGTTGCTGAACTGGGTGATCATGAGGTCCAGGGCCTGGCTGCCGTCGGGCTCGTGCGCGGCGTCGGCGGTCACCTGCAGGGCGATGCTGACCTTGAGGAAGTGCCCGTCGTCGAGGTTGATCGTGATGGAGTCCAGGGCGACCACCGCACCCGGCTCGTAGACGACCTCCTCCTTCTCGCCGCTGCTCTTGAAGAACATGAAGTACGCGCCGGCACCGCCACCGCCGAGCAGGACCACCGCGGCGATGATGATGATGAGCATCTTCTTGCTCTTCTTCGGCGCTTCGCCGTCGGCAGGGGCCGCCGCCTTGTCCTTGGCCATGAAACGTGTCCTCCGTGGTTAGTCAGGGTCGCCGGCGGCGCTGGGGAGCAGGGCGGCCTCGTTGGGCGGCAGGGACGACATCACGACGACCTCGACCCGGCGGTTGACGGTGGCGGCCTGCGGGTCGCCCGGGTCCAGCAGCGGCCGGGTGTCGGCGTAGCCGGCGGCGCTCATCCGGATCGCGGGGAGGCCGAACCGGTCGATGAGGTACCGCACCACGCTGGAGGCACGGGCCGACGACAGCTCCCAGCCGCTCGGGTAGTTCCGCGTCTGCACCGGAAGCTGGTTCGTGTGCCCGTCCACCTGGATCTTGTTCGGCAGGGCGGCGATGGTGGGCCCGATCGAGTCGAGGATGCCGCGGCCGCCGGCCTGCAGCTCCGCGCTGTCGCCGCCGAAGATCACCGAGCTGGTGACGATCGTGACCACCAGGCCCCGCTCGTCGATGGTGAACCGCACGTTGTTCGCCAGGCCCTTGGCCTCCAGCTCGGCGGTGAGCTTCTTCTGGATCTCCTGGAGCTTGTCGGCCTCGGTCTCGGCGCGCTGCGCCATCTGGCTCTGCTTGGCGCGGTCGGCGTCGGCGATCACCTTCTTCAGCTCCTCGTCCTCCGCGGCGGCCTCCGCCGGGTCGACGGGCTGGCCGACCTTGGAGCCGGGATCGAACGGCTGGGAGTCGGGCTCCGCCTCCTGGAGCTGGCTGCCGCGCCCTTCGAGAGCCACGTTCTCGGCACCGAAGCCGGCCGCGAGACCGGCCTTCAGCTTCACGAACTTGTCGGCGTCGACCTGGCTCATCGCGAACAGCACGATGAACAGCACCATCAGCAGCGTCATCATGTCGGCGTAGCTGACCAGCCAGCGCTCGTGGTTCTCATGTTCCTCGTGCGGGGGATGCTTCTTGTGCCGCTTCCCCTTGCCGTGCCCACCCGACATGCTTAAGCCCTCCCGCCGAAATCCCGCACAGGAGCGCCGCGTGAGCGCTTCCGCTCCGCTACAGCGCTCACGCGGCCTTCTTGTCCTCAGCGGGCGCGGTGCCGGGGGGCAGCATGCTGCGCAGCTTCTGGCCGACCAGGCGCGGGTTCGCGCCCGACTGGATGTTCACGATGCCGGCGATGACGAGCTCCATCTGGGTGGCCTCGTACTCCGACAGGCGCTTGACCTTCGCCGACAACGGCAGCCACATGAGGTTCGCCGAGAGCAGACCCCACAGCGTCGCGACGAACGCCGCGGCGATGAGGTGACCGAGCAGCTCCGGCTGGTCGAGCTTGGACAGCGCGTTGATCAGACCCAGCGTGGTACCCACGATGCCGACCGTCGGCGCGTACGCGCCCATGTCGGCGAGGATCTTCGCGTTCACCTTGTCCTGCTTGCGCTTCGCCTCGACCTCGGCCTCCAGGATGTCCTGCAGCTCGTCCTGGTCGGTGCCGTCGACCGCGAGCTGGAGTCCCTTGCGCAGGAACTCGTTCTCGACGTCCTTCATGCCGTCCTCGAGTGCCAGCAGACCCTCGCGGCGCGCCTTCTCGGCCAGCTTGACGATGTCGTCGAGCAGGGCGTCCGGCGGCTGGATCTTGGTCAGCAGCGCACCCTTCAGGGAGGCGAACATGCCGGTCATGTCCTTGAGCAGACCGCCGGCGAGGGCGACGCCGAGCGTGCCGCCGAACACGAGGATCAGCGGCGCGGGCAGCAGGATCTCGCCGATGCTGCCACCTTCGAGGATCAGCAGCGTGAAGACGGCGCCGAACGCCGCGACGATGCCGATGATGCTGGCCGGATCCATCAACGCTCCCTGGGGTGCAGCTGGACGACATTGGTCGGCTCAGCGTCGGTGGTGGGTTGTTCGCCGCCGTCGGCGGCGGGGCGGGGGCGTGCCGCGGACTGCGGCGGGTTGTGCGCCGCCAGCGACGGGTCGCCGGCCATGTGCTGCGCGTCGGCGATCACCGTGGCGCGGTACTGCCGGATGAGGCTGATGACCTCCGGCAGCGACTCGGCGACGAGGTACTTCTTGCCGTCGACGAGCGTGATGACCGTGTCGGGCGTGCAGTCGCACCGCTCGACCAGGTCGGGGTTGAGGGCGAATACGGGGCCGCCCAGGCGGGTCAGGAGTATCACGGTTGTCCTTCTTCCGTCCCAATCACGTCCGGGCGGCCTCTCGTGTCCTCTTATCGGCGGGTTATCGCTTCATGTTCACGAGCTCTTGGAGCAATTCGTCCGCGGTCGTGATCACCTTGGAGTTGGCCTGGAAACCGCGCTGGGACACGACCAGGTTGGTGAACTCCTGTCCCAGGTCCACATTGGACATCTCCAGCGCCTGGCCCTGCAGGAAGCCGCGGCCGCCGCTGCCGGCGGTGCCGAGCTGGGCCTCACCGGAGTTGACCGACGCGCGGTACACCGACTCGCCGGCCTTCTCCAGGCCCGGCGGGTTGTTGAAGTTCGCCATCGCGAGCTGCGCCAGCGTCTGCTTCTGGCCGTTGGAGAACACACCCACCAGCAGGCCGTCCTTGGAGATGCTGAACGAGGACAGCGAACCCATCCCGGAGCCGTTCTGCTGCTGCGGCGCGACGGTGTTCTGGCCGGCGAAGCCGGTCACCCTGGTCAGGTCGATGGTGATGCTGTTGCCGGAGTCTGCGATGGGCATGGTGAGCACGGTGTTGTGCGCGTTGGCGCCGTTGGCGCCGAGGTCCACCGAGCCGGTCACCGTGTTCGGCGGGGTGGCCGTGTCGGTCGCCGACACCTGCCACGTGGTCGCCGGGGCCGCGTCCTTGGTGAACGTGACCGACAGCGTCTTCTCGGCACCGGCCTGGTCGTAGATCTTGACCGACGTGGTGATCTCGGTGCCGTCGGCCGCGTTCTTCGGCAGGTTGCCGGCGAAGATCGTGCTGTCGGTCTCCCGCGGCGGGCGCAGCGTGCTGATCGGCAGCGTCACGTCGCCGGGCACCGACTTGGTGTCGACCAAGCCGGCCGCGTTCGTGCCCCAGCCCTGCATCACCATGCCCTGCGGGTTCACCAGGCGGCCGTCGGCGTCGAACGAGAACGCGCCCGCGCGGGTGTACATCTGCTCGCCCTTGTTGTCGACGACGAAGAAGCCGTCACCGTTGATCATCATGTCGGTGCTGCGGCCGGTCACCTGCGTCGAGCCCTGGGTGAAGTTCGTGGTGACGGCCGACAGCTGCACACCGAGGCCGATCTGCGACGGGTTCGTACCGCCGTTGCCGGCCTGCGGCGCGCCGGCGCCGGTGACCATCTGGCTCAACGTGTCCTGGAAGATGGCCGACGACGACTTGAAACCGGTGGTGTTGACGTTCGCGATGTTGTTCGCGGTGACGTCCATCATCTGCTGGTGCGTGCGCAGACCGCTGATGCCGGTGAAGAGTGAACGCAGCATGTCGGATGTTGCCTTTCGTGAAAAAGCAGAGCGTTCAAGGGGTGCTACTTGGCCGCGGGGTTCCCGCTGGCGGCCGGTGGGTTCTTGACTTCCTTGACCGAGGACAGCGCAACATCCGTGTTCCCGACCTTGAGGTGCGGGTTGCTGCCGATGGTGGTGGCGGTGACCACGCCGGTGGCTTCCTTGCCGTCGATGCCGGTGTAGGTCACGGTCTTGCCGATCAGGCCCGTCGCGCTGGTCATCAGCTGCGCGGTGATCATTTCCTGCTGCTGCTTGGTGACTTCCTCGAGCTTCTCGACCATCGTGAACTGCGCCGTCTGGGAGAGAAACTGCGACGTGTCGGTGGGCTTGGACGGGTCCTGGAACTTCAGCTGCGCCACGAGCAGCTTCAGGAACAGGTCCTTGTCCATCTGGGTCTTCGACTTCGCGTTCGGGTCCGGCTTCGGCTCGGTGCCGGGCGTCGCCGGGATCGTCGGCACGGTCGGCGGCAGTTCGGTCGATCCAGAGATCGGCGAGCTCATCGCGTCTCCTTCCAGTCGGGTGGGTCAGACCTGGAGGTCCACCGAACGGGTCGCCGCCCGGTCGGCGGCGGTGCGGTGTTCGGCGGCCCGCGGATCGGGTTCGCCGGGACCGCTGTGGCCGGTCGGCCGCGCGGTTCCGGGGTCGGTGTCCGGTTGATGTCCACCGTGCTGCTGGTGCTGCCCGGCGAGGCCCGGGTGGTGCGGCTGCTGCTGCCCGGGTTGACCGCCCGGCTGCCCGAACGCCAGCTGGGTCGACTGCTGTGACGACTGCTGTGACGGCTGTTGCGACGACTGCTGTCCGCCGCCGAACTGCGCGGTGGACGACTGCGCCGCCGCGGCGACGGCCGGACTGTACTGCCCGGTGGCGTCGTCCCGCCGGATCGGGCCGGTGCCGTCCGGTTGCACCACCTGTCCGATCGGCTGACCGTCAGTCTTGGCGCCCGCGGTTGTCGTCGCGGTCCCGTCGGTTGCGTAGTTGGTTGCAGTGGCGGTGACCGGTGAGGCCGGTGCGGTCGGTGCGGTCGCCTGTGCCGGTTGCGCCGTGTGGTGCGGCGCGGGCTGGGTGGCCTGTACGGGTTGCGCGGCGGTTGCCGCCGCGGCTCCCGGCCCGGTCGCCGGTGCGGTGCCGGGCGCGGTGCCCGGCACCGCCTGCGCGGCGCTCTGCGCCCAGGCCGGCCGCAGCGGGTCGGATTGCGGCGCCTCGCGTACGTTGAGGGTCAGCGTGGCGAAGCCGCCGTCGCGCAGGTCGCGTTCGAGCTGCGGCAGGGCGGCACGCAGCGCGTCGCGGCCGACGTCGGTGGCTCCGGTGAGCTGAACCGAGAGCTGGTCGCCCTTGACGGTCGCCGTCACGCTCACCGGCCCCAGCTCCTCCGGGTTCAACAGGATCGTGAGCTGGTGGGTGCCGTCGGGTCCGGCCCGCAACGGCGCCAGCCGCAACGCGAGCTGTGCCGCCGGCGGCAGGTCCGGGGTGGGCGCCGGAGCCGGTGCCGCCGAGGTGGTCGGTGCGGCGCTGTCCGCGCGGGCCGCGGCCAGCGTCGGGATCCACGCCTGCTCGGGACCGCGGGTGAGCTGACCGTCGCCGTGGTCCTGCCCCGGTGCGGTGTCGGCGAACGCCGTTCCCTGGCGCACCGCCGTCTCCGCGGTGGACCCGCCCGGAACACCCGCGTCCACTGTGGACGTCGCGGACCCCGGCACCCCGGCCGTACGGCTGACCGGTTCCGGCGCCGCGACGCCCGGAGCGCCGGGCACCGGTACGCCGGAAGCGGTGGTTCCCGCCACGGAGCCGGCGAGTGCGCCGGTGAGCCCGGCCGCGGCGGCGGCTCCCGCGGCCTGCGCGGCCGGTGCGGCGGCCACGGCGGCGGGCACGGCGGCGGGCACGGTGGCGGGCACGGTGGCGGGCACAGCGGAGGCCAGCGGAACGGCGGTCGGCGCGGGGGCGGTGACCGGGCCCGGTGTGGACGGTGTACCGGCGCCGGGCACCGGTGCCACCACAGTGGACGGTGCGGCCGCCGCGGTGGGCGGTGGTGCCGCGCCGGCGGGCAGCGTTCCCTGGGCACCGGCGGGTTGGCCGGGAACCGTGAACATGGTCGGCTGGCCCGCGGCCGGCAGGGGCAGGAGGTTGCCCGGAAGCGTCGTCGGCACCACGGTGCCGCCTGTCGGCGTGGCCGGCACGTACGGGGCGGCCGTACCGGTGGACTCCGTCGCCGGGGGGAGCGCTCGCGCGTCTCCGATCGGGAGATTGAGCCCGACGAGCAGCGCGCCACCGAACGGCGCCGCGGTGGCCGCGGCCATCGCCTCCAGCGACTCCTCGGTGGCGTCGCTGTCGTGGGAGCCGTCGGCGCCGCTCGACAGTCCACTGAGGACGGAGCCGAAGAGCGAGCCCGAGTCGGTGGCCTCCGACGCGCCCGCGGCGGCGGGGGAGACCGGTGCGGCGGGCGCCGCGAAGGTGATCGGCATCGACATGGGTCAGCCTCCGAGTGCGGCGAGCGCCGCCTTGACCTTGGGCACGTACGCCTGCGTCTCCGCGTACGGCGGGATGCCCCCGTGCTTGCGCACCGCGCCGCCGCCGGCGTTGTAGGCGGCGAGCGCGAGTTCGAGGGATCCGAACTCCTTGAGGTTCGCCTTGAGGATGCGGGCCGCGCCGTCGACGGCCTGCGCCGGGTCGAACGCGTCGACACCGGCGCCACGAGCGGTCGACGGCATGATCTGCATCAGGCCCTGCGCGCCCGCGGGGCTGACCGCGCGCTGGTCGTAGTTCGACTCGACCTTCGCGACCGCGGCGAGCAGCCGCGGCGAGATGCCGTACTTCGCGCCGGCGGCGTTGAACAGATCGGCGTACGGGATCCCCGACACCGCACCGCTCAGGCCGGTGGCGGCGACGAGGTTCGCCGGGCGGGCGCCCACTGCGACCGGCACAGCGGCGGCGCCGATGGCGCGGCTGACGGCCTTCTCCGCGCGGTCACCCTCCATTGTGGACTGCAGCGTCGCCGCGAACTGTTCGCCCGACGCCGTCGCCGGCTTCCGGGTGACCGCGAGCTGGCCCTGCAGCTGCGCGATGCGGCTCATCACATCCGAGACACCCATGTCTAGTGGCGGTCCTTCCGCTGGTTGCGCTGGCTCTGCGTGTAGCGGGCGTTGGTGATGTCGTCGACCTCGGCCCGCTCGGCCACCTCCGCCCGGTGGCGGCGGGTGACGGCGTGCCGCTCGGCGAGCTTCTCCATCGCCTTGCGCTGGCGGGCCGCCGCGGCGAGATCGGCCTTGCGGTTCTCGACGATGACCTCGGCCTCCTCGGCCTGACCCACCGCGAACGCGAGCTCGGCCGCCATCGCCTGCCGGGTGGCCATCGCCACGGCGAGCGCGTTGGCGGTGCTGTAGTCGGCCTTCTCCGCCTGGTCGAGGGTCGCCGACTGGCGGTGCACCTCGGCCATCGCGGCGTTCGCGGTGAACCGCGACCGGGCCACCTCCGCCTTGGCGGCGTTCTCCTGTGCGACGCGGGCGCGTAGGACGCCGGCGAACTTGAACAGGGCCATCAGGCTGCTCCTTCCGCGAGCAGGTGGGCGAGCGCGACCCAGGCGTCGTGCGCGCTGGTCTGGTCGGTCATGTCCTGGCGCAGGAACCCGTTGATGCTCGGTTCCAGCGCACGCCCGCGGTCGGCGAGCGGGTTGGTGCCGGGAACGTAGGCGCCGATCTCGACGAGCTCCTTCACCTCGCGGCCGGCCGCCATCAGGCGCCGCAGCTCGGTGGCGGCGGCCCGCTGCGCGGGAGTGGTGACAGCGCCGGACACACGCGACACCGACTCCAGCACGTCGATGCTCGGGAAGTGGCCCGAGGTGGCCAGCCGCCGGTCGAGCACGATATGACCGTCCAGGATGGACCGTGCGGCGTCGGCGATCGGCTCGTTGTGCTCGTCGCCCTCGACGAGCACCGTGTAGAGGCCGGTGATGCTGCCGACCGCGCCGGGTCCGGCACGCTCCAGCAGGCGGGGGAGCATCGCGAACGTCGAGGGCGGGTAGCCGCGCGTCGCCGGTGGTTCGCCGGCCGACAGCCCGACCTCGCGTTGGGCCATGGCGGCCCGGGTGAGACTGTCCATCAGCAGCAGCACGTCCCTGCCGTGGTCGCGGAAGAACTCCGCGATGCGGGTCGCCACGAAGCAGGCCCGCAGGCGCACGAGCGGCGGCTGGTCGGACGTCGCGATCACCACGACGGCCTTCGCCAGTCCCTCGGCGCCGAGGTCGTGCTCGAGGAACTCGCGTACCTCGCGGCCGCGCTCACCGACCAGGCACACCACGGTGATCTCGGCCTCGGTACCCCGGGTGATCATCGACATGAGGCTGGACTTGCCGACGCCTGAGCCGGCGAAGATGCCCATGCGCTGCCCGCGGCCGCACGGGATCAGCGTGTCGAGCGCCCGCACGCCCAGCGGCAGCGGCTCGTTGACGAGCTTGCGCTCCAACGCGTTCGGCGGCACGTTCTCGACCGTCACGTAGTGCAGACCGGGCGGCAGCGGCCGGCCGTCCATCGGCTGGCCGAGGCCGTCGAGGATGCGCCCGCGCAGGCTGTCGCCGACCGGAACCTGCAGCGGGCCGCCGGTGTTGCGCACCCGCGCGCCGGCCGAGATGCCCGACAGCGGGCCGAGGGGCAGGCAGGCGAGCTGCTCGTCGTCGATCGAGACGACCTCCGCCGGCACCCGCTCGTCGATGACCACGAGGTCACCGACCGCGGCGCGGATGCCGCCGACGCTCACCGACAGACCGACGACCGAGGTCACCTGTCCGAAGACCTCGGGGGCGGCGACCCGCAGCGCCGGCCGCATGACGTCGAGGAGTCTCACGCGATCTCCAGTGCCTGGCGGGCGCGCTCGACAGCGGCGGCCACCCGGGACTCGATGGTGCTGGCGTCGCACTCGACGACCGCGTCACCGGGCGCCAGCGCCGGATCGGCGACCACCAGGATCTCGCGGCCGTCGACGGTAGCGGTGCCGGACAGCGTGGCCGCGTCGGTCGGGCTCAGCCGGGCGACGGCCCCGCGCCCGGGTGGCGCGAGCGCGAGAGCACGCGCGATCGCGTCGCGCCCCGGCTCGGTGGCCGTGGCGAGCTCGCGCCCGATGATGGCCTCGGCCAACGCGAACGCCGCCTCGACCAGCTCCACCTGGAGGTCCTCGACCGCCGGCGTGGCGCGTTGCTCGAACCGGTCGACGGCCGCGGCGAGGGCACCCAGCACCCGCCGGGCGCTCTCCTCCTGCGCGAAGGTGATCTCGGCCGCCTCGGCGGCGAACGCCTCGCGCGCCTCCCGGGCCGCCAGCTCCGCCGCCTGGCGGCCCTCGGCCCACCCGGCCGCGTAGCCGGCGGCCTGTGCCTCCGCGCGCAGCCGCGCGGCGACGTCCTCGGGCAGCGCGGCGTGCTGCGCGAAGCCCGCGTCGAACCGGACGCTCCGCGCGGTCTGCGCCGCGGCGTCGCGTACCAGTCCCGTCGTGCCGACCGCCCGGTGGCTGCGGGCGTCAGGCGACCATCTCGTCATCGTCACCCCGTGTGATCATGATCTGGCCCGACTCCTCGAGCGCCCGGATGCTCTGGACGATCTTGGCCTGGGCATCCTCGACGGTCTTGAGCCGCTGCGGGCCGAGCAGCTCGATCTCCTCGGACAGGTTCTCCGCCGCCCGTTCCGACATGTTCTTCATGACCTTCAGGCGCACGTCCTCGCGCACACCCTTGAGGGCGACGGCGAGGTCGCCGCTCTCGACCTGCCGCAGCACGAGCTGGATGGCGCGGTCGTCGAGCGTGATGATGTCCTCGAACACGAACATCTGCGCCCGTACCAGCTCGGCGAGCTCGGGGTTGCGCTCGCTGAGCCCCTCCAGGATCATCCGCTCGGTCGCCCGGTCGGAGCGGTTGATGATGTCGACGAGCGGCTGCAGACCGCCGACGCTCGACAGGTCCGCCGGCTGCAGCACGGAGCTGAGCTTGCGCTCCAGCGTCGCCTCGACCTGGCGCACGATGTCCGGCGAGGTGCGGTCCATCATCGCGATCCGGTTGGCCACGTCGGCCTGCAGGTCCGGCGCGAGGCCCGAGAGGACCTGCGACGCCTGCGACGCGGTCATGTGCGCCAGCACCAGCGCGACCGTCTGCGGGTGCTCGTCCTGCACGAACGACAGCAGCTGCCGCGAGTCGGCCTTCTCCAGGAACGCGAACGGCAGGTCGCGGAACACCGCGGCGAGCCGGTCGACCATCTCGCCGGCCTTGTCCTTGCCCATCGACTGCACCAGCATCTCGCGGGCGAAGTCCATGCCGCCCTGCGCCACGTGCCGCTGCACGAGCATCATCGTGTGGAACTCGTCGACCACGCTGTCGATCGCGTCGGCGTCGACGAACCCCGTGCGCACGATCTCGGCGGTGAGCTCCTCGACCTCCGCGTCGCGCATCTCCCCGAGCACCTTGGCCGCGTTTTCCTTGCCCATCTGAACAAGTAGCACCGCCGCTTTACGCAGCCCGCTCATCTCGTCGGCCATCGGTCCCCCTCTCCGTGCTCAGGTCTTCAGGTGGTGTTCAGCCGCGCCGGTCGGCCAACCAGCTGCGCAGCAGCGTGGCCACCTCGTCGGGCTGGCGCTCGACGAGCGCCGTGATCTCGCGGGACCGCTCGGCCCGGGCCAGTTGCTCGGCGTCGGGCTCGGCCGGCCCGGCCGTCAGGGCGCCGGCGGCGCCGGTGCCGGCCGCGAGCGCGGCCATCTGACGGGACTCGAGCTCGGCCTGCTCGGCCTCGAACCGCTCGATCTCGGCCTGCAGCATCTTCTTCAGCTTCTTGTTGCGGCGGCGGTTGCCGATCAGCGCGATCAGGATCAGCAGCACCACGCCGAGCACCGTGGCACCGGTCTTGACCATCGACAGGAGCGCCGCGTTCTTGTCGGCCGCCTTCGCCTGGTCGAGCTGCCGCTGGGCGGCCTCGGCGCCGCTGGTGTCGAACGTCAACGCGCTCACCGCGATCGTGTCGCCCCGCGTCGGGTCCAGGCCGACGGCCGAGGAGATCAGCTGCTGCAGCTGTGCCTCGTTGGCGCCCTGCACCGCGTCACTGTTGATCATCACCGCGACCGAGAGCTTCTTGACCGCGCCGGGCGCCGACCGCCGCACCTCGTCGGTGACGTCGACCGCGTTGTTGCGGGTCGCCTCGCTCTGCTCGTACGAACCACCGCCGCTGGCACCCGTGCCGTCGGCGTTCACCGGTACCTGGACGTTGTCCGGGCCCAGCACGCCACCGACCGGAGCGCCGCCCGTGCCGTTGGAGTACTTCTCGGTCTTGGTGCTCTCCGCGACCGGCGGCATGTTCGGGGTGGCCGAGTACTTGCGGCTCTTGGTCTCGGTGTTGTCGAAGTCGAGGTCCGCGCTGATCTGCACGACCGCGTTGCCGGCACCCAGGGCCTGGTCGAGCATCCGCTGCACCGACGCGTTCATGCGCGACTCGAAGTCGGAGGTCGCGCGCGCCCGCGAGTCGGTGCTGCCGCCGGCGGAACCGGACCCGCCCGGCGCCGACAGCACGCGGCCGTCGGCGCCGACGACCGTCACCGCGCCGGGTTCCAGCCCCTCGATGCTCGACGACACCAGGTGCACGACGGCCTGGACCTGGTCCTCCGTGAGCTGTTTGCCCGCACCGGTGGCGACGAGCACCGAGGCGGTCGGCTTCTGCTGGTCGTCGGTGAACACGTCCTTCTGCGGGATCGCGAGGTGCACGGTCGCGGCGGTCACGCCGTCGATCGACTTGATGCTGTTGGCGAGCTCGCCCTCCATCGCGCGGCGGTAGCCGACCTGTTGCATGAACTCGCTCGTCATCACGTTCTGGTTGTCGAGGATCGAGTAGCCGCCGTTCGACGTGTCGGCCGGCAGGCCCTGGCCGCTCATGGTCAGCCGCAGGGAGTAGACCTGCTCCTTGGGCACCAGGATCGTGTTGCCGCCGTCGGTCAGCTCGTACGGCACGCCCTCGGCGTCGAGCTGCTCCACGATGGCCGCGGCGTCGGCGCCAGCGAGGTTCGAGTACAGCGGCGCGTAGGTCGGCTTCGACACCCACGTGGCGAAGAAGTAGCCACCGACCACGATCGCGATGACCGCGACGATCGAGACGGCCTTCTGCCCCGGCGTGAACGAGCCGAACTTGCCCGTGACACTCCGCAGAGCGGCGGCCAACCGGCCTTTCACGCCTGCAACCTCATGATCTCGTTGAACGCCTCAACGGCCTTGTTGCGCAGGGCGACCGTCAGCTGCACGGCGAGCCCGGCCTCGTTGGCGGCGATCAGGTAGTTGTGCACGTCCTGCAGACGGCCGGTGGCGGCCTCGATGGCGAGGCCGTCGGCTTTCGTCTGCATCGCCTGCACCTTGTCCAGGCCGCCCGAGACGAGCGCGCCGAAGTCCAGGCCGCCGGTGGAGGTGGCGGCGGCGTCGATGTCGCCCATGGTGCCGATGGGGCTGATAGGGGCGAACCCGCCGATGGGACCGATCGGTTCGATACTCATGGTCTACGCCCTCCCGAGCTGCAGTGCCGCCTGGTACGCCTCACGCGCGCGGTCGACGACCGCGAGGTTCGCCTGGTATCCGCGCTGCGCCATGATGAGGTTGCCCATCTGGTCACCGAGGTTGATGTCCGGGTACCGCACGTTGCCGTTCTCGTCGGCGAGCGGGTGGTCGGGCTCGTAGACGAGCTTCCCCTGGGTCCTGCCGGAGAACACCGCGCCGCCGACCTCCGCGCCCTCGGTGCCCCGGCCGTAGTCGACGGCCCGGGCGATGATGTAGCGCGCCTGGAAGGCGTCGTTGCTCGTGCTGGTGACGTTGTTGATGTTCGCGATGTTGTCGCTGACCGCGTCGAGCCACTTCCGGTGCACCGTGAGCCCGGTACCGGAGATCCCGAGAACGCCGAAGATTCCACTCATGCTGTCGCTCCGCTGCGCTCCGCGAGGCATTCGCCAAGCACTGTGCTGATGATTCGCTCGCAGGGCTCGCTCATGCCCCACTGCCCATCGCCGTGCGCAGCGTCGAGATCTTGCCGTCGATCACGCGCAGCATCAGCTGGTAGCGCAGGTTCGTGTCGATGTGGGTCAGCGTCTCGTGGTCGAGGTTGACGTTGTTGCCGTTGACCCGCGTGGGCTCCAGCGAGCGCTGGTTCAGGAACCTCGTCGCGGCCGGTTCGCCGTCGCGCACCGCTTCCCGGAGGTTGTCCTCGAACGAGACGCGTCCCGCCAGGAATCCCGGGGTCTCCAGGTTCGCGATGTTGTCGGCGGTGACGCGCTGGCGCATGGCGAGGCCGTTGAGTGCCGTGTGCGCGGTGACCGATGTGATGTCGTCGAGCACGGACGAACTCCTTCTCGCGAGGAGGGTGCCAGTCCGTGGCCGGTGCCGAGCGATCCGTGCTCTCAACAACCACTATCGGAAATTCGCCCGGCGTGCCGAGTGCGTTCCGGTTGCCAACCGGTTGTATCCTCCGCCGAACCGGACACCCGGTCGGTTCCGTCCGGGTGCGAATTGGTTGCCGGGCCTTGGTCTGCCCGATTCCACTGCCCGCAACGGCAAACGGCCCTCCGGTTCGTGCCGGGGGGCCGTTGCTTCTACATGGCGCGGTCGACATACGTCGGTGGTGCTTTTCCGTACCCCTGCTCCACCTTCGCGGCGAACGCCGCCTGCTTGCGGTTCGCCGCGATCGCCACGGCCAGCTCCCGGGTGGCGTTCAGCTGGCGGGTCAGGATCGCGTCGGCGCGCGGCTTGAGGTCCAGTGGCAGCGGCCCGAGTCCGGGCGGCGGCGTCCACGGGTCGGCCAGCGGCAGGTCGCGGACGCGTTGCGCGTCGGCGATCAGCGCCTCCACCCGCGCCACGTCGGCGTCCAGAGCGTCGAGGGCCGCGACCCACGCGGTCCGCCAGCTCCCGGGGCGCTCCATCGCTCGCCTAGGAGGCCGCTACCGGCGCCGCCGTCGACATCGCGGCTTCCCGCCAGCTGTCGCGCAGCGGCTCGATGAGCCCGCGGCAGTCCGACACCCGCTTGATGTCGCCGTTCATGTTGGCGTGGATGAGCTCGGTGAGCACGAACGTGTAGAGCTGCGCCAGGCCGTTCGCCGCCTCCCAGGCGTCGAGCTTCAGCGACGTGCGCAGTTCCAGCACGATGTCCTGTGCGTGGATGAGGTGGCTCGACGCCGTCACCCGGTCGCCGGCCCGCAGCGCCTCCTCGCCCCGGTTGAGGTCGAGCACGAGCCGGTCGTACAGCATCACCAGGAGCTTGGCCGGGGGAGCGGTGGCGATGGAGTCGGCGAGATAGCGCTCGCGCATCGCCGGGTTCGGAACGGTCATCGAATGTTGTCCCTTGCTGTCTCGTGGTTAACCGAGGCCCGCCAACTGACCGGCCAGCCAGCTGGACTGCTGCTGCATCTTGCTCAGCGCGACCTCCAGGTTGGAGAACTGGCGCTGGAGGTTCTCCTTGCGCAGTTCCAGCCGGGTGTCCCAGGCGGCCACCTGGTCGTTGAGGCCCTTGATGGTCTCGTTGCGGCGTTGGATGATGCCGCCCAGCGTGCCCTGCTTGATGGTTCCGGTCGGGTCGGTGGGCAGGAGGACGCCTTCGGTCGCCGTGACGCTGATGGTCTGGAGCTTGCGGGCGATCCCCTCGGCGGTGTCCCATCCGGGTTCGAACGCGTTCGGGTTCGCCTTGGCGTGCGGCTTCTCGGTGTACTTGTCGAAGTAGGCCTGCGTCTTGGCCGGGTCGGCCTCGAACGCGGCGAGGAACTTGTCGCGGTCGAAGCTCAGCGTTCCGGTCTTGTCGAGGTTGACGCCCACCGCCGACAGGCTGCCGAGCGAGCCGGCGCCACCGGCGACCGCGCCGAGGATCTCCTGGCCGAGGCCGCGCAGCGCGGCGTCACCGGGCAGGGCGCCGGCGGTGGCGTTGCCGCCGGTCTTCGTCGCGGTCGCGGTCCTGATCTCGGTCAGTGCCGCCTGGGTGGCCTCGACGAACGCGGCGACCTTGTCGGCGACGGCGTTCGCGTCGTTGGCGACACCGATGGTGACCGGGGTGTCGGTCTGCTTCTTGGTGACCGTGATGGACATGCCGGGCAGCACGTCGTTGAACGTGTTGCTGGCCGAGGTGACCGTGTAGCCGGTGAGGGCGTCGTCGCCGATGGTCAGCTTCGCGTCGGAGCCCTTGGTGGTGGTGCTGACGGCGCCGAGCAGGTCGATGCCGTCGGGCATGTAGGCGCCGCCGGCGGCCTTGGTGGCGAACGCGCTCGCCGCGCCCGGCTCGGTGGCGGTGAGCTGCAGCGTGTACTTGCCGGGGGCGATCTGCACCGCGGCGGCCCTGTAGGCGGCGTTGGCGGTGTTGTTGATGGTGTTGACCACCGACTGCAGCGACGCGTTCTCCGGCGTCACGTCGACCTCGCTGCCGTCCTTCAGCAGCACCTTCATGTAGCTGCCGGTCATGACGGGCGCGGTGTTCGCGTCGGTGGTCGAGCCGACGGCCTTGGTGACGTCCTTGAAGGTCTGTGTGTGGGTCGCGGCGACGGAGTCGATGGTGAAGCTCAGCGACCCGGTCGGCGTGCCGGCCTTCGCGGTGACGATCGCGGCGTCCGACGAGGAGGTCGACTTCGCCGCGCCCCACGTCTCGGCGGAACCCACCGCCTTCGCGGCGGTGGCGAGCGCGGCGAGCTTCGTGTTGACGCCCTGGTACGCCGTGACCGCCTTGTTCTGTACGGAGATCTTGTTCTTGAGCTGGTTCTGGGGAACGGCTTCGACCTGCATGAGCTGGTTGATCATGTTGGTCGTGTCCATGCCGCTGACCAGTCCGTCGATGCTCGACGTCATGGTGGCTCCCCTCCATGGGTGGTTCTGGCAATGAGAACGGGCGGCCGGCGATGTCGCCGACCGCCCGCCCATTCAGTTGTGTATTGAGTTGTCGTCGCTGACTGTCGTTGCTACCGCTCGGATTAGCGGAGCAGCTGCAGAACGTTCTGCGGAGCCTGGTTGGCCTGAGCCAGCATCGCGGTACCGGCCTGGGACAGGATCTGGCTGCGCGTGAACGACATCATCTCCTGTGCCATGTCGGTGTCCCGGATCCGGCTCTCGGATGCGCTCATGTTCTCCACCGCGACCGACAGCGAGTTGATCGTGTGCTCGAGCCGGTTCTGCGACGCACCCATCTTGGCGCGCGCCCCAGAGATGTCGGTGATCTCCGTGTTGATCAGGTCGATCTGAGTGGTGTCACCGACGCCACCCGTGTTCGCACCAGCGGCGGTGCGCAGCGCGCCAGCGGCACCGGCCAGGTCGACGCCGGTCAGGTCGACCG
This sequence comes from Virgisporangium ochraceum, assembly GCF_016863655.1. Classification (GTDB taxonomy): domain Bacteria; phylum Actinomycetota; class Actinomycetes; order Mycobacteriales; family Micromonosporaceae; genus Virgisporangium; species Virgisporangium ochraceum. The sequence continues at coordinate 67,116 of NZ_BOPH01000069.1, forward strand.
ACACCTGGTCGTTGCTGTTGGCGCCCACCTGGAACTTCAGGTTCGCCGAGCCGTTGAGCAGCTTGACGCCGTTGAAGTCCGTACGGGTGCCGATCGCCTCGATCTCGTCCGCGAGGGAGTTGAGCTCCGAGTTGATGCCGTCCAGGGAGGTCTGGTTGTTGCTGCCGTTCGCGGCCTGCACCTGCAGGTCACGACCGCGCTGAAGAATGCTGTGCACCTCCTGGAGGGCACCCTCAGCGGTCTGCACAACGCTCACACCATCCTGGGCGTTGCGGACGGCGGTCTTGAGACCGCCGACCTGGCTCCGCAGACCCTCGCTGATCGCGAGGCCCGCGGCGTCGTCGGCCGCCCGGTTGATCCGGAAACCCGACGACAGCTTCTCGAGCGACTTGGACATCTGACCGTCGGAAACGGACAGGTTCCGGTAGGCGTTCTGAGCAGCGATGTTCTGGTTGATACGGAGGGCCATTGGGTTCCTTCTTCCTTGAGAGGCTCTCTTCGCCGGCTCCATCCGTGGGGCCGGTCGACTGTCACATCGGGCCCGCGGGCCCGGTTCTTAGGGAACTTTCCCGAGAAATATTGGGAAAACCAGGTCGCAACCGGTCAGCAACCGTTAAAAGGCAACGGGTCTACGCGGTGCGGGTGAGGGGAAGGCCGTGGCTGTCGGTGAACGAGAGCCGGCTGCGCAGATCGCCGTGCGCCGTGATCTGTGCGTAGTAGGCCTCGCGGCGGCGGGCCACGCAGCCGCCCGGCCGGTCGGGGCCGGACACGAGGTCGGGGTCCAGGTGGGCGTTCAGCCCGTCGCGGAGCAGGATCAGCGCCTCGGCGCGCAGCTGCGACACCCGTGACTCGGTGACGCCGAGCTCGCCGGCGATGTCGGCCATCGGCAGCTCCTGGAAGAAGTACGCCTCCACGACGCGGCGGAGCCGGTCGGGCAGCGCGGCGATCGCGTTGTGCAGGTAGCCGACCTTCTCGCGGTGCACGAGCAGGTCCTCGGGGCCGGCGGTGCGCTCGGGCACCAGGTCCTCGGCGGTGCCGGCGGCGAAGCCCTGCAGGCTCAGGACCACCGCGCGCTGCACGTCCTCGTCGACGGCCTTGATCTCGTCGATCGCCACGCCCATCGCCTCGGCCAGCTCGGCCGGAGTGGGCGTGCGGCCCAGCGTCGCGGTCAGCTGCTGCTGCGCGGTCTCCAGCTTGCGGGCGCGGCTGCGCACCGAGCGGCTGGCCCAGTCGAGGCCGCGCAGCTCGTCGAGCAGGGCGCCGCGGATGCGCGTGGTGGCGAACCCGCCGAACGGGATGCCGCGCCCGGCGTCGAAGTTCTGCGCGGCCGTCGCCAGCGCCGCCATGCCGGCGGAGACGAGGTCCTCGCGGCTGACGTGGGAGGGGAGGCGGCTGAGCATCTCGCGGACGAGGTGCCCGACCAGCGGCAGGTGGCTGCGGACGAGCTCGTCGACCGAGGGCTTGGCGATCGGTGCGGGTGCGGCGGAAAGACTCACGGCGACCTCTTCGCAGGCGATGTGGCTGTTCGGACTGCGGCAGCCGCGCGGCGGAGGTCGGAGGTGTGTCCGCCCGTCAAGCTGGCCAGGTACGAGCGTCTGTCGCTCTGGGTGCACCGAAGGGTCACTGACAGTTGCAGTCGAGTTGCCGTCGTCTCGCGCTGGCACCGAAAACCTCAGGTGCCGCGGATGACCGACGAATGGCGAGGCAACGCACCGCTCCAGGCGTTGCGCTGACGGAAGGGGCAGCAGGTGGGCCTGTCAGACCTGTCGAGCATCCTGTGGCGGGAACGGGAGATGCTCGAACTGCTCCTCTTCAAGCTGGAGGAGGAGCAGCTGATCCTCGCGAGCGGTCGGGGCCGGTGGTTGGCCCATGCGACCCGTGAGGTGGAAGTCGTCCTCGACCAGATCCGCCGCACCGAGGTCGTGCGCGCCGCGGAGGTCGAGGTCATCGGTGCCCAGCTCGGCCTCGGACCCGACGCCAGCCTCGGCCAGCTCGCCGACCACGCCCCCGCACCCTGGGGAGACCTCCTCCGCGAGCACCGCAAGGCGTTCCTGGCCCTCGCGTCGGAGGTCAATGCGATCGCCGAGACCAACAGGGACCTGTTGACCTCGGGCCAACGGGCGGTGCGCGAGACCATGCTCGCCTTCGTCGGCTCGGTGGAGACCTACAACCCGCGCGGCGAGACCGTCGCCGCCGCCCCCCGGACCCGGATTCTCGACCAGGCGGTCTGAATGAGCACTTTCCGCGGCATTTCCGCGTCACTCACCGCGTTGCACGCGAACCAGCGCGCGATGGAGGTGACGGCCAACAACATCGCGAACGTCAACACCGAGGGCTACACCCGTCAACGCGTCAACCTGACCGAGATCGGCGGACCGTCGGTGCCCGGCGTGCACGCGCAGGCGAGGCCCGTCGGCGACGGCGTGATGATCGACAACGTCCAGCGCCTGCGCGACGCGTTCCTGGAGAGCCGCGGACGCGTCGAGCACGGCCAGCAGGCCTACCTGCAGGGCACCCAGCAGACCCTCGGCCGCATCGAGGCAGCCTTCGCCGAGCCCGGGGAGAACGCGCTGCAGGCCCAGCTGGGCGAGATGTGGAACGCGTTCGCCGACGTGGCGAACAAGCCCGACGACCAGGCCGCGCGGTCCGCGCTGGTGGTGCGGTCGACGGTGGTCGCCGACACCATCCGCAACGCCTCCGGCCAGATGGAGTCGGTGTGGAACACGGCCCACGAACAGCTGAACGCGCTCGTCACCGAGGTCAACGCGACCGCGCGGACCGTGGCCGAGCTCAACCAGGCGGTCGTGTCCAACAGCAACATCGGCCAGCCGGCGAACGACCTGGCCGACAAGCGCGACCTCGCGGTCATGAAGCTGGTCGAGCTCACCGGCGGCACCGTGCACGACCGGCCCGACGGGTCCGTCGACGTCCAGGTGGGCGGTTCGCTCCTCGTGCTCGGCAGCACCAGCCGCCAGTTCCAGGAACCGACGGGCGCGCACGACATCGGTGACGCGAAGCTCGGCAGTTTCGTCGAGGTGCGGTGGGCCGACGGGAACAACCCGAAGGTCGCCACCTCGGCGGGCAAGCTGGGTGCCGCCCTGGAGACGCTGAACTCGACGCTGCCGACGTACAGCAAGCGGCTCGACGAGGTCGCCAAGGACCTGGCCGACACCGTGAACACGGTGCACGCGCAGGGGCAGACCGACGCCGGCGTCCGCGGCGGCGCGTACTTCGGGTCGGGTTCGGCCGACCCGGTGAACGCGTCGAACATCCGCATGGAGATCAGCGATCTCAAGGACCTCGCCATCGCCGACTACGGCGCCGCACCCGGCGCCAAGGACGGCACCAACGCCGACCGGATGGCCGACCTGGCCAAGGAACCGGACGGTCCGGACCAGCGCTACAAGCGGATGGTCGTGGACCTCGGCGTGCAGACCCAGGCGACGAACCGCCGGGTCGAGATCCAGAACGGCATCGTCAACGAGGTCGATGCCCAACGGGCCGGTGAGTCGGGGGTGAACCTCGATGAGGAGATGACCAACCTCGTCCAGTTCGAGCGTGGGTACCAGGCCGCGGCGCGGGTGATCACCACGATCGACGAGATGCTCGACACGCTGATCAACAGGATGTGATGACGGATGCGGGTGACCCACGGCTCGATCGCCAAGAACGTCCTTGCCAACCTGCAGAACAACGTCAACCGGCTCAACGAGACGCAGCAGCGGCTGTCGAGCGGCAAGCAGATCAACCGGCCGTCCGACTCGCCGGGCGGCACCGTCTCGTCGATGGAGCTCCGGTCGTCGTTGGCTCAGCAGCAGCAGTACAAGCGCAACGCCGACGACGGCATCGCGTGGCTCAACGTCGCCGACAGCGCCCTGCAGGGCGTCGACGAGAAGGTCACCCGGGCCCGCAGCCTGGTGCTGCAGGGCATGTCGGCGGGCAACGGCCAGGAGTCACGCAACGCCCTCGCCGCGGAGATCCGTGAGCTCAGCGAGGCGATCCGCAGCGAGGCGAACACGTCCTACCTGAACCGGCCGGTGTTCGGCGGCACCGGAGCGTCGACGGAGGCCTTCCCGAAGGCGGGCGGGTTCACCGGAGACAGTGTCCAGGTGCTCCGCACGGTGGGTACCAACACCAAGGTGGCGGTGAACGTGGACGGTAGGGCCGTGTTCGGCGACGGCAACGACTCGATCTTCAACGTCCTGTCGGAGATCGCCACCAAGTTGGAGAACGACCCGGACGCGCTGAAGGTGGAACTGGATCGGCTCGACTCCCGAGCCGCTACGATTCGTAATGGTCTGTCCACCGTCGGTGCACGAACAAACCAGCTGGAACGGATGCGTCAGGCGGCCGACGACATGGCCCTGAACGTCACCCAGTCCCTGAGCGACGTGGAGGACATCGACCTGCCCCAGACCATTACCGAGCTTCAGCTCCAGCAGACCGCGTACCAGGCGGCACTCGCCGCCGGGGCACGTGTGGTCCAACCCAGTCTCGTCGAGTTCCTCCGTTAAGGAGACAGATCATGCCCAGCGTCAAAACCCGTTCCGAGAAGGCCGCGGAAATGGCCGAGACCGCCAGTCAGGACCTCGAGATCCCGGTGCTCGAGTTCGTGTCGCCGATGCCGGGTTTCCCGGACCACAACCAGTTCGTCCTGGTGCGGGTCCACGACGAGGGTGTGCTGTACGCCCTTACCTCGGTCAGCGACCCTGACCTGAGGTTCCTCGTGGTCCCGCCGGCGCCGTTCTTCACCAACTACGAGCCGGAGATCGACGACGAGTCGCTGGCCGCGATGGGCGCGACCGAGAAGGACGCCGACAAGCTGGCGATCCTGCTCGTGGTGACCGCCGGCGACACCGCCGGGTCGTCGACGGCCAACCTGATGGCGCCGATCATCGTCAACGAGTCCAACCGGACGGCCTGCCAACTGGTGCTCGGCGGCAGCTGGCCGGTCCGGGCGGTCCTCATGCCTGCGGCTTGAATCGGGTAGTCTGCGCTTATCGCCCATTTCGGGGTGATTACCCGAAGGGGGAGCGCCAGTGCTCGTGCTGACCCGCCGCCCAGGCGAGAGCATCATGATCGGCGACGACATCGTCGTCACCGTGCTCGACGTCCGGGGGGATGTCGTCCGCGTGGGTATCAAGGCGCCGCGCTCGGTGCAGGTGCACCGCGAAGAGGTGTACCTGGAGCTGCAGAGGGCCAACCGCGAAGCCGCCTCGCCCAGCGAGTCGGCCGTCGAGGCCCTGAGTGAGCTGTTGAAGGGCGGGCCGATGTCGGGGGCGTGAGCCGCTTGCGGCTCGCGCCCCCGACATCGCCAAGCGAAGCTCATTCGGCCTCCCGAACGGGCATTCGACGCAATACTGACGGGGTGACGCGGCCCCTCGACTCCGCCGGAAGGTGGCGGCGGCTCGCGCCGTTCGGGGCGGTGGTCGCGGTCGCGCTGGCGCTCGCTCCGGTACCGCCGGCGGTCCGCACGGTGCCGCTGCTGCTCGCGCTGGCGCTCACCGCGGCGGCGGTCGCGGCGGTCGCGCTCCTTCCGTGGAGACGGTGGCCAGCGGACGCGTCAGCGGCGCCGGCCGTGGCCGCGATGGCCATCCTCGGACTGCTCCACCACGGCTCGTCGGAGCCGGCGAGCGGCTACGGCCCGCTGGTCCTGGTCCCCGTGTTCTGGTTCGCGCTGCACCACGGCGCACGGCAACTGGCGGGCGGCCTCGCGCTCGCGGCCCTGATCCTTCTTCCCCCGGTGCTCGACGACCCGGCCGGCCTGCGGCTCACCGCGCTGTGGCTGTGCGCGGCCGGCGCCGTCACGTGGACAACGCACCGGCTGGTGCTGCGGTCGGCGTCCGCCCGGGCCGCCGCCGGCCGCGAGCGCGACTTCACCGCGGCCGTGCTCGACGCGAGCGCCCTCCTGCTGATCGTGCTCGACGGCGACGGCCGGATCGTCGCGTTCAACCGCCGCTGCGAGGAGCAGACCGGGCTGCGCGCCGCCGACGTGCGCGGCCAGCTGTTCTTCGAGGTCGTTCCGCCGCCCGAGCACGCGGCCACCGACGTGCGCACGGTCCGCGCGGCGTTCGCCCGCATCACCGCCGCCGACTTCCCGCTCACCTTCGACAACCACTGGACGTTCGTCGACGGGCGGCGGCACTCGCTGGGGTGGCGGGCGAGCGCGCTCGGCTCGACGAACCACGTGGTGGTCACCGGCGTCGACGTCACCGACCAGCGCGAGGCGGAGCGGACGCTCGCGCACGTGCTGACCGCCGCCACCGACAACTCGATCGTCGCGACCGGAACCGACGGCGTGGTGACCGTATTCAACGCCGGCGCGGAACGCATGCTCGGCTACGACGCCGAGGAGGTCGTCGGCTGGGTGTCGCCGCTGCTGTGGCACCACCCGGACGAGCTCGCCGAGCGGGCGGCGGCGATGGACGTCGCGCCCGGTGCCGCGTTGTTCCGCCCGGCCGAGGAGATCGGCCCGCAGGAGTGGACGTACGTGCGCAAGGACGGCACGCACGTGCCGGTTGTGCTGACCACCACCGAGATCCGCGACGACCTGGGCGAGGTGACCGGCTATCTGAGCGTGGCCCGCGACGTGACCCGCGAACGCCGCGGCGCCGAGGCCATGCGGGCCGCCCTGGCGCGGGAGACCGCCGCCGCCGACCGGCTGCGCGAGCTCGACCGCTTCCGCAGCGACCTCGTCGCGACCGTCTCCCACGAGCTGCGCACGCCGCTCACGAGCATCCTCGGCAACATCGAACTGCTGGCCGACGGCGACGCCGGCGCGCTCAGCGGCCCGCAGGCCCGCCTGATCGCCGCCGTGGAACGCAACGCGCGGCGGCTGCTGGCGCTCATCGAGGACCTGCTGATGCTGTCGCGCATCGAGTCCGGCGCCGTGAAGATCAACGCACGGCCGGTGCACGTGCGGGCTATCGTCGGCGGTGCGCTGGAGGCGCTGACCACCGTCCGCGCGACCCGGGGCGTCGAGCTGTCCGTCGACCTGCTCAGCGAGCACCTGGTGGTGCTGGGCGACCAGGCGCAGCTGGAGCGGGTGCTGATCAACCTGGTCGACAACGGGTTGAAGTTCACCCCGCCCGGCGGCCACGTACACGTCACCGTCGACGACGAGGACGGCTACGCCCGCCTGGTCGTCTCCGACACGGGGATGGGCATCCCCACCGACGAGGTCGACAGCGTGTTCGAGCGGTTCTTCCGCTCGACCCGGTCACAGGAGCGGGCGGCCCAGGGCACCGGCCTGGGGCTCGCGATCACCAAGTCGATCGTCGAGCGCCACGGCGGGCGCATCTGGGCCGCCTCCGGCGGCGAGGGCACCCGGGTCACGTGCCTCCTGCCCCGGGCGTGAGGCCGACCCGGCTTCGACATAAACGACGCTCTATCCAGTGCGGTTCCGGGGCGGAATTGCACACTGGATAGAGCGTCGTTTATGTCAAGGACCGCCTACGGCAGGTCGTACTGGTACAGGTTGCACCGGTACCGGCAAGCCGCTGACCTGCGACTAATCCGCGATCACGCTTCTGACCTGCGTTTTCTGGTCCGGTTAGATCCGATCGGATCGGCCTCCCTCTGGCCTCACCTTGGGCCGAATCTGGGCCGCATGATCTTGCGGCGAGGCCCGCCGCTGTTCCTGTGCATCTCTGGCCGCCCTCAAGACAAAGGCGGCCCCGGCGCGGTGATCGAAGCACCGACCGGGGCCTTGATCGGAAACGGAGCTTCCGACCCGTGAGCATCTTCCTACTCGCGCGCCTAGCGCGGGCTATCCGGGGCGTCATGTCGCCCGAAACACCGACCGTGACCCGATGGGGCCTCGACGGCATCGACCTGGCGGGAGTGCCCGCCTCGACCCTCATGGGTCGCCCCACCCCTGGCGCCGAAATTGTCGAGGTGTTCGGCCCGCTACCTGACTGGTTCCTCCTGCGCCGAGGTGACGAACTGCTGGCCGAGGCCCGCCGCATCAAGGCCGAGGCGGCGCGGTTCGCTGAGGCTCGGCGTAGTGGTGTCACACCAGAATCGTGCGACACGCGCGACACCTGCGACACGTATGTCAGATCTGCAGGTCAGCGTATGTCCGCGGTGTCGCGGCCAGCGTGCGACACCGTGCGACAGGCGGTGGCCCGATGAAGCGCACGGGTGAGCCCCGCCTTGCGGGCCTGGCGTCCTGGCTGGTCCTCGGCGCATCGTTCGGCCTGTCGGCGGCAACGTGGGTAGCGCTCGGGCGGCTGGCGGGGTTTGAGGGCGAGGCCGAGGTGTTCGGCGCCGCCCTGGCCCTCGCGTGGCTCATGCCCGTTGCGGTTGACGGCTATGTCGTGGTGGCCCTGCTGCTGTGGATGGCGCCCGTACCGCCTGCGGTGGCGCGGTTCGCTCGGGCCAACACGTACGCGGCGGCCTCTATCGGGGTGGTGGCACAGTCCGCGTATCACGCGCTGGTGGTGTTCGCGGCCACGGGCTCGGCCTGGCGGTGCGTCATGGCCGCCGTGGTGGGCGCACTTCCGCCCGCCGTGGCGGCGCTGGCGGTCCACATGCGGGCGCTGCTGGTGCGCGAGTCCTCGACCGCTGCGGCCCCTGCCGAGGTGGCGCCTGCGGCCCCCTCGGTGTCGATCACACTTCCGCCTGTCGAGGTGGTGTCTGCGCAGGTAGAGGTACCTGCGCCGCCTGCCGAGGTTCCGCCCTCACCGCCAGCGGTGATCAAGGAACCGGTCGGGGAAGTAAAGCGCGTCGAGGCGCCCGAGGTGGCCCCGGTCGAGGTGCCCACCGAGGCGGCCAAGGTGCCTGCCAAGGCCACGCCGCGCAAGGCCGCCAAGGCGCCGCCTGCGGCCCCTCGGCGCCCGTTTGCGGTGACGCAGCGGGCGGCGGCTGCCTTGGCTGCTGATGGTATGGCGGCCCCTGATATCGCGGTGGCGCTCGGGATTTCGGTGCGTCAGGCGCGGGCGGCCCTCAAGCCCGTTCCGTTGACCGGTGGCGGTGCCGCATGACCGCCGTTGCTGACTGGACGCCCCCGCCCGAGGTCGACGCCCATGACCCGATGATCCGTGAGGTTGAGCTCGGCCAGGCCGTGACGGTCGACGCCGAACAGGTCGAGGTCGAGGCATACCGCCAGGGCGGGCCGATCGACGCCGATCGGTCCAAGGAACCGCGGTACGCGGTCATCACGGGCCTGGCCGAACAGGACCGCGCGCCGATCATCCCCGCGTGGATGCGCAACCGGTCGCAGCGCTGGCGGGTGCCACTGGCGACCGCAGGTTTCGCGCTGTACGTCCTGGCGTTCCATCTGCTGCGCCTGCCCAAGTACATGGTGTTGGGCGCGGCTTACGCCCCTCGCGGGGGCTGGCGCCTCGGCGCGGCCCTGCTGTCGTGGTTGTGGGTCACCGAGCAACTGCCGTTGCGCCTGCGGGCGGTTCAGCGCCTCGACACCGAGACGTGGATCAAGCTGCACAAAGAGGTGCACGGGTCGAGGAAGCGGCACGCCTGGATAGTCGCTGGCGGCCTGGTCGCCGTGGTCGTGGTGCTGGCCCTCGGATGGCGGGTCGGTGGCGCTGCGGCCCTTTGGCTGTCCGTGTTGGCGGCCTTGGCGGGCGCGGCGAGAGCGGGCGCACCCGTCGATCGGCCGCTCATCGATCGGGTCACCACGTCATCGAGGTTCACGCGGCTGACCGCTGAGGCGGTGCGGCTGGCGTTGGTGCAACTAGCTATCCCTGGCCTGCGTGAGCCTGCGGCGCTGACGTTCCCCCCGCCTGGCATCCACCGTGACGGCCCCGGCTGGCTGGCGCGGGTCAACCTCCCGGGCGGGGTCACTGCGGTCAAGGTGCTCGAACGTCGCGAGGAACTGTCCTCGGCGCTGCGCCTGCCGATGGATCAGATCTGGCCCGCGGTCGGGCCGGCGCACGCGGGACAGCTTGACCTGTGGGTGGGCAACAAGCCCGCCTCGCAGATGGGCAACCCGCGCTGGTCGGTCCTCAACGGCAAGCCGTTGAGTTTCTTTGAACCTGCGCCGTTCGCGTTCACCCCGCGCACCGACCCCGCTCAAACCGTTCTGTTCCAACGGAATTTCTTGCTCGGCGGTCAGCCAGGGTCGGGAAAGTCTTTCGCGGCAAGAGGTCTCGCAACCATCGCGCTACTCGACCCGCTGTGTGAGGTACAGGTGGCCGAGTTCAAAGGCGTTGGTGACTTCCTCGACCTCGAACCGCTGTGTTCGCGGTACGTGGTCGGCACCGATGACCAGGCGTTTGACGATGGCGCCGACATGGTGCGGTGGCTGTTCGGCGAGGTGGGCCGGCGGGGCGCGGTCATCAAGGCGATGCGTGAGCAGGGCCGGGCGCCCGAGGGCAAGGTCACGCCGGAACTGGCGGCAATCAAGGGCCTCGGGCTCCACCCGTTGGTCGTGGTTCTCGATGAGATCCACGAACTGTTGGCCGAGCGCCCCGAGGTGGCCGACATGCTGACCCGCATCATTAAGCGAGGCCGCGCCCTTGCGGTGGTGCTGGTGCTGGCGACACAGATTCCTGACGCCAAGACGATTCCCTCGGGGCTCACAAAGTCGGTGTCGTCGCGCTGGTGCTTCTCAGTGCTCGAACAGGTTGCCAATGACCAGATTCTCGGCACGGGGTCATACAAGCGGGGCCAGACGGGCACGGTGTACCGGCCCGTGGTCGATGCGGGATGGGGCTACGCCAAAGGCTTTACGGCCGAGGATGGCCCCGTGCGGTCGCCCTGGCTGACGCCCGAACAGTGGGCCGCCGTTACGGCGGTGGCCTCGGCCCTGCGCGGTGGCCGACGCGTAGGCGCCGACGATGGGCCGGTCGCTGGCGAGGTGTTCCGGCGTGACCTCATCGAGGACGCCTTGGCCGTCGTGGGCCAAGCCAACGGGTCACACTGGCTCGGCCTGGTCGAGGGCCTGGCCGCCCTCGACGCCGAGTCATACGGCGACCTCGACCCCGAATCGGTCGGGGCGATGCTGCGGGCGCTCGGCGTCGAGACGGGCGATGTCAAGGTGTCCGGCGTGACCCGCAAGGGCGTCAAGCGGCGGGCGCTTGAGGCCGCTCGGGAGCGCCGAGCGGTGACCGCCGGCGCACGGTAGCGGCGAGGGTAGCGGCAGCGGCCGAGGTAGCGGATGGGCTACCTCGGCCGCTGCCGTCTGACCAGGGAAGCGGCCCGAGGTAGCGGGTAGCGGCAGCCACACCGAGGGCCTCGGAATCGACCTTGAGAGCCTCGCTGACGCCTTGGCGGGCCAGGCTGCTACCTCGGGTTCACCCGTTCGCATGACATCGCTGAAACCCGATACCCGAGCGTGTGAGGATCGCGCCATGAGCCAGCCCACGGAACCGAGTGCCGTCACGATTCGCCTCATAGCGGTCGAGGCCGCAGGCAGGCGCCTCGGCGCCACGCCGGAACCCAAGTCTGACCACAAGAACGCTCGGGCGTTTGCCGCTGAGGACATCATCGCGACGGCGTTGTCACTCGAAACATTTATCAAGACAGGGCGGGTCGAATATTAACCGCCTGGCGTAGAGTGCCGCGCGTGAAGTTGACCGACACGTGGCAATTCTGGATTGCCATGATCACTCTCGGCCTGGCGCTTATCGGGGCCGTCACTGGGGTTGTCAGCCTCAGAAGGCAGACCGTCATGGGTGAGCGCAGCGCCAGGGCCGCCGAGCGATCCGCCGATGAGGCCGCAGAGGCGAACAAGCACGGCATGCGGGCAGCAGACGAAGCAGAGAAGGCCACACACGCCTCTGTGCGGTCTGCGGACTCGGCCGATATCTCGGCCGGTGAGGCTCGGACCATCACACGCATCGAGGCAGGGCGTCGCCATGATGAGCTTGGTCCCTCGGTCAGCGTGCGTTTTATCTGGCGACCCTCCCAAGCCGGCGGGCAAATCTACGCACTAGTAAAAAATACGGGGCAGCGCGATTTGTTGGTGTTGCCGGTTCAAGAATGGGAGACCGGGGGCGAGACAACGCTTAGCGATACTGTCCTGTACGCAGGCCATGAGAAGAGAATCGCGTACGCCCAATTCAGGTTAGGGCAGCTAGGTCAACTAGCGTTCTCCCCCAGCCAGTGGGATGACCGCCTCAATGCGTTTGGCGCGCAAGACAACGTGATCCGCAACGAACTGGCCGCCGAGCTTGAGCGCGCGGGAACCAACGTCGGGTATCTCTCGCTGCGCTACAGGTCTCCCGATGATTGTCCTTGCAACACCAGCCCGCCGAGCGCGGACTATGGGCACTGGTCGACGCGCCACTACGTCACCGAACTCGATATCTAGCCGGGCGCTACAGTGCTGGCGTGGCGGACGGGTGGGACATCCTCGGCGCGGTCGGCGGGACGGTCGGTGTCATCGGTGGCGTGGTGTTCGGAATCGCCTCGTGGCGCCTTAGTTCCCGCAGCGCCGACGCCGCCGACCGGGCCGTGGTTGCCGCCGACAGGTCGGCCGCAGAGGCGCAGGCCATAACCCTGATCGAGGCGCGTCGGTATCACCGCGAGATCGCGCCCGACGGCATTAAGGTGGCGTTCCGCTGGCGGCCAGGGACGCCGCCGACCATCCACGCGCACATAACGAACAACAGCACGCGGGACGTAGACATCAGGGTTACTCATTACTCCGCCACGGGCGGGCATGAGGTCCCGACTACGCGCCCGCTGGCCGCTGGCACAACGGTTCTTGTTCCTCTGGGCTACCTCGGTCTGTCCGTCCCTGGCGAAGTAGAGGCCGATTGGGAGAACCAGTGGCAGAACTACCGGGACGCCCCCGCCGAGCGCGAGCGCCTCGATGCGGCGTTTCGGGGGTCGCCGCTAGACGGTGGCAAGGTAGTCATTGAGTACGCGATCGCCGAGCACTGCCCTTGCGACCTCGACCCGCCGAGCGGAGATTATGGCCATTGGAAGACTACGCACCGCATCAACGGGGTGACGTTCTAGTCGACTGTCATCTTGTCCGGCCGGTCGACAGGCTGCCATCCGGCGGGGGCAACGGCCGCGGTGGCTTGGGTGGACCCTCCGTCAAGGCGAGAATCGCGGCCGCGACCGCCATGAGCGCCTTAGCCGTCGCGGCCTGGGCGAGTACCGCACTGTCTTCGACGCTGGGGTTCGAGTTGTTCGTATTCCTAATGGCCTTACCGATAAGGCTCTCGGCCTCATCGATGCGGGAACGCGCTGATCGTGCGTGGCTCAACACGGGGCCTCCAATCATCCGGGATGACCACCCTGCCGGGCGTAGACCCAAGGTCACAAGAGCGCACGCTAATCAGGCTCGATGCCGCCGGCCCGCAGGATTGACCTGACGCGCTCCCGGGAGTAGCCGGTCACCTCGATGATCTCTTTCTGCGCCATGCCGGCGCGGGCCGCATCCACCATCGCGGCGTGTAGGTCCGTGCGGCACGCCTCGGCCTTCTCCCTGGCGGCCCTGATGCGGGCCTCGGCGGCGGCCTTGGCTGACTCGATGCCCTTTTCCGCCTCGCGGTAGGCGCGTGCGGCGGCGCGTAGATCAGCCATGCCGCCGATGGTTCCATTTGGGTAGCTTTGCCCAATCAGAGAGTAACAACTGGGCCTAGAGTGACTTGCCTGCTAGGCCCAACGGGAATAGCGTCGCTGGGCATAGACGAAGGCGGGCCGGGCGGTGCTGTGAACACCGTTGCACCGGCCCTAGCCCCTACAGGGAGGGGTTCCGATGAGTATGCAAGGGGAACTGACCGACGTGGCCGAGCGGGCGCTACGGGCCTTTGGGGGCGACGTGACGCGCCCGCAGGCCGCGCTATTGCTGACGATGTGGCGCTACGTCCGTGACCTCACGCCAGCCGACATGGCGGCAGTCCTCGGCCGGTTTCCCTCGGCCGATCGGGTCGAGGCGGCGCAGGGCGGGAACCGATGAGCGACCTTCTACCGCCCGGCCCTGAACTGTTCGCCGCGAACCAACGCGTGCTTGCCGAGCGCCTCGGTTGGCCGCTCGGGGCCGTCGAGGCTTGCCAGTCGATCGATGAGGAGTTTCCTGGCTGGTACACGCTCTATTGGCCCGTCCATCGCGGCAAACCGGCCGGCTACTACGCCTTCCATGACAACTCGAACTGGATGGAACCGCACCTCTACGGGGCTACGCCAGATGACTTACGCGAGGCCATCAGGACGCACCGTTGCCCAAGCCGCTGGACCTAACGCGTTACTCACCCTCAGCTCGGGGCCTGGCTTCCGCGTGACGCCAGGCCCTAGCGCTGTCAGGGCCATCGCAGTTGGAGTCACTCAATGTAACGTTACTACGGAGAGTGATGCGCTCTAATCGGTCATACGGACTCCGCGGCCAACCAGCCAATACTACAGAAAGTAACCACCAAGCGAGCGTCGAAGTAGAGGCACCATTGTCTGTCTGTACCCGCCAGTCACCAGCACAGTGAGCATGCGCTGTCAAGGGCTCTGACCTGCGAAAACGCAGTGTAGCGGGGAGTTGCGCGCGCTCGGGGGGAGAATTGGGCGAGGTCGGGGGTCACCCGCCCTCGCCTACCCTCAAAAAAATACGGACGGTGACGGCGGTCCGATGCTACATAGCGTGACACTCGTCGAATCGTCACTCACCGTCCCGTTCCCTGATTCGAATACAGAGGGTGACCCTCGGGCAGGAGGTCACCCTCTGTGTTGTCACTGAGGTTGGTACACCCCGTTCAATACGAGAACGTCTGTGCTCGCCCATGTGAACGGGACGGTAGGCGTAACGATTGAGCCTGGCCCATTCGCTGTGCCGAGGATCAGTACGCCAGATTCGGTTCGCGTGGTGATTCCGTATGTGGCTCCACTGGAGGTATCGGTTGCGGTCCCGTATGCAACCAGATCAAGGAGACTGGTAGCTGACGGCGCGTTGGTGCCTGTCGGCACACCGATCCTCCATACGCCCGTTCCGAACGTGGTGGTCGATCCCATCACGATGCGAACAGTGAAATTGACCCCATCCGCCCCTGCCGACCGCCTGAATCGGCCGCTAATACTGCCATTGCCGATCGCTGGATTGCTTCCGCTAGCTGTCCAGGCTGGCGTAAATGAGGTCCATCCTGGCGCCGTTAAGGCGTCGATCTGGTCCAGGATGGCGTCTAGGTTTGTAGAGGTCACTTTGTGACCTGCGGGCATCGAGGGGCGAGCAGACCAAGCCATTATTCGCCCCCGCAAGCCTGCTGGAACAACATCACACCAAGGGCAACCTCAAGAGGAACATCCCCATTCGACTTGGCGGCCCACCTTACTGCGCGCGCCATTCCTTCGCGCGAAGGGCCGAGTTCGGCGAATTCGGCAAGAATCCGCTTGATTTCCTGCCTATCCATTCTTGCTGGCTTCCTTTGCCTCTCGACGGGCTACGCGGATCACTTTTTTCACGGCGCGTTCATTTGCGTCGTCGCTTCCTCCGTACTTGTGGCGTAGGCGCTCGATTCGGCGTCGCATTCTCGGGGTGATTCTCATTCGATTTGATCTCCATTACCGTGATGAACGGGCGGCCCTCGGTCCAGTCGTATCGGTACCGAGTCACGCGGAACCCTCGGCCCGCCTCGACGTGCCGCATGGCGGCCTCTAGGACGCCTGGCAGCCACCAAACAACGGGCCGCCCTGGTGTTGGCAGGGCGGCCCGTACGATGGCTTCACATTCGGCCTGACTGGTCACAGATTGGCGGTTACCGCGTCTCGACCGCGCGCCCGGTCAGCGTCGCTATGCCGCGCTGGCCCGCTGTGCGAGCAGATGCGTAGCCGGCGACCACGGCCTTGACAGTGATGAGCGGACGGCGGCCAGTGCGGTCGAGGTTCTCGCTGCTGGCCCGGAACCCTGAACCTGAACGCCGCAGCCGGTCTGCGACTGCCAGAACCCCTGGCGCCCAACGGATTTCAGCGTCACCGAGGTCGGTCCGCCACTGGCGTAGCAGGCGCTCACACGCGGCCCGATCGGCGGCGCTGTCCGCCCGAGCCCATGTCTGGCGCGCCTTGGCACCCGCGGCGGCCTGTCGCATCGCTGCAATTCGTTGTGCTGGCGTCATTCCAGCCATGGCTACGCCCCCCATCCTTCCTGGAACCGTGACGCAGTGCGAGGTGCGGGCGAGGGTGCCCGTGGCCCGCTATCCCCGCCCGCAGGCCCCCAACCGTCACCGATGATGGGCGCCACCTGGTCAGCGGTCGGCCTGCGGCGGCTGAGAGCGGGACCGTACTCCCTAGGCTCGGCCGGACCATCAGCCGGAACGTGTTCGTTGGCGGCTCGCGCATCCTCGACGCTAAGGGGCTCGGTATTGGGCGTCACCGAGTCAACGGGGCTCGCTGCGGTCGAGATGTAACGGATGTGCTTTTCCTCATCGGGCGTCAGGACGCCTCGGGCGGCAAGCGCCTTGGCTCGCTCTCCTCGGCTGGCCTGAATCAGGCGCGCACCCTCGACCAGGCCGAACAGGTCGACCCACTGACGTTCGCTGCGCAGGTACAGGCTTTGGTCACGGTGCGGGTCGCGGTGTGCGAACCGAACCGCCGAGCCGAAACCGTCATCCTCGAACCGCATCCCGTACACCGAAAGCTCGGTGTCAAGCTCGGCGGCCCGCCGTTCCTTCGGCGTCATCGCCTCGGCCTTGGCGCGGTTCTCGGCGGTGAGGCGCGCCCATTCGGCGGCCTGCTCTTTCGGGTCCATCGCGTGTCCCACGCGCACCGAGCGGGCCTCGGAAACGGTGGCATTCTGCGCCTCGTACATTTCGGATGTGGTGAGGAACAGCCAGGGATACGCCTTGACCAGGCGGTGATTAGCCGGAAGTGCCTTTCCTGGTTCCGGCGCCACCATGTGACCCGTTTGTGGGTCCTTTACAACTGCGGCGCCGCCCATTTCTCGCGGACGGACGAATACGTATTCATTGGGCGCAGCCTCAGACTGCTTGCGCTTAAGCGCCATGAGTTCTCCTTACTTGCAGATAGATATCGAGGTCATCCGAGTTGATAACCCACGCTCGGCCGACCTTTCGGCCAAGCCCTTTACCGCCGTGGCGTTCCGGTCTAGCGAGGCGGCGCATATGCCGCTCGGTCACGCCCGCGATTGTGGCGGCCTCGGAAATGGACAGACTTCTGTCCCTGTCTTTAAGTGTGACATTCGCTGAATCTGGCGGACCGTCCATAGGACCGCCAGCGGTCATTGACCGCTGTACGGGCGCCGTGTCGTAATGTCTTCCCGCTCGGCGCAATGCCTCAATGGCGCTATCGACCTCGGCCCTTAACTCAACCGGGAGATACCGCAGCGTCCTGGCCGCGTGATTGTCGGCTAGGCGGGCAAGGAACCATGCGGCCCCGCCGTTGATAACCGCCGCCTCGATGTAGCCGGCGCTCATTTGGCCCCTGCCTCAAACGGGTAGGGGACGGTCCCCGCGACCGTCCCCATTCCGTCAGCGGGCCTCTGAGGGGCGCTCACGCACCATTCCGGCGTGAGGCGCGGGCGGCGGCCCGCCGCTCGGCCCGGTTACCGGGCCAGGGCGAGGCACCAATCAGCGCCATCGGAGGTCGGCCGTCAGCACAGTCCCGGCACAGGCCCACAATGAAGATCACGAAATCAACCACGCCGCGATACCAGGCACCCGACCTCGGCTCGGCATTCCCGCAGAGGTCGCACCGAGGCGCCATGCCCTCGAAATCGAGGCCGTTGGCGCACGGCTGGCAGAAGAGGTAACCCGGCTGGCGCGCCAGGACGTACAGCGGGCGCGGCATCTGGGTGACGTGGCCGCAGTCGCGGCCCTGGTGGCTGCGGATGGCGGCCTGGTGCCGTTCCCACAACGGGGCGACCAGCGTCCCGCTGAGGGCGGGGCCGACACAGCCGAGGCGCTCGGACAGGCGCTCGGCGTGGTCAGCGGCGGCCTGGCGCTGATCCTCAAGCCAGGTGGGGTTATCCATGGGTGTTGCTCCGATTCCAAGTCATCTCAAGGGTTTCGAGCAAGTACGGGCATCGCGTGACCGACTGCGCAACGGGGTGGTTGTGACGGCCAGGCCAGCGGCATGCGCCAACATGGCCGCCGGCCCCAAGCTGCGCCGCCGAGGCGTGGCACCCGTCGCATGCCAACACCACGGCGCGGCCCTCGGCCACCTCGGGCCACTCGGCGGGCACCGCGCACGGCTGTTCCGGCACAGCGGCGGCCAGGTCGGCATCATTGACCTCGGCTCCGGACCAGTCCGCGCGCCAGACGTGGCCGAGGCTGCACCGATACCACGCCCTCACCGAGCGGTGCCCGTGACGCCGGACCAGCGCCACGGGCCGACACAACGGGCTGTCGTCGCACCGCCAACACGGGTCGGTCAGCCGGGTGCGGGTCGGGGCGTTCATGCGGCCCCCTTGACCTCAAGCGGCTCACCAGAGACCAGCCAGCGCCCCCGGGGCGGCCCACCGTCGCTCGGTTCCTCTGCGGTCTCCGAAGGGAGCGAAGAGCGCGAAGGGAGCGAAGAGCGCAGTTCCTTGGGAAGCGCGCTCTTCGTGCGCTCTTCGGGTCGGTTGTGGGGCGGGCCGCCGAAGGGAGCGCCGAAGGGAGCGCGTTCTAGGGAACTGCTCTCTTCGCGCTCTTCGCTCCCTTCGCGCTCTTCGGCGGCCACCTTGAGAACCCACATCCACCCGCTGTCCATCGCGCCTTTGCGGGACGTGACGCCCGCCTTTTTCTTGGCCCGCTTGAGGGTGTCCTGGCTGAACCCGTTCTTGGCGCCAGCTCGGAACACGTCAACGGCCTCGGCCTCACCACCGTTGTCGGCTAGGTAGGACGCCAGCCAGGCCGCCGCATCACGGCGTTCGGCGCGGTCATCCTCATCGAGGCTCGATCGGGCGTCGCGCAACACGTCTTGAACGGTGCGGTCAGACTCTCCAAGGAACTGGAACAGCCCCGTGAACGTCACACCTCGCCGCGTCGGCACCTCGGCGGACCCTCCGTGCCAAGATCAGGTGAGGCAGGATCTGATCCTGAAACGTTGACGCGAGGGCGAGCGAGGAGTCACCTTCCAGATGAGTTCGAGCGAGCAGGTGCCTGATCCGGAGGTGCCGGCGAAGGCGCGGTCGCGGACGTACTCGGCGGCGTACAAGGCGCGGATTCTGAGCGAGTACGAGTCGTTGGACAAGGCGGGCAAGGGTGCTCTGCTGCGCCGGGAGGGCCTGTACACGTCGTTGATCTCGGCGTGGCGGATCCAACGCGATCAGGGCGTGAAGGAGGCCCTGGCCCGGCCGGCGGGTCGGCCGCCGGCGGATGCGCGGGATCGGGAAAACGCCCGGCTCCGTAAGGAGAACGAACGCTTGCAGGCCGAGCTGTCCAAGGCCCGCAAGGTGATCGAGGTGCAGGGAAAGCTCTCCGCGCTGTTGGGTCAGCTCGCGACCGACAGCCCGAACTCCGGGAGCGAGCCCACGCCATGATCCAGGCTGCGATCGATGACGCGATCGCCGAACTGGAGCCGCTGGTCGGGGTTCGGCAGGCGTGCCGGGCGACCGGACGGCCGCAGGCCAACCATTACCGCCGGCACCGGCAGTCCCCGCCGCCACCGCGGCCGGTGCGCCCGCGTCGGCCGCAGCCTCGGGCGCTGAGCCAGGCGGAGCGAGATACGGTGCGCTCGCTGCTCAACAGCGAGGATTTCGTGGACAAGGCGCCAGCCACCGTCTACCACGAGTTGCTCGACGAGGGCACCTACGTGGCCTCGGTGTCGACCATGTATCGCATCCTGCGTGCGCACGGGGAGGTCAAGGAGCGCCGCCGCCAGGCGGTGCATCCGCCGCGGGTCAAGCCGGAACTTGTTGCCACGCAACCAAACCAGTGCTGGAGTTGGGACATCACCAAGCTGCACGGCCCAGCCAAGTGGTCCTACTTCTACCTCTATGTGATCATCGATATCTACAGCCGATACGTGGTCGGCTGGCTGATCGCCGAGCGCGAGTCCGCCGCCCTGGCTGAGAAACTGCTCGCCGACAGCATCGTCAAGCAGCACATCGACCGGGACAGGTTGACCATCCACGCCGACAACGGCTCGTCGATGGCCTCCAAGCCGGTGGCTTTCCTCCTCGCCGATCTCGGCGTGACCAAGACCCACTCCCGGCCGCACACCAGTAACGACAACCCGTACTCCGAGTCACACTTCCGCACGCTGAAGTACCGGCCCGACTTCCCCGAGACCTTCGGTTCCCTGGTCGACGCCCGGGCCTTCTGTCAACGGTTCTTCCGCTGGTACAACACCGAACATCGACACTCCGGCATCGCCTGGCACACCCCGCACAACGTCCACTATGGACAGTCGGCAGTCGTGCACGAGATCCGTGCCGACGTCCTCGCCGCGGCCTACACCCGCAACCCGGAACGGTTCGTGCGCAAGCACCCCGAGCCAGCCACCCTGCCCGACGCCGTGTGGATCAACAAACCGCCCGACCAGGACGAGCAGCAGGCTCACTCAAAGATCCCCTGACAAACCTGCCTCAAAGATCTTGACATGCGGCGGACTCGATGGTGTACCGCAGCGAGGGCAGTTCCTCGCGACCAAGGCTGTTCTTGACCTGCGTCATGACGCGTCCGCCCGACTCGTCGGCCTCATCTTTGGCGAACCCGAAAATCGTGCGCGGGACGTTCTTGAACGCGCCCGATCCGGTGATCAGTGAGGCCGCGTCGGTGCCGCCCCCCTTGCTGAAATGGGCGATGCCGAGGATGACGCACGCGGTTCGATCAGCCAGTTTCGCCAACGGGTCGAGGGCGGTTCTCACGTCCCGCTCTCGGTGCGTGTCGACCCGATCCGAGATCACCGACATCAGCGGGTCGATGACCACCAGAACCACGCCCGCGTCTCGGATGGCGGCCTCAAGGATGGCGTTGTCGACGGGCAGGCTAAGTGTGACTTCCTCGCCCTCATCGACCACGACATCGAATCGGCCGACCCTCGACAGATCGGCGCCCGCCGCGATGAGGCGAGGAACCAGGGTGTGTTTCCATGAGTCCTCAATCGCCACGTACAGAACGGGTCGGGGCTGCCCGTAGAACGCCCCGGGCAGTGTGCCGGTGGTGATCCTGGCGGCCATCCAGATTCCGAACGAGGATTTTCCGGTCCCCTCCCGGCCCGCCGCAGTGCTGAGAGAACCAGCCGGCAGGCGTCCGTGGCCCGCGTCCTCCCACGCCCATACAACCGGCTCTGGCTCGATCTCAGATGCCCACGTGATCCGGTAGCTGCGGTTGGACCGTCCCTCGCCCTCTGGTGCATTGGCGTTTGCGTGGCCGCTCGGCGTCGCCCTGGTCGAGGTGCTCGGCGTGCCGTAGCCCTCGGCGCCCAATGCCCGAGCGGCCGCCTGGTAGTCGCCACCGTGGTTCAGCGCGGCGTACGCCGCAAACTTGCTGTAAGAGCGATCGGCCTCGAAGTCACCGCTGCTGGTGGTGAACACGTACAGGAGATCCGACCCGCCATAGCCGACTGTGGCCGAGGTGCCCTCGCTCTTGCCGGGGCGCCGCCAGTGCTCGGCCCCGCCATGCGTCCCGACGTACGTCCACCCGTGCGGTTCCAGGATCTCGGCCCACTCGGTCCGCTCGGCGTAGTCGTCGCCAGGGCGGCCCGCTGAGGCGGTGCGCTGGCGCGGCGGTTCGGCCGGTTGGCGCGGCATCTCATCGAGAGTGCGAAACAGCCCGAGGAACGTTTCGCGTTCGTCGGGCGTCAGGGTGGCGATGGTTTCCGGCCCGCCGCTCGTGACCGCCCATGGCCCACCGCTCGGGTGCGTGTGCCCGCCCGAGGGCGCCACCACGACGAAACCGCCCTTGCCGCGCGTCTCGGCCAGCACCTTAATTCGATCGGCCGGATTGGCGGCTAGTTCGGCCTCGGTAGCGGGCCGGCGCGCCAGTTTGGCGTTACCCGGTACGGCCTCGCCCTCAAGGCGGTAGATGTAGTGCAGGCCGCCCGATGGCGTCCGCTCGGCATAGCCCGAGGTGACCCGTTCCCACAGCTTGCCGCAGCCCGTGGCGTCGGCCAAGGCGCCGAGGCGCTCAACCGCGCCAGCCTCGACCGCGCGGCCCTCAAGCTCAACCATTTCGAGGCCGCCTGACACTGCGCCGCAGATGAGGCCGAGGCCCTGGGCGCCGTTGCGGAACCAGGCGGCCACCTGTTCGCGGGTCGGCCGCCGCGCCTGGTAAGCCTTCCATTCGCCGAACGGGCGCTTACCCGGCTGCGTCGGCACCACGCAGGCGCCGATGTCGTGCCACGCCAGGGCCGCGGTGCTCACCTGGACAGGCGTTTGCCCTGGTCCTACACTGAAAGTGGTTGTATTTGTAGTACCGAGTCCGTCTCGTTGGCGCGAGGCGGACTCTCCTTTTTCGTCGGCCATGTCAGGCCGCCTCGGTGATCTGCGCAGTCAGCCAGCGCTCAACATCCGACCAGCGGTAGCGGACGTGGCGGCCCACCGTTGCCCACGCTGGCCCCCGGCGCCGGTAGCGCCAGTCGACCAAGGTCGACACCGAAACGCCGAGAAACTCGGCCACCTCGGCGGGGGATGCAAGTGGGCGCACGGCGCCCGATGTCGTTCGGCCCATGGCCGTTCCCTCCGAATTCGTCGGACCGTAGCCCGAGAGTCGTTGTTTTTGTGGACATGCAGAACAGCCCGGTTGGCTAGCGATGGCTGATTGCCAGCGGTGCCAACGGGTCTGGTGCTGTTCTTGCTGCCGATCTTGAGTTTGCGGAACGTCCGACTACTTTCGCAAGCGTCGGGCGAAATCTGTCACGTTCGGATGTGACAGGAACACTTCGTATGACATCGGTGATCCATCTTGCATTACGGATGATAGACACGCAAGATGGAGACCGTGACCGAGGATCGAACAGCCAAGAACCCTCTCGGGCCGACCGGGCGTCGGGCCGCGGAGAGGGTTCGGATGCTGCGTGAGCAGCAAAAACTGCAATTCAAGGAGCTATCTGAACGGCTGGCTGCGCTCGGGCGACCAATCGCAGCGCTCGGCCTCTCGCGCATCGAGAAAGGTGAGCGCAGGATTGACGCCGATGACCTGGTGGCGCTGGCGCTAGCCTTTGGCGTCACACCGCTGGCGCTGTTGCTGCCCAATATCAGCCCTACGGGCATCACATGGCGTCCCGACTCTGTCGACCTCACTTCGGAGCGGGCCATGACCTTCCCCGAGGCGTGGCGGTGGGCAACGGGCGTTCAGCCACCAGACGCCATCAGCCTCAGTGAGTCGCTGCGGTGGGCGGAGTACCTGAGTCCGCTGGCCGATGCCGCCAAGTCGGGCGTGCTGGCGGGCATCCCTGCTGGGAAGATCCGCGCACTTGTCGGCCAGGCCATCGAGGAAGCTTTGGCGCAGCGCGATGAGGAAATGTGGTCCGAGGGCGAGGTTCCAGACTCGCAATTCGACCTTGAAGCGGAGAGGCGGCGCGACGATGGCCGTTGATGACCGCTGGTATCTCAGCAAAAAGGACGCTGACGGCAGGCGTGTCCCGAGCGCGCGTCACGGCCGAGGGAAGCGCTGGCGCGTGCGGTATCTCGATGACGCTGGCGTGCCCCGCGAGCGCATGTTCGAGCGCAAGCCAGACGCCGAACTGTTTGACGCCAACGTGCGCGCCGATGTCAGCCGAGGCCAATACATCGACAACCGGGCGGGCAAGGTCACGGTTGCCGAGTACGGGACACAGTGGCGGGCAAACCAGATCCACGCCGATACCACTGTGGTCAAGGTTGAGCTTGCGTTCCGTCTGCACATTGAGCCGAGGCTCGGCCACATGTCGATGGCGGCGGTGCGTACCAGCCACATTCAGGCGTGGCTCAAGGATCGGGCCGAGGTGCTGGCGGCCACCACGCTGCAAGTGGTGTTCTCCTACGTCCGATCGATGTTCGCCACGGCGGTACTTGACCGGATCATCGGCACCTCGCCATGTGCGGGCGTGTCCCCGCCCGCGATTGAACGTCGGGATTACTACATCCCCACCCCCGGCCAGGTTCACGCCCTGGCCGAGGCGATAGACGGCCGGTACTCGGCGGCCGTCTATGTCGCAGCGGGGTGCGGCCTGCGCCTCGGGGAGGTGCTCGGCCTTGAGGTGGGAAACATCGACTTTCTACGCCGTGAGATCCACGTCAGACACCAACTCAAGGTGGTCAAGGGGCGCAAGCCTTACCTCGGGCCTCTCAAGACCAAGAACAGTTACCGGTCGGTGGAGCTACCCGACGAGTTGGGCCTGGCGCTGGCGGCGCACATCAAGGCCGAGCACCCCAAGGCGTTCGAGGTGGATGACCTCACCAACCCCCGCAAGCCCTTGCGGCGCGAGGCGAACATTATGTTTCCCTCGGTCAGCGGTGACGGCCTGATCCAGCTTGGCGCATCCTGGTCGCGGCTCTGGACCCCCGCCCGCAAGGCGGCGGGCCTACCCGAGAGATGGGGGATGCATGGGCTACGGCACTACTACGCAACGCTCTTGATCCATGCGGGTGCAAGCGTCAAGACTGTGCAGATGGCGCTTGGGCACAGTAACCCCACCATCACCCTCAACACCTACGTCGGGGAGTGGCCCGAGGCGCTCGACCGCACCCGCGCCTTGGTCAGCAAAGCGCTGTGGAATGCCGATGCGGCGGCCCGCTCGGTGGTGGGCCGAGCATGACCGCCGCATCGCTGGTTTGGGCCGCATCTGGGCCACGTGATCTTGACTGCTGTGTTTTGCCTGGTAAACGGGCCGCCTACGGCAGGTCGTACTGGTACAGGTTGTACTTGACCATGATGGCGACGAGCTTGTCGGTGTACAGCAGGTCCGTCGCGTAGCCGGCCTTGTGGATCTCGGCGGCGAACTGGTTCGGGAACTTCGAGTAGGTGAAGGCCGGCGCGTAGCGGGACAGCGTCGCCAGCTGCTTGCCGTGGTCGCGGAACGAGTCGGTGGGCGACTTGTAGACCCGGAACGTGGCCGTCGTCGTGAAGCAGGTCTGGGTGACCTTGTCGCACTCCTGGGTCACGTACTCGTGGCAGCTGACCGCGATCGCGCCCGGGTTGCCGAAGCACTTCATGCCGAAGTAGTTCAGGTCGTTCATCGACAGCTTGCTCTTGCCCCAGCCCGACTCGAGGATCGCCTGCGCCAGCGTCACCGACGCGGGCACGTTGAACTCGCGCTGGCTGGCCTGTGCCGGTCCGGCGGCCGCCGCGAGGAACGCCGCGTTGCTCACCGTGGTGAGCGGGCCCGTCGGCGCGGCCGGAGACGGCGCCACCGGCGTTGTGGGCGGGCAGGCCGGGATCTTCATCGTCGTATCGACGTGCGCGTGCGACAGGTACTTGCCGTTGGTCAGCCGGTCCCACTGCGTGGTCTTGCGCACGCTGCCGCGCACGTACTGGCCGTTGACCTTGCACGAGATCGACACCCGGGCACCGTCGCGCACGGAGCCGGCCCGCTCCGACCACTCGCTGGCCGCGGACCGGAGCACGGCGTCCCCGGCGATCGTGGCGGTGACGTCGGCGCTGGCCGCGCCGGCGCTGAACGTCAGGACGGCGCCGGATGCGCAGACAGCCAGGAGCGGGCCGAGCAAAAGGCGGCGGGCGGAACGGAACATCGCGGGCCTCCGGTGGGGGAACGTGGTGTGTTCCCACCGTCGGCGTCACGGGTAGCCCGCTCCGGACCCGTTCCGGTGCTTGATGGTTGCCGGGCTTCCGAGGGTTGCGACCCGGTTTCCGGGGCCGGCTCGGGCGCTCCGAAGGCACGTCGTCGGCCGGGTGCAGGGCGGTACCCGCGGAGATCTTGGACGTCTGTACATCGATTCCGATGCAGGAGCGTCCAAGATCGCGGGGAGGTGCGGCCCGGGTGCCCGGGCAGCGGGACAGCGGCGGGCGGGGGAGGGGTGGGGAAGGCGGGAGCGGCGGGTAGCTGGGGCGGGGGAGTGGGGCGGGGCGAGTGGGGTCCTGCGGGGTGAGGCGGGTGGGGGTTCCGCGGGGTGAGGCGAGTGGGTCCCGCGGAGCAGGGAGGGTGGCGTGTGGGTAGCGGCGTGGGGGTGGCCGCTGCGCTGGATGGCGCGTTGAGCGGACCGCCCGGGGCACCGGCCGGCCGCGGACCGGGCGCGAACCAGCGGCCTACGTGGTGCTGTAATGCCCGCGCGGCCTGCGCCGCCGCCCGCGACCCGCGCGCGGCCTACGCCGCCGCCCGCGACCCGCCCGCGACCCGCGCGGCCTACGCAGCGTCCACCACGTAATCCGCGCGCGGGTTACGTGGTGCCGTACTGGCCGCGGAGCGTTTCGTAGTCGCCGAGGCCCAGCGAACGGAAGCCGGCCGAACACGCCGGTAGGCCGTCGCTCATGGTCAGTTCGCCGTGTTCGGCGTAGGCGACGTGGCCCAGGCCGAACACGTGCCCGAACTCGTGGGTCAGCGTGCCCTGCAGGTCCCAGCTGCCCGAGCAGCCCGCCGCCGGGTCGAGGGTGAACATGCCCGGCGCGTCGCTGATCCGCACGTCCGACTCCACGGTGCGGCCGCGCGACCACCACAGGCACGTCAGCGCCAGCAGTCCGCCGTCGAGGCGGCCGAAGGCCACCACGTTGCGCTCGTCGCGGTCGCCGCAGGTGCCGTCGGCGTTGATGCCTGCGTCGCGGGTGGTCTCGCCGCTGTAGCGCTGCGACAGCGCCAGATCGCCCACGATGCCGCAACTGTTGTGGCCGCGGTCGACCGCGGTCGCGGCGTTGCGCACGGCGTCGCGCACCGGGCCGAAGGCGCCCAGGTAGCCGGGCATGCCGGCGGGGCGCATCATCCAGCGGTACGCGCCCTGCCACCGCATGCCGAGCCAGGCGCCGGCACCGTCGCCGCAGCGCACGGTCGTCGTGGCGGTGGTCGCCTCGGTGGGCGGAGGGGGCGAGACGCTGCCCATCCGAGCCACCGGCGGCCGCGGTTTCGGCGCCGGCGCCGTGTCGGACTGCCAGATCCGCGCGCGCACCGCACCGGAGAAGCGTTCGACGGTGAGCGTCGCCGGGTGCCCGGTCCGCGCGGACCCGGCGGCCGTCACCGACTCACCGTCCTTCAACGGGACCCGCACAGCGAGCGATCCGGCACCGACGACCGCACCGGCCAGGTCGCAGGCCCGGGCCGGGACCGGCGACGCCAGCGCCGACGCCGGAACCACCCCCGACACGGATGGACACGCGACGCCCGGCGCCACCGAAGGGGAGACGCCGACCAGAGCCGCGGCGGCCACGAGCGCGACCGCGGTGGGGAGCAGAAGCCCACGCCTGTTCATGATCTTTCATTGTGAGACGCGGGCGGCATCTTGTCCGGATTTCTCCACTTTTCGCGAAGCAACCTCAAGCAGCGGTGGAGTAACCTCAAGCAGCGGTGGAGTCCAGCAGTCCCTGGTTCACCGCGGCCATCAGCGCCTGCGACCGGTTCTTGACGCGCAGCTTCGTGTACAGCCGCGCCACGTACGTCTTCACCGTCGCCTCCGACACCGCGAGCCGCTCGGCGATGCCGGGAAGGCTGATGCCGTCACGCATCAGGCTCAGCACCTGGCGCTCGCGCTGGCTGAGCAGCCCGCTGCTGGCCCGCCGCCGGGCGAGCGCCGCGGCCAGTCCCACCGCGTTGAACGCGCGCGGCGCCTGCGCCGCGTGCCGCACCGCCGCGAGAACGGCGCCCGGCTGGGCGTCCTTGGCGACGAACGCCGACAGGCCCTCGTCGAGCGCGCGGCACATCGTGGCGTCGTCACCGGCCGAACTCAGCAGCACCAGCCCGATCGTCGGGTACCGGGCGCGCAGGCGACGGGCCAGGTCCCAGCCGTCGCCGTCGGGCAGCGTGGTGTCGAACACGACGACCGTGGGCAGGGTCTCGTCGACCACGGCCAGGGCGTCGGCGACGGATCCGGCCTCGCCGACGAGGTCGACGTCGGCGATGCCGGCGAGCAGACGCGTCAGGCCGAGCCGGAGGAGGGCGTGCTCGTCCACGACAACGAGGCGGATGTTCATCGGGGGACTCCTGGGGGGTGGGAGCAAAGCGACGGAGGGTTTCAGAGCGGTGCGCCTACGAACTGCATGAACGGCACGGGGTCGATGGCGTTGAGGCGGCTGGCCTTCTCGCCGAAGTGCACCTCGAAGTGCAGGTGCGGACCGGAGGAGTGGCCCGACGAGCCGACGAAACCGAGGACCTGCCCGGTCTCGACGACGTCGCCGACCTTCACCTCGGGCTCGCGGATCATGTGGCAGTAGCGGGTGACGAAGTGGTCGCGGTGCCGCACCTCGACGTACCAGCCGCAGCCGCGGGTGGTGGGTGAGCCGTCGACGTCACAGCTGGGGCCGGAGGTGTTGCAGCGCACGGTGACGACGGTTCCGGCGGAAGCCGCGACGATCGGGGTGTTGCGCGCGTGCGGCAGGTCGACGCCGTCGTGTTCCGGCCGGGCGACCGTGCGGAAGCCACCGATGACGGTCGGCGGTACCGGCAGTGTCCACTCTGGACGCGACCGTTCGTAGGTGGCGACCGGTCCGGTGAGCGATAACGGCGACGTCGCCGGTCCGATGCCGCGGTAGGCCGCGGCGGGGCCGGCCGGTACGACCGTCGGCGCACAGGAGGGGACGACGATGTCCCTGGGGCGCTTGATGAACGCGTCGGACACGTACCGGCCGTTGGTCAGCCGGTCCCACTTGTCGGTCGTCCGTACGCGTCCCTTGACGCGTGCGTCACCGCGGACCTGGCACACGACGGACACCTTCGCCTTGTTCTTCAAGGCATCCACCTGCGCCGAGTCGGCGGTGGCGGCGGCGCGGACCGCGAGGCGGCCCTTGACCACGACGCTGCCCGCGACCGAGCCGTTCGCGATGGCGGAGGTGGGTTCGCCGATCAGGGCCGCCGTCGCGCCCGCGAAGGCGACGACGAATACGCCGAAAGCAAGGCGGCAGCTATGTCCCATGAGACACCCTTCCGTCCGGCGACAAGCCCCGACCGGTCGGCCGGGCGCAGCCCGACGGGAAGTCGGGCACTTGTCGAGGTTCGCTGGCCGAGAGCGCTACAACGGTCCCCGCCGGATGCGAACGGGTTGCCGAGTACGCCCGGAATTTACCGTAACAACCCAGGACACTAGGTAAGAATAGGACGCACAAAGAGTGAGGAGAGCCGTGCGCGGAGACACCGATCAGGCGGCCGAGGCTGGCACCGCGGCGCTCGTGGCACCCGCGGCCACCGAGCTGATCGACCGCGCCGAGCGGGCCGCGACCATGGTCGACGTGCAGGCGCTGCTGCCCGACGTGCGCCAGTTGCCGGGCGTGCGCGGCGCCGCCTTCACCGTGGCCGGCCAGCCCGGCTCCGGACGGCCCGAGCTCACCGCGTCGCGGCCGGTCGGACCGCTGGAGTGGCGGCAGGTGCTGCGGACCGACCTGACCGACCCGGAGGCGCACCGGCTGGCCCGCGGGGCCCTCGACGCGATCGTCGACGCCGCCGGCCGTGCCCTGCGGCTGCCCTGCCGGGCCGTGCCCGAGCACGACGGCCCGCCGGTCGGGCTGCACGGGGTCATCAGCCGGCACGCCCGCGCGCTGATCGTCGTGGTCGACCCGGCACACGGCTGGACGCCGCTGTCGGACTCGTTCAGCACCCTGCTCGGTTACGACCGCGCCCACCCGCCCGCCGGCAACCTCCTCGACCTGATCCACCCGGAGGACCGGCCCGACGCCCTGTCGACGTTCATCGCCGCCTGCGCCGGCGAGGACCTGCCGAACTGCGTCGACCTGCGCATCAGAACCGCGGCCGGCAACTGGCGCCGGTTCGAGTTCGCGGTGCGCAGCTTCGTGCGGATCCCCGACGCCGGTGTCGTCGCGTACTTCGGCCTCGACGTCACCACCCAGCGGGCCGCGGAACGCGCGTTGCGCGTGGAGCGGGGCCGTCTCCTGTCGTTGGTGGAGACGCTGCGCGACGGCATCCTGCTCATCGACGAGGACCAGCGGGTCACGGTCGCGAACTCGTCGTTCCGCCGCATCCTCGGCATGGCCGACCCGGTTCAGGTCGGCGGCGAACGCGGCTGGCCGCGGCTGCTGGCCAGGCTCCAGCCGCTGTTCGGTTCGGGCGTCACCGACGCCGTGCGGCTGCGCGACATCGTGGCGGCCCGCCGCGCGATGATGGGCGAGGAGGTCGAGCTCGCCGACGGCCGGGTGGTGGAGCTCGACTTCGTGCCGCTGGAGAGCGAGGGTGGCCCGCGGGGCACGCTGATGCACCTGCGCGACGTCACCTCGAAGGTCGCGATCCGGCGCGGCCTGGAGGAGCGCAACCGCGGCCTCGCCGAGGCCGCGGCCCTGAACAACCAGTTCGTGGCCACCGTCGCGCACGAGCTGCGCGGTCCGCTGTCGTCCGTCGTGGCGTTCGGTCACCTGCTGGGTGACGCGAGCAGCGGGCTGCTCAACGACGAGCAGCGGCAGTACCTCGACGTCATCGACCGCAACGCCAACCGGTTGCTGCGCCTCATCGAGGACCTGTTGCTCCTGTCGCGCCTGGAGGCGCGCACGTTGCAGTTGCGTCCGGCGCCGGTCCGCCTGTCCGAGCTCGTCCGGACCGCGGTGACCGAACGCCTGCCGGCGGCCGAGAACGCCGGCCTGCGCCTGACGGTGGAGACGCAGGACGGCCCCGAGCTGACGTGCGACGAGACCCGGGTGCACCAGGTGATCGACAACCTGCTGAACAACGCGTTGAAGTTCACGCCGGCCGGCGGATCGGTGACGGTCCGCGCGGCGCCGGCCTCCTCCGGGTGGCAGCTGTCGGTGGCCGACTCCGGCGTCGGTATCCCGGCGGCCGAGTTGGCCCGGGTGTTCAGCGCGTTCTTCCGGGGCTCGAACACCACGGCGGGCGGTGGCCAGCCGGCCGCGCCCGGCACCGGGCTCGGCCTGGTGGTCAGCCGGGCCATCGTCGAACTGCACGGCGGCACCATTCAGGTCGCCAGCACCGAGGGCGCCGGCACCACGGTGACCGTGACCCTTCCCACGCGTCCCGCACGCCGCACAAATGGAGGAACACCATGAGTCGTCTCCTGGTTGTCGAGGACGATCCCGACATCGCTCTCGCGCTGCGGCTGCTGCTGCAGCGGGCCGGGCACCAGGTGGGGCACGCCAAGGACGGCCGGGCCGGCCTCCGGGACGCCTTCAACGAGCGTCCCGAACTGGTGATCCTCGACATCGGCCTGCCCGGCATGGACGGCTGGCAGGTGCTGGAACGCCTCCGCGACATCTCCGACGTGCCGGTCCTGCTGCTCACCGCGCACGGCCAGGAGTCGGACAAGGTCCGGGGACTGCGTGGCGGCGCCGACGACTACCTGACCAAGCCGTTCACCAACGCGGAGTTGGTGGCCCGGGTGGAGGCTCTGTTGCGACGGTCCGGTACGACGGCCTCCTGGGCCGACGAGGTGTACGACGACGGCACGCTGCGCATCGACCCGGCCGCCCGCCGGGCGTTCGTGGCCGACGCGGAGGTGCGGCTGACACCCACCGAGTTCCGGTTGCTGAACGTGCTCGTGCGGCACGCCGGCGCGGTGCTGTCGCCGAACCAGCTGCTGGCGCAGGCGTGGGACGACCCGACCGGCATCGGGCCGGAGCGGGTGAAGTTCGCGGTGCTGCGGCTGCGCCGCAAGCTCGGCTGGACCGACCCCGACGCGAGCCCCATCGAGAGCGTGCGCGGCTTCGGGTACCGGTACCGGCGACCTCCCGCGGCGGCATAAGGCGGCGTAGCCACCTTTCGGCAACGTCGCGGGTCACCGAACGGCACGGATCGCTCCGGAGTATTGGTCGGGCAAGGTTCCCCCGTCCCTGCCAGACACACGGATGTGTTCCATGATCGACCTGAGCCGCGACGCCCACGTCCACACCGCCTTCGCCGCGGGCCACGACAGCGTCAGCGTCCTTGTCGCCGCCGCCGAGGCGGCCGGTGTCACCGAGCTGACGTTCGCCGACCGGGTCGGGTCCGACACCGGCTGGCTGCCGTCGTACCTCGCCACCATCGAGCGCGCCCAGAAGCGCACCGACGTCGCGCTGCGGCGCGGTGTCGAGGTGGAGGCGATCGGTGTGGACGGCTGGCTGGCGTTCCCGTCCGACCTCGGCCAGCTCGAGGTCATCTCGCTCGGCATCTCCCGGCTGCCCACCCCCGGCGGCCTGCTCGGCCCGGACCTCGTGCGGGCGCAGCTCGACAGCGGCGCCCTGTCGGCGGCCGAGGTCGCCGACCGCCTCGTCGGCGTGCTGTGCCTGGCGATGGAGCGGGTCGGCCGCTACGCCCCGACCACGCTGGCCCGCCCGCTGGAGTTCCTGGCGCAGGCCGGTATCGCGGAGTCCACTGTGGACGAGTCGGTCGTCGCGACGCTCGCCGAGGCGTGCCGCGGCACGAACACGGCCGTCGAGCTGAGCGAGCGGCACCGCCTGCCCACCCGCCGCGTCGCGGTGGCGATGGCCGCCGCGGGTGTGAAGCTGCTCGCGGCGAGCGACGCCTACACGGCCCGCGACGTGGGCCGCTGGCAGTACCTCGACGAGCTCGCCGCCGAGGTGGCCGACTCGCCGGTCAGCGTCTGACGTCACCGAAGAGGTGCGCGTTCACCGCGCGCACCGCGTCGGACAGCTCCTGTACCTCGACGACCTCGACCCCGGCGGCGCGCAGCAGGGCCGCGCCGCCGCCGGGCGCGAGCGTCGGCGGCTCGCGCAAGGCGAACACCACCCGGCTGATCGCCGTCTCGGCGATCAGCCGCGCGCACGGCACGGGTCGCGAGGTCCGTACCCCGCACGGTTCGAGCGACGAGTACAGCGTCGCACCATCAAGATCTTTCGATTGGACCCGCGTGAGCGCGGCCTCTTCGGCATGCGCCGTCGCCGCTGTCTCGCGGGAGTAGCCGCGGGCGAGCTCGATGCCCTGTGCCGACACGACGATCGCTCCGACGGAGTACGCCGCGAGGCTGGGCAGGCACAGCCGCGAGTGCTCGATGGCTTCGCGCAGCCACCGCCCGTCGGTGTTCACAGTGGACGCTCGTACTTGAGCACGGCCATGTCGCCGACCTGTTCCATCGCCTTGAGCGTGAGGCGGCCCTTCGGGAACGTCGCCGGGTCGACGAAGCGCGTGCCGCCACCGACGAGGATCGGCGCGACCGCGAGCTGGAGCTCGTCGGCCAGGCCGCCGGACAGGAACGCGGTGTGCATCGACGTGCCGCCCTCGACCAGGAGCCTGCCGACGCCGCGGGCGGCCAGGTCGGCGAGCAGCGCCGGCAGGCCGTCGACTTCCACGACGGTCGCCGGGAGGTCGGCGGTGGTTCCCGGTGGCACGTACACGATCTTCTCCGCGTCGCCGGCCGTGAAGAAGGCCGCGCCGGGGTCGAGATCGCCGGTCGTGGTGAGCGTCACCTTGATGAGGTCCCGGGCGCGCCCGCGCCGCCGCTCCTCGCTCCTGATGAGCAGGCGCGGGTTGTCCGCGCGCACGGTGCCGGCGCCGACCAGGATCGCGTCGCACGACGCGCGCAGCGCGTCGACCCGGTCGAGGTCGGCCGGGCCGGAGAGGATGAGTCTCTCGTCGGTGTCGTCGTCGATGTACCCGTCGAGGGACATCGCGCAACTGAGGATCACGTGCGGCCGCATCGGCTCCTAGCGTGCCTCATGGAAGCCGGTGCGCGTCATCACACCCCACACCTGGCGGCTCTTGCGGATCGCGGCCCACGCTCCCATGACCCGCCAGACCGCCGTCACCTGGCGGTAGCCGATGTTCTCCAGGGCGCTGGCGAGG
Source organism: Virgisporangium ochraceum (assembly GCF_016863655.1). GTDB lineage: Bacteria > Actinomycetota > Actinomycetes > Mycobacteriales > Micromonosporaceae > Virgisporangium > Virgisporangium ochraceum. The sequence continues at coordinate 100,767 of NZ_BOPH01000069.1, forward strand.
GTCGCGTAGGCGAGGTCCGTCCACCGGGTGTAGCGGGCGAACGTGAACTCCTCGACGGCCAGCGCGATGAGGTTCACCACCATCGCGTAGCCGTAGGCGACGAGCAGGAAACGGAACGCGAACTCGACGTTCACCGCGCCGACCGCGAGGCCGAGCGGCACCATCACCACGCCGGCGAGCTCGATCACCGGGGCGAGGAACTCGAACAGCACGTAGTAGGGCATCGCGACCAGCCCGATCCGGCCGTAGCGGGGGTTGCCGAGCATGCGGCGGTGCTTCCACAGGATCTCGGTGATGCCCCGGTGCCAGCGGCGGCGCTGGCTGCCGAGCACCTTGACGGTCGACGGGGCCTCGCTCCAGGACACCGGCTCGGCGACGAACACCACCCGGTAGTCGCGCTTCTGCTCGCGCAGGTGCCGGTGCAGCCGGACGACCAGTTCGGCGTCCTCGCCGATGGTGTCGTGGTCGAGGCCGCCGACCTCGACGACCAGGTCGCGGCGGAACATGCCGAACGCGCCCGAGATGATGAGCAGCCCGCCCAGGCGCGACCAGCCGGTGCGCCCGAGCAGGAACGCCCGCAGGTACTCCACCACCTGCACCCGCGGCAGCCACCTCGGCGGCATGCGCACCTCGACGATGCGACCGGCGACCACGCTGCAGCCGTTGGCGACCCGCACCACGCCGCCGGTCGCGGCGGTGCGCAGCGGGTCGTCGGCGAACGGCTTGGCGACGGTCAGCAGGGCCTGCGGGTCGAGGATCGAGTCGGCGTCGACCATGCAGACGAGCGGCTGCCGGGCCAGGTTTATGCCGGTGTTGAGCGCGTCGGTCTTGCCGCCGTTCTCCTTGCGCACCACGATCAGCGGCTCGGGCCGCAGCCGCGGGACGTAGACGCCGGTCACCTTGCCCTTGGTGGGCACCTCGGGCGGCACCACGCGGGGCGTCTCGATGAGGTCGAACTCGTCCTTCAGCCTGTCGAACGTGCCGTCCCCGGACCCGTCGTCGATGACGATCACCTCGAACTGCGGGTACCGCAGCGCGAGCATGCCCTGCACCGACGCGACGATCCCGGCCTCCTCGTTGTGCGCGGGCACGAGCACGGAGACGCCGGGGGTCAGCGGGCTGCGGTACATCTCGTCGAGCCCGGCGAAGGGCTGGTGCCGCAGGTGCCGGATGAACTCGGCCGAGGCGAACAGGATGAGGACCAGGTAGCTGGTGTTGATGACGAGGAAGTAGGTGAGGATCGCGACGTCGGTGATGCGGAAGAACTCGCGGACCCAGGCCGCGACCTCGATCATCGGGCCGCCCCGACCACTGCCTCTTTGCGTAGCTCGACGAGGTGGGCGGCGCCGAGTGCCTCGCGGGCGTGGCCGCCCGGGGTCGGCGCGCTGAGCGGCTCGTCGCCGGCCTGGTCGACCGCCTTCTCCAGCTCGGCGCGGCCGGCCATGCCGAGCTTGAGCAGGGCCCGGGCCGACTCGTGGGCCACCTCGTGGTCGTCGTCGGCGAGCAGCGCCGCGAGCGGCTGCGCAGCCGACGGCGCGCCGAGCTCGCCGAGCGCCTTCGCCGCCTCGGCCCGCAGCTGGCGCGGGTGACCCGGCTCGACGGCCTCCAGCAGCGGCGCCAGCGCCGAACGCGGTCCCAACCGACCGAGCGCGCGGGCGGCCCGCACCCGGACCTCCACCGACAGGTCCGACCGCAGGGCGTACTCCACCTGCTTGGCGGTGCCGACGGCGCCGATCAGCCCGAGCACCTCCATCGCGGTGGCCCGGGCCAGCTCGGAGTGGTGGAACATCCCGGCGACGATGGCCGCCTGCGCTCCCGGTCCGAGCCGCACGAGCGCGTGCGCCGCCAGCTGCGGCGGCACCGGGTGGTGCCCGGTCACGGCGTCGAGCAGCGGGATGGCCGCGGCCGGGTCGGCGATGCGGCCGAGCGACCGCGCCACGACCACGCGCACGTCGGGGTTGCGGTCGCGCAGGAGCGGACACAGCGCCGGGACCGCCTTCGGGTCGCCCAGGTTGCCGAGCACCTCGGCGGCCCGGGCCCGGGTGACGGCGCCGCGCGCCCGCAGCTCGCCGAGAGCCCGCTCGCCGGCGCCACGGCCCTGGAACACCGCGACGAGACCCGTGTGCGCCTCGCCGCGTACCTTGCCGAGCATCGCGACCGCGGCCGGCTCCACGGCCCGCCAGGTGCGCTGGTCGACGGCGACCAGCTGGTCGACGAGCGTCTCGTCGTCGTCGCCCGCGGTCAGGCGCACCAGGAGTTTCCGGGCGGGTGCGGCGAGCCGGGTGCGGCGCGCCTTCAGCAGCCGCTTGACCAGCCGCCCCGACACCGTGACCGCGCCGAACACCAGCGCGGCGACGAGCAGCGCGACGATCGCGACCGCGGCGGCGTTGGCAAGCGTCATGCCTTGGCTCGCGCGAGCACCGCCTCGACCCGACTCACCAGTTCCTTGGGGCTGAACGGCTTGACCACGTAGTCGTCGGCGCCGGCGCCGAAACCGATCTGGACGTCGCCCTCCTGTGCGCGCGCGGTCAGCAGGATCACGGGCAGCTGGGCGGTGGCCTCCTCGGCGCGCAGCGCCCGGCACACGTCGATGCCCGACAGGCCCGGCATCATGACGTCGAGCAGCACGAGGTCCGGCGGCCGGTCACGGGCGGCCTCCAGCGCGGAGACCCCGTTGTCGACCGCCGTCACGTCGAATCCGGCCGCCTCCAGCTTGAACAACACGAGTTCACGGATGTCCTCGTCGTCGTCGGCGACCAGGATTGCGGTCATGCCGGCTCCCCCTTGCCCTTATGCAGGCTCCCGTGAGCTTAAGCGGCGGGACCGCGCCGCGCCCCGCGTTCGCCGGTACTGGTGCGGCCGATCATCCGTTGCTCACGCCAGTTCGACCGGTGCCGGTTGAACGTCGGTGGACGCTCGTTGACGAAGTGCCCCACCGGCGGATGGTCGTGCTCGACGCGGCGTTTGAACTCGGGCAGGTCGGCGGCGAGCCCGTCGACCATCGTCGCCGGCCCGCTCAGTTCCGCGGTCACGAGACAGCGCTGTGGTGAAAGGGGTTGGATGGTCACGGTTTCCGTGCAGTCGGGACCGTCGACGCTGTGCCACCGCAGTAGCCGGTCCTGCTCCCGCGCGTCGAGGCGGGCGGTGAAGCTTTCGCCGGGAAGGTCCCACCGGAGGGTGTCGTCGGACAGCGCGGACACTTCACGCACCTGGTGCCGGAACAGCGGATACTCCTCGATCCGGCAGATCCGCTCGTACGCGATGTGCGCGGGCACCGCGATCTCGACCGTGCGCCGCACGGCCGCCCCCCGTGTCTCCATGATGAATACGGTACGGATATGCGAAGGCGCCCGGCCGGCCTTTCGGCCAACCGGGCGGCTGCGCTGTCGCTTCCTCAGATCGTGAGGTTCCAGGTGTCGAGCGTGCCGGTGTCACCGGCGAACTGGTCCTGCACCCGCAGCTTCCAGGTGCCGGCGCGGACCTCGCCCGACAGGTCCACGGTGTAGGCGGCGTTCAGGTTTGCCACGTCGTCACCCGAGGTCGCGGTCTTCAGCGTGTACTGCGTGCCGTCGGGGGCGATGAGGAAGACGGCCAGGTCGCCACGGTCGGTGTGCCGGGCGCTGACCTTGACCTGCGCCGTGCGGGAGCCGTTGCCCGCCGCGTTGGCGACGGTGATGGGGCTCTCGACGGTGGCGCGGTCGGCGATCGGGAGAACGGTCGGGTTGATGATGTAGACCGTGGTGCCGGCCGGGGTGCCGGTGGGCTTGATGTTGCCGGTGAACACGAGTTTGTTCGGCGAGCCGCTGGCGGCGTTGGTGACCTTGCTGGCGG
>NZ_BOPH01000070.1 GCF_016863655.1 Virgisporangium ochraceum
CAGCCAATTCGATGCACAAGTGTCCAAGATCGCGGAAGGGGTCAGTGCGGGGGAGCAGCCAGCCTGGGAGCAGGAGAACCCGGAGGGGCCGCCTCCATCCAGGACAGGAAACCGGTCAGGGTGCTGCCCGACATCGCGATCTCGACCGACGACCGCCGGTCAGCACACCGGACCACGACCCAGTCGGCCGGCATCGTCAGGCGTTCGACGTCGTCGGGAAGGCGGCGGCCCTGGATCGCCAGTTCGCGGCGACTCAGGACACGGCGCGGACGGGGCGAGAAGCTGAACACGCGGTACCAGCGGAACTCGTCACCCGCGAAGCGCGCCAGGCCGTGCGACCAGCCGCGCCCCGCGACGAGCGTGGTAAGGCGGAGACTCACGTCGATGGTGCCGCCACGGCGGCCGATCGCGACGCGACGGAAGAACAGCGTCGCCAGAGCGAGGAGCACTACCAGGACACCGATGCCGACCCACTGAAGGACGCCCACCGATGCCCGCCCCGCTACCGCTTCTCGTCGGCGAACTCGCAGGACTCCGCGAGGATCGTGACGCCCTCACCGGTGACCGAGAGGAACCCGCCGGAGACCTCGTAGACGGACTCTATGCCGTCATGCTTGATCCGCACCTGGCTGGGCTCCTTGAGCTGGCCGAGCAGGGGTGCGTGACCGGGAAGGACACCGAGTTCGCCCTCGGTGGTGCGGGCCACCACGAAATCCGCGGTACCCGACCAGACCTTTTCCTCGACGGCCACCAGCTCGACCTGTAGCTGCGCCACTGCGATTCTCCTTGCCTGCGGCGGTGTTGCGAGTTTAGCCAACCCGTGACGACCGCTGTTCATGAGGGCGAAAAGTTATGGAGCTCTTTAGGTACCTTGCAATGAAAAAGATCTTGGACGCCGCGCAGCGGCGAAACCGTGCGAGACGTCCAAGATCGGGCTACCGAATCGGGACGATTCAGTCCTTCATCAGCTCGTGGGCCTTCTTCTCGAGGTCCTCGATGCCGCCGCACATGAAGAACGCCTGCTCCGGGAAGTGGTCGAACTCACCCTCGGAAAGGCGCTTGAACGCCTCGACGGTCTCCTTGATCGGCACGAACGAACCCTCGATGCCGGTGAACTGCGTCGCCGCGTAGGTGTTCTGCGACAGGAACCGCTCGACCCGCCGCGCCCGGTTCACCGTGATCTTGTCTTCCTCGGACAGCTCGTCCATACCGAGGATGGCGATGATGTCCTGCAGATCCTTGTACCGCTGCAGGATCCGCTTCACTTCCTGCGCCACCGTGTAATGCTCGTTGCCGACGTACTCCGGCGCGAGGATCCGCGACGTGGACGCCAGCGGGTCCACCGCCGGGTAGATGCCCTTGTCGGAGATCGACCGCTCCAGGTTGGTGGTGGCGTCGAGGTGGGCGAACGTGGTGGCCGGCGCCGGGTCGGTGTAGTCGTCGGCCGGCACGTAGATCGCCTGCATCGAGGTGATCGCCTTGCCCTTGACGGAGGTGATCCGCTCCTGCAGCTGGCCCATCTCGTCGGCCAGCGTGGGCTGGTAGCCCACGGCCGACGGCATGCGGCCCAGCAGGGTCGACACCTCGGAACCGGCCTGCGTGAACCGGAAGATGTTGTCGATGAAGAGCAGCACCTCCTGGTTCTGCACGTCACGGAAGTACTCCGCCATCGTCAGGGCGGCCAGGGCGACCCGCAGACGCGTGCCCGGCGGCTCGTCCATCTGACCGAACACCAGCGCGGTCTTGTCGATGACCTCGGACTCCGTCATCTCGGCGATGAGGTCGTTGCCCTCACGGGTGCGCTCACCCACGCCGGCGAACACCGACGTACCACCGAAGTTGTTGGCGACCCGGATGATCATCTCCTGGATGAGCACCGTCTTGCCCACGCCGGCGCCGCCGAAGAGGCCGATCTTCCCACCCTTGACGTACGGGGCGAGGAGGTCGAGCACCTTGATGCCGGTCTCCAGCATCTCGGTCTTCGGCTCGAGGTCGGCGAACGCCGGCGGCTGACGGTGGATGCCCCAGCGCTCGGCGCCGTCGAGGGTGGACGGGTCGGCGTTGAGCACCTCCCCGATGGCGTTGAAGACCTTGCCCTTGGTCACGTCACCGACGGGCACCGTGATCGGGCCGCCGGTGTCGCGCACCTCGGCCCCGCGCACGAGACCGTCGGTGGGCTGCATCGAGATCGCGCGCACCATGTTGTCGCCCAGGTGCTGGGCGACCTCCAGGGTCAGCGTCTTCTCGCCGCCGGAGAGGGTCACGTCGACCTTCATGGCGTTGAACGGTGCCGGCATGGCATCGCGCGGGAACTCGGCGTCGACGACCGGGCCGATGACCCGGACGACCCGGCCCACGCCCGTCTGGGTACCAACTGCAGTAGTCATCACACATCACTTCCCGATGCGGCGAGCGCTTCGACGCCGCCGACAATCTCGCTGATCTCCTGGGTGATCGCCGCCTGACGGGCCGAGTTCATCTCCCGCGTGAGCGACTTGATGACCTCTTCGGCGTTGTCGGTTGCGCTCTTCATCGCCCGCCGCCGGGACGCCGACTCGCTCGCCGCCGAGTCGAGCAACGCCGCGAACAGCCGGGCGTTGATGTACTTCGGCAGCAGCGCCGCCAGCAGTTCCTCGGGCTCGGGCTCGAACTCGTACGCGGGACGGGGACCGGTGACCTCGCGCTCCTCGACCTCCATCGGCGCGAGCAGCCGCACCTTCGGGACCTGCGTGAGCAGCGACTTGAACTCGGTGTGCACCAGGTACAGCTCGTCGACGCCGTAGATCCCGTCGGCGCCCGGGCCGTCGACGGTGTCGTCGGCACCGGCCTCGAACGCTTTCAGCAGCGTCTCGCCGACCTCGCGGGCGTTCTCGAACTCGGGACGCTCGGAGAAGCCGGTCCAGCTCGCCTCGACCGGGCGTCCCCGGAACTTGAAGAACCCGACGCCCTTGCGCCCGATCACGAACAGCACCGGCTGCTTGCCGTCACGCTCGAGCCTGACCCGCAGCTGCTCGGTGGCCCGCAGCACGTTGGCGTTGTAGCCACCGGCCAGACCGCGGTCGCTCGTGACCACCAGGATGCCGGCCCGACGGACCTGCTCCCGCGGCTTGAGCAGCGGGTGGTCGATGCTCGCGTTGGACGCCAGCGCGGTGAGCACGTCGGTGATCGCCTCGGCGTAGGGACGGCTCGCGGCGACCCGGGCCTGGGCCTTCGCGATCCGGCTGGTGGCGACCAGCTCCTGCGCCTTGGTGATCTTCTTCATGGACTTCACCGACCGGATGCGACGCCGGAGCGGTAGCAGCTGGGCTGGCATACCGTCAGCCCGCCTCGTTCTGGCGGACCTCGCGGGTGACCTTCTCGCGGCTGTCGCCCGACGCGTCGGACGGCTTGGCGCCCGCCTCGTTCACGAACCTGCCCTCACCGGAGCCGGCGAGGAAGTTCTGCCGGAACTGGGCGATCGCCTCCTTCAGGGAAGCGGCCGTGTCGTCGGACAGCTCGTTCTTCTCGGCGATCGCGTCGAGGATCTCCTTGCGGTTGTGCCGCAGGTGCGAGAGGAACTCCTGCTCGAACTTGCGCACGTCGGAGACCGGGATCTCGTCGAGCTCGCCGGTGGTGCCCGACCAGATCGAGACGATCTGCTCGGTGACCGGGTACGGCGAGTACGCCGGCTGCTTGAGCAGCTCGACCAGGCGGCCACCGCGCTCCAGCTGGGCGCGCGAGGCACGGTCGAGGTCGGACGCGAACGCCGCGAACGCCTCCAGGTCGCGGTACTGCGCCAGGTCCAGACGCAGGCGACCGGACACCGACCGCATACCGCGGACCTGCGCCGAACCACCGACCCGGGACACCGAGGTACCCACGTTGATGGCCGGCCGGACGCCCTGGTTGAACAGGTCGGTCTCGAGGAAGATCTGGCCGTCGGTGATCGAGATGACGTTGGTCGGGATGTAGGCCGAGATGTCGTTGGCCTTGGTCTCGACCATCGGCAGGCCGGTCATCGAGCCGCCGCCCAGCTCGTCGGAGAGCTTCGCGCAGCGCTCCAGCAGCCGGGAGTGCAGGTAGAAGACGTCACCCGGGTAGGCCTCGCGGCCCGGCGGGCGACGCAGCAGCAGCGACACGGCGCGGTACGCCTCGGCCTGCTTGCTCAGGTCGTCGAAGACGATGAGGACGTGCTTGCCGGCGTACATCCAGTGCTGGCCGATGGCCGAACCGGTGTACGGCGCCAGGTACTTGAAGCCCGCCGGGTCGGACGCCGGGGAGGCCACGATCGTCGTGTACTCCATGGCGCCGCGCTCTTCGAGCGTCCCCTTGATCGACGCGATCGTGGAGGCCTTCTGGCCGATCGCGACGTAGATGCAGCGGACCTGCTTCTCCGGGTCGCCCGACAACCAGTTGTCGCGCTGGTTGATGATCGTGTCGAGCGCGATCGTGGTCTTGCCCGTCTTGCGGTCACCGATGATCAGCTGGCGCTGGCCGCGGCCGATCGGGGTCATGGCGTCGATCGCCTTGATACCCGTCTGCAGCGGCTGCTTCACCGACTGGCGCTGCACCACCGTGGGCGCCTGCAGCTCCAGTTCGCGCAGGCCCTCGTTCTCGATGTCGCCGCGTGCGTCGAGGGGCTTGCCCAGCGGGTCGACGACCCGGCCGAGGAACCCGTCACCGATCGGCACCGAGAGGACCCGTCCGGTCCGCTTGACCTGCTGCCCCTCCTGGATGCCGGCGAAGTCGCCCAGCACCACGACACCGATCTCACGCACGTCCAGGTTCAGTGCGACACCCAGGGTGCCGTCTTCGAACTCGAGCAACTCGTTGGCCATGGTCGAAGGCAGGCCCTCGACGTGGGCGATGCCGTCGCTCGCGTCGGCGACGATGCCTACCTCTTCGCGGGAGATCTCCGGCGAGTAGGACGAGACATAGCGCTCCAGTGCGCCCCGGATCTCGTCCGAGGAGATGGTCAGCTCGGCCATCCTCAACTTCCTCTATGTCTAGGTGTGAATTGAATCTAACCGGCGAGCGCCTTGCGCGTCTCGGCAAGCCGTCGGGAGACCGTGCCGTCGTACAGATCGGAACCGACCCGCACCCGGACACCGCCGACCACGGACGGGTCGACATCGACCTTCAGGGAGATCTGTCGACCGTACAGTTCGCTGAGCCGACCGGCGAGGCGTTCCTCTTCGGCGTCGCTCAGCGGTGCGGCGGTGGTGACGTAGGCGACCTGCCGGTCACGCCGGGCGGCCGCCAGCTCCACCAGCCGGCTGAGCGAGGCGTCGAAGCCGCGCCCGCCGAACCCGCGCAGCGCCAGCGCCGCCAACCGCAGCGACACCGGCTTGACCTTGCTGCCGAGCAGGTCGTCGACGAGCTGCGTCCGCCGGTCGAGGCCGGCGGTCGAGTCGGACAGCGCACCCGCGAGCTGCGGGTTGCCCCGGACGACGCCGCCGAAGCGGAACAGTTCGTCTTCCACCTCGCCCAGTTCGTCGGCCCGTTCCGAGCCGGCGAGCAGGGCCTCCGCACCGATCCGCTCGACCGCGTCGAGCAGCTCGACCGGAGACGACCAGCGACCGCGCACCAGGGCCGTCAGCAGGCCCAACGCGTCGTCGCCGATCTTGCCGGCGAACACCGCGCCGAGCAGGCCGGCCCGCTCGTCGGTGTCACGGGACGCGTCGGCCAGCGCCCGCCGCAGCCGTGGCTCCCGCCGCAGCAGGTCGGCCACCGCCAGGACCTCGTCGCCGGTGGCGGCGAGCCGCTCCGGCGTGGCACCGGCCGCGTGCTCGTTGAGCGCGTCGACGGCGGCGGCGTAGGACTCCCGGCTGGCGGCGAGCATCAGCGCTTACCTCCGGCGGGAGTCGCTTCGCCCAGGTCGTCGAGGAACCGCTCGACCGTGCCGCGCTGGCGTGCCTCGTCGGCCAGGGCCTCGCCGACAATGCGGCTGGCCAGGTCGACGGCCAGGGTGCCGAGCTCGGCGCGCAGCTCGCGCACGATCTGACCCCGCTCGGCCTGGAGCGCGTCGCGCCCGGCCTGGATGATCCGGTCGGACTCCTCCCGGGCGCGGGAGGCGGCCTCCTCACGGATACCCGCGGCGTCGGCACGCGCCTCGTCACGGATGCGCGCAGCCTCGGTACGCGCCTCCGCCAGCTGAGCCTTGTACTGCTCGAGCAGTTGGGCGGCTTCCTTCTGGGCGTTCTCGGCCTTCTTGATGCCGCCTTCGATCGCCTCGACGCGGGCCTGGAAGGTGGCCTCCATCCGCGGCCAGACGTACTTGCCGAGGACGAACACGAGCACCGCGAAGGCGATCGTGCCGATGACGACTTCCTGCCAGATCGGCACGACCGGATTCGGGACGTGGACTTCACCGCCCTCGGCGGCGAGCAATTGCAGCATTGCGGCCTCCTATTACGGGGTGCCGGGGCCGAACGCGTAACCGAACGCGATACCCAGCAGCGCGAGCGCCTCGATCAGAACCATGCCGAGGAACAGGTAGGTACGGGTGAGACCGGCCGACTCCGGCTGACGCGCGGTGGCCTGGATGTAGGCGGCGAACACGAGACCGACACCGATGCCGGGGCCGATGGCGGCGAGGCCGTATCCAACGGCCGCAATGCTGCCGGTAACTTCAGCGAGTGCCATTGCTCTGAAAATCCTCCTGCTAGCGCGTGACAGCTGGGTCACGCGTTGGACGGGACGGGTTGGTTGATCGCGGTCGGTGTACCGCCCGCGCTGGTCTTATTCGGAAGTCGCTGTCAGTGCTCGTCGGCGAGCGACGTCTGCACGTAGAACGAGGTCAGCAGCACGAACACGTAGGCCTGCAGGGCCGCGACCAGCAGCTCGAAGAAGGTGAGGCCGATCGCCAGCGCCCAGGAGAGCAGCGACACGGGCTTGAGGAAGATGGCCTCGCTGTTGAGCAGCATGAAGCCGCCCAGCGAGAAGACCAGCAGGATCACGTGGCCGGCGAACATGTTGGCGAACAGTCGCAGGGCCAGCGTCACCGGACGCAGGATGAACGTCGACAGCAGCTCGATGACCGCGACCAGCGGAACCAGCCACATCGGCACGCCCGGCGGGATGAGCTGCGCCTTCATGTACTTGGCGAAGCCGTGCTCGCGGATGCCGACGTAGTTGAAGATCACGTACGAGATCACGGCCAGCAGCGCCGGGAAGGCGATGTGGGAGTTCGGCGACAGCTGGACACCCGGGATGATCGCCCAGACGTTCATCACGAGGACGAACACGAACAGCGTCGACAGGTACGGCGCGAACGCCACGCCCCGGGCGCCGATCATGTCCTTGGCGATGCCGTCACGCACGAAGCCGTACAGGGACTCGGCGAGCCACTGCGACTTGGTCGGCACCAGCTTCGGGTTGCGGTAGGCAACCAGGAAGAAGACGAGGATCAGCGCAACCGAGACCCACAGGAACAGCGTGAACTTCGTGAACCAGTGATCCGGCCCCGCGATCGGCGGCGGGAAGAACTCGTGCACGCCTGGTGGCCATGGCACTTCGGATGCGACGGTGCGCAGCATGCCTCTGGTCTCCTCCTATGCCCCGAGCCGCTTGACGGTGATGTAACACCCCAGAGCGGCGCCGACGACGGCACCGATACCCAAGCCAATGCCGTCGGTTGCCAACCAACGGTCGACGAGCCAACCGATGAACCCCCACACCAACATTCCGGAGAGGAGGTAGCTCACGGCGGCCCATCCCGCGTTGATGCCTTGGACTTCATCGCGGCGAGGGGTCCGGTTCTCGTCATCGGCCATGACGCGCGAACCATATCAAGCGCGTTTCCGCAGTTGTGAGTCGACCCCCGCGAGAAGTTCACGCGGGGGTTCAGACGATGCTAGGCGGCTCCCGGCCGGTAACCCGTCACATTACCCCCGTTCACCGGTTTGGTGTTTCCCCTCCGCGGGGTATCTCCGCACCCGAATTGTCACTACCTTGGTAGAAAGCGGTTCCCACTGGGGGGTGGGTACGGATGAAGGCACTACTCGTAGTTGTCGCGCTCGTGCTCTTCGCTGTGTTCGTCGTGCGGCAGCCTGACGCCGAGAGTTCCGGAACCGCGGGTCGCGGCACCGGAACCGACGACGGCGGCCCGCTGGGTTCGCGGTGCACCGTCTTCGCCGACGTGCCCACGATGCGTGACGGGCAACTGATCGGCCCGGCCCGCTTCCGCTGCGCCAAGGAGAACGGCGGCGTCGACGTCACCGTGTCGCTGCAGATCGACGAGGGCAAGGGCCGGTGGGTCAGCGTCGAGCAGACGCCCATGGGCGCGACCGGCGTCGACACCACCAAGAAGCGGTCCGAGCGCGAGCGCACCGCGTTCGCCACCGCCGACTGCAGACCCGGCACGTACCGCACGTTCGTCGGCGGCACCGTGAGCAACGACGAGCGGAGCTTCCGCGTGGAGGCGGTGAGCGACCGGGTCACCGTGCCGTGCGCGGGGGCCTCGTCGGCACCGGCGAAACGCTAGACGTCCACGTACGGGATGCGCGCGTGGTAGACCCACCAGGCCTGCGCGGTCGCCCAGGCGATCGTCGCCACGCCCACGCCGAGGCACAGCGCGGTCAGCCCGTCCCACCCGGAGCCGGCCACCGCGGCCATCACGAACCCGAGCGCCGTGAACTTGGTGATGTACGTGACCATGCCGACCGGCAGCACCAGCGTCGGGTGCACCGAGTCGGCCCACGCGATCACCAGGCTCGACACCGTGAAGCTCGCCACCACGATGCCCACCCCCGCCGCGGCACCGAGCGCGCCGGCGACCCCGCCGAACACCGCTCCCCCGGCAACCATCAGCACGAGGATCACGGCGCTCGTCTTCAAACCAACCGGCAGATGCGTCATCCGCCCGACGACACTCATGCTGCGCCGCCTACAAAGGCAAACGGCAAAAGCCCCCGGCATGAGCGCCTCCACTGCGTTCCGGCACTCATGCCGGAACCAGCACGGGATAGGCGGGGAACGCGTTCACCAGGTCGGTGACCTCGGATGCCACGTCGCCGAGCTCGATGCGGCCGGCCGGGGTGTCGGGATCGGCCCGGACCGCCCGCGCGATCAGCCGTGCGACGTGCGCCATCTCCGCCTCCTTCAGGCCCTGCGTGGTGACCGACGGGGTACCGACCCGGATGCCGGAGGCGGTCATCGGCGTCTCGGGATCGTACGGGATGGCGTTCTTGTTCAGCGTGATGCGGGCCAGGTCGCACCGTTCCTCGGCCGCCCGTCCGGTGACGCCGAGGGAGCGGAGGTCGATCAGGGCCAGGTGGGTGTCGGTGCCGCCGGAGACCGGTCTCATGCCTTCGGCCGCGAGCCCGGTGGCGAGCGCGCGGGCGTTCGCGACCACCTGCCGCGCGTACTCACCGAAGATCGGTGTGGACGCCTCCCGCAGCGCCACCGCCTTCGCGGCGACCGCGTGCATCAGCGGTCCGCCCTGCGTGAACGGGAACACCGCCCGGTCGACGCGGGCGGCCAGGTCGGCGGTGCACAGGATCATGCCGCCGCGCGGACCGCGCAGCACTTTGTGCGTGGTGGCGGTGACCACGTCGGCGTACGGCACCGGCGACGGGATCGCGCCGCCGGCGACCAGCCCGATGAAGTGCGCCGCGTCGACCACCAGGTACGCACCGACCTCGTCGGCGATCTCCCGGAACCGGGCGAAGTCGATCAGCCGCGGGTACGCGGTGGCGCCGCAGATGATCATCTTCGGCCGGTGCGACACCGCCAGCGACCGCACCTCGTCGTAGTCGATCAGCTCGTCGTCCGGCGACACCCGGTACCCGACGGTCTCGAACCACTTGCCGCTGAAGTTCACGCGGCTCCCGTGGGTGAGGTGACCGCCGTGCGGCAGGTCCATCGCCAGCACCCGGTCGCCCGGCACCAGCAGCGCGGCGTACGCGGCCAGGTTGGCGCCTGCGCCGGAGTGCGGCTGCAGGTTCGCGTGCTCTGCGCCGAACAGCGCCTTCGCCCGCTCGATGCCGAGGGTCTCGGCCCGGTCGACCTCGCCACAGCCGCCGTAGTACCGGTGACCCGGGTACCCCTCGGCGTACTTGTTGGTCAGCGTCGACCCCAGCGCCGCCAGCACCGCCGGCGACGTGAGGTTCTCGCTCGCGATCAGCTGCAGCCCGCTCCGGACCCGCGTGAGCTCGCCGAGCACGACGTCGGCGATCTCCGGGTCGGCGGCGCGCAGCGCCGCGAAGCTAGGCCCCCAGAACTCGCCCATGCCGCGAAGTCTACGTGTCTGGCCTGCTCAAAACGGGCATGATCCGGGGCATGCGGGTACTGGTGACGGGTGCGACCGGATATGTCGGCGGCCGGCTGGCGCCGCGGCTCGTCGCACGGGGGCACGAGGTGCGCTGCCTCACCCGGTCGGCGGGGCGGCTGCGCGACGTCCCGTGGGCCGAGGACGTCGAGATCGTCGAGGGCGACGTCGCCGACCCGGCGAGCCTGCGCGCGGCGATGGAGGGCACGGACGTCGTCTACTACCTGGTCCACTCGTTGGGCCGCAAGGGCTTCGAGAAGCTCGACCGCGACGGCGCCGCGAACGTCGCGGCCGCCGCGACGGCCGCGGGCGTCAAGCGCATCATCTACCTCGGCGGCCCGGATCCGGACAACCCTCAGGCGTCGGCTCATCTCAGGAGCCGGCACGAGGTCGCGGAGATCCTGCTGAAGGGTGAAACGCCCGCGGTCGTGCTGCGGGCGCCGATCATCATCGGCTCCGGCTCGGCGTCGTTCGAGATGCTGCGGTACCTCACCGAGCGGCTGCCCGCCATGGTGTGCCCGCGCTGGGTGCGCAACCGGATCCAGCCGATCGCGATCCGCGACGTGCTGCACTACCTCATCGGCATGGCCGAGGTCACCGACGACATCAACCGCGCCTTCGACATCGGCGGACCCGACGTGCTGACCTACGAGCAGATGATGCGCCGGTACGCGGCGGTCGCCGGCCTGCGGAGACGGCTGATCGTGCCGGTCAGGGCGCTCAGCCCGTGGCTGTCGGCGCACTGGGTCGGCCTGGTGACCCCGGTGCCCAACGCGATCGCCCGGCCGCTGGTCGGCAGCCTGATCCACGAGGCCGTCGCCCGCGAGCACGACATCGCCCGTCACGTCGCCGACCCCGACCGCGGGCTGACCGGCTTCGACGAGGCCGTGCGCCTGGCGCTCAAGCGCATCCGCGACGCCGACGTCGAGACCCGGTGGACCGGCTCCTCCTGGCCCGGCACCCCGGCGGCCGAGCCGCTGCCGACCGACCCGAACTGGTCGGGCGGCACCGTCTACACCGACCAGCGGGAGAGCCGGGTCGACGCGTCACCCGAGGAGCTGTGGCGGGTGGTCACCGCGATCGGCGGCGAGACCGGCTGGTACTCGTTCCCGCTGGCCTGGGCCGTGCGCGGCTGGCTCGACCGCGCCGTCGGCGGTGTCGGCCTCCGGCGCGGCCGGCGCGACCCGAGCCACCTGTACCTGGGCGAGGCCGTGGACTTCTGGCGCGTCGAGGAGATCGTGCCCGGCGAGCTGCTGCGGTTGCGCGCCGAGATGCGGCTGCCGGGCCGCGCGTGGCTGGAGATGCGGGTGAAGCCCGGGGACCGCGACAGCACGGCGATCTACTGCCAGCGGGCCGTGTTCCTCCCCCGCGGGCTCGCCGGTCACGCGTACTGGGCCGCCGTGACGCCGTTCCACGGCATCATCTTTGCGGGGATGGCTCGGAATATCGCGAAGGCTGCCGCTGCCGCAGGACGAAAGCCGACCCCCGTGTCGTGAGCCACGCGCGCACCGCGATCGTCAGGCAGGCGATGCCGTTCACCGCGCCGAAGAACACGTCGCTGGGGTGGTGCATGCCGCGGTACATGCGGGCGGCCGCGACCAGGAACGGAATGGCCACGAGGACGCTGATCAGCAGCGCCTTCGGTATCCGGTGCCGCATCCGCCACCCGACGATGATCGCGAGCCCGCCGTACAGCGCCACCGCGGCGCCGGTATGCCCGGACGGGAAGCTCGACGTCGGTGGGGCCTCGTCGAGCTGGGGCACGGCCGGCCGCTGCCGGTCGATCACCAGGGCGGTGAGCAGGAAGACGCTCGCCTGCAGCAGCACGGCGGTCATCAGCGTCACCGCCTCGGCCCACCGGCGGAAGACCCACCGCAGCAGCAACGCGAAGATCAGGAGCAGCGCGATGATCGACGCGGTGTCGGCGAGCCGGCTGATGATGCCGGTGGTGGAGGTCCAGTCGGGCGTGCGGCCCTCGGCGAGGTCACGGTTGACCTCATCCTCGGGTTTCAGGAGGTTCTTCAGCGGAAAGCTGAGCAGCAGGCCCACTGCGACCATCGACAGGTAGAGCACGATCCCCGGCACGACGACCTTGCGCAGAACGTGCTTTCCGATCTGCCTGTTGATGCCCATCACCGCTGAACCTCCTCCGGAGCCACACCGGCCAACGGGTCGTGCGCCGGCCGACCGACGTCGCGGCGCCAGGTTTCGAACGCGGCCGCGGTCGCGACCACCAGCGCGATCCCGACCAGCCAGGCCGCGACCACATCGCTCACGTAGTGCACGCCGAGGCCGACCCGGTCGAACCCGGTGAGCAGGATCAGCGTCAGGCCGACGGCCCAGGCGGCGACGCGCCGCCGCACGGTCGGCAGCGCCGGCAGCACCACGAGCAGCAGCACCAGCACGCCGACGGTGCTGTTCAACGCGTGTCCCGACGGGAAGCTGTAGCCGGGGGCGGTCGCCAGCGGCAGGTCGAACGACGGCCGGGACCGCGCGACGACGAGCTTCAGCACGAGCCCGAGCACGCTGCCGGTGGTCATCGTGATCGCCGCCCACCAGGCCAGCCGCCAGGCGCCGCGCGTGACGAGCACCAGGACGGCCACCAGCACCGCCCCGCGGAACACCCACGGGTGCAGGATCACGTCCAGCGCGTGGAGCGCGTCGAGCAGCCACCGTTGGTCGCCGACCGCGTCGTGGAGGGCGTCGGCCACGGCGAGGTCGAGCCGCTTCATCGGACCCCAGCCGTTGCGCACCGCCAGGGCGAGCAGCGTCACCGGTACGGCGACCAGGAACGCGGCGAGCGCCGCCAGCGCCAACCGGGGACGCAGGCGTAGCCGGTGCCACCAGGATTTCCGGCGTTGCCCTATACGCAGCACCACCGGATGTTTCCCAGATTTCACGATTCGCTAACTCAGTAGCAGGCGGGCGAGCGGCTGCACCGTCTTCTCGATCTCGTCGGCGATGCGGCCGAAGTAGCGGTCGGCCCGTCCCCACGGGTCGTCGAGATCGTCCGCCGGCCGCGGCGGCCGGCCGGCGCGCGCCCGTGCCGCGGCCTCGACCAGTGCGACCCCGCGCGCGTACACGGCGTCGGTGTCGGGTGCGAACGGTGGCAGGTCCCGCTCGTCGACGTGCGCGAGGAGCCGGCCCAGCTCGCCGAGCACGAACGTGCGGTCGTCGGCGTCGGCGCGCAGCCCGTGGACGAACTTCGACTGCTCACCGGTCGCGGTGAGGATCAGGTCGGAGTACTCGAGGTGCTCGGTGGTCAGCTGACGCGCCGCGAACCCGTCGGCGTCGCCGCCGCGCGAGCGCACCTGCCGGGCGGCACCCGGGTCCATGGCGGCGCCGACGTGCCAGCCGCCGGTACCCGCGCCGTGGACCAGCAGCAGGTCGTCGGCCTTGTCGCCGACGTAGGACTTCGCCTCCAGCATCAGCAGCCGCTCCGCCATCGGCGACCGGCAGATGTTGCCCATACACACCATCAGCACGCTGAACGGACCCACGGCCGGGAGCCTAGTACGCTCCTGGTGCCCATGAACATGTTCGAGTTTCTCCATCGCACGCCGGCCGGCCTGCTGCGGTTCGCCGACGCCGCCCGGCTCGCCGACCATCTCCGTGGTGGTGGCCTCGCCGTCCTGCCCACCGAGACCGGCCATCTGCTCGGCGCCATCGCCACCGACCTCACCGCCGTGCGCAAGGTCTTCACGGCCAAGGGACGCAGCGAGAGCAACCCGGTGCACCTCGCGTTCTCGTCGCTGGCGCTCGCGAAGCGCTGGGCCGTCCTGGACGACGTGGCCGTCGACCTGCTGGGCCGGTACACGCCCGGTCCGCTCACCGTGGTGGTGCCCGCGGTCGGGCTCCCCGACGAGCTGGTGACCTTGAACGGCACCGTCGGTGTGCGCGTGCCGGACCACCCGGCGACGCTGCAGGTGGTGGAGCTCCTCGGGGTCCCGATCACGGCGACGAGCCTCAACCGCAGCGGCGAGGAGAGCCTGCCGCTCGACCGCGGCACGCTGGAGACCCTGGCCTGGCCCGCCGGCGAGACCGTCTACGTCCTCGAACACGACGAGGCGATCACCGAGCCCAGCGCGTCGACGCTGGTGCGGGTCACCGACTCCGGCCTAGAGGTCCTCCGCAAGGGCCCGGTCGAGATCCAGGGCGCGTCAATAGTGT
>NZ_BOPH01000071.1 GCF_016863655.1 Virgisporangium ochraceum
CGACGATCAAGACGGCCGGCAGCGCGCGGCGCCGCGGGTCGACAGGCCTACTGGTCGCGGTGCTCCAGGTCGGGGGCGACCTCGATGAGCTGCTCGTGGGAGATGGCACCGGCGCGGATCAGCACCGGGCGCGAGCCCGACAGGTCGACGATCGTGCTCGCCATCGGGTCGGACGAGACGGCCGCCTCCAGGTAGACGCTCACGGCGTAGCCGAACTGGTCGCGCGCGTCGGCCGCGGTCTTCGCGGGCGGGTTCTCGCCCTTGTTGGCGCTCGACACCGCCATCGGACCGGTCTCGCGCAGCACCTCCAGGGCCAGCGGGTGCAGCGGCATGCGCACCGCGACCTTGCCGTCGGTCTCGCCGAGGTCCCACTGGAGGCTGGTGGCGTGCTCGATGATGATCGTGAGCGGACCCGGCCAGAACGCCTCGACCAGGTCGCGCGCGGTCGCCGACAGCCCGTACACCAGCCCGTCGAGCGTGTTGCGCGAGCCGACCAGCACCGACACCGGCATGCTCCGGTCGCGGCCCTTCGCGTTCTGCAGCGCGGTGACGGCCCACGCCTTGAACGCGTCACCACCGATGCCGAACACCGTGTCGGTGGGCAGGACCACGAGATCACCGCGCTGCACGGCCTCGACCGCGGCGGTGACCCCGCGGTCGCGCTCCTCGAGTTTCGCGCAGTCGTAGAGCATCACGATCGGTCAGTCTGCCAGGCGGCGTGCGGTCGCGAACCGCGGGCGCCCGGTGAGGTCGTCGTGGTCGGCCACCTCGGTGAAGGCGCCGCTCGCCCGCAACAGGTCGGGCACCGCGGAGCCGTGCGTGTCGTCGTGCTCGATCGCCACCACGCCGCCGGGTTTCAGCAGCGCCGCCGCGCGCGTCACCAGCCCGCGGATCACCCCGAGGCCGTCGTGGTCGGCGAAGACCGCGGCCGGCGGGTCGTGGTCGGCAACTTCCGGGGATACGGGCGTTCCCAGCGGCACGTACGGCGGGTTGCTCAGGACGGCGTCCACATGTCCGTCGAGGTCGGGCACGGTGGCCGGGCTCACGGCGTCACCTTCGACGATCCGCACCGACGTGGCCGCCGCGTTGCGTCGCAGCCACGGCAGAGCGTCCGCACTCCGCTCGACCGCGACCACGACGGCGCCCGGGTGCTCGGTGGCGACCGCGACCGCGATGGCTCCCGACCCGGCGCACAGGTCGACGACGAGGGGACGGCTCTGACCGGCGATCGCGTCGAGGCCCCAACCGACGAGAAGTTCGGTCTCGGGACGCGGGACGAAGACGCCCGGCCCGACGGCGAGTTCCACATAGCGGAACGGGGCGGACCCGGTGAGGTACTGCAGCGGGATCCGCTGCGCGCGACGATCAGCCAGCATACGAATCTTCGCTTCGAGATCAACAGTGATCCACGTCACTAAGGCGAGACGATTTTTCGGGATTTTCAGGACAAAAGCGATCAGTTCGCGGGCATCGGCAACCGGAGATGGCACATCGGCGGCGGACAAAACGTGCGCAATTTCGTCGGTTACCTGGCGCACAGTTTTCGAACCGATCGGTGACATGTTGGTAGACGCCTGGGACACCTCATAATCATGAGACACCACCTGAGACGGATAGGCGGTGCGGCGCGGCTCGGATCGCCACCAGGATCAGCACCTGGTTTGCGACGCGGGCGCACCGGGGAGACGGCTGGCTCGAATCGATGGGGGTGTGCCGTGACGCAGACCGCCGACGGGCGGGCGCCATCTCTAGCACCGTCTTCCGAGATAGAGCGCATGCTCTCCGGCGTCCAGCGGATGCTGTTCGACGACCGGGTCACCGAGGCACTCGCCGTGGGCGCACAGCTGGCCAACGCCGACGACCCACGGACCCGGGTAGACGCCCGCATCTACCGGCTGGCAGCGCTGATCAACCTCGACCGGCAGACCGAGTACGCCGCCGCCGTCGACGCCGCGTTCGAGGCGCTCCGCGCCTACCCCGAGCCCGGCCGCTACGGGCGCGTCCACGCGCTGGCCGCCGTCACGGCGTACCGGTTCGGTTCGCTGGAGCGGTGCGTCAACCACCTCGTGCGCAGCGCGTTCGCGTTGAAGGCGGTCGAGCTCACCGACGCGATGACCGCGTGGGGCTGGCACAACCTCTCCAACGCCTACTCGTACACCGGCTTCCACGGGTACGCCCTGAGCGCCATCGAGAAGGCGCGCGAGGTCGCCCACGAGATCGGGCTGCCGGCGTCCGACTTCGTCACGCCCGGTATCCGGCTGCGGCTCGCCGTGTCGCTCGACCAGCGCGGCGACACCGACGGCTGCCAGCGCGTCCTGCGTGACCTCGTGCAGGACTGCCAGGCGAAGCTGGCCAGCGGCGAGCTCGCGCAGACGCGTCCCATCAACCGGGCCAACTACGGGTACGCCGCGGTGCGCCTCGCCGCGCTGGGCTACCGGCGGGTGCTCGACGAGATCGACCCCCGTCCGCTGCTGCGCGACGGCGCGTCGCGGCGCGCCGACGACCTGCGCGCGCTCGGCCGCGCCTGCCACGCCATCGCCATCGGCCGCCCGATCGAGGCGGTCGCCCGGCTGGAGACCGCGGTGGTGTCCGACGAGACGGCCGGCGCCGGCGAGGTGCCCCGGCTGCGCGCGCTGGCCCACGTCGCCACCGGCGACTACGCCTCGGCCTACGCCGCCGACCGGCAGGCCCACCGCGTGGCGTCGGCCGACACCGACCGGCTACGCGACCTGTTCATGGACGGCGTCGCCGCCCGCCTCGACCGCGACAACCTCCACGAGCGCGTCGCGAAGTACCAGGACGAGGCGAACACCGACCCGCTCACCGGCCTGCCGAACCGCCGCTACCTGGAGCAGTACGTCGCCGACCTGGTCGGCCACGGCGGCTCCGCCGTGCTGGGCGTCTGCGACCTCGACGGGTTCAAGAAGGTCAACACGGTGCACGGCCACCTCAGCGGCGACATCGTGCTGCAGCGCGTCGCCGGGGTGCTCAACCGCGTGATGCGCCGCGGCGACTTCGTCGCCCGCTACGGCGGCGACGAGTTCGTGGTGCTGCTGCCGGCGACCTCGCGGGCCGAGGCCCACGAGATCGAGCGCCGCATCACGTCGGCGGTGGCCGGCGAGGACTGGAGCGCACTGGTTCCGGGCACGCCGATCAGCATCACGATCGGCTGGGCCGTGATCGGTGAGGGCGGCTCGACCCGCGTCGCCGAGGCGTTCGAGACCGCCGACATGGCGATGCTGAACGCGAAGACGACTCCCAGAGCCTCTTGAAGGTCAGAGCCTCTTGAAGGTCAGAGCCTCCTGAAGCCCAGCGCGTCCTGGCGAGGTTTGAGCCCCGCGCTAGCGGGCAGAAGCAATCAGGCGCGCGACTTCCTCGCGCTCACGGGCACGCTCACGGTCGGCGCAGACGGCGGCCCAGGCGTTGGCTTTCGCGGTCGGCAGCTTCTCGGCTCCGACCATGGACACGCCGACCCGCCAGATGAGCTCCGCGGCGGTCGCGACGACGGCGCGGGGACCCGCGCTCAAGTCAGTACTCATGGCACGCCTCTCGATTGCCCGTCGTCTCGTGGCCGACAGCCACGCTACCGAATCGCAATCGTCTTGGACCCCTGTTTCACCGCGATGAAGCGGGCATCACAGCGGGTGGTCACCTTCTGCTCAGATGATCTTCACCCTCGAGCCGGGCCTTGCGATCGGCCTCGGTCAATGCATCGAGGACGCCGTCGAGGTCACCGGCCAACGCCAGGTCGAGGTTGTACGCCGTGTAACCGATGCGGTGGTCGCTGATGCGGTTCTGCGGGAAGTTGTAGGTGCGGATCCGCTCGGAGCGGTCGACCGTGCGCACCTGTGACCGGCGGGCGTCGGACGCGGCCGCGGCCGCCTGCTCCTCGGCCAGCTGGGCCAACCGGGCCCGCAGCATGCGCATCGCCCGGTCCTTGTTCTGCAGCTGCGACCGCTCGTTCTGGCAGGACACCACGATGCCGCTCGGCAGGTGGGTGATCCGCACGGCCGAGTCGGTGGTGTTGACGCTCTGCCCACCCGGTCCCGACGAGCGGAACACGTCGATGCGCAGGTCGCTCTGGTCGATCTCGACCTCGGTCTCCTCGGCCTCGGCCGAGACGATGACGCCGACCGCGCTGGTGTGGATGCGCCCCTGCGACTCGGTGACGGGCACCCGCTGCACCCGGTGCACCCCGCCCTCCCACTTCAGCCGCGACCACACGCCGTTCCCGCCCTCGGGCACGCCCTTCGTCTTGATCGCGACCGCGGTGTCCTTGAGGCCACCGAGGTCGGACTCCTGCGAGTCGAGCACCTCGGTGACCCAGCCGTGCCGCTCGGCGTAACGCAGGTACATGCGCAGCAGGTCGCCGGCGAACAGCGCCGACTCCTCACCGCCCTCGCCGGCCTTGATCTCAAGGATGACGTCCTTGGCGTCGTTGGGGTCGCGCGGCATCAGCAGCTCGGCGAGCCGCTCCTCGATCTCCGGCAGCCGCGCCTCCATCTCGGTGGCCTCGGCGGCGAACGCCGCGTCTTCGGCCGCCAGCTCGCGGGCCGCCGTCAGGTCCTCACGGGCCTGGCTGAGCTCGGCGGCGGTCTTCGCGATCGGCGACAGCTCCGCGAACCGGCGCCCGACTTTGCGCGCCGCGGCCTGGTCGGCGTGGATCGTGGGGTCGGCGAGCCGCTGCTCCATCTCGGCGTACTCGGCGAGCAGCGCGCCGAGCCGGTCTGGCCCCACCCCGGACTCAGTCATGGTGCCACTCCCCTGGGTTCAACCGCTCTGGGCACACCAACGCCCGCCGGCCCGGTGACGGGCGGCGGGCGTGGGGCGGAAAGCTACTTGCCGGCCTTCTTGGCCTGGGCCTTCGCGTACTTCTGCTGGAACTTCGCGACGCGACCGGCGGTGTCGAGCACCCGCTGCTTGCCCGTGTAGAACGGGTGGCACACGTTGCACGTCTCGACGTGGATCGAGCCGTTCTTCGCGGTGCTGCGGGTGGTGAAGGTGTTCCCGCAGGAACAGGTGACCTCGGTGGTCACGTACTGCGGGTGGATGCCCTGCTTCATGCCTGGATGTCCTCTCACATGTGGTCGCCGGGTCGCCCCGCGCGGGGCGTGAACCGGAACCAGAACCTCGGCAATTCTGCCACGGCGTACAACCGACGCAGCCACGGGGTTATTTCCGCAGCCCGGGTAGACCGTGGGTATGGCGAAAGATCTCAAGAAGGGCGACGAGGTGACCTGGCAGAGCCACGGCCACACCGTCCCCGGCACGGTGGAAAAGAAGATCACCAGTCGCACCGAGGCCGCGGGTCGCACCGTGAACGCCTCATCCGACGAACCCCAGTACCAGGTCAAGAGCGACAAGACCGGCCGCGAGGCGGTCCACAAGCCGGAGTCGCTCACGAAGAAGTAGCCGCGCGACGGGCCCGGTCACATGGACCGGGCCCGCGCGGCGACGACTACTCGCCCGGCGTGGTCTGTGCGATCTGCATCAGGAACTCGATGTTCGTCCGCGTCTTCTTCAGGCGCTCGAGGAGGACGTTCAGGGCCTCCTGCGAGTCCAACGCGTGCAGCACCCGGCGCAGCTTGACCACGATCGCGAACTCGTCGGGCGCGAGGAGGATCTCCTCCTTACGCGTCGAGGACGGGTCGATGTCGATCGCCGGGAAGATGCGCTTGTCGGCGATCTTGCGGTCGAGCTTGAGCTCGGCGTTGCCCGTGCCCTTGAACTCCTCGAAGATCACCGTGTCCATCATCGAGCCGGTCTCCACCAGGGCGGTGGCGAGGATCGTGAGCGACCCACCGTTCTCGATGTTGCGCGCCGCGCCGAGGAACCGCTTCGGCGGGTACAGCGCCGTCGAGTCGATACCACCGGACAGGATGCGGCCCGACGCCGGCGCGGCCAGGTTGTAGGCACGGCCGAGACGGGTGATCGAGTCGAGCAGCACGACCACGTCGTGACCCAGTTCCACCAGCCGCTTCGCCCGCTCGATGGCGAGCTCGGCGACGGTGGTGTGGTCCTGCGGCGGGCGGTCGAACGTCGAGGCGATGACCTCGCCCTTCACCGACCGCTGCATGTCGGTGACCTCTTCGGGACGCTCGTCGACCAGCACGACCATGAGGTGGCACTCGGGGTTGTTGTGCGTGATGGCGTTCGCGATCGCCTGCAGCACCATCGTCTTGCCGGCCTTCGGCGGCGACACGATGAGCGCCCGCTGCCCCTTGCCGACCGGCATCACCAGGTCGATGACGCGGGTGGTGAGGATGTGCGGCTCGGTCTCCAGCCGCAACCGCTCCTGCGGGTACAGCGGGGTCAGCTTGTAGAACTCGGGGCGGCGGCGCGCCTCCTCCGGGTCCATGCCGTTGATCGTGTCGAGGCGCACCAGCGGGTTGTAGCGCTCACGCCGCTGCTCACCGTCGCGCGACTGGCGCACGGCGCCGGTGACGGCGTCGCCCCGACGCAGCCCGTACCGCTTGACCTGGGCCATCGCGACGTAGACGTCGTTGGGCCCGCTGAGGTAGCCGGTGGTACGGATGAACGCGTAGTTGTCGGCGCTGTCGGACTTGTTGCCGTTGTCCTTGCGCACCACGTCGAGGATGCCGGCGACCGGAACGAGCACGTCGTCTTCGCTGACGGGCTGCTCGCTGCCGCCGCCCTCGCCACCGGTGCCGCGCTCGTTGCGCCCACGCCGACGGTCGCGGAACCGGCTGCGCCGGCCGCGCCGGCCGCCCTCGCCGTCTTCGTCGTCGTCGCGGCCCTGCTGGTCGCGCTGGTCACCACGCGGCTGGTGGTCGCGGTCGCCGCGCTGGTCGCCGCGGTCGCCGCGGTCGTTGCGCTGGCCGTCGCGGTCGTTGCGCTGG
>NZ_BOPH01000072.1 GCF_016863655.1 Virgisporangium ochraceum
TCGCCGCGCTCGCCGCGCTGGTTGTCGCGGTCGCCGCGCTGGCCGTCGCGGTCGTTACGGTCGCGGCGGTCGCCGCGCTCGCTCTGGCCCCGCTCGTTCTGGGCACGGTCGTCGCGGTTCTGACGGTCGGACCGCTCGCGTGAGCGCTCCTCCGCGGCCGGCTCGCCCTGCTGGGCGGCGCGCACGTCGGACGACGGACGCGGCTCGGGCGGCCCGGCCGGCCGGCTGGCACGGCGGGTGCGGCCCTCGGACGGCTGGTCGGCGGTGGCAGCGCCGGTGGCCGGGGCGGCGGCGGACGCGGCCTGCGCCACCGGCTGCGACGCCGACTCGACGGCGATGGGCAGCGGCTCGGCGGCCACCTTCGGGCGCTCGTCCTTTGGCGACTCGGTACGGGGCGCCGCGGCAACCTCGCTGCGGGCGGCCGTAGCGGCCTGGCGCTCCTGGATGGCGGTGACGAGCTCGCCCTTGCGCATGCGGGCCGTACCGGAGATGCCGAGCGAAGCGGCCAGGCTCTGCAGCTCGGGCAGCAGCATCGACGCCAGCCCGCCACCGGCGCGCCGCCGGCGCGTGGTGCCTGCCCGCTCGGCGACCGCCGCCTCGGCGGTGGCGCCGCCGCTGGTCACGTCGGCCGTGACCTCGGTGGTCTCGCTCAATGGATTCCTTCCCTCGTAAGGCCGGGGCTGCCCGGAATCTCTGAATGGCCGGGCGGCCTCGGAACCTGCCGAGCCCTCGGCGCGGCAGGGTTTGTTGCAGCGAACGGCCGGCCCGGTTGCCTCCAACCGGAAAACCGAACCCCGCTCTGCGCCAACGAGTTGCGTGGAGATTGCGGGTAAGGCGGCCGGCGCAGCTGGGGGTGCCAGAGGATTCGGGGTACGCCGCCCCGCTCGCGATCGCCGCGCGTAGCGGATGCTGCGGTCTAGAGCGTAATCAACTCTCTCGACCTGCGGCAACAGGGTCCCGCTCGGCGTGTCCAATAGTACCCTGCGCAGTCGACGCACCCGTCACATCGACACGCAGCCGCCACGTGCGCCACGCCGGCCCCGCGTCGGGCGCCGCCTCCGCGCCCGAATCGCCCGTACGCAGCAGGGCCAGCACCGTCGGACCGGCACCGCTGACCACCGCCGGCACCCCGGCCGACCGCAGGTCAGCGACCAGATCGGCGGACTGTCGCATTTCGGCGGCCCGATATGGCTGGTGCAGACGATCTTCAGTCGCGGAAAGTAACAAATCGGGATCGACTGTCAGAGCATGGACAAGTAGCGCCGCCCGACCGGCGTTGAACGCCGCGTCGGCGTGGGGCACGTCACGCGGCAACGCGGCCCGCGCGTGCGCCGTGAGCCCCCGCTCGGCCGGCACGTACACCACCGGCACGACCTCCGGCGACGGCGTGAGCCGCACGGCCCGGCCGACCCCGCCGTCCATGTACGCGATGGTGAACCCGCCCAGCAGGCAGGGCGCCACGTTGTCGGGGTGCCCTTCGAGTTCGGTCGCCAGGGCCAGCACCTGCGCGTCGTCCAATCGCCGCTCGCCCTCGACGGTGAGCGCGCGCGCCGCCAGAATGCCCCCGACGATCGCCGCCGACGACGAACCGAGCCCGCGCGCCTGCGGAATGTCGTTGCGACACCGCACCAGCACGCCCGCCGGACGCTCGCCGAGCCGCTCGAACGCCGCCGCCATCGCGCGGGCGACCAGGTGCGACCCGTCGCCGGGCAGCTCGCCGAAACCCTCGCCGGCCACCTCCACCACCACGCCGGACGCGGCGATCCGCGCCTCGACGAGGTCGTAACGCGCGAGCGCCAGCCCGAAGGAGTCGAACCCGGGGCCGAGGTTCGCGCTGGTTGCCGGAGTGCGAACCACGACCGGCGTGGAGATGAGCGCCATGAACGGGCATGTTATTCGGGTGCCGGGACGGGATACGGTGGGCCGGCCGAAATGAGCACGGTCATGGATCGGCTACAGATCGACGCTAGGTGGCGATGATGGGAAACCTGGGCCTTGTCCTCAGCGACATCGTGCTGATCATCGTTGCCCTCGGCGGCGGGATCCTCACCCTGGTGCGGGCGCGGCGGGTCGGTGGCCTCGCCGTGGGGCTGGCCGGCACGGCCTGCGCGCTCCTGGTGCTCTCCGCGATCCTCGACATGGTCTGGTGGCTCGCCATCTTCCCGGGCATCCTCGACTCCGACGGCTACTCCGGTGTCACCGGCGCCCACTTCGCGGTGTCGTTCATCGGCTGGCTACTGATCGTCGTCTCGATCGGGTTGCTGTTCGCGTCCACGAACGTCGGGCGGTCGGCCGGTGCCGACCTGATCGACGGGCGGGTCGCCGGTCCCGCCGGTGGGCCGGGGCCCATGCCGGCGGCGCCGGGCGCACCGGGCGGCTTCACGGTGCCGCCGCCAGCGCCGGCACCCGGACCGGCGGGCGCGACGCCCGCACCGGCGGCGCAGCCCACGCAGGGCTGGACGCCACCCCAGCAGGCCCAGCCGAACTGGAACATCCACTCCGGCGTCTGGTCGATCCCCCACGGCACGTTCGACGGTCCGCCCCCGGACCAGCAGAACCACCGCTGACGGGCGTCAGCCTCGCATGACCCGGAGGGTCAGAAGGCGCCACACCAGGGCGTAGCCGACGGTCGTGAGCGCGCACACCGCGACCACCACGCGGGGCGAGACGTGGTCGACGAACACCCCAGCGACGAGCTGGCTCGCCGCGATGGCCAGGGTCGCGATCATCATGTCGGTGGCGAACACCCGGCCGCGCAGCGCGTCGGGGACCTCCTCCTGCAGGGCGAAGTTCGACATGACCCAGTTGCCGCCGCCCGCCAGGTGGGCCACCGTCACGAGGATCAGGGCCAGCCAGAACCACGGCGTCACGGCCACCGCCAGATAGGCCAGGCCGTACAGCGACATCGACACCGCCAGCGCCGGCAGCAGCAGCTCGCGGCGCTTGAGCACCCAGCGGAACAGCAGCGGGCCGATCAGCGCGCCCGCGCCGCGGGCGGCGAACAGGAGACCGGTGCCGAGCTCGCCGATCCGGAAGACGACGCTGGCGAGCAGCGGGAAAGCCACGAGGACGCCGTTGCCCAGGCCCACCGCGCTCTTCACGGTGACCAGGGCCGCGACCCGCGGACTGCGGCGGATGTACCGGGTCGCCTCGACAAGGGCGTCCCACGCGTGCGGCGCCGGTGCGGTGCGTACGCCGGACGCGGCGCTGTGTGGCACGGTGCCGCCGGACGCGGCGCTGTGTGGCACGGTGCCGCCGGACGCGGCGCCGTCAGGCGTCGCGACGCCGCTGGGATGCGGCGGGGTGTCGAGGACGTCGTGCGGCTCGGTGCCGCTCACGCCGTCTCCACTCATCGGGACGACGGCCTGGAGCGGACGGCGGACCCGCCACACGGCGAAGGCCGAGGCCAGCAGGCAGAGCACGGTGACGGCGAAGCACCAGTACGGCCCGACCACCGCCGAGACCACGCCGCCCAGCGACGCGCCGACGACGAGCATCGTGCCCCACGCGGACCCGGCGAGCGCGTTCGCGGTGGCGAGGTCCTCGGGCGGCACGGTGTTGGGGAGCGCGGCCGACGCCGCCGGCGAGTAGAACGCCTTCGCGATCGCGAACGAGCCCACGGCGACGACCGCGACCCAGGCCGTGCCGGCCGAGCGGACCAGCAGCAGCGCGGCGACCGCGATGATGCCCACGAGGTTCGCCGTGACCATGACCCGGCGGCGGTCGACGCGGTCGGCGACCGTGCCGGTGTACGGCAGCAGCAGCGCGAGCAGTGCCATGTCGGCGGTCAGCACCAGGCCGCCCCACAGGCCGCTGCCGGTGAGCTCCGGCAGCAGCGTGAGGAGCGGGATCATGACGAACCAGTCGCCGCCGAAGAGGACCAGTTCGGAGAAGAACAGCAGGCGGAAGTCGCGGTTCCGGATCAGGACGGTAAGGACCGGGGGCACCCCCCGCACGCTACGCGAGGTCGAGCGCCTTCGCCGCTGCCAGGGCCTCCGCCTGGATCGTGACCGGCGAGGGGGCGGTGGCGATCGCCCACTCGGGATCCTTCAGGCCGTGGCCGGTGACCGTGCAGACGACCGTCGAGCCGGCGGGGAGGTCGCCAGCGGCCGCCGTCTGCAGCAGGCCGGCCACGCTCGCCGCGCTGCCCAGTTCGACGAACACGCCCACCGAGCGGGCGAGCAGCCGGTAGGCGGCGAGGATCTCGCGGTCGGTGACGGCGCGGATGAGGCCGCCGGACTGGTCGCGGGCGTCTTCGGCGCGGGTCCAGGACGCCGGGTTGCCGATGCGGATCGCGGTGGCGATCGTCGACGGCTCGGGCACCACCGTGCCATTGACGATCGGCGCGGCGCCGGAGGCCTGGAAGCCGAACATGCGCGGGCTCGTGCCGGCCTCCTGGTAGCCCATCCAGTACGCGGTGATGTTGCCGGCGTTTCCGACCGGCAGGCAGTGGATGTCGGGCGCGCCGCCGAGCGCGTCGATGATCTCGAAGGCGGCGGTCTTCTGGCCGTGCAGCCGGAACTCGTTCACCGAGTTCACCAGCGCCACCGGGTAGTCGAGAGCCAGTTTGGACGCGAGCGCGAGGCAGTCGTCGAAGTTGCCCGCCACCTGGAGCAGCTTCGCGCCGTGCACCAGCGCCTGCGACAGCTTGCCCAGCGCGATCTTGCCGGTGGGCACGAGCACGGCGCACGTGATGCCGGCGCGCGCCGCGTACGCCGCCGCCGACGCCGACGTGTTGCCGGTGGACGCGCAGATGATCGCCTTGTGCCCGGCCTCGACGGCCTTGGACACCGCGAGCGTCATGCCGCGGTCCTTGAACGAGCCGGTCGGATTGGCGCCCTCGACCTTCAGGTACACGTCGCAGCCGGTGCGTGAGCTCAGCTCGGGTGCCGGCACGAGCGGCGTGTTGCCCTCGTGCAGCGTGATGACAGGCGTGGCGTCCGTGACCGGCAGCCGGTCACGGAACGCTTCGATAAGGCCTTTCCACATTTACAGGTCCCCCTCCACCCGGAGAACGCTCGCCACGGCCTTCACCGCGTCGATGGTGCGCAGTTCGGCGACCGTCGCCGCGAGCGCCGCGTCGGGCGCCCGGTGGGTGACGATCACGAGGACGGCGTCGTGGCCGCGCCCGGCCTGGTTGACCGTGGCGATGCTGACGCCGTGCCGGGCGAAGACCCCGGCGACCGTGGCCAGCACACCGGCCCGGTCGGACACGTCGAGGCAGACGTGGTAGCGGGTGACGACCTCGCCGATCGGGCGGGCCGCCAGCTGCGCGTAGGCGCTCTCGCTGGGGGCGCGGGCACCGGTGCGCCGGTTGCGGGCCACCGCGACCAGGTCGCCGAGCACCGCGCTCGCCGTCGGCGCGCCGCCGGCGCCGCGGCCGTAGAACATCAGCTGACCGGCGGCCTCGGCCTCGACGAACACCGCGTTGAACGCGTCGCCGACGCTGGCCAGCGGGTGCGTCCGCGGGATCATGGCCGGGTGCACGCGGACGGTGACGGCGTCGTGGTTCCGTTCCGCGATGCACAGGAGCTTGATCGTGCAGCCCATCGCCTTCGCGCTGGCGACGTCGGTGGCGGTGACCTCGGTGATGCCCTCGCGGTAGACGTCGGCGGCGGTGACCCTGCTGTGGAACCCGAGGCTCGCGAGGATCGCGGCCTTGGCCGCGGCGTCGAAGCCCTCGACGTCGGCGGTCGGGTCGGCCTCGGCGTAGCCCAGGGCGGTGGCCTCCTCGAGCGCCTCGGTGAAGCTGGCGCCGGTGGCGTCCATCGCGCTGAGGATGAAGTTCGTGGTGCCGTTCACGATGCCGGTGATGCGGGTGACCCTGTCTCCGTGCAGGCTCTCGCGCAGCGGGCGCAGCAGCGGGATCGCGCCCGCGACGCTGGCCTCGTAGAACAGGTCGGCGCCCGCCTCGGCAGCGGCGTCGTGCAGCACGGCGCCGTCCTCTGCCAGCAGCGCCTTGTTCGCGGTGACGACGCTCTTGCCGCGCTTGAGCGCCTCGAGCAGCCAGGTGCGGGCCGGCTCGATGCCGCCGACGACCTCGATCACCACGTCGACGTCGTCGCGCTGCACGAGACCCATCGCGTCGGAGGTGAACAGGCCCGGGTCGATCCCCGTGTCACGCGTTCGGCCGGGACGCCGGACGGCGACGCCGACCAGCTCCAGCGGAGCACCGACGCGGGCGGTGAGGTCGGTGGCCTGCTCGTGGAGCAGCCGCACCACCTCGGAGCCCACCGTGCCGCAACCGAGCAGCGCGATCTTCACGGGTGTGGACATGGTTCCCCTTATCCGACGTCGAGCGCCAGGATGTCGTCTTCTGTTTCCCGGCGCACGATGACCCTGGCCTCCCCGTTCGCGACGGCGATCACCGGCGGACGGGGCACGTGGTTGTAGTTGCTCGCCATGCTGCGGCAGTAGGCACCGGTGCCGGGCACGGCGAGAAGATCTCCGGGCCGCACGTCGGCCGGCAGGAACTCATCCTTCACGACGATGTCGCCGGCCTCGCAATGTTTTCCCACGACGCGGGCGAGCACGGGCCCGCTGTCGCTGGCGCGGTTCGCGATGGTGGCGCTGTACGACGAGTCGTACAGCGCGGTGCGGATGTTGTCGCTCATGCCGCCGTCGACGCTCACGTAGGTGCGGATGCCGTCGACGTCCTTGACCGTGCCGATCTCGTACAGCGTGAACACCGACGGGCCGACGATCGCCCGTCCCGGCTCGACGCTCAACCGCGGTGACTGGATTCCGAGGGCGTCGCATTCCCGCTTGACCAGGCCGAACATCTGGGCGCCGAGGTCGGCGGGGTCGGCCGGGTCGTCCTGGGTGGTGTAGGCGATGCCGAAGCCGCCGCCGAGGTCCATTTCGGGGAGCTCGACGTTGTGTTGATCTTTTATTTGTTTGTGCAGCTGGAGCAGCCGGCGGGCGCTGAGCTCGAAGCCGGACGTGTCGAAGATCTGCGAGCCGATGTGGGAGTGGAGGCCGACGAGTTCGAGGGTGTCCTCCTCGATGATCTTCGCCACGGCCCGTTTCGCGGCGCCTCCGAACAGGGAGAAGCCGAACTTCTGGTCTTCGTGGGCGGTGGCGATGTACTCGTGGGTGTGCGCCTCGACGCCCACGGTGACGCGGACCATGACCTTCGGCCTTGCACCCTTTTGCCGCGCGATTTCGCTGAGCCTGTCGATCTCGTCGAACGAGTCGACGACGATCCTCCCCACGCCGGCCTCGACGGCTCTTTCGAGCTCGCGTGGCGACTTGTTGTTGCCGTGCAGGCCGATCCGCTCCGGCGGCATGCCGGCCGCCAGCGCCACGGCCAGCTCGCCGCCGGTGCACACGTCGAGGCTGAGGCCCTCCTCGGCGACGATGCGCACCATCGCCTTGCAGAGGAACGCCTTGCCGGCGTAGTACACGTCGGCGCCCTCGAAGCCGGCCCGGAAGCGGCGGCACCGCTCGCGCACGTCGGCCTCGTCGAGGACGTATGCCGGCGTTCCGTGCTCGCGCGCGAGGTCGCGCACGTCCAGGCCGCCGACGGTCAGGCTGCCGTCAGGGGACCGCGTGACGGTGGCCGGCCACAGCTCGGCCGTCAGGGCGTTGACGTCGTGGGGGGTGCGCAGCCACGCCGGCCCCCGGGAGCCGAGGTCGCCGTGGAGGGCGCCCGCTTCATGTGCGCGCATTGTGTGTTACATCCGTTCGGGTGCTGAGACGCCGAGCAGGGCGAGGCCGTTGGCAAGCACGATCTTGGCCGCCTCGACCAGCCAGAGCCGGGCGCGGTTGACGTCGGTGACCGGGTCGTCGCCACGGGGCACCACGAGGCAGTTGTCATAGAACCGGTGGTACGTGGTGGCCAGTTCCTCGAGGTACCGCGCGACGCGGTGCGGTTCACACAGTTCGGCCGCGGTGGCGACCACCCGGGGAAATTCGCCGAGGGCCTTGAGGAGGTCGAGCTCCTTCTCGTGCTGAAGCTCCGCCGGCTTCAGCTCGCCCTTGTCGATGTCGAGATCGGCCGCCTTCTTGAGGAGGCTGCAGATCCGGGCGTGGGCGTACTGCACGTAGAAGACCGGGTTCTCCGGTGCGTTCCGGGTGATCTCGTCGATGTCGAGGGTCAGCGGCGAGTCGGTGCTCGACCGGGCCAGCGAGTACCGGGCGGCGTCGACGCCGACCGCGTCGACCAGCTCGTCGAGCGTGATGATCGTGCCGGCGCGCTTGCTGAGCCGCACCGGCTCGCCGCCGCGCATCAGGTTCACCAGCTGGCCGATGAGGATCTGGATGTTCTTCTCGGGGTCGTCACCGGCGCAGGCCGCGATCGCCTTGAGCCGGCCGATGTACCCGTGGTGGTCGGCGCCGAGCAGGTAGAGACAGCGGTCGAAGCCGCGCTCACGCTTGTTGATGTAGTACGCGCAGTCGGCGGCGAAGTAGGTCTTCTCGCCGTTGCCGCGGACGATCACCCGGTCCTTGTCGTCGGTGAAGTCGGTGGTGCGCAGCCAGGTGGCGCCGTCCTTCTCGAAGATGTGCCCGTTCTTGCGGAGCACGTCGATGGCGTGCTCCACGGCACCGCCTTCGTGCAGCGATCTTTCCGAGAACCAGACGTCGAAGTGGACGTTGAACCGCTCCAGGCTCCGCTTCATCTCGGCCAGCATCAGCCGGTAGCCCTGCTCGCGGAAGTCCTCTTCGGATTCTGCTTCTATCTGTTGCGCGATTTCCTTGATGTAATCGCCGCCGTAGCCGTCCTCCGGCGTGGGCTGGTTGTGCGCCGCCGCGTAGAGGGAGCGGCCGAAGCGCTCGAGCTGGGCGCCGGCGTCGTTGGTGTAGTGCTCGCGGGTGACCCGCGCGCCGGCGGCCTCGAAGATGCGGCCGAGCGAGTCGCCGACCGCGGCCCACCGGGTGTGGCCCAGGTGCACGGGCCCGGTCGGGTTCGCGCTCACGAACTCGAGGTTGATGTTCTGGCCGCTGAGCGCGTCACCGCGTCCGTAGTCTCTGCCCTGCGTGACCACGACGCGCGCGAGCTCTCCGGCGGCGCCCGCGCTGAGGCGGATGTTGAGGAAGCCCGGGCCGGCTATCTCCACGCTCTTGATCTCTTGGTGCGTCTGCAGCGCCTCGGCTATGTCTTTTGCCAGCTCCCGGGGCGGGGTTTTTGTCGGTTTTGCCAGCTGGAGGGCCAGATTGGACGCATAGTCGCCGTGCTCGGGGTTGCGCGGACGCTCAACGCTCGTTGAAGCTGGCAGAACTGCCAGGTCGAGCCCGCGAGCAGCCAGCACGGTGCTCGCTGCCGCCCGTACCAGAGCAGCCAGTTCAGCGGGAGTCACTGACCAATGCTATCGGGGGTAGACTCCCATACTTGGCGGCGCCCCTTCGGGTGGCCCGCCGCCTCCTGAGACCGATTGACCGGACCCCCACCACGGACGAGGCCCATGAGCATCAGTACACCGCAGAGCGGCGGATCGCGCCGGCCTTCGGCCACCAAAGCCACCGCTGGCGGCAAGCCGAACCTGGAGAAGAAGGAAGAGTCGGCCGGCTCTACCCCGTCGAAGGCCGCTTCGAAGGCCGCTTCGAAGTCGGCCTCCAAGGCAGCTTCAAAGGCCGCCGGACGGACGGCGAGTGCCACGAAGGCCGGGGCCAAGGCCGCCTCTTCCCGTCCCGCCGCCAAGGCCGGCGCCGGTGCCCGTCCCGCCGCCAAGGGTGGCGGCCGTCGGCCGCTCGCGCCGGTCAAGGTGAGCCAGGGTCGCAACTGGGGTCCGATCGCCATGTTCGCCGCGGTGATCCTCGTCGCCGTCGGCATCATCGGCTACGCCGGGTGGCGCGTGTACGAGAGCGCGCTCACGGTGTCCGACCGGGTGGGCGCGATCGACGGCGCGGTGAACTTCCGCAAGTCGCAGCCCGACCTGGTGAAGGCCGCTCAGCACCAGTCCGGGCCGATCAAGTACGAGCAGAACCCGCCCGTCGCCGGCAAGCACAACGCCGACTGGCAGAACTGCATGGGCGAGGTCTACGACGCGCCGATCGCGAGCGAGCACGCCGTGCACAGCATGGAGCACGGTGCCGTCTGGCTGGTCTACAACCCGGCCAAGGTCGACGCCGCGCAGAAGGAAGCCCTTGCCGGCAAGGTCCGCGGCAAGGAGTACGCGCTGATGAGCCCGATGGAGAACCTCGACACCACCGTGTCGGTGCAGGCGTGGGGCTTCCAGTTGAAGACCGACAACCCGTCCGACAAGCGCATCGACGAGTTCATCAAGGCCACGCGCAAGAACGCGGGTGTCGAGCAGGCGCAGTGCTCCGGTGGCATCACCGAGACCGGCACCACCCCGCGCGACCTCCAGCAGCAGACGGGCGGCTGATGGTCGTCGACGACGACCTCGACGTCGACGAGCGTGTGACGCGGCCGTTGGGTTGGTCGCGTCGCGCGCTCGTCGCGTTTGGCGTACTCGGCGCGGTGGCCCTGCTCGCGGCGGGCTTCCTCGCCGGCCAGTGGGCGCCGATCCTGACCGCTCCGGGCGACGACTCCGCCGAGGCCGGCTTCGCGCGGGACATGTCGACCCATCACCGCCAGGCCGTCCACATGGGGATGGTCGAGTACGACCGTGGCCAGGACTCCACGGTGCGCCGGATCGGGTACGACATCGCCACCACCCAGCAGTACCAGGTGGGCGTGATGGAGGGCTGGCTCGAAGACTGGCGCCTCCCGTCGACCACCGACCGCGCGCCGATGGCCTGGGTCCCCGGCGGCAGGCAGATGCTCCAGCCCGACGGCCGCATGCCCGGTCTGGCCAGCCGAGACGACCTGGCGCGGCTCGAGGCCGCTTCCGGCAAGGACGCCGACATCCTGTTCTGCCAGCTGATGCTGCGCCACCACCTGGGCGGCATCCACATGATCGACGCCGTCCTCGACGCCTCGGACGATGACCGGGTACGGCCGCTGGCCGAACAGATGCGGCAGGCGCAGCAGGGGGAGATCGAGGCGCTGCGGGAGCTGTTGAAGGTTCTTGGGGCTGAGCCGCTGTAGGTCCGCGCGGCCTTCCCCGCGCGGCCTCCCCTTGCGCGGCCTTCCCCGCGCGGAGCGCGGTGGGTAACCCGGAGGCGGGTGCTGTTGGGGCTCTGCTATGGTTCTGTGGTCGCACGGACTGGATCTGGCGATTTGGCCCCCGTAGCTCAGGGGATAGAGCACCGCCCTCCGGAGGCGGGAGCGCAGGTTCGAATCCTGCCGGGGGCACCCAAGCGAAAGGCCCACTACCAGGGGAAACTCTGTGGTGGGCCTTCTTCGTATGTCCGGCTGTGCTCGCCCAGATCTGGCTGTTTACGGGTGTCCACGCCAAATACGCGCGCAAGTTTTGGCGCGGCTAGCCTTGGCGACCATGGTCGAGACGCCGAGGTCGCAGTACGCGCAGATCGCTTCCGAACTGCGGGCGCGCATCGACGACGGCAGGTACCCGCCGGGTTCGTCGCTGCCGAGCGAGACCCGGCTGGCTGAGGAGTTCGGGGTCACCCGGGTCACGATCAACAAGGCACTGACCCTGTTGCGGACGTCCGGCGATGTGAAGGTGCGACGTGGCGCCGACACGCGGGTTCGGAGCCTGCCTCGGATCACGCGGGAGGCCGGGCAACCCGACGGTCTCGAATCGAGGTATCGCGAGATCGGCCAGGTGTCCGCTCCCCCGGCTGTAGCTTCGACGTTGCGGCTCGGCGAGGGTTCGCCGGTGCTGGTGCGACGGATGCTCATGCTCGCCGGCGGCGAGCCGGTACAGATCTCGGATTCGTACTACCGGTGGTCGACCGACGAGGCGCTCTTGCGGGAAGACGTCGACCCGCGCTCGCGGCTGGCACCAGTGCGCTTCGCCGAAGACGTGACGGTCCGCGTGCCCGACGAGGCCGAGCAGCGAACGTTGGAGCTGGAAGCGTTTCAGACCGTGGTCGAGATCTGGGGCGTCGCCTACGCGGCCGAGGACGTGCCGGTCGAGGTGCGCGTCCAGGTGATGCCGAGCCACCTATGGAAGCTCAAGTACCGGTGGTGACTTGGCCTTGAGCGTCGCACTCGGCCAACTTGGGGCACGGGAAGACGCGTGGCGGCAGGCCCGGAAGCACATCGTGGCCGCGCCGTTGGCAGACGCGGCACCTCGTGGCCGAGCCGAGGGTCCAGGCCACAAAGCGGCGGTACAGAAGTGCAGGGCTCGGCGTTCCGAGGTCGACGGCGGCCACCATCGACAGGGTGGCGAGCAGTCTGGAGAGCACGTCCGGGTCTTCCTTGTGAATATCCCGTAGTTGCCGTCGGGCTGGCGGGCACGGCCAGTTCTCGCCATCGATCCGGCATGTCCACTCGGGACGTTGAACGCGGTGTTGGCTCATGACGGACGGCGATCGCAGGTCCAGCCGCCGCATTCCGGACACCATCGCGACTTCACTTTGAAGGCGAACAGACCGACGAGGAATCCGACCACGGCCACCACTACGTAGATCACTTCGCACTCCCTTGATCACTATGTGCATCATTCACGATGCATACTCGTCTAGACGTCCAGACAGCGCAAGTGAGGTGAGCGACTTGAACTCGGCAGACGCGTCACGGAAACTGCGTCGCGTGCCGCCCAAGCCGCAACGCCGAACGCCCACCGTCCGTGGGCGTCAACTCGGGATCGAGTTGAAGCGGCTTCGCGTCGCGGCGGGGATGACGGCCGATCAGGTCGCCGACGAGATTGGTTGCTCGCAGGGCAAGGTCTCCCGGATCGAACTGGCGCAGACCGGCGTCAGCAAAGGCGATCTGTTCCTGATGCTGGCGCTGTATGGCGTCACGAAGCAGGAACAACAAGACCAGTTCTGGCGGCTCGCGCGGGAGGCCCGTGGCCGAGGATGGTGGGAGGACTACCGCGACATCATTGCGAGCAGCCTCAGCACCTACATCGCGTTCGAAGCCGAGGCATCCGAGCTGCATACGTGGTCGTGGGGAACGATAAACGGCCTCTTGCAGACCGAGGCGTACGCGCGGGCGACCTTCACGG
Organism: Virgisporangium ochraceum; assembly: GCF_016863655.1. Classification (GTDB taxonomy): domain Bacteria; phylum Actinomycetota; class Actinomycetes; order Mycobacteriales; family Micromonosporaceae; genus Virgisporangium; species Virgisporangium ochraceum. The sequence goes on from NZ_BOPH01000072.1 coordinate 12,981, forward strand.
GTGAGCCGGCCGGCCGCAACCGCACCAGCAACGAGGTCTCCAAGCTTGTGGAAGCCCGGCTGTCGCGGCAACAGCGGCTCGCGGACGGAGCCTTGAAGCTCTGGGCGGTGTTGGACGAGTCCCTACTGCGCCGACCCATCGGCGGCCACGCCGTTCTCAGGGATCAGCTCGACTACCTGCTCGCACCACCGGCGAACGTGACAATCCAGGTTCTCGAACAGCAGACGATCTGGCACGCCGGGCTCAATGGCGCGTTCACGGTCATGGATTTTCCCGGCCATCCCAGCGTGGTGTTCGTGGAGACGTTGACGGGTGACCTCGACGTCGAGGGCGAGGACGACGTGGCGCGCTTTACGCTTGCGTTCGACTACCTTCGCGCGGAAGCGGTGGGGGTACAGGCGTCGCGCGACATCATCGCCCGCGCCCGGGATGAATGCGAGTAGAGGACGGTCCACGGTGAACCTGAGCGATGCCACGTGGCGCAAGAGCAGCCGGAGCAGCGGAGGCGGCAACGGCGATTGCGTGGAGGTCGCCATCGGTTCGGATTCAGTCATGGTCCGGGACTCAAAGCAGCCGAGCGGACCAGTTCTGGCGTTCACCCCGGCGCAGTGGCAGGCTTTCATCACTGCGGTCTGCCACGAACAATTACCGCCCACCGGGCGCTGATACCGAGCGATACCACCGTGATCATCCGCAATAGGCTGGACCAATCGTTATCAATACGGTACCGGCCACGCCTACCCGGGCCTATTGCACTTCGAAGGTCTTGACACTCTTGTCCGATCCGCGGATCCTGCGGAGCAGGGCGGAGTCACCTGATCCATCTCTCTCAAATGGAGAGGTGTAGGTCAGGAAGGGACCCTCGTTGAACGCGTCGATCCGCATGCTGTGGTTGACCATTTTCGCCCTTGCGAGCCTCGTGCTCGCCATCGTGTGCGGCGTCTTGGCTTGGGCCAAGAACAAGGATCTGCAATCGGCCGCTGTCGCCGGCGGCGCCACCTTCGCCGGCGCACTGACGTTGCTGTTCGCGGCTGCCACCTTCGTCGAACAGCCGTAATCGTGGGCGGCGCGTCAACCCCTTGCGCCGACTACACGTCTAGACGACTATGCATTGCGAGTGATGCAGCTTGCATCATGAACATGCCTGGGGAGAGTCGATGTCAGTTAGAGGGACGACGGTTGCACGGCGGCAGCTTGGACGGTGGCTACGGCAGTTGCGCACCACGGTCGGCAAGACCGAGGCCGACGTCGAGGCGGCGAACCTCGCGTCTCGCGTGAAGCTGTGGCGGATCGAAACCGGCAAGGGTGAAGTCAAGTTCGCCGACGTTCGGGCGCTGTGCTGGCTTTACGGTGCCGACAGCCTGACGACAGACGCTCTCGCCAACCTCGCCCAGGCGACCAGGGGTCACGGATGGTGGGAAGACTTCCGGTCCACGCCACCCCGCTACGCTTTGCGCTCTGGGTTGGAGCCCATAGCGGACAGCATCGACGCCTACGAGCCGGAACGGGTGCACCCGCTTCTTCAGACTCCTGACTACATGCGGGCTCTGTACCTGGTGTCCCGTCCTGAGGCCGATCAGATGGCGGTGCGGGAGTACGTCCACCTCGAACGGGAACGTCAGCGGGCGCTGCTGACCCGAACTCCGCCACCACGGCTGACGGTGGTACTCGGAGAGGCCGCTCTGGCGCGCTCGGTCGGCGGAGCCGACGTCATGGACGAACAGATCGCCCACCTTCAGGACCTTGCCCTGGAACTCCCGCTCGTCGACATCCGAATCTTGCCCTTGCAAGCCGGTGCTCACCCGGCCATCCACGGAGGGGCGTTTGGCATCCTCGGGTTTCCGGCGGCGGAGGATCCTGCGGTGGTTCATATCGAAGCCCAAACCGGGGCTCGCTACCTCGAACGGCTGGCCGAGGTCACCGAGTACCGCCGCGTCTTCACTCACATCTACGCGCAAGCGGTCTCCATCAACGAGTTCCGAGGCAGGCACACCGACGGGCCTGGCTGAACGACTCGCGTCAGCCAGGCCCGTACGGTGGTCGGCTCAGTGGCCGAGGGCTCGGTCGATCCGCTGTCGTAGCGCCTCGCCGCTCCCGTCGAGGCACTTGGCGTAGATCTTGTGAAGGATCTCGACGGAGTGACCGGCCCACTCCGCGACGTCGGCTGAGGGAATGCCGCCGTTCAGCCAGGTGGAGACAGCAGCATGCCGGAGGTCGTACGGCGTACGGGCCAGAGGCGATGCAGCCACCCGATCGATGAACGTGTCGGCCCGTGCGCGCTTCCACGCTCGGGTGATCGTAAGCTTCGGAAGCTCCGAGTCGTTGCGCTCGCCCACGAAGATCCGACCGTCCGGGGCGGTGCCGAACTCCGCGATGTGGGCATGCAAGAGGGCCGTCAACTCCGGTGGGCACGGCACGGTCCGGCTCTCGCCCCGCTCGCGCTGCTTGAGTTGACGCCGGTCGCGGTTCTCGCCGCTGTCCGTCCACTCCTTGCCCGCATGCGGCTCGGCGGTCTCCAAGTGCAGCTCGCCCCATCCACGTTCAGGTAACGAGAGGTTGTGCTTCTTCAGCGCCACTGCCTCTTCCGGACGCAGCGCGGCGAAGTAGAGGCAGCCGAAGAACGCCACCAACCGCGGTCCGCTCCGTTGCTGATCCCGGACGGCATTGAGCACCGAACGGACCTGTAGCGGATTCGCCACCGACCGGCGGTCGACGGCCAGCACCGGCTTGGGCGGCTTCCACTTCAGCGCTGGTACCGGATTCTTCGACAGCAGCTCGCGTTCTACCGCGTACTCGATTGCCGTGTTGAAGATCTTCCGCTTGCGGCTGAGCACGCTCGGCGCGGCCTGAGCGCCGTCGAGCCGGCGGGTGAGGCCAGCGAGAACGGCTCGCAGGATGTCCGGCTTGCTCAAGGCCGAGACGGGCCTGGTGTGCTTCTCCACCCACCGCAGCGCGGCGGCGACGTCGTCAGGCATGTTCGGGTCGTTGCGACGGTTGGTGTTGAAGCCCCACCGACACAGTGCCGAGCGGATCAGCTTGTCGTCGGGCTTGCCTCGGACGTTGGAGAACATGGCGGTGGTGACCGTCATCAGAGCCTCGGCGTGCGTGCGCCTGGTCGTGGCGGCCACGTCGGGCCACTTCATGTCCACGAACTCGCACGCGAACGTGTACCAGGGAACGTCCCTGGTAGTGCGCCGCTTCGAGACGGGCAGCCCCGACGCGATGTCGAACGCCTCGCCCTTCCTCGCGGCCGACACCAGCTCGGACCGGAAGCTCTCCGCAAGAGCCGACTGCTTGAAGGCTTCCCGCCACTGCTTCCCTGCGACTACCCATCGGACGTAGTAGCTGGTGCTTCGCGTGCCCTGGTAGACCTCGGTCTTCCAGATCCGGACGTCGAAAGTCGTCTCCACTAGGCCGCGTCCTCCAAGCCCTCAAGCCACGACTCGTAGTCGTCGCGGCGGATGCGGAGGCCACCGTTCGGCAGCTTGATGCAGCGGGGTGCGCGGCGCTTGGCGCGCCAGTCGTAGAAGGTGGATCGGGCGATTTCGAGGTCGTCGCAGACCTCGGCGATCGTCAGGTGGTACCGGTCACGCTTGCGCTTCGCGTCATCTCGCTTCATGTCGACCTCCCAGACGATCGACGACGGCCCGCAGCTCGGCGAGCGCGGCCGTCAGGTGGACCAGGGCGGCCTCGTCGCCGGGCGGGAGCGCGACGCGGAGCCGGATCTCGGCCAGCTCGCGGCCAGCGGGGTCGGCGACCCGGGTCAGTTCGCCGGTGGCGATTGGTACGCCGGCCGAACCAAGAGCCATCACGGCGACCGGCGCGGCTCGGTGCTCGCCGAGGGCGCATCCGGCGCCCAGGGCGCACCACTCGGGGTGGCGGCTCATCGGGTGCCGTCCCGGTGAATGCGAGCCGCTTGGTTCCAGAGGTGGCGGCCGAGCCGGATGCGGATGCCGGTCGCGTTGCAGTGTCGGCAGAGCCGGCCGCGTGGGGTGCCGGGCCGGACACGGCCGAGGCCGTTGCAGCGACGGCACGGGCCGAACGGTGAGGCGGCGCAGAGCGCGGCGTAGCAGAGGGTGAAGAGAACGAAGGTCGGGCAGAGCAGGCTAGCGATCAAGGACAGGGAGTCCACGGAGTGCTCCTCAGCGAGGTTCGAGGTCGAAGGGCGCACCGGCGATAGAGCGCTAGTGCGCAGGTGAGAGGCGGTCTCGGCCGCTAGCGGGGCCGCTAGGTCTAGCGGGTCGGGCCGATAGACCTAGCGGCTCGCGCGGCTATGCGGCCTTGCCTCGGTGGTCACGGTCGGCGACGGCCGCAGCGACGTCGGCGCGATGGATGCCCTTGCGGTTGGCGCCCTTGCCGGTGGCGGGGTCGGTTGCCCAGACCTGCCGGCCGACCGTGACGCCGTACGGCTTGAGCACGGCGGCGAGTTGGGCCGGCTCCCAACCGTCGTAGACATCCGGGCGTAGCTCGATAAGGCGCGCCACAACGGTCTCCGACCAGACCTTGGCCTCGGCGACCGGGACGACGGCGAGGATGTCGTCGAGCAACGTGTCCCGGGCAGCGACGGCCAGGGCGTGAAGTTCGCCGGCCGCGTGGCCGCTCAACGTTCCGGCAGCCTCGCGGAGCGCTCGGGCGCGCGTCACCACGGCTTCGACGTCGGCAGCGGCGGCGAGGTAGGTCCGTACGGTCACGGCCTCGTCGACGGCTCCGGAGTCGTCAGCGCCCAACAGGATGCCGACTCCCTTGTGCGCCCGCTGGAAGCGCGAGGAGTCGTGGCCGGCTCCGTACGATCCGGCGCCCAGCACGGCCTCGGAGGACTGCCACGTCATCGTCTTGAGGGCGAACCGCGTCCCGATGTTGTCGCGCAGGTCCGTGGGGACGGCCTTGCCGTCGGGCTTCTGGGTGAGCAGCACGACCATGATGCCGACGGCCGGACCGACCTTGCACAGCTCGGTCAGCAGCGACACGATCTCGTCGCCGTGCGCTGGGTGGCCGCTGTAGCGCTGGAACTCGTCGATGGCGATGAGCACCGGCCACAGTCGCAGCGCGCGCTTCGTGGCGATGGCGCGGGTCACCTTGCCCTCTGGGCAGAAGTCCGCCGGCAACGCGCCGATCGTGTCGTACCGGCGGTTCATGTCGGCGACGAGGGTGCGCAGATCGTCCACAAGAGACTGCACGACGTCGTCCCTGACGCCGAAGCCGATCCGGTGCGCGATCCGCTCGAACGGCAGCCAGTCGACCGGACCCTTGCCGTTGTAGACGTGCAGCTCGACGATCGGGTCGAGCGCGCAGGCGAGCACCGGCAGCCGGCCGGCGAACGTCTTGCCCATGCGCGGAATCGCGCCGACGAGCAGCGACGTGAACATGAGCAGCAGCGGCACCGGTCCGCCGCGCTGATCCTCGCCGAACGGGAACGGCGCGAAGATGTCGACCTCACCACGGGCGATGAGCGGCCACGGGCCGGACGGCTTGGCGTACGGGTCCTCGTCGGCGACCCAAAGCGCGAGCCGCCGCGCCGATCCGGCAGTCCCCCGCACCCGTGACGGCCACACCTGTACCTCGTCGAGGTCGAGCCCGGCGGCGAGGTCGGTGCGCTTCTTGATGGCCCTATCCGCGGTGATGCCGAACGGCAGGTCGATGACGGCCCGCCACCCCGGACCGTCGCGCACGATGGGCGCGGGGAACGTGATGGGATCGTCCACTTTGCACAGTCCACATGCGAGGAATGCGCGCACGACCACGTCGGCCGTCAGCCGTCGCACGCGCGGCTTCACCGCAGCCACGTCCAACAGGGGCTTGTCGGGCGTGGAGCCGATCCAACCGAGTAGCCCGACCACGACGGCGGTCGCGACCCAGCAAGCCGACCGTGAGTCGGCGATCAGCAGTGCGATCACGGTGACCGACACAGCGGTCGATGCGGCGATCAGGACGAGCGTGCGGAGCCGCACGCGGGCATCGCGTTGGCGGGAGAGCTTCAGGTAGTCCTCGGCGTCCTCCCGCCGGACGGCGGCGAGGCGCACCGGGAGCCCTTCGGCGTCGCTGGCCCATCGCGAGGTAGCCGCGACCGACCGGACGAGGCCGCGCGGTGAGCGGACGAATAGCCGCCCGACGTAGAGCGGGATGCGGGTCAAGTGGTACGCGATGACGTGGCTGTAATGGCCGACCACCCACCGCGCCACCGCGGCGGCCTCGGCGCGCGACCGCAGCCACGCCGGGACGATCGGCCGCCGCTCGGTCCTGCGGGCCGCGACCGGCGGATCGACCGGGATCGGCTCGTCGCCGATCTCGTCGCGCTCGTCGTCGATGTCGAATGCTTCCGCGGGACGGCGTTGCGCCCGCGCCTTGCCGAGGTCGACCACATCGGCACCGGCGAGGTCGGCTTCGAGGGCCGCCCAGTCGATGCCGTCGGGTTCGGGGCTTGCCATGATGGAGTCCTCCGAGAGGTCTGATGGCTGATCGGGAGGGCCGGGGCGCGGCCGGAGGTTTGCGAGGCCGGATGGCCGCGCCCCGGGCGTAGCTACTCGGGTTCGGAGTGGTCGACGAGGTACGGGAACTCTCCGTCGTCGAAGCGGGTGATGAACGCGGCCGGGCCGATCGGCATCACGGTCTCGGTGGCGCGGCCGTCGTGGTGGAACACCGTGGCGCCGCTGGCGCTGACGGCGGCGCCCCTCGTGTCCGGCACGGCTTCGGTGAGGTAGTTGGCGATCGGGCACGCACCGGCGTCGCCGGGAATACCACGCCACCCGCCGTTGTCGAGGGTCTCGGCGACGTCCTCGGCGGTCGGGCCGAGCGCGTGCAGGGCAATGATCATGCGTAGGTGTCGGCTGAACATTGGTGTCCTCTCAGACGGTTGCGGGTCGGTTGAGGTGGCGACGGACGGTGCGGTCGGTCACGCCGAGGCGGCGCGCGATGTCCGTCGTCGGCATGTCCGGGTGGCGGGCGCGAAGCTTCGCGACGGCCGCCGCCGTGGTCGGTCGGGTCTTGCGGCGCGGCGTCCGCTCGATGTCCGGGAGGGACGGAGCGACGCTGTCCGGCGCGATGTCCGCTGCGGTGTCCGGTTGCTCGACGGCGCGAAGCCGGCCGGCGAGCTCGACGAGGCAGACGGACGCGACGATGACGAGACCGTCCACCGACAGTGGGATGAGGTAGGGAGCCGCGCCCTGCTCGCCGTACCGGGCGGCAACGCCCACCATGTGCACGTAGCTCACGTAGGCGGCGATCGCCGCGATCGACGCGGTTGCGGCGAACCGCACCACGGCGAGCGTCCGCTGGTGGACCGGTACCCGTGAGATCAGCTCGACGGTCAGCAGCAGCGCCAGCGGCGGCCACGCCGCGATCGCCTGACTGATCGGGTTCGGGTTGGCGTGCAGGACGTTGGCGGCTACCGACGTGGCGACGCCGAGAACGAGCGCCGCGCGGACACCCCACCGGACGCGGCGGAGCTGCTCGGCCGTCATTGGCCGCCGCCGAGCTGCTCGCCGATGACGGTCAGGCCGGCGCGGACACCGTCGACGAGGGCGCGGGAGGGCGTGGCGAGCATGCCGTCCGAGCCGGCGACGACCAGGCCGAGCATGAGGCCGCAGACGGCGGTGAGGACGACGCGGCCCCTGGTCTTCCGGTCGATGGCGAGCATGGTCAGCAGGGTGAGCAGGATCAGCGAGAAGATTCCGAGGCTCACGGTCGTCTCCTTTCAGGCCGCGTCGCGGTGGTCGATGGCTTCGGGTGTTGCCGGCTCGCCGGTCGGCGGCTCGGCGTTGCCGGCTTCGCGGGTCGCCAGTGCGGCGGCTTCGCGGAGGACGCGGCGGATGGCGCGGCGGAGGCGGCGCCAGTCCGCTTCGGACGGCCCGCCGGTGGCGGTAAGGAGCCGGATCTCGGCGTCGATCAGCTCGATCTCGGCCTGGATCAGCGACCACTCGCGCTCGATCGCGGCGAGTGCCTCGGCGGTCGGTTCCTCGTAGGGGTCGAAGCGGTCTTTGCCGTGTGAGGGAACGGGAATCACGGTGTTCGGTCCTCTCTGGATGCGATCACTACAACGTGAAGTTGTATTGACTTCATCGGCAACGTACAGCGTGACGTTGTATTCGAGCAAGATGGATGCCTTGAGCACTCTGGTACCTGAGTGCGGGTACGCTCCCCGGTGATGTCCGAGCAGACCGGCGATCTACCAACCGACTGGTGGACGACCGAGGATGTGTTGGCGTTCCTGAAGTCGGCGGGAGCGCCGATCAGTCGCGCAACGTGGGCGGCCTACGTGTCCCGCGGCCAGGCCCCGGCGCCGGACCGGATGTTCGGCCGCTCCCCTGCCTGGAAACCCGCCGCCGTCCGCGACTGGCAGGCGAGCCGCCCCCGGCGCGGCTCTGTCGAAGCTGACACCTGAATTCACCTCCCGTCGTTGACTCGTCTCGCTTTCGGTGAGACCAAGTCAACCGGGAAACGGCCGCACGGCCGATGAACCAAGCGACGATCGCCGATGCATCAGCGATGCAGAACCGGTGCACCGATCATCTTTGAGACGGCGAACCCCGGGCCGCGACAGTGGCCCGGGGTTCGTGGCGTTGAACGGCTACGCGGCTCGCTTGCTTGCGAGGGCCGAGTCGAGCGCGTCGCGAAGATCTTGAGCCTCATCGAGAGTCAGATTGGCACCTACAGGCTCCGCATTGTCGCTGAATGCGGACAGGACGACGAAGTCATCTTCGCCGTACCGCGCGATCTCGACGGCCGCACTGTCGTTGTGCCACAACACTTCCCCGCTGCACGTCATGTCGACCGCACTCCCCCGCTCGTGGTTGACGTGGCACCACGGCGAACAGTCGACACCTTTCCGATCGGTCATCGCACTCCCTTGTGATGACGGCCGACGTGACCGATGGCCCGATCGCCGGCCGGATGACTGGACAGGGCACGGCGGGCTGGCATCGCGGCACCTCCCGCCGCACCCCGACTCTCAAGGTACAGACGTCTAGACGAATACACCACCAAGCATCCGGACGCATATACGTACAGTAAGTCCATGATCGTCCCGGATCGCGAAGGTGCTGCTTATCGGCAGCTCGCCAGTGTTCTTCGCGATCGCATCCGTAACGGAGAGCTACCACCGGGACGTCGGATGCCTTCTGAGAAAGATCTACACGACGAGTTCGGCCTTGCCCGCGAGACGATCCGCCGCGCACTCGCCGTCCTCCGACAAGAGGGCCTGATCGAGGTCCGCCAGGGCCACGGAACCTTCGTCGTCGACGCTCCACCAACAGTCGAGCTACGCCCTGGCGATCAGGTCACCTCAAGCGCGGCCATCACCGTCACCCGAGCCACCGGCGACGTCGAGACCTACCCCACCGGAACCACGCTGACGGTGCGAGGCAAGTAATGCGCAGCGCCGGCCGGAGCGGAACCCCGTGAGCCAGCCGGACGCACCTGCCCTCGTCGACCGCTGGACCGGCCGACACGCGATAGCGCTCCAAGCAGCACTCCGCTACTCGCAGGACGAGATGGCAGGGAAGCTCGGCATCGCGAAGCGGACGATCGCGAGCTGGGCAAGCAAGCCGACGGTCGTTATCCGGCCGGAGCTGCAACGCGCCCTCGACACGGAGTACCAGCGAGCGCCGGAGGACGCCAAGCTTCGCTTCGCCCGGCAACTCAAGGTCGACGACGAGGCCGAGATCGCCGCGAGCGGCATCCCCACCATCACGCTGACCGTCGCCATCGCCGTCGTCCTGCACCAGGCCGACGTCCTTGTGGTGTGCCGCCGCGAGCCAGAGCGGGGCCTCGACTGGCAGTTCCCCGCAGGCATCGTCAAGCCCGCCGCGACCGCGAGCACCGTCGCGGTACGCGAAACCCTTGCAGAGACTGGCATTCACTGCGCCGTCCGCTCACCGCTGGGCGCCCGCATCCACCCGATCACGCGGGTCAACTGCCACTACTTCCGCTGCGACTACGTCGCCGGCACGGTCGAGAACCGCGACACCGTCGAGAACGTCGACGCGCTCTGGGCTCCCCGCCAGGACATCGGCCGCTTCATCCCGACTCAGCGGATCTACGAACCCGTCCTTCGCGCCATTGAGGAGCCGATATGACCGACTCTGCCCAAAAACGCCCTGCGATTGCCGCCGCCATCGTGGTTAAGGATGGTCGTATTCTCATGGTTCGGCGGAGCATCCGCGAAGGCGAACTTTCATGGCAGTTTCCGGCAGGCGAGATTGAACCGGGCGAAAGCGAATACGACGCAGCAGTCCGCGAAACCGCCGAAGAGACCGGCGTTAGGGTACGTGCAATCGGCAAGATCGGTGCACGCATCCACCCGTCGACCGGACGCGACATGATTTACGTTGCCTGTGAGGCGATCTCAGGCGACGCACATGTCGCAGACCCGGAGGAACTCGATGCAGTTGAATGGTGCGACCGCGCGAAGCTCGCCGAACATGTGCCATACCCTCTCTTTGATCCAGTTCAGGCACACGTGGACAACTTCGTGAAATGACCCAGCCAGCGTAGACAAACGATCAAGACCGCGAGGAAGCAGTGGCGAAAGATCAGGTTGAGAAACCGCCATGGGCGACGCTTGAGGCCGGTGTAACTGAGGAAGACCTACGAACCGCAATCACACAGTCCGGATTCCCGCTTCAAGCGGCCGTTGCCGACGTCATTGAATCCGCCATTAAGGCGGTCAGCGAACCAGATGCGGCGCCTGTAATTCAGGAAGAATGGGCATATCTAGATCGCGAGTCTGGCCAAATCCGAGCAATCGATATCTTCGCCGAAGTTCCTTTTTCCAGTCGGCCCTCCATTCCCGACGGTGAGCGACCACTCTTCCCGTGCCTCAATTTGCTCGTTGAATGCAAGCAAAGCTACTTGCCGTTCGTCTTCTTCCTTCGGGGGCGAGCACCCGGATTGTCCGGCACATTTCCCGAAATAGTCGGGCCGGAATCAAACGATATCGATCTGTATAGAATCGGATCCGATAGGAAATCGGTCATTGGACCGTTTACCATAAGTGTCCAGGACGCACTACGCGTGTGGTCAGAGGACTTCTTCGATCTACCCGCCCCTTATGCGGTATCGATTTCCAAGACTGCCCGCAGAGGCAGCAAGTTAGAACTGACAGGCGAGGAGGCGTATAAATCGATTACTCTCCCGCTCCTGAAGGCCGCGGACTATCTTCACACGGCATGCGCATACTCGGAAGATTCTCCCGCGGTGCGGTTCGGAATGATTGTTAGCCTAGCAGTAATCCGCGCCCCGATGATCGGTGTCCATAACGAGAACGGCGAAGAAACGATCGGCCAGCTTCCTTGGGTGCGAGCGTACCGATTGGAACCAGGCAAGGCTGGAAGCGGTCACGTGGCATCCAACGCCACAATTAGATTCTTTGATGTCGTGCACGAATCGTTCCTACCCGAATACTTAGAAAAGCTGCTCGCCGCTGCGTCCACCATCTCTCGTCGCGCCGAAACTATGCGTAACGTAATCATAGACGGACGATGCGTAAGCGCCGGAGACCAGACCTTTGAATTATTCGAGCCAATCCCACGGGACGCCAAGCTGCCGCCCGGTCGACAGGGAAGTGGTCCGAGACTGTTCCGTAGCGTCACCTCTGCCCAAATTATGTTCGCGCCGTCCGAGTGGGATTAGGAGACACCAAAGCAAGCGGATTCCGTTCCCTCGCCGCAGGACGCTGGGCGGTGCGCTCGCGATCGAAGCGTGTCGGAGGTCCATCTCAGATCGGTGAATACCGCTAGTCAGAGCCTGTCCGCCGATGCTTTGGCCCCAACCTATATGCATACCCCCTGCCTGCCGTCCCAGGGATGTGCTCGATTTCCCCAGCCCTGCCGAGTCGCTCAAAGATCTTCTGCATCTTGCTCTCGCTGTTTACGCCTGTAAGCTTACGCGCTAGCTCATTACGAATCGATTCATTACTTTTTAAGAATTCCACGACTTGCTGCGCTGGCGAAGCCAAACTCTCATGACGAATTGTGACCAACACGGAGTTTTCGCGCTCTTGGATGATCGGCTCACGAAGATTCAGTTTCCGCATGAACTCGAATGCGGTGTTAAGCCCTTCACCTACATCTCGATTTGGCGGATTGGGAAATCGATTTAGGTGGCGAACAACAAACGGATTCCTGCTAAGTCGCTCATCTAGAATGTTGTTCGGAGTGATATGACCGGGGAGTCGTCCAGGGCTTTCAACTTCAACACGATTTTCAAAGATCCGCACGTGAACGTCGTCCGTCACACTGTAATCGCGATGCAGCACAGCGTTCGTGATAATCTCGTGCAATGTTTCGCCAGGATACTCAACTCGTCGCAACCCCTCCGCATCTAGGAAGGCTGCGTCAGCAATGATTTCGACAGTCCTAGCAACAGCTTCGAAGATTTGTGAATACAGGTTGCCTTCAATGGTGATGGGCAACCCGACCAATCGGTCGCGTGACTGCTCCTCACTGCCGTAGCGGTATATCTTAATCCCACATCTCTTAGGAAGCACCGCCTGTGGTTCATCAGCAAAGAGGAGGGCCGATGCTACCGTGGGACGGCCGCCGATTAGAAGCTGCTGTTTCCGCAAATAGACTTCGGGTTCGGCCGTTGGAACCACTTCAAGGAGGTAACCGATAATGGCTTCGGAGTTCGTTACCAGAATCTCGTCAACCGACAGGGTTTCCGACTCGAACGATTCCAAGCCCTTCTGCCGGCGTAAGGCCAGAAGTGCCGCTTCGCTGTCGACGCGCTGATTGGACGCATTGAGACGCTTGTAGACCTTTCCATCCGTCGCCTTACGAACGTATCGAGATTTTCTGGCGTTAATGTGAAGCACTAAGCCGGACTCTGTCTGACATTCAAGAAACTCGACATCGAGGTCTTCGCCAAATGGAGAAACCTGCTCGAAGGATTGAATATGACTGTTTGCTTCTTCCGGATCATTGAATCCGCTCCAGACCGCCTGACCTCCAGCAGACGACTGCGAAATTCCAACGTATAGATCACCACCATCGGAATTACAAAAGGCTGCCAACGCACGAGACAGCTTCGACGGGTCGATACGCTTGTCTTTGTAATCCAGGAAGAAGCTCTCTTGCCGTGAAGTCAATTTGGCGGCTTGCTCGGCCGTTATCTGGACGATCTCGAACACTCCATACTCCAAGCAGTAACAGCACGACAGTGCGTCCGCGACAGACCCCTTGTGTCTAGCTCAGTGTAGTGGAGCGGTCACGACCGCACCTGCCTCCGGTCGACGGGCTTCCCACCGAGCCGAGCTGCTGAGGTTGCGCCGCCCGTCCAGATGTCAACGAACTGTCCGACGCTCAAGAAGCAAGCCCCTCCTCCAATTACGACAAATTGCTAGAAATTGCATATACCATACGTTGCTATAAGAAGTGTGTCGGGCTGTTACGTCTGCGCGCCGCAACCTCTCGGTGTGAACTTGCTCAGCGATTTCATACCGCCCTGGGAGATCGATTTGACACCCGCGATCGCTCGTTTTGTGTCCGGGCGCTCGGTTTCACTGATTAACCGTTCCATCTTGCGTGCCAAACCCTTGCCAAACTCGGTGGGAACGATCAAGCCACACGAGCATTCAACCGGGTCATCGGCTTGCTGGTCTCGACATGAGCCGCGCTCTCCGGAGGCGGGAGCGCAGGTTCGAATCCTGCCGGGGGCACACAGAACATCTCACCCGTCCAGCGACGGCTCTGCAAGCGCCACCTCAGCTTACGATTTGGTGGCACATGGTTGCTGCAATCGCATGATGACGCCGCGAGGCGTCGCCCGCGATAGACGAGAGGTCCGGCAAGCCGCGAGCAGTCAGTCCGTCTCGCTGGCCTTCACCGACGCACTCCGCGAGGCCGATATCACCGGCTCGACCGGATCGATCGGTGACGCCCTGGACAACGCCGCCGACTACCTGGTTTTGAGGTACTCGAAGAGTACAAGCGCTCCGGCCGGTGACCCCGGTACCTGGTCGATACCTTCGCCGTCTGGCGGCTCCTCCGGGGGACAGATCGGCCGACCACGGCCGCGACTGGTCTCCCAGGGTGCCGTCGCCCTCTGTCCACCAGTCGCGGCCGAACTCATGATCGGGGTCCGGGCGGCCCGCTAAATCGAGTTCACGGCGGTGCTGCGCCGAACGTTCGCTTGTTACCGGCGCTGGACGACCCGTAGCGCCACGTGGCCGCGGTCGACGGCGCGGGACGTGCTCAAGATCGGCCAACGTCGCGGGCCGTCACCGATGGATCTCATCATCGCTTAGCCGCCGAGGCCCACGGGATGACGCTCGCCCATGTCAAGGCCGACTTCGACGCTGTCGCGAGAGTCCGCCCCGGCATCAACATGGTCCGTATTGATCAGACTTCCGCCCCTTGATCCGACGGCCACCTTGTGGGTGAACGGTATGGCGACCGCCGAGGGCGTTCCGGCGCGGTTTAGGGTGCCCCGATATCGCCAGCGGAGGGAGACGCGCGTTGGGGTCTCAACCGGGCGTCCTTCAGGCGACCTTCTGGCCCGGCGGACGGGTTCCGTCTGACGGGCATTTGGCACTGTGGGGTGTCGACGACGTGGCCGAGGCAGCAGCGACGGTGATGCTCCCGGCTGGCGAGCCCGCGCAGTTGCCGACCGTTCTCCCTGCCAGCATGCGGGCCAGGCGCAAGGTCGTACCGGCCGATGTACCCGCGCGGGTCGTGCCGATGGGTACGGCGGTGCGCGCACTCGCGGCGCTTCCGCTGGACTGGCCAGCGTGGCTACGACCAGGTGACTCGGTGCTGGCCTGGAGCGTAGCGGCCAAGCTGGCATTGGAGTTCGTGGCGGGCGGGCGTCTCGTACCGACGCTGCGCCCCGGCGGTCCAGGCAGCGCCATCGCTCAATGGCGGATCGCCAGTCTCGAAGACAGTCGGTTCACCGCGCTTACAGCGGCTCTTCCGCCTGCCGCCCACGCTCTCCGCCGGGACGAAGACGACTCGACCGTCTGGTCCGCCCACGATCTGATGGTGGCCTTCTTCGACGCGGTCGCCGACACCTGCGCCCGGAATCCAACATCCGGACGGGGCAGCGCGAAGCCCCGCCGCTCCGACTGGCGGCAGGAGTGGGTGGCCGCGTTGACCGGCGCCGATCCGGTCGTCAGCGCCCCGGCCGACGCACGCATCGACGAACTCGGGCGGTGGGCGGCGCCGCTCGTCGATGCCGGTGGTGGGGGCGAGGCGCGGCTGTGCGTGCGGCTGGCGGTCCCGCTACCACAAACGACGTGCAGCCCATGTGGCCGATGGAATACCACCTGACGGCCGCCGACGATCCCAGCCTCATGGTGCCGGCCCAGCAGGTGTGGGACGGCCAGACCGTGCTCCGGCGCTCCTCGGAGGATCCACAGGAGGCCCTGGTCCGCGGGCTCGCCGAGGCCGCGCGACTGTTCCCTCCCCTGGATGCGAGCTTGTCGGAGCGGCAGCCCGTCGGCTTGGAGCTGACTTCTGAACAGGCCGCCGAGTTCCTCACGCACGGCGCGTCCGCACTCAGCGCTGCCGGTCTGGGCGTGGTGCTGCCGGCCGAACTGACCGCGGCCGGAGCGCGGCGACTGCGGGCCCGGCTGAGGGTGGGACAGCCGATCTCCGATCCGGGTAGCGGGATCGTCGAGGGTGGCCTGTCGGGTGATGGGCTGCGGCAGTTCCGGTGGGAGGCGGCGATCGGTGACGACGCGCTGTCGGCCGAGGAGTTCGCCGAGATCGTCGCTGTGAAGCAGCCGTTGGTGCTGTGGAAAGGGCAGTGGATCCGGCTCGACGCCGAAGATCTGCCGAAGCTGGTCGACCTGGTCGGCCGGTCGGGCGAGTTCACCGGCGTCGAGGCCCTGTCGGTCGCCCTCGCCGGCCGGTACGACACCGCGGATATCGGGTCTGTCGACGTGGTGGCCGACGGGCCGTTGCGGGATCTCGTCGACCGGCTGCGCGGTGCGGGTCAGGTCACCGAGCCCTATCTGAAGGACATCGACGCTACCCTGCGCGATTACCAGCACCGCGGCGTGGCCTGGTTGCAGTCGATGGCCGCGCTCGGATTCGGGTCTGTCCTCGCCGACGACATGGGACTGGGCAAGACCCTGCAGACCATCGCGCTGTTGGCTGGCCGCGACGGCGATCGGCCGCACCTGGTCGTGTGTCCGACCTCGGTCGTCGGCAACTGGGAACGCGAGCTGGCCCGGTTCGCGCCGTACCTGCCGGTCATCCGTCACCATGGCCCGGACCGGCCGACGACCGTCGAGGAGTTCAAGCCCGGCGCTGTCACGGTCACCAGCTATGGGTTGCTCCGACGTGACGCCGCGCTGCTCACCACGGTCGACTGGGACGTCGTCGCGCTCGACGAGGCGCAACAGATCAAGAACCAGGCCGCCCAGGCGGCCCGGGTCGCCCGGCAACTCCCGGCCCGCGCCCGGGTCGCGTTGACCGGTACACCGGTGGAGAACAGGCTCTCCGAACTCTGGTCCATCATGGACTTCGCCAACTCCGGCCTGCTCGGACCGTTCGCCCGCTTCCGCGAGCGGTACGCCGTCCCCGTCGAGCGGTGGCGCGACCCCGATGCCACCGCCCGGCTGCGTCGCACGGTGGCGCCGTTCATGCTGCGACGCATCAAGAGCGACCCGGCCGTCGCGGCCGACCTGCCGCCGAAGATCGAGTCTGTCGTGGCCTGCAGCCTGACCAAGGAGCAGGCGACGCTGTACCAGGCCGCCGTCACGGCGCTGCTCGACGAGCAGAACCTCGGCCAGGGCATCACCCGGCAGGGACGGGTCCTCAAGCTGCTCACCGCGCTCAAGCAGATCTGCAACCACCCCGCCCAGTACCTCGGCCAGACCGGACCGGTACCCGGCCGCTCGGGCAAGCTGGCCCGGGCCACCGAGATGCTGGCCGAGATCGTCGACTCAGGTGACCGGGCGGTCGTGTTCACCCAGTACCGCGAGATGGGCGACCTGCTGGCCAAACACCTGAGCACGACGCTGCGGCTGCCGAAGGTCCCGTTCCTGCACGGCGGCGTCACCCGCGCCGCCCGCGACGCGATGGTCGCGGCGTTCCAGACCGACGACACCGCACCGCCGCTGCTCCTGATCAGCCTGAAGGCCGGCGGAACCGGGCTCAACCTGACCCGCGCCACGCACGTTCTGCACTACGACCGCTGGTGGAATCCCGCCGTCGAGGACCAAGCGACCGACCGGGCCCACCGGATCGGGCAGACCCGCACCGTCAACGTCCACAAACTCGTCACCGCCGGCACCCTCGAAGAACGCATCTCCGCTCTGCTGGAACAGAAACGCTCACTCGCCGACGCCGTCGTCGGTGCCGGTGAGACGTGGCTCGCCAACCTCGACGACGCCGACCTGCGGGCACTCGTCACCCTCTCGACCGACAACGTGGACGACTGATGGCAACCACGCGGTTCGGGCTGACCTGGTGGGGGCAGCGGTGGATCGCGGCCCTGGAGACCCTCGGCCGCGCCTACGCCAACCGGCTTCCGCGCGGACGCACGTACGCCCGCAACGGGTCGGTCACGGACCTGACCGTGGCGCCCGGCGTCGTGACCGCACGGGTGCACGGCAGCAGACGCACGCCCTATCGGGTCAGCCTGCGTATCCCGGTCTTCACCGATCCGCAGTGGACCGCCGCCACCCACGCTCTCGCCCGCCAACTACGGCACGCGGCCGCGCTGCTCGACGGCCGCATGCCCGAAGACATCGACGAGACCCTTGACGCCGTGGGACTGTCGCTGTTCCCCGCCGCGAGGGAACTGATCACCACCTGCTCGTGTCCCGACGAGGCGAACCCATGCAAACACGTCGCCGCCGTGCATTACACGCTCGCCCACACTTTCGACGCCGACCCGTTCCTGCTCCCGGCCCTGCGTGGACGCGACCGCACCGCGTTGCTCGCCGCGTTACGCGCCGCACGGACCGGCACCACCACGTCCGGCGAGCCCAACGACAACGACCACGGTGTTCCGATTTCGGCGCTGTCAGCGGCCGCGCTGTTCAACGCCGCCGGTGACCTGACCGCGATCAGCCTGCGACCGGACGACACCACCGACCCGCAGACCACACTTCGCCGGCTCGGACCACCACCGGGGTTCGACTCACCCGATCTGCTCGCTGAAGCGGTCGAGACTGCCGCCCACCGCGCCCGGGCGCTGATGCACGACGATGCCGACGACCCGGTCCTCAACGCGTTGCGTCACCTCGGCCCCGCAACGACGGCCGAGCTCGCCGCGGCCCTCGGTCAGCCGGCCGATGATGTCCGGACGGCGTTGCGCACTCTTGGCGCCGCCGGTCTGGTGTCGCGAACCGGCCATGCCAGAACCACGAAGTACCACGCCTGATCGGTTGAAGCCCTGAGCCCGAAGAGTCGAGGACGGCCTACCGGCCGAGGCCGTCAGAATGCACGCGGCAGGGGCTGGTCCGCCCGATCCGCCTGTCAGACCGGGTGATCAGGCACAGCCCGGAGATCGCCGATACCACCGACCTGATCGACGCCGAGCACATTCTCTGCATGGAGGTCGTCGTCACGTGTCCGGTTCATGTGAGCGGGGCACAACTCGAGTGCCACGTCGATTGCGACGCATTTTTCAGGACCGGTCCATATTGACCTGGAGCGATACGCTGCAGGACTCTCGGTTCCTGTGCGGAAGGATTCGCCATGACGTGGGTCGGAGCAAACAAAGATTTCCTCAGCCTCTTGATCGCCATGCTTGCGATTGTAATATCGTTCTCAACCGTCCTGATCGGCCTGCTGAATCTGCGAACAAACAGTTTTATCGCGATTCAGAACGTGATGCTCAGCAATGAAATGCAGCGCGGAAGGCTCCTGGTATACAAAGCGATCGCGACTGGTGAAGCGCCGCTGCCTGACTCCGATGAAGAGTACCTGATGGTGAGGTCTCTTGCGGTCTTCGACCAACTTGGAATGCTTTCCCGCCGATGGATCGTGCCACTGAGGTGGGTGCTCCTCTTCTGGCATGCCCGCCTCCAGCTGCTCAAGCATGGCTTCGGAGTGGCAGCGGATCCGACCCGTCCCTACATCCTGGGCGGCCGGCCAAATCTTCAATACCTGGTCGAACACGCAGAACGTTTTCGATGCGATCAATCCTGCTGCACAAACGGGCAGAAGGAGCGCCGGCTGATGGAACCGCCGAGCAGCGCAGCATGAGACAGGCGTAATCCGATAGACCCAGGTCTACGTGCGCGTGTCAGATCCGAGCGGAACGCGCATTTTTGAAAAGATACCGACCGGATCCCCCGTGCCAGGCGCGTCAACTGCAGCAGTCCATGCAGGATCAGGTGCCCCGTGATCGGCTGCAGATGTGCACACCGATCATGGCTCTCTGGCTGGAGCACAGCGAGATCGCCCGCTCCAAAAATGAACAATCGCGTGCCGGCCACCAGATCAGGCGTAGAAGCGGAGGGCGGCAGCAACTCGGGAGATTCTCCGCGGCCCCTGCTCGTGCGTTCCGCAATGACGGCTGTACCGCCCGCCGACAGTCGCCCCGCGGGCTGGGACGAAGATCGTTGTAGTCTCGCACCCGTGGCGGACGAACCTGGTTTCCTCTGTGGGCACTGTGGACAGCGCCACCCCGGTCTGCCCTACTCCTACGGCAGTGACGCTCCCGTCCACTGGAGCCCTGACCTCGCCTCCGACCCGACCAGCCAGCTCACCGACGAACAGTGCGTGGTCAAGCGGCAGCACTTCTTCGTCCGTGGGCGCATTGTCATTCCGGTGGTGGACTCGGATCGGGAGTTCGACTGGGGTGTATGGGTTTCGGTGAGCCGGCCCACCATCAAGAGGATGAACGAGGTCTGGATGACGCCCGGGCGCGAGAGCGAGCCTCCGTACTTCGGATGGCTCTCGACCGCCCTTCCGGTGTACGAGCCTTCCACGGTGAACCTCAAGACCCACGTGCATACGCAGCCGGTCGGGCAGCGGCCGCTCGTCGAGCTTGAACCTACCGGGCATCCGCTCGCGGTGGAGCAGCGGAACGGCATCACGGTGGCTCGGGTGCAGGAGATCGCCGAGCGGTTGCTGCACGTCCAGCGGT
Source organism: Virgisporangium ochraceum (assembly GCF_016863655.1). Taxonomy (GTDB): domain Bacteria; phylum Actinomycetota; class Actinomycetes; order Mycobacteriales; family Micromonosporaceae; genus Virgisporangium; species Virgisporangium ochraceum. Next base: position 33,021 of record NZ_BOPH01000072.1, read on the forward strand.
AGTCACGGCACCATCGATGCTCCCGGTCCGTTTCCAGGCGACAGGAACTCGGTGACCGGGAGGCGGCCGTCCGGTTGGCGGGGGCCCACCGCCGTCGTGGGGTCGGTGGAACGGAACGTCGACGGCGCCACGCCAGGGGCCGCCGTCAGCGAGCTGTCTTCCGCGGAGGCGTTCGCCTCCAGGAGGGCCGGGCCCGCCGGAACAGCGAAGCCCGTGCCGCCGTTGCGGAACGACGTGTTGTTGCGGAGCACCAGCGCTCCGCGGTTCGTGCCGTCGGCGGAGCCGTCGAACGCGTCGAAGCCGTTGCCGGCGTTGTCCCACGCGGCGTTGTTCCGCAGGACGTGCGCGGCCGCCGGAGCCGGATCGCCGCCGCCCAGGAGGAAGCCGTCGGCGTTGGGGCGCCATTCCCTCGCGTTCCAGCGGTTGGCGCCGTTGCCGTAGGACCAGTTGTGTTCGAGGGTGACCGCGTCGGCGAAGTGGCCCACATCGAAGCCTGAGTCGGCGTTGTGGAACGCGCGACAGCCTCGGATCACGTTTCCCGTGCCGTCTCCGAACTTGATACCCAGGCCTATGCCGGCCGTTCCCGGCTCGTCGGGGTCGTAGTTGTCGTAGAAGTCGGAGTCGAGGACCTGGTTGTCGGTCGTGCCGGGGTCGCGCAAAGTCAGGCCGGAGCGGTCGTTGCCGTGCATGGACAGGCGTTGGAACACGTTGCCGCGGCAGGATATGCACACGTAGGCGTGGCTCTTCGAGTTCATCACCTCCAGGCCCCGCACGGTCCAGTAGCTGCCCCGATGGGTCACCGCCCACTTGTCGGCCGGGATGCCGGCCGCGTCGATGACCGGGCGTTCGTCGCGGTAATTGGTGAGCGTGATGCGGCTTCCGGGTTCGCCGCTGACGGTGATGACCACCGCCCTCGTCGGGCGGTAGACGCCTCAGCGCATCGCGATGGTCTGGCCCGCACGCACCACCGAAGCCGCCTTCCCCAGTGTCGCGAATGGACGGTCGAGGGTGCCTTCGTTGTCGTCGGAGCCGTCCGGGGCAACGTACAGGTCGGCGGCGGTCGCCCCGCCGGGCACGGGCGAACCCGGTAGGGGCAGCGCCGCCGAGGACGCCCATGCCCCCGCCGGTGGAGCCGCGTCGGCCGTCCACGGCGTGACGTGGACCGCGTACGTGAACCCGCCTCCGGCGGCGACGAGAACAGCCGTCGCCAGGACGGCCGCCTTGAAGTTCAGCGCAGAGACCGGCGTCGTGACGACGATGCCCGGGTCGAGGTTGGCCAGCGAGTCCGGCACCGGCATGGAACCCAGGCCCGGTAGCAGTTTCTCCGGCGACACGAGACCGCGGCCCAACCGCCCACAGTCCGGACAGCTACGCGTGTGGCGGATGAACCGCTTGCGCCACAACGGGTCCACCGTCCCGGTCCAACCGACGCTCAGCGCGTCACATCGCGGTTGCGCACGGAGCGCGCGCACGACGACGCGCGCCGCCTCCAGCCGCGTGCGCATCCGCTGGATGCGCACGGCGGCGTGCGGCGCGGTGAGACCGAGGGCGGCGGCGAGTTCGGACCGCGTGAGCTCGCCGGCCGCCTCCTGCCACCACAGGGCGAGCAGGTGGCGGTCGGCGTCGTCGAGCCAGCGCGCCGCTTCGGCCAGTTCGCGGCGCTGTCCGGTGAGGACGAGCTCGGTGACGGTGCGTTCGGAGAAGTCGGCGCCGGGGTCGGGGGGATCGACCGGCGTCTGTTGGACGCGCAGCCGCGTCGTCGTGCGATGCCGTGCGTAGCGCTGGATCTGGCGGTACGCGATCGCGACCGCCCACGAGCGGAACCGGGTCGGGTCGCGGAGGGCGGGCAGGCCGCGCACGATCCGGACCATCGTCTCCTGCACCAGGTCGTCGACGTCGGCGTGGCCGCCCAACGCGCGGCCGACGACGTCGTAGAGCAGGGGCAGATGGCCGCCGAGGAGATCGTCGAGCGCGCCCCGGTCGCCGGCCTGGGCGGCCCGCACGAGGGTGGCGGTGTCGGTCTGGCCGCGGGTCACAAAAGATCTTTCCGGGTTTGTGTTATGCGGGGACGGGGTGCGGGGTCTACCGGGTGCGCGGCGTCGATTCGGGTGGAGCGGAGAATCGGCGGGTTCGTGCTGCTCAAAAGCGGTTTGCAATTCCTGTGAATCGTTTCATGGAAACAAATCGAAGCGCTTGACATTCATTTATGGGCGTCACTACTTTAGCCGCAATCACCGTCCTTCTTCCGAGAGGTACCCACCGTGACCGTCAGCACCATCCACCCCGCCGGGCGGGGCGGCCGCCGCCGGAGGGTGACCGCGCTCGCGGGCGCGGCCCTCGTCGCGACGACCGCCCTGGCGGTGGCCGACGCACCCGCCGCGTCGGCCGCGACCCCCGACACCAACGCCACGTACGTGTTCGTCAACCGCCACAGCGGAAAGGCGATGGACCTGTGGGAGTGGTCGACCGCCGACAACGCACCCGTGAACCAGTTCGCCCGTAACGACCTCGCCGTGCAGCAGTGGCGGTTCGTGTCGGTCGGCAGCGGCTACTACCAGGTCCGCTCCGTCCACAGTGGAAAGGTCCTTCAGGTTCCCGACGCCAACAACGGGAGCTTCCTGGTCCAGGCCACGTCGTCGAGCTCGAACACCCGCCAGCACTTCCGCCTCGCGGACTCCGACAGCGGCTACGTCCGCTTCATCAACCGCCACTCCAACAAGGCACTGGACGTGTGGGAGTGGTCGACCGCCGACGGCGGCCGCATCGCCCAGTACGACGACCTCGACGGCTGGAACCAGCAGTGGCAGCTCGCCACCGTCGGCGGCACCACGCCGCCGCCCACCGGCGCCTGGCCGACCCCGACCGGACAGACCGCGGTGAACGGCACCGTCGCCGTCTCCGGCACCTACGACGGCGGCATGCGCCGCTTCTGCTGCATCGGCGACGGCGGCCAGGAGGAGGACCAGGACCCGATGTTCCGGCTCGTCAACGGCGCGACGCTGCAGAACGTCATCATCGGCGCCCCCGCCGGCGACGGCGTGCACTGCGAAGGCTCGTGCACGTTGCGGAACGTCTGGTGGGAGGACGTGGGCGAGGACGCCGCCACCTTCCGCGGCAGCGGCTCGCCGACCTTCCTGGTCGACGGCGGCGGGGCCCGCAGCGCCAGCGACAAGGTGTTCCAGCACAACGGCGCTGGGACGCTGACCATCCAGAACTTCCAGGCGAGCAACTTCGGCACCTTCTACCGCTCGTGCGGGAACTGCTCCACCCAGTACCGCCGCAACGTGGTGATCCGCAACGTGACGCTGACCCGACCGGGCAACACCGTCGCCGGCATCAACACCAACTACGGCGACACGGCCCGCTTCACCGGGGTCACGATCGTCAACGACTCCAGCCGGGCGATGGTGATCTGCCGCAAGTACACCGGCAACAGCAGCGGCAACGAACCGACCCAGGTCGGCACCGGAGCCGACGGCACCAACTGTTTCTACTCCGCGTCCGACCTGACCTACCGCTGAGACGCCGGCGGCCGTCGTGGTGGGCACACGACGGCCGCCGGTCCGCTATCGAGGAGCACTGTCATGTACCGAGTACTGCTGGTGGCCGCGCTGGTCGGCGGCTCGCTCGCCGTGGCGTCACCCGCCAGCGCCACGACGACGCTGGTCGTGGCGACCAACGGCAACGACGCGAACGCAGGAACCGTCGCCTCGCCGCTGGCCAGCCTGGCCCGCGCCGTCGAGCTGGCCACCCCGGGCACCACGATCGCCCTGCGCGGCGGCACGTACCCCTTCACCACCAACGTGCGGATCATGAAGGACGGCACGTCGTCGTCGCCGTACACGATCACCAACTACAACGGCGAGAAGGTCGTGCTGGACGGGGAGAACCTGCCGCACACCCCGGCCCCGGTCGGCGGCAGCATCCCCAACCTGGAGCGCGGCGTCCTGCACATCGAGGCCGACTACTGGCGGGTGCGCGACGTCGAGATCGCCAACGGTCCCTACGCGATCTTCTGCCGCGACTGCAACAACAACATCTTCGAACGGCTGATCACCCGCGACAACTACGAGTCCGGCCCGCAGATCCAGAGCGCCTCGTCGAACAACCAGGTGATCAACCTGGACAGCTACGGCAACCGCGACCCCCGCAAGAACGGCGAGAGCGCCGACGGCCTGGCCATCAAGGAGGGCTCGGGATCCGGGAACGTGGTACGCGGCGCCCGCCTGTGGAACAACTCCGACGACGGCTTCGACGCGTGGCTGTTCACGTCGCCGATCCTGATCGAGAACTCCGCGGCCTGGGGCAACGGGGTGAACCGGTGGAACCTGCCGTCCTATGTGGGCGACGGCAACGGGTTCAAGATGGGCGGAGGGGACCCGGACCCGCCGGCCAACCACACGATCCGGAACAGCTTCTCGTTCCAGAACGCGGTGGGCGGGATCATCGACAACGGCAACCCGGGGACGATCACGGTCGACAGGTGCTCGGCCTGGCGCAACGGGGACAGCGGGTACAAGTTCGGGAGCTCGACGTCGCGGCTTACGGGGAACCTTGCCCTGACCAACGGCGCCGGGGTGTCCCTCGGTAGTGGGGTCTCCGCGAGTGGGAACTCGTGGAACATCAAGTCGTCGTGGACGGCTTCGGATGTGGCGAGTACGGATCCTTCGGCGTTGACGGGGGCCCGGAACCCGGACGGGAGTATCCGGTCGTCCAGCTTCCTGCGTCCCAACAGCTATCCGAACCTTGGCGCGCGAATCTGAAGGCCGTACCGGGAGGCGCACCGGCGGGCTCTCGATCTCTAGCGGGTGAATCAACCGGCTTAGCGGAATCGTTATGTTCCGGCTCCGCGCCGCCAGCGGCCGAATCTTCGCAGCCTACGGCGCTTCAAGATTCGCGAAACGGGGCGGGACACCTCACGCAGGAGGCAGGATGATGGAATATTGTGCCGCGTGCACGTGAATCCACACGCGGCGCATTCACGTGCAGAGGGAGCGTGAGCCACGCATGGACGGCCCCGAGGTCGAGACGACCCTGGTTGACCTGAGCAGCGCCTCCCTGGACGAGGTACACCGCGACTTCGCCTCTCTGCAGGGAGCGGTCGACCTGCTTCTCAGCCAGATCGAACGTCCGCGCTACAACATCGGAAACACCGGCCCTCCCGGCCGTGCCGACTGAGCCCCCCGACCGGGTGAAACCAGCGGCGTGCCGCCGATCGTCATGCCCACGCAGGTCCGCTACCCTCAGGCGTGGATTCTGCCCGCCCAGGGGAACTCACCCACCATCAGCTGCCTGTCGCGTTCCTGGAAACGCTCGCGTGCGGGTCGGGTTCGCCGGAGATCACCCGATTTCTCTTCTCTGAGACGGAACGCAGCCGCCGGCTGCTCCTGATCGTCACTCTGTTCAAACACTGTGAGGCGCCCGGCGCGCTCGGCCCCCTGCCTTCCGCCCGCACCGCCTGGTCGGTCTTCAGCCGAGCCAGGGAGACCGACCAAGCGGCGGTCGACGATCTCCTGATGCACCCACAGGTCGGCAACGCGGCTGCGTACGCCCTTCGCCGGCAACGCGGCGGCGTCGACAGTGACTTCCCGATCTGGACCGACCTCGGCCTGATCCATGTCCTCGCCCTGATCGCGGCGGCGCGGGTCGGGCTGAACTGGTCGACCAACCTGCCCACGCGCTACGGCACCGTCATGCTGCCGACGCTCGGGCTGGCCAAGTTCTCCCCCGCTGTCGCGGCATCCACCGTGAACGCCCGTACCGACGCCGGCTCCATCTATTTGTCCGCCGACGACACGCAGGTGGTGGTTGGCCCCGATCCCGACGACGACACCGACCACTGGTGGCATCTGCGGCACATCGTCGCCGGTTCGAAGTTGCCGTTGACCGTCTGGCTCGACGACCTGGACCCGTTCCGCGACCTGGCCGACCCGGTGCCGCCGTCGCGGCTGGACGACCGCTCCGTCGAGCGTTGGCAGGATCTGCTCGACGACGCCTGGACGCTGCTGTGTACGCATCACGCCGAGTCCGCCGCCGCTCTGGCCGAGGGTGTCATCTCTCTGGTGCCCCTGCCCGGCCGGCCCGGTCAAGAGACTCGTAGCGCGTCCAACGGAGAAGCGTTCGGCAGCGTGATGGTGTCGCAACCGCCGGATGCGGTCACGCTCGCGGTCGCGTTGGTACACGAGTTCCAGCACATCAAGCTGGGCGCGTTGATGCATCTGGTGCCACTGGCGGAGGACGACGGGTGCTACTACTACGCGCCGTGGCGCGACGACCCGCGTCCCCTGGGCGGTTTCCTCCAGGGCATCTACGCGTTCTTCGGAATCGCGGAGTTCTGGCGCCGGCACCGACTGGTCGTCCACGGCTCCGACGCCGTCCTGGCGAGCTACGAGTACCTGTACGCGCGAGGTCAGACGATCGAGGCGCTGCGGTCCGTCAGAGACGCACTGGCGCTCACCGACGAGGGCCGCGAGCTCGTGGTCCGGCTCGCCTCGGTCGTCGAGACTTGGCGGTCGGATCGGGTCGAACCGGAAGTCGAACGGCTGGCCCGGCTGACGGCCGGCTGTCACCGCACGGCCTGGCGGCTACGGCACCGGCAGGTGCCGGCCGTCGACGCCACCGCGTTGGCGGAGGCCTTTTCCGAACGTCGGTTGCCCGGGTTCCCGCCGCTACCGGCGGTCGGGCCCCACCCGACGCAGCGGTGGCCACAACGCATACCCGATCTGGCCCGCCGACGCATCCTCGGCGTCGGCACGCCCGCATCCCCGGAACCGCTCGCGACCGCCGACCTCGCCCTCGTGCACGGCGATGTCGATACCGCGCTGAGCATCTACCTGAACCGGCTGGCCCGTTCGCAACACGGCTCGGACGAGGAGATCCAGGCCTGGGTGGGTCTCGCGCTCGCGCTGTCCGAGAGCGGCGGCGGCGAGGCGGCGAAGGCACTGACGTCCCGACCCGATCTCGTCCGCGCCGTCCATGCCGCGTCGGGGAAGTCGGCCGACCCCGTCGAGGTGGCTGCCTGGCTGGCGCAGGTCATCAAGGACGACTGACGGTCAGAAGGGCATCGGGTCGACATCACAGTTGGCCCGGACCCGAGCGTTGGCGGCAACGATCGCCGGATGGCCAGAACCGAGCACACGGACGTATCCGGCCACCGCCTCGTCGAACAGGCGCTCGCCCTCCTCGCCCCGGCCGAGAGCCATGAGGTCGAAGGCGACGTTGATCGCGCACGCGAGGGTGGACGGATGGTCGGGACCGGTGACCTGACGCCACCGGCGCACCGTGTTCACGTCGAGCTCGTACGCTCGACTGTGTTCACCGAGGGCCGCCAGATCACTGCCGAGGTTGATCTCGCACGTCAACGTCATGACATGGTTCCGGCCCAGTGTCCGCTCAAGCCCGGTTAGGGCTTCTATGTTGTGCAGATACGCGTCCTCCGGGTTGCCGAGCAGACGGAGAACGATGCTGAGATTGGTTCGCGCGTACCAGGTGTAGGGGTGGTCGGGCCCGAGGCGCATCCGGTAGCGCTCCGCGGTCTGCATCGCGAGTGTCCGCGCCCTAGGCAGGTCGTCGCTTTCGCGGACGTCCACCGCGAAGTCGAGTTGTGCGGCGATCGTGTCCGGATGGTCGGCCCCGAACCGGTCCTGAAGCCGGTTCATGGTGTCCTCCGCCAGCTTGTACGCGCCTTCATGGTCTCCGGCGCGGCGCCGGGCCACCGCAAGGTTGCGCGCCACCCGCACCGTGTCGGGGTGGGCCACGCCGAACAGGGTCACGTGCTGCGTGTAGCTCCGCTCCGCCAACCGGTGCGACTTGAGGTACTCGCCGCACTCACGTTCGTCGATCGTCAATCCGTTGAGGGTACGGAGGGTCTCGGGATGGTCGTCGCCGAGTACCGGAACCCGCCGTCGGTAGGTGTCCCCGTCCAACTGCCGCGCGGTGCGGAACTCACCGGTCAACCGGAGGCTCACCCCCAGGAGGTGAGCGGCTCTGAGCGTGTCGGGGTCGTCCTGACCGTAGAGCCGACGGGACCGCTCGAAGGTCTCCAGGTCGAGATCGCGAGCGTCGTTGAAACGTCCGGCCACCCGCAGCGTCGAGGCGACCATGCCCATGGCGTCGATGGTCTCCCCGTCGTCGGGGCCCACCGCGCGCCGGTAGCGGTCGAGTGTGTCGCGGTGGATCGCGGACGCGGCATCGTTGTCGCCCTCGAGGAACCAGAAATAGCCCAGCCACTTCGCCGCCCGGAGCGTCTGCGGATGGTCGGCGGTGAGCCGTTCCCGCCAGTCGTCGACCACCAGTTGCGCGAGGTCGCGGCCGCTGGCGTAGTCGCCCCAGGAGAAGTAGAACGCGACGAGGTTGAGTACGAGCTCCCGGGCCCAGTCGTCCTCGCACGTGTAAGCATTCGACGCCGTCAGGTGGGACGCCAACGCCTGGTAACGCAGCCAGTGCGTCGGATCGCTGGGTTCGCCGGGCTTTCCACCGCTCGCGAGCAACACATGCGCGCCATGCTCCATCCCGGTGCGTTGGCTCTCCGGCATCCGGGCCTTGAGCTCCGCCTGCACCAACCGGTGCAGTTGCAGGGAGTTGGTCCGGTGGTCGATCCGGGCAAGCACGTACTTCTGGATGTCGCGGATCGCCTGCGCGAGCTGGCTCGAGCTCTGCAGCGCCCGGTCGAGTTCCGGTGCGATGGGGGTGGACCGCGGCCCGGCGAAGAGCTCCCGGCTGATCGGTTCCGGTGCGAAGAACGAGCAGACCTGCAGCAACTGCAACGCGGCGGGATTCTCGACCGCCAGCCGATCCAGCGCCACGTGTGCCGCCGCCGCTACCGGCATTTCGTACCGTGGAGCCGGGTGCATGTGGGCGAGTTCAACCTGCTTCTGTTCGAGGAGCGCGAGATACTCCCGGGCCGACATGCCCGTCGTCGCCAGCCATGCCGAGGCGTGCTCGATGGCCAGCGGAAGGTCCTCCAGCTCGGACGCGAGCTGATCGGCGTCCTCGTCGTCCAACCCTGGGTTACGACGCTGGAGAAGCCGGACGCTCTCGGGCCGGCTGAACACGTCGACCTCCAGCGTCTCCGCGATCCGGCTCCACTCCTGATTCCGTGAGGTCACCAACACCCGACCGGTGCCCGCCTCCGGAAGGTACTCCCGCACGGTGTCAAGGGTCTCCGCGTTGTCGAACACCAGCAGCCAGTTCGAGTAGGGTGTGCCGGCCCGCAGTGCCGCCCGCACCCGGGGAACCGCGGTGATCACCTCGTTTCCGACGTCCAGCCCGAGTCGGTTGCCCAGTTCGATGATCGACGCGAGGATCTGCGCCGGGCGTTCGGACGGGATCCACCAGATCACCTCGTAGTCGGCACGATGCCGGTAGGCGTACTCGATGGCGATCTGCGACTTCCCCACCCCGCCCTCGCCGTGGAGCGCCTGTGGCAGAACCGCGGCCACACTCTCGGTCTGCAGCCGGCGCTCCAGCTGTTCGAGCAGTTCCCGTCGACCCGTGAACACCGGGTTGCGGGTCGGAATGCTGCCCCATACGGCCGGACCGGTCTCGTCGCTCTGACCGTCGAGGAGAGCCTGGACGGACAGGATCGGGTCGTCTCCCCCCAACAGCGGCTCGGTCGGACCGCCGGCGCCGACCGGGAACAACGGTTCGCCAACGGCATAGGCATCGTCATTCGGTCGGTCGGGCATGACCTCACCACTCTCGGTCGCGTCGGCGGGGGGTACGCCGGATTCAGGTTCGTCGGTCGGCCCGCTTGTGGCGGTGCCGACGGGTCGGGAAGGGGCGCCTGGCTCGTCGCGTTCGAGGGCGGCTATCGCTTCGCCCAGGCGGTGGGCGCGGCGGGCGTACGGCCCGCTCAAGGCGTTCAGGACCGCCAGTTCGATGCGGGCCAGCGGTAAGGTCTCGCGGGTCACCAGCGGGTCGCTGTCTGGTACCTCGACCGCTGTGGTCAGTGCCAGCGTCGCGGGGCGGCGGAGGTTATGGTGGGCGGCGACGGCCCGCAGCACGCGTGCAGAGTCGTGGCGGGTGCTCCCGGCGAGGAGGGCCTCGCGCACGCCGGCGGCGAAGTCGAGGGCGCCGTCGACCCGTACCACCAGGTCGCTGGTGACCACCTCGGCCAGGTGCAGCGGCGCCGACTCGGGCAGCAGCGACCGCTGGATCCGGCGCAGCAACGGCAGGTCCAGCGGCGCCGCGGCCAGGTAGGTGGCCAGCCGGAACGCCGTCGACGAGGCGCTGGAACGGAAGCGCAGCACCAGCTCGGTCGCGTCGGTGGGTGGGTCGTCGGGCGTCGCGGCGCCGGAGCCGACCACGTGGACCAGCCCGTCGACCCATCCGGTCGGCTCGGTCACCAGGCGGGCCCACCACGAGATCCAACGCGGGTTCAGTTCGAGCACCGGCACCGCCAGGCCGTCGGACCGCAGCGGCTCGTCGAGGGTCGAGCTCGCCAACTGGACCTCGAGAGCGCTGGTCGGCGCGACCGCGCGCGGCGGGCGCAGCCTGGCCCGCCGCGGCGCCAGGGCCGTGCGGTGCCAGTGCTTCTGCGGGAACGGGTTGACGAACGCGAGCGGACCGCTGCGACCCCACAGCCGCAGCATCGCCTGCGTCCGCTCATCCCTCCACAGTGGATTGAGACCGTCGGTCAGCACGAGGAACACCTGCCGGCCCGTGGAGTCCAGGGGTTCGGCCGGGCTGCGCGCGGACGAGCCGCCGGGTCCGTGCGGCCGGAGGCCGGGCGTCAGGACGAACGTGCGCACGCCGCGGAACGAGCCGTGCCGTTCCAGCTGTGACCGCAGCGCGGCGACCGTCGGCCGCCAGACGGCCATCGACGGGCTGCCGTCGACCACGAGCACGAGTGAGAGCCAGCGCGCCTCCACGAACCGGTACTGCGGCAACCATCGACCCGTGTCGGCGGCGTACTCGGCGGTGCGTTCCTCGTCGGGCTCGGTCTCGGTGACCGAGACGACCCGGCGCTTGAACGGGCGCAGCGCCTGGCCCAGCCGGTACGTTCCGGGCAGGGCGGCGACCGGACCCGACACCGGGTCGAGGTCGACCAGCGCCTCGATGCGCTCGGCGGTCTCCCGCCACTCCACCGGTGGAGGGGGCCGGGCCGCGCCTGCGGCCGACGAGGGGGTGGCGGCCGGAGGGCGGGCGTCGACCGCCGGCGCCGGGTCCGCCGCAACGTCCACAGTGGATGGATCGTCCACCGGAGACCGCGTAACCGCGGCCAGCCACAGCGCGTCGGCCACCTCCCGCCAGTGCGGCATCCCGGGACCCGACGCCACCGCTCACCGCTCCAGCGACAGCGAGTGCCAGATGGCGGTGACAAGGTTCTGCCACGCCTGCCGGTCCTCCGCGTACGCACCCGACGCGGTGAGGAACGTCGCGTTGAGCAGCTGGTCGCGGGCCAGCGAGTCGCCGGCCGGCCGGTTCAGGAAGTCGCCGATGAGCTCGCGCTGGGCGTCGGCCAGCATCGGCAGCTGAGCGTGGATCATCGCGGCGAGGTCGTCGGCGGTCGGCGGGGCCAGCTCGAGTCGCAGGCACCGGCGCAGGAACGCCGGCGGGAACTCGCGCTCGCCGTTGCTGGTGATCACCACGATCGGGAACGCGCGGCAGAGGACGCGGCCGTCGCGGATCTCGGCCTGGCGGTCGGGATCGTCGGTGAACACCGACACCCGCGGCTCGAACCGCCGGATCCGCACCAGCTCCGGAACCGTGAACTCGCCGTTCTCGAAGATGTGCAACAGGTCGTTGGGCAGGTCGACGTCGCTCTTGTCGAGCTCGTCGACCAGGAGGACGCGCGGCCGCTCGTAGCTCAGCAGCGCCGTTCCCAGCGGGCCCAGCCGGATGAAGTCACCGACGCTGGGTTCGGCATCGCCGGCGCCGCGCCCGATCGCGTACTGCGCCCGGCCGACCGCGTCGTACTCGTACAGACCCGACCGCAGCGTCGTGCGGCTGGTGACCGGCCACTGCAGCACCCGGCCGAGGCGAAGCTCCCGGGCCACCCGGTAGGCGATGGCCGACTTGCCCACACCCGGGTTCCCGGTGACGAGCAGCGGCCGCCGCAACAGGATCGAGGCGTTGACGAGGTCGCACTCGCGGACGTCGGCCCGGCGCCGGACCCGCGCGTCGACCCGGCCCAGCTTCCGGCCCACCTCGCCGACGTCGTCGGGTGGCGCCGGTTGCACCGGACCACCGTCGAAGTCGCGCCACGGCGGCGATGGCGGCAGGTCGACCGGATCGGTCGGTACGCCGTCTCCCTTGTAGAGCCACCATGAGGGAATCGTCACGCGCGCGGCCCTCCATCGTGGACGGTTCTGGTCGGGTCGTCCCACAGCAGTGCGAGATGACGCCCGGTGTGGGCGGCCTCCGACGCGACCGCAGCCTCCCTGCGCAGCGCCCGCACCCGGTTCGGCAGGTCGGCCGGGTCGCCCTGCAGCAGGCCGGCGATCACGTCGGCCGGCACGGGCTCGGCCGGTGCCCGGCGGTCCCACAGGATCACCGGGATGCCGGCGTTCAGCGCGGCCCGCAGCTCGGCCCGGCCGGCGTCGTCGCGCGGGGACCCGCTGAGCACCACCGTGGTCAGCTCGGGGTCGTCACGCAGGCGCGTGTTCCAGTCGTGCAGGTCGTGGTCGCCGGCGACGCGTCCCCAGTACGGGCGGTGCCGGGGCGGATGGCGCCACAGCGCCTTCCACCGGTTCGCCCACACCCGGTGCCGGTAGCCCGCGCGCATCCGGTCGAGGCTGCGGACCACCACCGGGTAGTCCACACACAACGGTGTCGGCGCCGGCTCCTCCAGCTCGGTGTGCCACCACTCGACCGCCTCGTCGATCAGATCAGTCGGCAGCAGCATCTCCACGAGCACCGGTTCGCTGCTGTGCCGCCACGCCGTCTCCGCGTGCCGGATCGCCGCCTGCAGCGCCTGTTCGACCCGCCGGAACGGGGTCTCCCGCGGTTCACCGGGCTCCGGCTGCCAGCTGGTGGCGGCCCGCTGGATCCAGTACCGCACCTCGCAGCGCTCCGGGTCGATGCCGTCGCGCTCGACCTGGATCACCACGCACGGCTGCACCGCCGGACCGTCGCCCCGCTCGCGACGCTGCCGCACGGCGACCCGGTGCCCGGCCATCACCTCGGTGAGGTGGTGCCGCTCGGCGACGCCGTCGACCCACTCCCGCAGCTTCGCCCCGGCACGGGGTCCGACCCGTTCGGCGATCTCCTCGGCCAGCGCCAGCGCGGGCGGCACCCGGTCGGCGCCGGCGTTGACGCCGGCGAGATGGGTGAAGAGCTCCAGCGCCGTCGTGGGCGGCCGGTCCGGGACCGGCGTGAGCCGGCCGATCGCGGCCCGCCAGACCGCCGTGAGGTCGAGGTCACCGACGTCGGCGAGCAGCGTCCGCAGCACGTCGAGCTCCGGCTCGGGCAGCAGCGCGAGCACCCCGGTGCCACCGCTGCGCAGCACCGGGAACGGCCGGCACTCGGCCAGCACGGCGCGCAGGAACCCGGCCGCGGCCAGCGACGAGTACGGGTACCAGCGCTCGTCGCGGGGCTCGGCGCAGTAGTCGACGATGCCCCGCACCATGAACCAGCCGATGCCCCGGCTCGCGGCGCTGGCGATCACGCCGGCCGCCTCCATCTCGAAGGCCAGCACCCGGTGCCGCTCGGCGAGCTCGTCGCGCCGGTGCTCGTCGAGCAGCAGCGCGTCGCCGGTACCGATCCGGCCGTAGTGCACCCGGGGAACGCCGGCGACGTGACCCGACTCGTCGGCCGGCGGGTGGTCCACCGGCACGCCACCGCGCAGCAGGCGGTCGGCCGACGCGGGCGGCCGGGCGAACACCGCCATCGGCTGGTCGTGTGCCGCGGTCAGCAGCCGCTGCCACTCCAGCGGCGCCCGGAACGCCTTCTCCTGGATGCGCCGCACGGCCCGCACCAGGTCGGCCGACGGCTCGGCGGCCGGCCGCCGCGGCTCGGGCGTCCCCGGCACCTGCCGCACGTGCCCGTAGTCGACGATGCCGTCGACCGCGACCACGACGTCACCCAGCCGCACGTGCCGGGACGGCCGGTCGGGCGCCGGCACGCCGCCGGCGACCCCGGTCAGTGCCACGCACCGGATGCGCGGGAACGTGCGCAGCATGTCGGTGCACACCGTGGCCGCGTTGCGGGTGTTGTCGTTCGGCATCACCGTGAGAACCACGCGGTGCGGGCGGCCCGGAACGGCGCTGTCGAGCCTGCCGACGCGGTAGTCGTTGGGATCCCCGTCGTAGCTAATCTCCGCGGTATCGGCGATCAGATTCGCCATTGCGGCGCTTTCCACCGGCAGGGCAGCGACAATTCCAATGGTCACGTCGTCACGAAAATCATTCGGAAAAGGCGTCGTCATGCCGGGCGCCAAGTCGCCATTCCCCCAACAGAACCCATTGAAGTATTCCCCCACACGGAAATGACAGTATGGCAAATGACACCGCCTCCGTACAGGGCCGTCCAAACGGGCCACATTGACGCATGGCACTGAATTTCGCCGATCAGCGGATTCAAATGTCCGGTGCCGCAAATGGCGCAGACGTCATCGCGAATGCCCCGGGGCCGACCCGTACGGGATCGCCCCTATTGCCCCGATCGGGCACCATCGACAGTATGATCCGGCTGGTTCTGAACGTGCTGTGGCTCATCTTCGGCGGCGGACTCGTGCTCGCGATCGGGTACGGCATCGCCGCCCTCATCTGTTTCGTCCTCGTGGTCACGATCCCGTTCGGCGTCGCGTCGCTGCGACTCGCCGTCTACTCGTTGTGGCCGTTCGGGCGCACGCTCGTCACCAAGCCGTCGGCCGGCGTCGCGTCGGGTGCGGCGAACATCATCTGGGTCGTCGTCGCGGGCTGGTGGCTGGCGCTCGGGCACATCATCGCGGGCGTCGGGCTGTGCCTGAGCATCATCGGCATCCCGTTCGGAATCGCCAACTTCAAACTGGTTCCGGCCGCTTTCTGGCCTCTCGGGCGGGAAGTCGTCGACCAGCCCTGACGGGCCACCGCCATTCACGTGTCGTTCATCCGCGGGCCTTAGCGTCGGCCCATGACGCAGGCCACCGCCAGGACCCGTGGCGGGCCCGGGGACAGCACGCGTAGCGGGCCCGACGACGACTACGACGACCCGTTGATGATGCCGGTCAGCCGCACCATCGACTGGGACGCCGTGCACCGGCTGAGCCAGGCCGCCGAGCAGCGGGGTCCCATCGCCGTGATCCGCCGCAGCGCGACGGTCCGGCGCGGCACACGGCTCATCAAGTTCCTCACCGCCGACCAGCTGGCCGGGCTGCTGCACGGCTGGCTGATCGGCGGCTTCTGCTACCGCGTGCGCGACGTCGCGCACCTGCGCACCCCGGCCGACCTCGCGGTGCTGACCGGCCAGCACGACGCCGACGTCACCTACGCGGTGCGGTGGCGGGCCGTCGACGCGTCGGACTACGAGGTGCCGCTGACCACCACCTACGGCGGGCTGGTGTCGATGCCGTCGCACGACCGGGTGGGCCCGCCGGTGATCGGCTCCGGGTTCGCGCCCGCGGAGCGCCACATCATCCCCGAGTTCGTCACCGCCGACCTGGCCGACCTGCCGGTGCCGGCCGGCGCGTCGCTCGTCGCCTTCACACCCGACGGCACCGAGGTGGTGCTCTACCGCTACCTGCCCGAGCAGCGCTCGTGGGTGCGGATGCACGGTCCACAGTGGAGGTTCCTGACCGGCAACCTCCACTTCCCCGGTGGCGGCGGACCGGTTCCGGTGTACCAGGAGTACTTCCCGGTACCGGCCGGCTCCACCGCGTACGTCGGCACGCATCAGGGCCGCACGTTCGAGGCGATCGTCGACCCGCCAACCGACTTCCGGGTGGCGGCGAAGTTCCCCGCCGCCCGCTTCCCGCTCGACACGCTGGCCCGCCACCTGTCGTACGCGACGTGGCGCGGGTCACGGTGGACGGTGGTACGCGCCGAGCCGAACTGGCTACGGCTGCGCCTGTGCCGCCCCGACGCCGTCCAGGTGAGCACGGCCGGTGCGCACTGCGTCGAGCGCGGCCTCTACGAGGCGTGGGCACCGGCCGCCGAGGTCCACGTCGACGAGGTCACGGTCCCCTACGACCTCTGACTACACGTGGTGGATCTCCAGCCGGGGCCGGGTGGACCCGCCGAACCGGTCGGCCGACAGCGGTGTCACGTCGACCACCGGCTCGCGGCCGAGGTAGAGGTCGCGGATCACCTCGCCCACCGCCGGCCCCTGGAGGAAGCCGTGACCGGAGAAGCCGGTGGCGTACAGGAACCGGCCCGGCCCGGCGGCCTCGCCGATCAGCGCGTTGTGGTCGGGCGTCACCTCGTACAGTCCGGCCCAGCCGCCGGTGACGCCGGCGTCGAGCACGGCCGGCGCGCGCGCCGCGATCGCCTCGGTGAGCCGCGGCAGCCAGGCGTCGGACCGGTCGAGCCGGAACCCCGGCTCCTCGTCGGGATCGGACATTCCGAGCAGCAGCCCGCGGCCCTCGCGGTGGAAGTAGAACGTCGTGGTGAAGTCGATCGTCATCGGGATCTCGTGGTCGTCGGGCACGCCCGGCGCGCGGTCGGTCACCAGGATCTGCCGCCGGTACGGCACCACGGGCAGGTCGACACCCACCATCGCGCCCACCGCGGCCGACCACGCACCGGCCGCACACACGACCGTCGGCGCTGACACCGGTCCCAGATTCGTGACCACCGACCGGATCTCGCCACCGACGACCTCGACCCCGACGACCTCGCACCCGGTGACCACCCGGGCGCCGTGCCGGCGCGCACCGGCCGCGTAGCCCAGCACGACCGACTCCGGCGTGCAGTGCCCGTCGTCGGGCGAGTAGACGGCGGCGAGCAGCCCGTCGGGCACGATGAGCGGTGACAGCCGGCGCGCCTCCGCGACGCTGATCATCCGGCTCGGGACGCCGAGCGCGTTCTGCACCGCGACGCTCCGCTCGAACGCCGCCACCTCGTCCTCCCGCGAGAGCAGGAAGAGATAGCCGACGCGGCGCAGGTCGATCTCCTGGCCGGGACGCGTGCCGAACACGGCGAACGCTTCCAGGCTGCGCGCGCCGAGGCCGATGTTCACCTCGTCGGAGAACTGCGCCCGCACCCCGCCCGCCGCCTTGCTGGTGGACCCGGACGCGAGCGCGTCGCGTTCGAGCAGCAGCACGTCGGGCACCCCCGCCTCGGCGAGATGAAACGCGACGCTCGCGCCGACGACACCGCCACCGATGACCACGACGCCGGCCCGCTCCGGCAGAACACCACTCACGATCACCACGGTACGCACACCGCGGGCCACCAGGACGGATCCACGGCGAGGCCGTTCTGATACACATCCCGGCCTAAATCACAGACGGGTATCTGCGCCCCGCGACGCGGCTCCGAACTGGGCGGTAGGACACATTGGCGGAGGCGCACATGGACTACTACTCGGTGATCTCACGATTCGACCCACAACGGCACGAGTTCTACCGGTACGAGTTCCGGTGGCCGGCACGGCTGTACCACACGGTGCGGCTGCTGATCGTGGCGCACGGCCGGCCCGAACTCGGCCGGGTGCTCGAAGCCGTCACCACGGAGCTTCCGTACCACATCTCGATCGACATCACGACCGCCCGGCACGCGTCGTCGCGGGGCCCGGCCGGCACCGACCTGACCGGGTTCCGTTTCACCACACCGGATCTGGTCGACTACGACCAGGTCTGGCTGGTGACCACGGGCGGCGCACCCGACCTCGCGCCCGGTGAGCTCACCGCGCTATGGGCGTTCATGCAGGGCGGCGGAGGGGTGTTCGCCACCGGCGACGGCGCAGGCCTGTACCGCCGGATCCCGCGGGTACGCGGCATGCGGAACTGGTCGCGGTCCAGCG
Organism: Virgisporangium ochraceum; assembly: GCF_016863655.1. Classification (GTDB taxonomy): domain Bacteria; phylum Actinomycetota; class Actinomycetes; order Mycobacteriales; family Micromonosporaceae; genus Virgisporangium; species Virgisporangium ochraceum. Next base: position 50,904 of record NZ_BOPH01000072.1, read on the forward strand.
GCGCGGGCGCGGTGCCGAACAGCCCGGTGGTCGTCAAGCCGGTGCACCAGCCGGTCGGGTGGCCCACGCTGGGCCGGCCGGACTCGGCGCCGCACCCGGTGATGTGCGGCCGCGACGGTCCCATCACGGTGCTGCCGCAGCCGTCGACGCGCGGCCGGGTCGAGCCCGCCGCCGCGATCGACCTCACCGCCGGTGTCGACGTCGAGGGCACGGTGGTCGAGGAGTTCCCCGACGACACCGCACCGACCGTCATCGCGGTGGGCGCCGGTGCCGACGACGACGACGAATTCAACCTGGTCAGCGCCTATGACGGGCACCGCGCCGGCGTCGGCCGCATCGTCGTCGACGCCACCGGCCACCACGTGTTCGCCGCGACCGTCGAGCAGTTGGCGGGCCCGCACGACGCCGTGCGGGCCGTCATCTCGGCCAACGGCACGCCGAGCGTCGAGCAGGTCTCGCTGGCCGACCACTGGCGGCAGATCAAGGACTACTTCCAGAACGTCGCCATCTGGCTCGGCCGCGCCGGTTCACACGACCGCGTGCGCCGGCTCGGCCTGCTGCTGGCCGCCAACCACGTCGACGCGCTCATGACGTGGCAGCCGCAGCCGATCGACGACCCGGCCAGGCGGCTGCCGTACCTGCGGGAGCTGGGCACCCGCGCGCAGGACGCGTTGCACCGCTTCGCTCCGCAGCGCCAGCGCATCGACGTCACCGCCGACCTGCTCCACCAGCTGCGCATGGACGACCTCGCCACCCGGTGGCGGCTGCGGCTGGTCGACTACCGGCTGGTGGAGCAGGTCGCCCTCGGCGGCGCCGTCGACGCCCTGCACCGCGCTGTCTCCGAACGCGACTACGCCGACCTGCCCGGCGTGCGGCTCGACGCGATCGTGCGCGGCGGTGCCGCGGCCGCCCTGGGCGAGCTCACCGCGGAGCTGCGGGCGGCCGTCGACATGCTCGGCACGTTGCTGGTGAAGGGCGACGAACCGCCCGACCCCCGGCACGTCGTCCACAGTGGACACTGCGTGGGCTGAGCCTCACTTCCACGCGGCCAGCACCAGGTTGTGCCCGGTGTCGGCCACGAGGCGCGCGCCGGGCGGCGGGTCCGCCTGGGTGGAACCTGGTCCGACCGGTACGAGGAGTGGGGCGTGTTCATGTCCGACGACCGCCCGGTCCCCTGGCCGAGGTCCACCTGCGGCTGCGCGTGACCGGCCCCGAATCGATGCGCACTCGTAACAACGTTTGCCGCGCGGCAAATATGGCGTGAGGGCGGTCGCCGGGGGAGGATATGTCCGTGACTCTGAGTGTTTCGACCCGATCGGTCGACGGCTCCACGGTGGTGGCTGTCACCGGAGACGTCGACATCAGCACGTCGCCCGAGCTGCGCTCCGCGCTGGCCGACGCCACCGGAAGCGGCGCCGCCGCCGTCGTGGTCGACCTGAGCGAGGTGTCGTTCGTCGACTCCACCGCGCTCGGCGTGCTCGTCGGCGCCTTCACCACGCTGCGCAACAACGGCGGCCGGTTCGCGCTGGCCGCCGACCACGAGGCGGTGCTGAAGGTGCTGCGCATCACCGCCCTGCACGACGTCCTCGGCGTCCACCCGACGGTCGACGAGGCCGTCGCGGCCGTCACCCGGTAGACGACGCGGGCTCGCCCCGCTCGAACGCGAGATCGGCGACCACCGCGTAGTGGTCGGACGGGTACACGCCGTCGACGGGTGCGCCGGCCAGCTCCGCCCGCTCGACCCGCAGCGGTGCGTCCGGGCGGCCCGGTCGGGCGATCACGTAGTCGATGCGCTGGTCGAACTGCCACGGTCCGGCCGACGCGAACGGGTTCGTGGTGCTCATCGTCCGGCCGTCGCCGGTGCCGGCCGCGGCCCACGCGTCGACGGCGGTGCGGGTCAGCTCGACCAGCTCGGGCCGGTCGGGCCCGACGTTGAAGTCGCCGAGCAGCAGCACCGGCAGATCCCCGTCGCGGGACGGGTCGTGCAGCAGACGGCCCAGCTCCCGGAGCTGCGCCCTCCGGGGTCCGTCCGAACCGGGCTCCCAGTCCAGGCACGACACCAGCACCGGCAGCGGGCCGGCCGGGTGCTCGACGACCGCGGCGATCGTCACGATCTCCTCGGCCCGGTGCCCGGAAGGCATCCGGTGCAGGTCGACCGCGGCGACCGGCCACCGGCTCAGCAGCCCGACCCCGACCTCGCCGTCGGCGCCGTCGGGCGGGGCCGGCAGCGACGGAGCGGCGAACACGGCGTGCATCCCGAGCGCGTCGGCGAGCCTCCGGGCGTCGTTGGCGTCCGGCCCCGTACCCCAGACCTCCTGGAGTCCGACGACGTCGGGTCCGGCCGCGGCGATCGTCGCCAGGACGGCGTCGTACCGCTCCCGCCACCGGTCGCCGAAGCGCCACCAGATGTTCCAGGTCATGACCCGCATAGAACCCTCCTACCCGCTTGCCGGCGGATGGCACCATCACCCCGTGCGAGTGGGGGCCTTACGACGCGCCGTGGTCATCGCCGCGGCGGTGGGTGCGGCGTTGACCGGCGTCGGCTGCGTGGGTGGCAACATCTTCGGCGCCAACCCGGGCGACGGCGGGTGCGGGTTCGCGCCCGACGGGCTGGTCGCCGACGACCTCACCGGTACGTGGGAAGGCCGGTGGGCCACGTTCACGTTGGCGGCCGGCGGGGTGGCGACCGGAATCGAGGAGTTCCTGCCGACGTCGCAGTCGCCGTCCGCGTCCACCCGGCCCGGCCGGACGCAGGCGAGCCCGACTCCTGGCCGGACGCAGGCGAGCCCGTCCCCCGCGACGGTCACCGCCCGGTGGACCCTCGAGATCGTGAACGACCGCGCCGACCTGACCCTCACCGGGGCCGTTCAGGCCACGTTCATGGTGAGCGGCACCCGCGAAGAGCCGTGGCTGTACGTGTTCGGCGAGGGCGACCCCGACAGCTGCAACATCGTGAGGTACGACCGCACCGCCCGGTAACGTGAGGCCGATGACAGCCGAGCCGTGGTGGAAGTCCGCCGTCGTCTACCAGATCTACCCGCGCAGCTTCGCCGACTCCAACGGCGACGGCATCGGCGACCTCCCCGGCATCATCGGCCGGCTCGACTACCTGGCCGACCTCGGCGTCGACGTGCTGTGGCTGTCGCCGGTCTACCCCTCGCCGCAGGACGACAACGGCTACGACATCAGCGACTACCAGAACATCGACCCGGTGTTCGGCACCCTCGACGACTTCGACCGGCTGGTCGCGGAGGCCCACCGGCGCGGACTCAAGATCGTCATGGACCTCGTGGTCAACCACACGTCCGACGAGCACCCGTGGTTCGTCGAGTCGCGCAGCGGAAAGGACAACCCGAAGCGGGACTGGTACTGGTGGCGCCCGCCGCGCGACGGCATGAAGGGCGGCGACCCCGGCGCGGAGCCGACCAACTGGCGGTCGTTCTTCTCCGGTTCCACGTGGGAGTACGACGGGAAGACCGACGAGTACTACCTGCACCTGTTCTCCCGCAGGCAGCCCGACCTCAACTGGGAGAACCCCGAGGTGCGGCAGGCGGTGTACGCGATGATGCGGTGGTGGGTCGACCGCGGCGTCGACGGCTTCCGCATGGACGTCATCAACATGATCTCGAAGGACACGTCGCTGCCCGACGGCATCACGCTCGCCGGCCAGGCCCTCGGCGACGGCTTCCCGTACTTCATCAACGGCCCGCGCATCCACGAGTTCCTCAACGAGATGAACAGGGTCGTGTTTGACAGTCCACTGTTGACGGTCGGCGAGATGCCCGGTGTGACGCTCGAGCAGGCCGTCGAGTTCACCGCGCCCGACCGGCGCGAGGTCGACATGGTGTTCCAGTTCGAGCACGTCGGCCTCGACCAGGGCGCCAGCAAGTGGGACATCCGGCCGTTCCGGCTGCGTGACCTCAAGGCGTCGTTCGGACGCTGGCAGGCCGGCCTCGCCGACGTGGGCTGGAACAGCCTCTACTGGAACAACCACGACCAGCCGCGCGTGGTGTCGCGGTTCGGCGACGACTCCCCCGAGCACCGGGTGCACGCGGCCACGATGCTCGGCACCGTGCTGCACCTGCACCGCGGAACGCCCTACGTGTACCAGGGCGAGGAGCTCGGCATGACCAACGTGCCGTTCGACGGCATCGAGGACTTCAGGGACATCGAGTCGCTCAACTACTACGCCGAGGCGACGGCCGCCGGCGAGGATCCGGCCGCTGTGCTGGTCTCGTTGCGGAAGATGGGCCGGGACAACGCGCGTACGCCGATGCAGTGGGACGATTCGCCGAACGCCGGTTTCACCACGGGAACGCCGTGGCTGGCGGTGAACCCCAACTACCGGGAGGTCAACGCAGCGCCGGGAAACCCGGTCTTCGACTACTACAAGCGGCTGATCGCGCTGCGGCACACCGAACCCGTGGTGGCGCACGGCGACTTCACGATGCTGCTGCCCGACGACGAGAAGGTGTACGCGTTCACCCGCCGCCTCGGCGACGTGGAACTGCTCGTGCTGGGCAACTTCTCCGGCGACACCGTACCGACCGGCCTCGAGGGCGGCGACCTCGTTCTCGCCAACTACCCGGCCGACGACGTCGACCCGATCGTGTTGCGCCCCTGGGAGGCGCGCGTCTACCGTTCGCCCAAATAGAGAGGCAGAGCATGACCGAGGTCGTACACCTGCGCACTCCCGGAGTGTGCAGCCTCCTGCTGGACTGCTCGGGCCCGGCTCTGCCGCGCGTCCTCCACTGGGGTGCCGACCTCGGCGAGCTCCCGACGGCCGCGCTCGACGCGATCTCCGTGGCGTCGACGCCCGACATCGTGCACGCCGCGCTCGACGCGCCGGTGGTGCTCAGCGTGCTGCCGGAGCAGTCCGGTGGCTGGCTCGGCACGCCCGGCCTCACCGGGCACCGCGACGGCCGGCACTTCTCGACCAGGTTCGAGGTGTCCACTGTGGACGTCAGCGGCGGCGCCGTCGTGGTCGAGGCCCGCGACGCGGCCGCCGGCCTCGACGTCACGTACCGGGTCGAGCTGACGGGCGCGGGCCTGGTCCGGCACCGGGCGTCCGTCGTCAACCGGGGTGACGGCGTGTGGACCCTCGACGGTCTGCTCCTGGCCCTGCCCGTGCCCTCGCGGGCGACCGAGCTGCTCGACTTCACCGGCCGGCACCTGCGCGAGCGCAGCCCGCAGCGGTCGCAGCTGACGTTCGGCACGCACCTGCGTGAGAACCGGCGCGGCAGAACGGGTTTCGACGCCGCCACCGTGCTCGTCGCCGGCACGCCGGGCTTCTCGTTCGGCGCCGGCGAGGTGTGGGGCGTCCACGTGGCGTGGAGCGGCAACCACCGCACGCTCGCCGAGCGCCACACGACCGGACAGTCCATTGTGGGCGGTGGCGAGCTGCTGCTGCCGGGCGAGGTACGGCTGGCGCCCGGGGAGTCCTACGGATCGCCGTGGGTGTACGGGGCCTACGGCACCGGGCTCGACGCGCTCGCCGCGCGGTTCCACCGTTACCTGCGCGGCCGGCCGCAGCACCCGCGGTCGCCGCGGCCGGTGACGCTGAACACGTGGGAGGCTGTCTACTTCGACCACGACCTCGCGACGCTGACCGGGCTCGCCGACGTGGCCGCCGAGGTGGGCGTGGAGCGGTTCGTGCTCGACGACGGCTGGTTCCACGGCCGCCGCGACGACACGTCGAGCCTCGGCGACTGGCACGTCGACGCGACCGTGTGGCCCGACGGGCTGGGCCCGCTCGTCGACCACGTGCGCGGCCTCGGCATGCAGTTCGGGCTGTGGTTCGAGCCCGAGATGATCAATCCGGACTCCGACCTGGCCCGCGCCCACCCCGACTGGATCCTCGCCGTCGACGGGCGGATGCCGCCGGTCAAGCGCTCGCAGCAGGTGCTGAACCTCGGCCACCCGCCCGCGTTCGACCACGTGCTGGAGCGGATCGACAGCATCCTGAACGACTACGACATCGGCTACATCAAGTGGGACCACAACCGCGACCTCATCGACGCCGGCGGCGTCCACGGTGCGGCCGGCGTGCACGAGCAGACGCTCGCCGTCTACCGGATGTTCGCCACGTTGAAGGAGCGCCACCCCGGGCTGGAGATCGAGTCGTGCTCGTCCGGCGGCGCCCGGATCGACCTCGCCGTGCTCGAACACACCGACCGCGTGTGGACCAGCGACTGCATCGACGCCCTGGAACGGCAGCAGATCCAGCGCTGGACCGGGCAGCTGCTGCCACCGGAGCTGCTGGGCGCCCACGTCGGCAGCCCGGTGTCCCACTCGACCGGCCGCTCCCACTCACTCGACTTCCAGGCCGGTACCGCGCTGTTCGGTCACTTCGGCATCGAGTGGGACGTGGCGACCACCTCCCCGGAGCAGCGCACCCGGCTGGCCGGGTGGGTCGCCCTCTACAAGCGGCTGCGGCCGTTGCTGCACTCCGGTTCCGTGGTGCGCGGCGACCATCCGGACCCGGCGGTGTGGGTCCACGGCGTGGTGGCAGAGGACCGCGGCCACGCGGTGTACGCGGTGGTCCAGCTGGCGACCAGCGTGCACGCGTCGAGCGGCCTGGTACACCTTCCCGGCCTCGACCCGGACGCCACGTACGAGGTGAAGCCGCTGCCACCGGGCGACGTCCTCGGCCGCCGCAACCCCGGCCCGCCGTGGTGGCGGACGGGCACCACCCTGCCCGGCCGGGTCCTGGCGGCGGTGGGCCTCCAGGCACCGACGCTCAACCCTGAGACGCTGGTCCTCCTGGAGGCCCGCCGCACGTAACTCAGCTCACCAGTTCTTGTTGGCAAGCTCCTGGTGCACCGCGTTGATCTTCTGGAACGACTTCGGCTCGGTCCTGGTGGCCGTGGGGCCGGCCGACCGGGCCGCCGCCGCGCCTGCCAGGCCCAGGGCCGGCTTGGTCGGCGTGTACAGCCACGTGGTGAACACCGCGTCCAGGTCCCGGCCCGAGATCGCCTCGGCCAGGGCCTGCAGCTGCGCGATGTTGCCGTTGCCGTCCTTGCGGGCCGACGTCCACGCCTTCAGCAGCGCGAAGAACGCGTTGTCGCCCATCGCCAGGCGGATCTGGTGCACCGCCATCGCACCGCGGTCGTAGACGGCCGGGTGGAAGATGTTCGGCGGACCGGGGTCGCCGGGCTTGACCGTCCAGAACGAGGACGTGACCGGGTAGAGGTTGTAGTAGAACTCGAACAGCTCGTCGGCCGTGCCCTCGCCGGTGTACTCCGACCACAGCCACTCGGCGTAGCTGGCGAAGCCCTCGTTCAACCAGATGTCCTGCCAGGTGTCGACGGCCACCGAGTCACCGAACCACTGGTGGGCGTTCTCGTGCACCACCACGTACGGGTCGGACCCGCGGCGGAAGAACTCGGCCGCGTACGTCGACCGGGTCTGGTTCTCCAGCGCGAACCCGATCGTCGACGGCGCCACCGCGACGCCGCCCATGGCCTCGAACGGGTACGGCCCGAAGATGCCCTCGGCCCACTCGACCACCTCGGAGGTGCGCTCGATGCTCGCCCGCGCCGAGGTGGCGTACTCGGCCAGGTTCTCCGAGTAGGCGTTGATCACCGGCAGCCCGTTGGGCGCGGTGTCCGTGACGATCTCGTACTGGCCGATCGCCATGAACGCCAGATAGGAGGCCATCGGCCGGGTCGAGCGCCAGCTCCACCGGGTCCAGCCGGGGATCTCGGCGCGCGGCGCACGCGGCATGACGCCGTTGCTCAGCACCTCGACGCCGTCGGGGACGAGCACGGAGATGTCGTGGGTGGCCTTGTCGCGCGGGTGGTCGTTGCTCGGGTACCACCACCAGGCGATCTCGGGCTGACCGATGGCGAGCGCGCCGTCGGACGTCTTGGTCCACGCCGTGTAGCCGGCGGCCACGACCTCGCTCGGCACGCCCTCGTACTGCACGACGATCGTCAGGAACTGGTTGCGCGAGATCGGCCGCGGCGCGGTGACGACCACCTCGTGGTCACCCTGCCGCGCGTACGTGGCGGTCCAGCCGTTGACCTTGATCGACGTCACGTTGAGCGCGAAGTCGAGGTTGAACGACGACAGGTCCTGAGACGCTCGGGCCAGGATCGTCGTCGTGCCGGTGAGCACGTCGGCGCCCGGGTGGTAGCGGACCCGGATGTCGTAGTGCGAGACGTCGTACCCGCCGTTGCCGTAGTCCGGGAAGTACGGGTCGCCGATGCCCGGCGCCCCCGGAGCCGCGGCCGCCTGTGCCGGCGCACCCGTGAGTGCCACCGCCAGGGCCACGGTCACCGCCAGAAATGCACGTCGCAAAGAAACCCCTCCATCGACGTATGGCGCACTATCGATAACGGCGTAACGGTATCGACCGGGCAGGAACAGGGCACGCCGGAACCGAGGGGGCGCGGGTCGGATCGAGGGTGGGATTTCGGGGAAGGGTGAATGATGGCTCCATGGAGGATCTCGCTCCCCGCCCGGAGACCCTGGAGCCGATCGAACGCGCGCCCGTCGACCAGCTCCGCGAGCTGCAGCTGGAGCGGCTGCGCCGGTCACTGCGGCACGCCTACGACAACGTGCCCCATTACCGCCGGGCGTTCGATGCCGCTCACGTGCGTCCCGAAGATCTTGAAAGCCTCGACGACCTGAGGAACTTCCCGTTCACCGGCAAGGACGACCTGCGCCGGAACTACCCGTTCGGCATGTTCGCCGTCCCCCGGGAGCAGATCGCCCGGGTGCACGCGTCGTCGGGCACCACCGGCCGGCCGACCGTCGTCGGCTACACCCGCGACGACCTCCGCACGTGGTCGCGGTTGATGGCGCGCTCGATCCGCGCGTCGGGCGGAAAGCCGGGTGACGTGGTGCACGTCGCCTACGGGTACGGCCTGTTCACCGGCGGGCTCGGCGCCCACTACGGCGCCGAGGAGCTGGGCTGCACGGTGGTGCCCGTGTCGGGCGGCATGACCGAGCGGCAGGTCCTGCTGATCAACGACTTCCGGCCCGACGTGATCATGGTGACCCCCAGCTACATGCTCGCGATCGTCGACGAGATGGAGCGCCAGGGCGTCGACCCGCGGGCGTCCTCGCTCAAGGTCGGCATCTTCGGCGCCGAACCGTGGACCGAGGACATGCGGCGCGAGCTCGAACAGCGCCTCGACATGCACGCGATCGACATCTACGGCCTGTCGGAGGTGATGGGACCCGGCGTCGCGAACGAATGCGTGGAGACCAAGGACGGCCTGCACATCTGGGAGGACCACTTCTACCCGGAGGTCATCGACCCGGTCACCGGCGACCCCGTGCCCGACGGTGAGCTGGGCGAACTGGTGTTCACGTCGCTGACCAAGCAGGCCATGCCCGTCGTCCGCTACCGCACCCGCGACCTCACCCGGCTGCTGCCCGGCACCGCGCGGCCGATGCGGCGCATGGAGAAGATCACGGGACGCGCCGACGACATGCTCATCGTGCGCGGTGTGAACCTGTTCCCCACCCAGATCGAGGAGCTGATCCTGCGCACGCCCGAGTTGTCACCGCACTTCCAGTGCGTGCTGACCCGCGAGGGCCGCCTCGACGACCTGACCGTGAAGGTGGAGCGCCGCCCCGACGCCTCCCCGGAAGCCGCCCGGGAGGCCGGAGACAGGCTCGCCCAGCGGGTGAAGAACACGATCGGGGTCACGATCGCCGTCGACGTGATCGAGCCCGAGCAGGTGGAGCGCTCGATGGGCAAGATGCGCCGGATCATCGACCAACGACGCGGGACCGCCCCCTGAACTCGGCCACGACCTCGTCGCCGCGCTTCACGGTGACGTCGTAGATGCCGCTGCGGCCGAACCGCGTGCGCTCCTGCGCGTACGCGGTGAGCACGTCGCCCTCGTGTGCCGGCCGCACGAACGTGATGTCCGCGCCGGCGGCCACGACTATTGCTGTCTTGTCGCCGAGAGAGGCGACGGCAGGCCCGTGGCTGTTGCAGGCGCAGGCGAACGCCGTATCGGCCAGCAGGAACACGAACCCGCCGTGGGCGATCGCGTGCCCGTTCACCATGCTCGCGGTCACCGGCATCCGGACCACCGCCCGGCCGTCACCCACCGACAGCAGCTCCATGCCGAGCCGCCTGGACGCCTCGTCTTCGTCGAACATGCGCACAAGCGCACTGTAAGGAACCCGCCGGCCGATGGTTGCGTACCACCCCGGTGATGGCTCGCCTGTGTGCCGCGCTCGCCGCGCCCGTCCTGGTCGCCGTCCTCACCGGCGCCCCGGCGCTGGCGCACGGCGCACCGACCACGCCGCTCAGCCGGTCGGCCGGCTGCCAGCCCGACGGCAAGTGGGCGAAGACCGCCGCCTGCAAGGCCGTGGTCGAGACCAGCGGCAAGGTCGACTGGGACAACCTGCGCCTGGCCAACGTCAACGGCAGGGACCGGCAGAAGGTGCCCGACGGCAAGCTGTGCAGCGCCGGCCTCAGCGGTTTCCGCGGCCTCGACCTGCCGCGCGCCGACTGGCCGACCACGTCGTTCGCGAGCGGCAGCCAGGTGACGTTCACGTACAAGGGCACGATCCCGCACCAGGGCACGTTCCGCTGGTACCTGACGAAGAACGGCTACGACCCCACGAAGCCGCTGCGCTGGGCCGACCTCGACGACGCGCCCTTCCTGACCGCGAAGGACCCGGCGCTCAAGGGCGGCAACTACACGATGACCGGCCGGCTGCCGGCCGGCCGCACCGGGCGGCACCTCATGTACACGGTGTGGCAGAACTCGAGCACGCCGGACACCTACTACTCCTGCGCCGACGTGGTGCTCACCGGCGGAGCACCGGCCCCGGCCAGCACCAGCGCGTCGGCGAAGGCGTCACCCACCGCGACCGCGACCGCGGCCGCCGCGCCGGTCACCGAGCCGAGCGCCTCCGAACCGGCGGTGGCCGACCTGCCGCGGGTCGAGCGGGTCAGCAACTCCAAGCACGTGCCGCTGCCGCTGGTCTTCTCGGCGGCCGCCGCGCTCGCGTTCGCCGCCGCCGCGCTGCTGTTCGTGCTCAGGCGCCGGCGCGTGTAGGAACCCGCAACCGCGTCCTGCCGTGGCGTTCGTCGTCGCGGGTGGGACCGGTCGGCGCCGAACTCCCCCACTGGCCGAACTCCCCCGGTGGCCGAACTCGCCCATTGGCCGAACTCCCCCATGGCCGCGACGAACGAAGTGTGAACCGTGGTGGTAGGAGTGATCAGAGCGGGCACGGTACGTCACGCTGGCGGGAACACAACGAAACATCAGGGGGTTAAGAAGGACCGTGGATCTTCACGCCGAGTACGAACGGGCCGAGCGCCTTCTCGACGCCGGCCAGCCGATCGAGGCCGCCGACGCCCTGGTGCCGGTGATCGCCGCCGAGCCCGAGAACGCCTCGGTGCGTCAGCTGCTGGCGCGGGCCTACTTCCACTCCGCCCAGCTGGGCCGGGCCGAGCAGCAGTTGCGCTGGCTCATCGAGCACGACCCGAGCGACCACTACGCCCAGTTCGTGCTGGGTCGCACGTTGGAGCGCCAGGGGCGTCCCGACCAGGCGCTGGCGCACCTGCGGCTGGCCGCTGTCATGCGTCCGATCGACGACTACACCGCGGCGCTGCGGCGCGTGGAGGCCGCCCGCGACGGCGGCCCGCGGGAACCGAACGGGTGACCTTGGGCCGCCACGGAGCTATGTGACCTTGCGTTACTACCCGGAGTAGCGCGCTGTCGACATAATGTGCCCGTGAACCGCCTCGCGCTCTCCGGCGCCCTGGCCATCGTCGTCGCCGGAACCGCCTCGGTGGTCCTGTGGCGCCGTAGCCACGAAGGGACGCCGCCCCAGTTCCAGACCGCGAGCGAGGCTCCGGTCGCGGCGTCCTCGGCGCCGCCGTCGTTCACCGGCTGGAGTGACCCGGCGAAGGTCGGCAAGCCGTACGGCGAGAAGGTGCCCGGGCTGCTCACGTTCCGGGGCAACCCGACGCGCACCTACTACGGCACGGGGCCCCTTCCGCGTTCGCAGCCTTCCGAGAAGTGGAAGTTCCCGCGCACCGGCTCGATGTGCTCGACCTCGGTCGACGAGAAGGGTCCGAGCCAGTGGTGCGGGTCGGGGTGGACCGGTCAGCCGGCGGTGTTCGAGCGCGAGGGGCGCACCTGGGTGGTGTTCGGCGCCTACGACCGCAAGGTCCACTTCCTCGACGCCGGGACCGGCGAGCAGATCCTCCCCGACTTCCCCACCGGCGACATCATCAAGGGCTCGGTGACCGTCGACCCCGACGGCTACCCGATCGTCTACACCGGCTCGCGCGACAACTACTACCGGGCGATCGCGATCGACCGGAACCCGCCGGTGGAGCTGTGGAAGCTGTCCGCCGACGCGGTCAAGCCCACCAAGTGGAACAACGACTGGGACGGCTCCGGTCTGGTCATCGACGACTACCTCTTCGAGGGCGGCGAGAACAGCCAGTTCCACATCGTGAAGCTCAACCGCGGCTACGACGCCAACGGCAAGGTGACGCTCGCGCCGCGGCTCGTGTTCAACACGCCCGGCTGGGACGACCAGTTGTTGAAGGACATCGGCCACGGCAACGTGTCCATCGAGAACTCCGTGGCGATCGTTCGCGACGTGGTCTACTTCGCCAACAGCGGCGGCCTCGTACAGGGCTGGGATCTGAGCGGGCTCAAGCAGGGCCGCGCGCCCACGCGCGTCTTCCGGTTCTGGACCGGCGACGACACCGACGCCACGATCGTCGCCGACGAGCAGGGCATGCTGTACGTCGGCTCCGAGTACGAGAAGCAGAGCGCCCGGTCCAAGGAGGTCGGGCAGATGATGAAGCTCGACCCGTCGAAGCCCGACAACCCGCTGGTCTGGAAGCTCGACGACCGTCCTCGCGTTCCCGCCGGGATCTGGGGAACGCCGGCGCTCTACAAGGACCTGGTCATCTTCGACACCACCGGCGGCGACGTGCACGGGATCGACCGGGCCACCGGCACCGTCCGCTGGACCCTCCGCCTGCCCAGCGGCCAGGTGTGGCAGTCACCCGTAGTGATCGACGGCGTCCTCGTCATCGGCGACTGCCTCGGCGACCTGCGCGCGTACGACGTCTCCGACACCGCGAAGCCGCCGGGTCCGCTGTGGACCCTGAAGGTGGGCGGCTGCATCGAGTCGACCCCGGCGGTCTGGAAGGGCCGGATGTACGTGGGCACCAGGGCCGGCGCCTTCCACGCGATCGCCGCCTGAGTCCGGCGGGCCGCCAGCTCACGCCGCCGATCTTGCAGTCGTGGCCGCCCCTATGTCGGGATTTGCCGCCTTTATCGGGGGCCACGAGTGCAAGATCGGCGCGCGCGAAGGAGAGGGGCGTACGGGTCAGGGGGTCCGGAGGCGGCGGACTCGGCGGGCGTAGGCGCGGCGGCCGACCGCGTACCAGAGCAGCCTCGCCGGTAACGGGAGCTTCCCCAGCATCACCGCCGTCTCCGCCGGGGTGGCCTCCTCCAGGAGCGCGCCCAGGAACAGGAGGAGCTTGTCCTTCGGGGTTTCGCCCTCGAAGCGTTCGCCGAGGCGGTTCCACTCGGCCTGGGAGATGTGCTCGGACACCAGGGGCAGGACCTCGGTCTCCTCCGCCACCAGGTGCTCCAGCAGCACCGGCCACAGCTGGTCGTACAGTGCCGCCAGCTCCTCGCCCACCTCCGGGGACGCCGTGGTCTCCCACCGGGGCAGCAGGTCGGCCGACCGCGACAGCAGCTCGTCGACCCGGTGGTGCTGGGCCTCCATCAGCAGGACCTTGTCGGCGTCGAGGTCGACCCTCGCCAGGAGCAGCGGCCACAGCAGCTCGTCCTCCGCCGTGTGGTGGTGGTGCAGGCCCAGGCGCATGTCCTTCAGGTGACCGGCCACGAACCTGGCCCGGGCCACGTCGCCCGGGCGTACCGCCCGGATGAGCCGGGCGGCCATCGGGAACTCGCGCCGGAACACGCGGTGGACGGTCAGCATCTCGCTCGTGTCGATCGGGGCGGTGGTGGTCATATCGGGTCCTTTCGCTCAGCGGGGGAACGTGACGAGGATGACCCGGTCCACTTGCCGACCACTTGGACGGCGCTTGGCGCCGCACCTCCGCCCTACGATGGCGGCGTCATGATCCGGGTGCGCGTGTTGGGACCGCTGACGGCCGAGGTCGACGGCCACGCCGTCGACCTGGGTGGGCCGCGTCAGCGGGCCGTGCTGGCGCTGCTCGTCACGGCCCGCGGCGACGTGGTGCCGGTCGACCGGCTCATCGAGGACCTGTGGCGGGGCGAGCCGCCGCGGAAGGCGAGCGCCTCGCTGCAGGCGTACGTGTCGAACCTGCGCCGCCTGCTCGAACCGCACCGCGAACCGCGCACCCCGGCGTCGGTGCTGGTCAGCGCCCCGCCCGGGTACGCGTTGAAGCTGGAGCGGGTCGACGCCTGGGAGTTCGAACGGGCCCTCACCGACGCCGTCAAGGAGGACGACCCGCGGGAGAGCCTCGCGAAAGCCCTGAGACTGTGGCGCGGACCGGCGTTCGCCGAGTTCGCCGACGAGCCGTGGGCCGGTGCCGAGGCGGCACGCCTGGCCGAGCTGCGCGTCGTCGCCCGGGAGCGGCTGGTCGAGGCGACGATCCGGGCGGGCGCCGCGGCCGAGGCGGTGCCCGCCGCGCAGGTGCTCACCCGCGAGCACCCGCTGCGCGAGGAGGCGTGGCGGCTGCTCGCCCTCGCGCTCTACGCCGCCGGTCGCCAGGCCGACGCGCTCGCCAGCCTCCGCGAGGCCCGCCGCATCCTCGCCGACGAACTCGGGCTCGACCCGGGCGCGGCGCTCCAGGACACCGAGGCGGCGATCCTCGGCCAACGCATCCCGCTGCCCCGGGTGGACCCGGCCGTCCCGCGCGCGCATCCGGCGCCGCTCACGGCCGTCTCCGAAGAGCTTTTTGTGGGACGGGCCGCAGAGCTGGCCGGGCTCGCCAGCGCGGCGACCGCGGCGGCTGGCGCCGGCGCCGTCGCGCTGGTGGCCGGGGAGGCGGGGTCGGGCAAGTCGGCGCTTCTGCGCCGGCTGGAACGGCACCTCACCGGCACCGGCTGGCGGGTGGTCAAGGGGCGCTGCCCGGAGGCCGACGGCGCGCCACCGGCGTGGGCGTGGGTGGAGGCGCTGCGTGACCTGCGCGCGTCGGTGCCGCCGCCCGAGGAGCTCGCCGCGGCCCTGGAACCGCTGCTCACCGACGACGCCGGCGACCGGACCGACGGCCGGTTCCGGCTGCACCGGGCGGTCGCGGCGTGGCTGGGCGCCGCCGCCGGCGACCGGCCGCTCGCGGTGGTGCTCGACGACCTGCACCGCGGCGACGCCGAGACGCTCGCGCTCGTGACCAGCGTGGCCGCCGAGCGGGTGAAGGTGCTGCTGGTGGCCGCGTACCGGCCGCTCGATGGCGGTCCCCCGTTCGACGACGCGCTCGCGACGCTGGCCCGGCACTCGCCGCACCGGGTGAGCCTCGCCGGGCTGGGAACCGACGACGCGGCGACGCTCGTCGCGGCGGTCGCCGGCGGGCCGGTCGACGGCGACACCGTGCGCTCGCTCGCCGAACGCACCGGCGGCAACCCGTTCTACCTGCGCGAGAGCGCCCGGCTGCTGGCCAGCGAGGGCGCGCTGGTGGCGGTCTCGGAGGTGCCGGAGGGCGTGCGCGACGTGCTGCGCCGCCGCCTGGGACGGCTGCCCCCGCCGGCGGTGGCGGTGCTGCGGCTGGCCGCCGCGGTCGGCCGCGAGGCCGACGTCGACCTGCTCGTCGACGCCGCCGACACCGACGAGGACGGGGTGCTCGACGCGCTCGAGGCCGGCCTCATCGCCGGGCTGCTCACCGAGCCGGGGCCGGGCCGGGTGCGCTTCGTCCACGCGCTGGTGCGCGACACCCTGTACGCCGACCTGTCGCACCTGCGCCGGGCCCGCGTGCACGCCCGGCTCGCCGCCGCCCTCGACCGCATCCGGCCGCACGACCTGCCGGCCCTGGCCCACCACCACACCCGCGGGCTCACCGCCGACACGGCCGAGCGCGCGGTCGCGGCGAACCTCGGTGCCGCGGAGCTGGCGGAGCGGCGGTACGCGTACGACGCCGCCGCCGAGCTGTACGAGCAGGCGCTGACCTGTCTCGGGAAGCTGCCCGCCACCGAGGAACGCGCCGTCGACCTGCTGGGCAGGCTGCTGCGGGCGCGGATCCGCACCGGTGAGATCGGAGCGGCGCGGCGGGTGCGCGAGCGCGCGGTCGCGGTCGCGGAGGACGCCGGGCGGGAGGACCTCGTGCTGGCGGCGTTCACGGCGTGGACCGCGCCGAGCCCGTGGGAGATCCACCGCTACGGCGAGGTCGACCGGCCCATCGTCGACCGGCTGGAGCGGCTGATCGAGCGCACCGCCGACCCGGTGACCCGCTGCCGGCTCCTCTGCGCGTTCGGCGCCGAGCTCACCGGCGAGAGCGACCCGCGGGCGATCCGGGCCGCGTCGGAGGCCCTCGCGCTGGCGCGGGCGTCGGGCGACCCCGAGCTGACGGCGCTGGCGATGGTGACCGTCCTGCAGGAGCGGCTGTACGACCGCGACGCCGACCGGCGCGCCGTCCTGGCCGGTGAGCTGGCCGAGCTCGCGCAGGCACCGGAGATGGCCGCCTACCGGTGGTACGCCGAGCACGCCTCGGCGCAGGTGGCGGCCGCCCGCTGCGACCTGCCGGCGATGCGCCGGCACCTGACCGAGGGCCTCGACCTGGCCCGCGTCCACCAGCTCAGCGATCCGCAGGACGTGGGCACGATCGGCCTGGCGACCTACGCCCACGTCACCGGTGACTTCGCCACCGCCGAGCGGCTCTACCTCGAGGTCGGCGAGCACATGCGCCGCCGCGGCAGCCTGCACGCCGACTACCTGGTGCTGGCCCTGTTCACGCTGCGGACCAGCCAGGGCCGGCTGGCCGAGCTCGAGCCGCTGGTCGGGTCCGTCCGCGGCGGCCGCGGCGACCTGGCCGCCGACGCGCACGCGGCCACGCTCGTCGCCGCCGGCCGGCTCGACGACGCCCGGCGGCTGCGCGGCACCCCGCCGCCGCTGCGGCACGACTACTTCGGCGCGCTGTGGGCCACGATCCGCGCGATGGTCGTCACGGCGCTGGAGCTTCCCGACGAGGCCGAGGAGCTGATCGAGTTCCTGGAGCCGGTGCGGGGGCAACTGGCCGCGGTGGCGACCTGCTCCGTGGCGATGCGTCCGGTGGCGCACTCGCTCGGCGACCTGTCCCTGCTGCTGGGCCGGGAACGTGACGCAGCCGACTATTTCGCGGAAGCGGTCACGGTGGCGCGGCGGTGCTCGTCCGAGCACTGGGTCGCACCGGCCCGGGCAGCACTGGCACGCCTCCAAGCCCGCTCCAAGTAGCACTCCAAGTAGCGGGCAAGCGTCGCGGCGGATGCTGCTGTGACAGGAACCTTGGAGGACTGCCGTGAACACCAGACTGGCCCGGCTCGGTGCCGCCGCCGCGACCCACCCCTGGCGCACCCTCGCCGGGTGGCTGCTGATCCTCGTCGTCACCGTCGGGCTGGCCGCGACGGTGGGCGGCGAGCCGCACGACGACTACAACGTCTCCGGTACGCCCTCGCAGGACGGCACGAACCTCCTCGCCGACCGGTTCCCCGAGCTGAGCGGCGCCGACGCCAGGGTGGTGGTGCACGACCGCTCCGGCAACCGCCTCGACCCGGGTGTGCTCGCCGAGGTACGCAGCCGGATCGGGAACCTGCCCGAGGTCGGCAACGTGAGCGAGCCGCGCCCGTCGGCCGACGGTGACACCGCGCTGATCACCGTGCGCTACCTGGTGCCGGTCACCGACTTCACGGGCACCGAGGCCGTCGACGCGCTGTGGACCGCCGCCGGACCGGCGTCGGACCGCGGTCTGCAGGTGGAACTGGGCGGCCAGGTCGCCGAGAACATCCAGGCGCCGAGCGGCACCGCCGAGGCGATCGGCATCGTGGCCGCGTTGATCATCATGGTGCTCGCGCTGGGTTCGGTGGTCGCCGCGGGGCTGCCGCTCGTGGTCGCGCTGTTCGGGCTCGGCGCCGGCATGTCGGTCATCTATCTCATGGCCACGGTGACCGACATCAGCGTGACCGCACCGACCGTGGCGACGATGGTCGGCCTGGGCGTGGGCATCGACTACGCGCTGCTGCTGGTGAGCCGCTTCACCGAGGCGCTGCGGCGCGGCCTGTCCACTGTGGACGCCGCCGCCGAGGCGACCGCGACCGCCGGCTCCTCGGTGCTCGTGGCCGGCTCCACGGTGCTGGTCTCGCTGTTCGGGCTGGCGTTCGCGGGCCTCGCCGTCTACACGTCGTTCGGGTACGCGACGTTCGCGACCGTCGGCTTCGTGATGTTCAGCGCGATCACGCTCGTTCCGGCGCTCTGCGGGCTCGCGGGTCGGCGGATGCTGCCGCGCAAGGTCCGCAAGGGGGTGGCGACCGTCGAGGTGAAGCAGAGCCTCACCGAGCGGTTCGCCCGTGCGGTGGCGGCGAAGCCGTGGCCGGTGGCGGTCGTGGGCCTGCTCGTGCTGCTGGTGCTGGCCGCGCCGGTGCTCGGGATGCGCACCTGGCCGCAGGACGCGGGCAGCCAGCCCACCTCGAACACCACCAGGCAGGCCTACGACCTCATCGCCGCCGAGTACGGTGCCGGTGCCAACGGCCCGCTGGTGGTGGCGATCGACCTGCGTCGCGTGTCGCCGGACACGTTGCCGGCGCTCGTGGAGACGGTGCGGGCCGAGCCCGGCGTCGCGGCGGTGACCCCGCCGATGACCAACGCGGCCAACGACGCCGCGGTGATCTTCATCGAGCCGACCACCGGCCCGCAGGACGAGCGGACCACCGACCTGCTCGACCGCCTGCGCGCCGACGTGCTCCCGGCGGACGCGCGGACCACCGGCCTGGTGGCGGTGTTCGCCGACATCGTCGACCGGCTCGCCGACCGGCTGTGGGTCGTGGTGGTGTTCGTGGTGGCGATGTCGCTGCTGCTGCTGACCGTGCTGTTCCGGGCGCCGGTGGTGGCGCTCAAGGCGGCGGCGATGAACCTGCTGTCGGTCGCGGCCGCGTACGGCGTGATCACCGCGGTGTTCCAGTGGGGCTGGGGCGCGGAGTGGCTCGGGCTGCCGCACGCGGTACCGGTGTCGAGCTGGGTGCCGATTCTGATGTTCGCGGTGCTGTTCGGCCTGTCGATGGACTACGAGGTGTTCCTGCTGTCGCGGGTGCGCGAGTTCTGGCTCGCCACCGGCGACGCGCACGGCAGCGTGGTGCGCGGGCTCGCCGCCACCGGCCGCGTCATCACGAGCGCGGCGGCCATCATGGTCGCGGTGTTCATCGGGTTCGCGCTCGACCCGGACGTCACCGTGAAGATGGTGGGCACGGGCATGGCGGTCGCGGTGCTCATCGACGCGACGCTCGTGCGGCTGTTCCTGGTGCCGGCCACGATGACGCTGCTGGGCCGGTGGAACTGGTGGATCCCGCGGTGGCTCGACCGGATCCTGCCTCAGGTCACCGTGGAGAGTCACTCTCCGCAGGAGGAGTCGGCACCTGCGCCGGCCGCCACCACTGCCACAGCAGGAACAGGGCACCGAGGAGAAGCATCCCCAGTCCCGTCCAGAGGTTGATCCGCACGCCCTGCGCCTTCTCCAGGTCGGCCTCGGAGTCGAACAGCCCGATCAGCGTGACGATCACCCCGTAGACGACGAAGAGGCCGCCGATGACGCGGCGCACGTCGAACAGCCGGGCGGCGGCCGACCGCCGCTCGGCCTCGTCCGGGAGGGGAGTCTCGGCCATGGCGTGAACTCCTTAGAAGAACGGGATGTAGAAGACGATGGACAGGAACACGGCGATCGAGCCGAGCAGCACCGGCGACCGGTACCACACCCGGTCCTCCGGGTCGAGCTCGCCGAGGTCGGCGGTGCCGTAGACCAGCCCCCGTAGCTCCTCGGCCGGCTTCGGCTGCGTAGCCGGGGTGAGGACCGCCGCGACGATCGCCACCGTGACGAACGCCAGACCCGCGCCCCAGAAGCTCTCCTCCAGGTCGGAGTCGAACGGCAGCAGGCCGGCCAGGTAGAGGAGGTAGGTGCCGAGCGCCACGACGGTGCCGGCCAGCAGCGACCAGAAGCCGGCGACGGCGGTCATCCGGCGCCAGAACATACCGATGATGAACGTCGCGAACAGCGGCGCGTTGAACACCGAGAACAGCGCCTGGATGTAGTTCATGATGTTGCTGAACCCGGCCGCGATGAACGCGGTGCCGATGCCGACGACCACGCCGCCGATCGTCGCGATCCGCCCGATCCGTACGTAGTAGTCGTCGTCGCGGTCGCGTTTCACGTACGTCTGCCAGATGTCGTAGGTGAAGACGGTGTTGAAGCCCGACACGTTGGCGGCCATGCCGGCCATGAAGCTCGCGATCAGGCCGGTGACCGCGACGCCGAGCACGCCGTTGGGCAGCAGGTCGCGCATCAGCAGCGGGATCGCGTTGTTGTACTGCAGGTCGCCGTCCTCGGCGCCGAGGCCCTCGATGGTCACCAGGGCCACGAGACCGGGGATCACCGTGACGATCGGGATGAACAGCTTCGGGAACGCGGCGATGATGGGCGTGCGCCGGGCGGCGCTCATGTTCTTCGCCGACAGGGCCCGCTGCACCTCGGCGAAGTTCGTGGTCCAGTACCCGAACGAGAGCACGAAGCCGAGCCCGAACACGATGCCGAACCAGTTGGCGCCCAACGGGTTGTCGGATCCGCCGGTGTGGCTCCACGTGTCGAGACCGGCGGCGCCGAGCGGGGTGTCGCGCACCTTGTCCCACAGGCCCTCGATGCCGCCGACCTTCACGAGGCCGATCACCACGATCGGGATGAGGCCGGCCAGGATCACGAAGAACTGCAGCACCTCGTTGTAGATGGCCGACGTCAGGCCGCCGATCGTGATGTACACCAGCACGATCGCCGCGCCGAGCACGATCGACGTCCACAGGGGCCAGCCGAGCAGCGCGCGCATCACGATCGCGAGCGCGTACAGGTTCACGCCGGCGATGAGCATCTGCGCCACCGCGAACGTCACGGCGTTCAGCAGGTGGGTGGGCCGGTTGAACCGCAGCCGCAGGTACTCGGGGACGCTGCGCACCCGCGACCCGTAGTAGAACGGCATCATCACGATGCCGAGGAACACCATCGCCGGTACGGCGCCGATCCAGTAGTAGTGGGTGGTCATCAGGCCGTACTGGGCGCCGTTGGCGGCCATGCCGATGATCTCCAGGGCACCGAGGTTCGCCGACACGAACGCCAGGCCGGTGACCCACGCAGGTAACGAGCGGCCGGAGAGGAAGAAGTCGACGCTCGTGCGGATCGAGCGGCGGGCGGCGAAGCCGACTCCGAGCACCGTCGCGAAGTACAACGCGAGCAGCAGGTAGTCGACGAGGTTCAGGTCCAGGCGGAGACCGTCCACGCCAAGCCTCCCGAGAGGGATCGACGGGTGTTGGTCGATGTGCTACCCGCGGGTAGCCGGGATTAATCTCGACCCATGTGGACTCACCGACCGTCACCGGCGCTGGCGCCGTTCGTCGCGTCGATGGGCTACGGCGAGTTCACGGCGGGCGTCGGCCTGGAGCTGGGGCTGCCGTCGGGCACCGTGCAGCTGCTGGTGAACCTCGACCGCGACTCGTTGAGCACCTACCCGCTCGACGGTGGTCCACCCACGGTCACCGGCGGCACCGCCGTGCAGGGGCCGTACGACGGGCCGGTGCTGATCGACCCGGCCGACCAGCGGCGGATCCTGTGGGTCGCGTTCCGGGTGGGCGGTTCGTACCCGTTCCTGCCCGCCGACGCCGCCGACCTGCGGGGCAGCCTGGTCGACCTCGACGACCTGTGGGGCCGGGGAGCCGGAGCTCTGCTCCGGGAGCGGCTGTTGTCAGCCGCGGGTTCCGAGGCAGCGCTGACCGAGGCCGAGGTCGCCCTGAGGCGGCGCGCGCGCCGTCCCCTCGAACCCGACAACGCGGTGGTGACCGCCGCCGCGGACCTTCACCACGGCGCGAGCGTGGCCGCGGCGGCCGATCGCCTCGGGTGGACGCCGCGCCGCCTCGGCCGCGAGTTCGCCGAGCACATCGGGCTGACGCCGAAGCGGTTCGCGCGGGTGCGGCGGTTCCAGCGCGTGGTGCGGGCGGCGGCGTCCTCCGCGGACCCCGACTGGGCGCGGCTCGCGGCGGAGCACGGGTTCCACGACCAGGCGCACCTGATCCACGACTTCCGGTCGTTCGCGGCGACGACGCCGGGCGCGTACCGGCCGCGGTCGCCGGCGGAGCCGAACCACGTGCCGGTTTCTACAATCCCTTAGCTTCTTCCCCGGTCATGCTCGGGGCATGACTGTGACACGCATGTACCCGCGGCTGGTGGTGTCGGACGCCCGGGCCGCGATGGCGTTCTACGAGAAGGCGTTCGGCGCCGGAGTCGGCGAGGTTTTTACGGACAATTCGGGCAAGGTCGTTCACGCCGAGGTGTCGTTCGGCAGTGCCGGCGTCATCGGGGTCAAGGATCAGGGGGACGGCGACGAGCCCGTCTCCGTGATCATGGCGCTCGAGGTCGCCGACCCCGACGGGGTGGCCGCCGCGATGGAGGCCGGCGGCGCGACGGTGATCTACCCGATCGACGACCACGAGTACGGGCGGGGCGGGCGCCTCCGCGACCCGTGGGGCATCCAGTGGATGCTGATGCGGCCCTGATTGGATAGGCGTCATGCCGACGCTGGTTCACTCGGGCAAGGTCCGCGACGTCTACCGGGACGGAGACGACCTGATCCTGGTCGCCTCCGACCGGGTCTCGGTGTACGACGTGGTCCTGCCCACCCCGGTGCCCGACAAGGGCCGGGTGCTCACCCGGCTGTCCCTCTGGTGGTTCGACCAGCTCGAGGACCTGGTGCCGAACCACATCATCGGCGAGGTGTCCGACCCGCCGGAGTGGGCCGGCCGGGCGGTGCGGTGCCGGTCGCTGTCGATGGTGCCGGTGGAGTGCGTGGCCCGCGGCTACCTCAGCGGGTCGGCCCGCGCCGAGTACGACCGGTCCGGCTCGGTGTGCGGCATCGCCCTGCCGCCCGGCCTGGTCGAGGGCTCGCGCCTGCCGACGCCGATCTTCACGCCGACCACGAAGGCGCCCATCGGAGAACATGACGAGGCGCTCACGTACGAGCAGGTCGTCGACCAGGTCGGCGCCGACGTGGCCGCACGGCTCCGCGACCTGACGCTGGCCATCTACGAGCGCGGCTCGGACATCGCCCGCGACCGCGGGATCATCATCGCCGACACCAAACTGGAGTTCGGCTTCTCCCGCGACGGCACGCTCACGCTCGCCGACGAGGTACTGACTCCGGACTCGTCCCGCTTCTGGCCGGCCGACCACTGGGAACCCGGCCGTCCGCAGCACCCGTTCGACAAGCAGATGGTCCGCGACTGGGCGGTGGGCACCGGCTGGAACAAGCAGCCGCCGGGGCCGGAGGTGCCGGGATACGTGGTGTCGGCGACCCGCGCCCGCTACGTCGAGGCCTACGAAAGACTCACCGGTCTTCCGTTCTGACGATGCGTTTCCGGGCGTTCGTGACGTCTTCCTCGTGACACTGGGAGGCTTCATGACGTTCGAGGAGTTCGTGGGCGCGCGGCTCGCGGCGCTCGTGCGGTACGCGGCGGTGCTCGTCGGTGATCGCGACCTGGCGCAGGACGTCGTGCAGGAGGCGCTCGTGCGGGCACACTCCCGGTGGGCCCGCATCGAGGAGCCGGAGGCGTTCGTCCGCCGGGTGATCGTGCGCGAGTACCTGTCCTGGCGGCGGCGCTTGCTGCGGCGGCGTGTGCTCGGATCGCGGCTGCCGGCCGCGGGCGTCGTCGCGGACCACGCCGACTCGTCGGTCGAGCGGGCCGACCTGCTACGCCGGCTGGCCGCCCTGCCGGCGCGGCAGCGGGCCGTGGTGGTGCTGCGCTACTACGAGGGACTCCCGACGGCGGAGATCGCCGCACTGCTCGGCTGCTCCGAAGGGGCGGTGCGGACCTTCCACTCCCGGGCGATGTCGGCCCTGCGGCAGGCCGACCTGGAGACGATCCGATGAACGAGTTGGTGGAGGCCCTGCGGGCCGAGGAGCGGCTCGCACCCGACCCGGCCGACGTGCTGGCCGGGGTGGCGGGCGGGATCCGGCGCCGGCGCCGGCGGCGGTGGGCCGGCCGGACCGTCGCGGTGCTCGCGGTCGTGCTGCTCGCCGGCGTCGCGGTGGTCCGGTCGCCGTGGGTCGGTGGCCGCGCCGACGACGCGCCCGCCGGTCGCACGGTGGTCCCGACCGGGGACTGGAACCGCACCCTCCGGTTCGGCTGGCTCCCCGAGGGCATGACCCCGAACCTCTGGGAGGTGTCGACCACCGGCGAGGTCGCCAGCGTCGTCCGCGACGACGCCCGCTACCTGCGGGTGACCCTGTACAGCCCCGGCCTGCAGCCACGGCTCGACCAGCCGGGCTGGCAGCGGATCACGGTCGGCGGCCTGCCGGGCCGCGTGGTGTCCCGCACCGCCCGGACGTTGATCAAGTGGCAGCTGCCGTCGGGCCGGTGGGCCGATCTCGAGTACGGGCACGGGCAACCGAACGAGGCCGAGGTGCAGCCGGCCCTGCAGGCCTCGGCCGAGCGGATCGCGGGCGGGATCACCGAGGGCGATCCGGAGCCGGTCCGCGTGGCGTTCGCGCTGACCCACGTGCCGCGCGGGATGCGCATCGTGGGCGTCCGGACGTATCCCGACCGGGGCGGCGTGATCGACGTGGCGCCGGAGTCGCGGGCGGCACCCCGGTTCGAGACCTCGACCGGCGAGGAGGCCATCGTCGACGACCGGCTCGTGGTCGACGGGTCGAGGACCCTGCGGGTGTCGGTGATGTCCGGCGACGTGAGTAGTACGGACGTCGACACCCCCATCGACGACATTCAGGGCCGGCCGGCCTGGTCCCTCGGGCCGGACCGCGGCGTCACGGTCGCGTGGGACCACGGTGTACTCACGGTCATGCCGGCCACCTGGGACGCGCATCCGGCGCTGAACCTGGCGGTCTTCCGCGCGGTGGCGGAGGGCGTGCGCTGGACCGGCTAGTGCCTCGAACGACGATCAAGGCGACCGGCACAGACCTGGTGGGCGATCGACGGGACCCGGCAGCGGGCGCATCGGAACGCCGCCGGGCTGCGGCGGCCCTCAGGCGAGGTCGCGTTCGGCGGCTTCGGCCTGCTCCCTCAGGCGGCCGTAGGTGGCGATCAGGGCGCCCATTCCGCCGATCATCAGGACCGGGCCCGAGAACACGAACAGCACGCCGCCCCAGCCCAGGGACGCGGAGTCGGCCAGGCGCGCCAGCTCGGGGATGCGGCTGAACGTGTACCAGCCCGACCAGCCGATCGCCACGATCGCCGGCAACAGCATCCCGGTGGCCCACACGGGGTTGCGTTGGACGATCGCCATCGCCGGGCAGGCGCCCGCCACCAGACCGAGGAGGGCTACGCCCCAGCCGCTGCCACCCAGGTCGGTTTCGATCGACTCGCCCAGCAGGTCGATGTACGCCAGCGGCAGCAGCGGCGTGAGGATCAGCATCAGCGCACCGGCGAAGCCGAAGGCGCACGACAGGTAGAAGAACAGGGCGATCGGACGCTGTTCGGACTGGGCCACGACGCCAGAGCGTACCGGGTGAAACGAGCTGCCCCCGGCCGGTCGGCCGGGGGCAGCTCACTGTCAGGTCGTCTACGCCTGGACCTGGATCACCGTGCGGTCCAGCACCGCGCTGCCGTTGACCCAGTCGATGGCACCCAGGTACTTCACACCCGGGGTGAGACCGGACCAGGTGGCCGTCGCCTGCGCGGCGCCACCCACGGTCACCGGCTGGCTGGCCGGCGACACGGTCAGGTTGCCGGCCGGGGCCGAGCCCAGCAGCCACGAGTGGAACTTCACGTCCACCTCGTCGACGCCCTCCGGCAGGGCGAACACCGACAGGTAGATGGTGTAGTTGCCCGGCTCGGAGATGGTCACCGCCTCCTCGGCGGAACCGCCGGTGCTCGTCCGGAACGGAACCTGGTTCGGCGGCGCACCCTCCTTGTAGACGAACATGTCCAGGTCGGTGCCCCGCTGGTAGTCCGAGTCGAACGTGGCGAACCGGGCGGTCACACCGGCCGGCACGGTCACGCTGAACTTGGCGACGCCAGGAATCTCGCTCGGCTGGGTCGGGCTGAACCCGGAGTCGGTGCCCTCGACGTGCTTCGAGGTCACCGTCGACGGGATCATGCCGGCCGGCCGGGCGCCGAGCGTCCCGTTGTAGTTCGCGCGGACCGGGACCACGACGGACCCGGACGCGCCGGATTCGGTGACCTCGGCGACGGCGGAGATCTGCGTCGGCTGCACCGCGATCGCGCTGCGCACGCTGTGCCCGCGCAGGTCGGCCAGGGTGAGCGAGCCGAACGCCCAGGTGTTCAGCGCCGCCGTGGTGCGGGTGATCTCGACCGTGTAGGTCGCCGACCGCCGCGGCAGAACCGTGAGGACGGACGGCGTGACCTTCACCGTGAACCCGGCCGGCGCCTCCACCCTCGGCACGTACACGCTGGCCTGGTTGGTGGTGTTGGAGACCGTGCGGGTCACGGTCTGCCTGCCGGCGAGGTCGCCGATCGCGATCGACGCGTTGTTGAAGTCGCTCGGGTCGATCTGGCCGACGACGTCGCAGACGTCGGAGCCGTCGCCGAGGGACTGGTGCTGACCGGCACCGCACGTGTACTGCAGCCAGTCCAGCGGACCCGACTCGTACACGAGGCCCGGGTCGAACGCGCCCGCCGGGTGCACGTGGCCGTTGCCGTAGTCGAGCGGCGTGGCCGGGATCTGCTGGTTGGTGTTGTCACGCGTGGTGGCGCTCGTCATGATCGCCGACTTGACCGCCATCGGCGACCAGGTCGGGTGCTTCGACCGCAGCAGCAGCGCGATACCGGCCACGTGCGGGCCGGACATCGACGTGCCCTGCAGCGAGTCGTGCAGGTTGCCGCTGTGGCCGACCGGCGAGACCGCCGCGATGATGTCGACACCCGGCGCGGTGACGTCGGGCTTCAACAGATCACCGTTGCCGGCGAACGACGGGCCGCGCGAAGAGAACGACGCCATCTGCGGCGCGCGCACCGTCTGCGGCACCGCCGCGCTGAACGACGCCGCCGGGGCCGCCGTCGAGGCGATGTACGCCTTCACGGCCAGGCCGGCCGTGGCGTTGATGTGCACCGTCGGCACGAAGTGGTAGTCGGCGTTGATCGACTGGCTGTCGTCGGTGTTGTGGTGGATCATGCCGACGCCGCCGGCCTCCTTGACGGCCAGGCTCTTGCCGACGCGCGAGGAGCCACCGCGCGCGCACAGCACGATCTTCCCGGTGACCTTCGCCGGGTCGAGCACCGCCACGCCGCCGTTCTCGTTGGCCGGCCAGCACTGGGCCAGCTTCACCGGGTCGGCGCCGGGCAGGCCGGCGTTCACCGCGTCGACGAGCGGAGCCGGTCCGAACGCGCCACCGTTGCCGGCGCCGCTGTAGGTGGCGCCGTTTCCGAGCGTCACCGACTTGGCCGAGAACCGGTCGTGGGTGCTCGCGGCCACGGTCATGTTCCACGGACCGTTGTGCGCGACCGTCGACGGCCCGGGGCCGTTGTTGCCGGCCGAGGCCGACACGAACACGCCCGCGGCGGCGGCCTGGAAGAACGCCGACTCGATGAGGTCGGTCAGCGAGCTGGCCGAGCCCGAGATCGAGAAGTTGATCACATCGACGCCGTCGGCGACCGCGTCGTCGATCGCGGCCGCGATCTCGAGGCCGCCGCAGCCGTTGCTGTAGCAGACCTTGTACGCGGCGATGCGGGCCGCCGGCGCCATGCCGCTGACGTTGCCGACCGCGATGTCGTTGATCGTCGCCGGGACGCCGTAGTTGCCGGCCGCGGTGCTCGCGGTGTGGCTGCCGTGCCCGTCGGAGTCACGCGGGGACCTGAAGTCGTCGGGGCCGTACTTCGGGGCGCCGAAGTCGTAGTACCGGGCGCCGATCAGCTTGTTGTTGCACGTGACGTCGGGGTACTCGCGGTTGTCGGTGCCCGGCTGGCACTCGCCGCTCCACTTCGCCGCGATGGTGTCGGCGTCGGGACGCGGCTCCGGCAGCGCGGCGAAGCTCGGGTTCTCCGGCCAGATGCCGGAGTCGACGACGCCGATGATCGTGCCGAGGCCGGCCTTCGACGGGTCGCCGAACTGCTCGTTCCACACCCCGCCGGAGCCCTCCAGCCCGAGGAACCTCGGGGTGCTCACGGTCGTCAGCTTGAAGATCTCGTTCTTCCAGAGCTTGACGACGCCGGGCGTGCGGTTGAGCTTGGCGACCTCGTCGGCCGTGAGGGTGGCGGCGACACCGTTGATGACGGTGTCGTACTCGGCCACCTGCCTGCTCTTGGCGATCTTGGCCCGGTTCAGGACCTCGGCGCGCTTGCCCTTGAGGTACTGGCGGTAGGCCTGGTAGTTCCAGGACTTCCGGTCGATCTTCGCGCCGGTGGCGGCCCTGGTGGCGGCGATGCCGCTGACCCCGCCGGTGTATGCGGTCAGGGGCGCGCCTTCGAACTGGATCAGGTACGTGCCCGCGGTGGCCGCGGCCGGAGCCGCGGCCACCGGGCCTGGGGGTGAGAGGGCTATGACGGTGACCGCCGCGGTGGCGATCGCGAGCGCAGCCGGGCGGAAGCCGGCCCGTCGGGAGAATGACACCGGTGTGGAACCTCCGTGCCTGCGGGGACCCGCCGCGGGCTGTCAGCGGCGGCCAGGATCAGCAGCCTATTTCGATGTGTCACTGGCTGGGAGCGGCTGGACACACTCGTAGGGCAGGGCGTAGGGGTGGGCACCGTCGTCGATCAAGCTGCGGCGGTCACACACAGGCGGTACACAGGTTCCGTAGGGTTGGCACACAGCGCGAGAGCCCAGGATCGGGTCGTGACCAGCATGAAGACGGAAAGCCAGCAGCTGCGCCGGGCCGACGGCAGCCCGCTGCGCGTGCTCGTTGTCGACGACGAGGCGCCACTCGCCGAACTGCTGTCGATGGCGCTGCGCCTGGAGGGGTGGGAGGTACGCGCCGCCGGCGACGGGTCGAGCGCCGTGCGCACCGCGCGCGACTTCCGCCCCGACGCCGTGGTGCTCGACGTCATGCTGCCCGACTTCGACGGGCTGGAGGTCATGCGCCGGATGCGGGCCGAGCGGTCCGACGTGCCGGTGCTGTTCCTCACCGCCCGCGACGCCGTCGAGGACCGCATCGCCGGGCTCACCGCCGGCGGCGACGACTACGTCACCAAGCCGTTCAGCCTGGAGGAGGTGGTGGCCCGGCTGCGCGGCCTGCTACGCCGGGCCGGACTCGCCACCGCGCACAGCGAGGCGCAGCTCGTGGTCGGCGACCTCACCATGGACGAGGACAGCCGCGAGGTGCGCCGCGCCGGCGAGCCGATCACGTTGACGGCCACCGAGTTCGAACTGCTGCGGTACCTGATGCGCAACCCGAAGCGGGTGCTGAGCAAGGCGCAGATCCTCGATCGCGTGTGGAACTACGACTTCGGCGGCCAGGCCAACGTGGTCGAGCTGTACATCTCCTACCTGCGCAAGAAGATCGACGCGGGCCGCGAGCCCATGATCCATACGATGCGCGGAGCGGGGTATGTCCTCAAACCGGCCACATAGAGCGTGGTCTCTGCGAGCACGGCTTCTGGTGATGCTGCTGCTCGTGGTGGCGGCGCTGTGCATCACGATCGGCGTGGCCACGGAGGTGGCGCTGCACGCGTACCTCATCGGCAAGACCGACAAGCAGCTGGAGGAGGCGAGCGCCCGCACGGGTGCCGAGGCCAGGTCCCCGTACGGCGGGCGGATGCCACGCAACGGCCGGCCCGACCCCATCGGCGCACAGGGCCTGGGCTCCGGCACGCTCGCGGCGACCCTGGTCGACGGTGCGGTCGAGTACGGCGCCTTCTTCTCCTCCCGCCCCGGCCCGCCCGACCAGCTCGGGCCCGACACCTACCCCGTGCTCGAAGCGCTGCCCGCCGACGGCGAACCGCACAACCGGGAGGTGCCCGGCCTCGGGCGGTACCGGCTGCTCGCCACCGAGCTGTCCGACGGCCGGGTGATCATCACCGGGCTGCCGATCGACGACGTCTACGACACCCTCGAACGGCTCGCGTACGTGGAGATCGGGGTGTCGCTGCTGGCCCTCCTCGCGGCGGGGCTCGGCGGCAGCGCGCTGATCCGGGTGACGCTCAAGCCGCTGAACCGGGTGGCCGCCACCGCCGGCCGGGTCGCCGAGCTGCCGCTGCACGAGGGCGACGTGGCGCTGGCCGAGCGGGTCCCCGAGATCTACACCGACCCGCGCACCGAGGTCGGCCAGGTCGGCGCCGCGCTCAACCGCATGCTCGGGCACGTGGCGGGCGCGTTCGCCGCGCGGCAGGCCAGCGAGACGCGGCTGCGCAAGTTCATCGCCGACGCCAGCCACGAGCTGCGGACGCCGCTGGCCGCGATCCGCGGCTACGCCGAGCTGGGCCGGCGCGAGGGCGTCGACGCCGAACCCGTGCTGATCAAGGTGGAGACCCAGGCGAAGCGGATGACCGCCCTGGTCGAGGACCTGCTGCTCCTCGCGCGGCTCGACGCCGGCCGGCCGCTGGAGCGCGGGCCGGTCGACCTGACGGCGCTGGTGGTGGAGAGCGTCGGCGACGCGCACGTCGCCGGTCCGGAGCACCGGTGGCGGCTCGACCTGCCCGACGAGCCCGTGGTGGTGGCCGGCGACGCCGCCCGCCTGCACCAGGTGCTGGCGAACCTGCTGGCCAACGCGCGCACGCACACCCCACCGGGCACCGAGGTGACGGTGCGGATCACCCCGGCGGGCGAGCTGTCGGTCACCGACAACGGACCGGGCATCCCCGCGGAACTGCAGCCGAACCTGTTCCAGCGGTTCACCCGCGGCGACAGTTCGCGGGCGCGGGCCGCGGGCGGCAGCAGCACCGGCCTCGGCCTGTCGATCGTCGACGCCGTGGTGCGGGCGCACGGCGGTGACGTGCGGGTCGACAGCGTGCCCGGCCGCACCGCGTTCACGGTGACCCTCCCCCGGTACACGGACAGCTTCACAGCGGCGGCACAGGACGGGCACACGATCGGGATAGCGGGGACAACCAACGTGGACGCATGACCACGTTGATCCACTCTGTACCCGGAACCGCGGTGACAACGGGCTCGGCCCTACGCCGTCACATAAAGCTCTTCGCCCTTCTCGTGGCGACCGCGGCGCTGTACCTGTGGGGCCTGGGCGCGAGCGGGTGGGCGAACGCCTACTACGCGGCGGCCGCACAGGCCGGTTCGGAGAGCTGGAAGGCGTGGTTCTTCGGCTCGTTCGACGCGTCGAACGCGATCACCGTCGACAAGACGCCCGCCTCCCTGTGGATCATGGGCCTGTCGGTGCGGATCTTCGGGCTGAACCCGTGGAGCATCCTGGTGCCCGAGGCCCTCATGGGTGTGGCGACCGTGGCCCTGCTGTACGCGACGGTCAAGCGCTGGTCGGGGCCGACGGCCGGGCTCATCGCGGGCGCGGTGCTGGCCGTGACCCCGGTGGCGACGCTCATGTTCCGCTTCAACAACCCCGACGCGCTGCTGGTTCTTCTGCTGGTGGGCGCGGCGTACGCGACGGTGCGGGCGGTGGAGCGGGCGTCGGTGCGCTGGCTGATGTTCGCCGGCGCGCTGGTCGGGTTCGGCTTCCTCACGAAGATGCTGCAGGCGTTCCTCGTGGTGCCGGCGCTGGCGGTGGTGTATCTCGTGGCGGCGCCCACGGGGTTCGGTCGACGCGTCCTGCACCTTCTGTCCGCCGGCGCGGCCCTCGTCGCGGCCGCCGGCTGGTGGGTGGCGATCGTCGAACTGTGGCCGGCGGCGAGCCGCCCGTACATCGGCGGGTCGCAGAACAACTCGGTGCTGGAACTGACCCTCGGCTACAACGGCCTCGGCCGCATCACCGGCGAGCAGACCGGCAGCGTCGGCGGCGGCAACGGCTGGGGCGAGACCGGCTGGGGACGCCTGTTCGACTCCGAGATCGGCGGGCAGATCGCCTGGCTGCTCCCGGCGGCGCTGATCCTGCTCGTCGCCGGCCTCGTCGTCACCGCACGGGCCCCACGGACCGACCTCACCCGGGCGTCGCTGCTCCTGTGGGGCGGCTGGCTCCTGGTCACCGGCGTCGTGTTCAGCCAGATGCAGGGCATCTTCCACGCGTACTACACGGTGGCGCTCGCCCCCGCGGTCGGCGCGCTGGTCGGCGTCGGCGCGGTGCTCGCGTTCGGACGGTGGTCGAACCTCGCGCTCGCGGGTGCGCTGGCGGTCACCGTGGTGTGGGCGTCGGTGCTGCTCGGGCGCAGCGCCTCGTTCCAGCCGTGGCTGCGGACGGCGGTCGTCGTGGTCGGCGCGGTCGCGGCGGTCGCGCTCGTCGGTGTCCACGTGCTGAGGGGTTACGCACGTGATGGTGCCCGGCTACGGTCGATCGTTCCGCGGGCGGGGCGGGCGGTGGCCGTTCTGGCTGTGGCGGTGGCCCTGGCGGGCCCGCTGGCGTACTCGGTGCAGACGGCGGCGTCGGCTCATACGGGCTCGATCCCGACCGCGGGCCCGGCCGTGGCTGGCGGCGGCCCGGGCGGCGGTGGCCGGCCGGGCGGTGGCCCCGGCGACGGTGGCGGGCCGGGTGGCGGGCAGCCGGGCTTCGGCGGCCCGGGTGGGCAGGCCTTCGACGGACGCGGTGGGCCGGGCGCAGGTACCGATGGCACCGGCGCGACCGATGGCACGGGCGCTACCGGCAGCACCGGCGGAACCGGCGGCACGGGCACCGCGGGCGGGGTTCGGCCGGGTGGCGGTATGGGTGGCCGGGGTGCCGGTGGGCTCGGTGGCCTGCTCGACGCCGGAATCCCCTCGGCCGACCTCGTGGCCCTGCTGGAGGCCGACGCCGGCTCCTACACCTGGGTGGCGGCCGCCGTCGGAGCCAACAACGCGGCCGGCGTGCAGCTTGCCACCGGCCTCCCGGTGATGGCGATCGGCGGGTTCAACGGCAGCGACCCGGCGCCGACGCTGGAGCAGTTCCAGGAGTACGTCTCCGCCGGCCGGATCCACTACTTCATCGGCGGCGGCGGGATGCGCGCCAACGGCGGCAGCGACGCGGCGGCGGAGATCGCCTCCTGGGTGGCGGCGACCTTCGAGGCGCGGACGGTCGGCGACGTCACGGTGTACGACCTGGCCGGTACGCGGTGAGGCGGCCCGTGCTCGACGTGGTGATCCCGGTCTACAACGAGGAGCGCGACCTCGACCCGTGCGTGCGGCGGCTGCACGCCTACCTCGAAGCGCACCTGCCGTACCCGTTCCGGATCACCATCGCCGACAACGCCAGCGTCGACGACACCCCCGTCGTCGCGCGGCGGCTCGCGGAAGAGTTCGCTCACGTGGTCCACCTGCGCCTGGAGGCCAAGGGACGCGGCCGTGCGTTGCGCGCGGCCTGGACCGGTTCGGACGCCCCCGTGCTCGCCTACATGGACGTGGACCTCTCGACCGACCTCGCCGCGGTGCTGCCGCTCGTGGCGCCGCTGATCTCCGGGCACTCCGACCTGGCGATCGGCACCCGGCTGGCCCGCGGCTCGCGGGTGGTGCGCGGGCCGAAGCGCGAGCTCATCTCCCGCGGCTACAACCTGCTCCTGCGGCGCACGCTCGCCGCGTCGTTCTCCGACGCGCAGTGCGGGTTCAAGGCCATCCGCGCCGACGTCGCCGGCCGGCTGCTGCCGCTGGTGCAGGACACCGGCTGGTTCTTCGACACCGAACTGCTCGTGCTGGCCCAGCGCGCCGGGCTGCGCATCCACGAGGTGCCGGTCGACTGGGTCGACGACCCCGACAGCCGCGTCGACATCGTCGCCACCGCGCTGGCCGACCTGCGCGGCATCGCACGGCTCGGCCGGGGACTGGCGACCGGCGCGCTGCCGCTGCAGGCGCTGCGGCGGGAACTCGGCCGGGGCAACTCCTCCGGGCTGACCGGGCAGGTGGTGCGGTTCGCCGCGATCGGGGTCGCCAGCACCCTGGCGTACCTGGTGCTGTACGCGCTGTTCCGGCCCGGCGTGGGTCCGCAGGTCGCCAACCTGCTGGCGCTGCTGGTCACGGCCGTGGCGAACACCGCGGCGAACCGCCGGCTCACGTTCGGGGTGCGCGGGTCGGCCGGGCTCGGCCGGCACCACCTGCAGGGGTTGGTGATCTTCGGTCTCGGTCTGCTCCTGACGAGCGGGTCGCTGGTGCTCGCCGCCGGACGCCCGCTGCCCGTGGAGGTGGTGGTACTGACCGCCGCGAACCTCATGGCGACGCTCATGCGCTTCGTCCTGCTACGGCTCGTGTTTCACCCGCCGGGCAGTTCGCAGGCGTCGAGGGACCGCTCGTACCCGGCGAAGAACGACTCCTCGCGCTGCTCGGCGGTGCCGTGGGCGCCCGGCGCGAACCACGGGACGTTCGGATCGTCGCCGACGGCGAGCAGCCCCTCGCGGAACTCCTCGATGTCGCCCTCCTCGATGGTGAGCGCGCCCGACTTCACCGAGTCGCCGATGTAGGCGCCGGCCATGCAGTCGGCCTGGAGCTCCTGCTGGATCGTGTACGAGTACTGGATGCCCAGGCGCACCTGGATGCCGTGGGCGTACTCGTGGCCGAGCAGGTAGTAGAGGAAGGCGTCGCCGACCCGGGCGAACGCGGTCACCGCGAAGTTGACGTCGTACGCGATGAAGTCGCCCGCCGGGCAGTACACGGCGTTGTTCTTCGGGATCGGCTCGCCCCCGCAGTCGGCCTCGCCCTCCTCCTCGTACGGGAAGATGTCGCGGACCGGCGAGAACCTGATCCGTGACCGCTCGAACACGGCGCGCCAGTAGTCCTCGGCGCTGCGGGTGGCGTCGCGGATGTCCTGGTTGAATTCGTCCGCGCTGGGCTGTTCGGCTCGGTTTCCGGAGCCGGTCGGACCGGGTGACGCCGGCGCGGGTTGACCGGAATCGTCCGAACCGGTATCGATGAAGCAGGCGCCCGTCGCCAATATGACTGCGGCCAGAGCCACGAGGTGGCGTTTCACACTCCGGCAATACCCGCGGACGGCGCAGGGTGAACCCGCGGACGACGCGGTGCGTGTACTTATGTCATAGGCTATGACGCCGGTCACGGCGGGCCGGCACGACTGGACGGCAGGCGCTACCGTGCAACGGGTGCCGTGAGTCCACTGGCGCGCACGGTAGGCACCCCGAGGAGTTTGATGTCCAACTACGATCCCCCCCAGCAGCCGTGGGGTGGGCCTCCCCAGGATCCGTACGGCGGTGCTCCGCAGTATCCGCCACCCCAGAACCCCGGTGGCTATCCGCCGCCGACCTCAGCTTTCCCTCCCGGTGGTGGCGGCTTCCCGCCGCCGACCTCGGGCGCCGGCGGCTTCCCTCCGCCCCCCGGTGGTGGCTACCCGCCGCCGGCCGACCCCTACGGCGGCGGCGGCTTCCAGGACCCGTACGCGCAGCAGCAGCCCGGCTACGGCCAGCAGCCTGCTGGTGGCTTCGGTGGCGGCTACCAGCCGCCGCCCCCGGCCCGTGGTGGCGGTAGCACCAAGATCGTCCTGATCATCGCCGGTATCGTGCTGCTCGCTCTGTGTGGTGGTGGCATCTTCACCGCCTACACCCTCACGAGCGACGACGAGGAGCCCTCGGCCAACCCGACCACGGCCACCTCGGCCGGCCCGTCGGGTAGCGCCAGCTCCACCGGCCGCCCCACGTCGACGCCGACGAGCACCCGTACCGCGAGCCCGACCACGGGCAGCGGCGGGGGCAGCAACCCCGACACCTTCGTGAAGGGCGACTGCTTCGTCAACGAGGGCACCGAGAACGACCCGGAGGTCCGCAAGGTCGCCTGCACCACGGCAAACTCGTACGAGGTCGTGGCAAAGGTCCCCTTCAGCACCGACGAGAAGCGCTGCGACACGGCAGCCGGCTCCGGCAAGTGGAACGCCAGCTACGTGATGGACAAGTCCCCCGGCACCTCCGGCGACTACGTCCTCTGCCTCAAGAAGCGCTGACCCTCACCAGCAAGCACTGGCCCTTCGGGCCCGAACGGCTCCGGCTCCGGCGCTCCGCGCCCCTGCCGGAGCCGTTCTTCTGTTGGCGACCTCTGCCCTCCCGGGATGAGGATCCGGGACGCCGCGCGTGGTGCCCGCCGCCGGGCCGGAACTTCGGGGGTGGCCCGTCCTGCGCGGAACGCGGGCCGGGTGCTGGGTCGGGCCACGTCACCGGGCCGCACCGGCGGGCCGCACCGGCGGGCCGCGTCACCGGGCCGCACCGGCGGGCCGCGTCACCGGGCCGCGTCACCGGGCCGCGTCACCGGGCCGCGTCACCGGGCCGCGTCACCGGGCCGCGTCACCGGGCACGGAGGAACATCATTCTTGCTTGATGATGTTCCTCTGTGCCCGGTCGCGGCTGCGGGTCAGCAGGGCGCGTGGGTGGCCTTGCCGATCACGATCTTGTATTCGCCGGCCGGCTGGCTCAGGGCGTACGTGACGTCCCAGGCGGTGCAGGTCTCCGTCGGGCGCTCTCTCGGCCCGTAGCCGGGCTGCTGGTTGCTGCGGAACGTCACCCGGGCGTCGAGTACGCCGCGGCCGCTCGCCGGGGGGCCTACCGAGCGCAGCACGATCTGGCTGTCGGTGGTGGTGGAGATGGCCTGCTTGAAGTCGGCAACCTGGCGGGCGTCGCCCGGGTTGATCACGCCGGCCGGGTCGTAGGCGGCCAGGGCCGCGTCGTAGTCGCGGTTGTTGATCGCGGTGAAGT
Organism: Virgisporangium ochraceum; assembly: GCF_016863655.1. Taxonomy (GTDB): domain Bacteria; phylum Actinomycetota; class Actinomycetes; order Mycobacteriales; family Micromonosporaceae; genus Virgisporangium; species Virgisporangium ochraceum. The sequence continues at coordinate 87,732 of NZ_BOPH01000072.1, forward strand.
AGTCCTCGAACATGTCGGCCACGGCGGCTGCCCGGCTGTCGGACACGGACGGGTCGGTGGTCACCAGCCGGGGCGGCGCCGAGGGCGACGCGCTCGCCGTCGGGCTCGGCGGGGTGCGGGTGGGCGAGGAGACCCCCGTGGGCGTCGGCTGCGGGTTGGCGGTGTTCTCACGGTCCCCGTTGCCGTCGACGAGCAGGACCGTGGCGATCGCGCCACCCGCGAGCAGCAGCACCACGACCAGCAGCACCGGGGCCCACCAGCGGCGCCGGTCGCCCGGCGGCGGAGCCGGCGACGGTCCGTACGCCTCGGCCGGCACGAACGCCGGTGCCGGCTGGTACGACGGATGGTTCGGGTCGTAAGCCGGCTGCTGGTACCCCACGTACGCCGATTCGTAGCCGGCCGGCGGCCCGGACTGGAGGTCCGGCTGCGCGGGCGGCGGCCCATCGAACCCCGGCGGCGGCCCGTCGAACCCCGGCTGCGCGGGCGGCCCGGGCTGCACGGGCGGCGGCCCATCGAACCCCGGCTGCACGGGCGGGGGCGCGTCGAACCCCGGCTGCACGGGCGGCGGCACGACCTCGTACTGCGCGACCGGCGCCGGCTCACCAAAGCCCGGCGGCCGGCCCACCGGCGGGCCGGCCATGGGCGGGCCGGCCATGGGCGGGCCGGTCACCGGTGCGGGAAAGCCCGGTGGGCCGGCCATCGGCGGACCCGCTTCGCCGCCCGGCCGTGGGGCGCCGCAGTGCAGACACCGGTCGGCCAGCGACCCACTCGGTGTCCCGCACGCGGTACAGAACCAAACGCTCACGCGATCGCTCCGCTACGCTCCGCGATGCGCTCGCGGGCACTGAGTTGATGGTTCACTCGCTGACGCTCGCTCACGTCGTCCGGTCCAACTCGAACCACACCACCTTGCCTCCGGCCGGGATCGGTTCATACCCCCAGCCACTGGCCAGGACCTCGACGATGTGCAGCCCGCGTCCGCTCTCGCTCTCGTCACTGACGGACCGCCGGTCGGGCTGGCGGTCGCTGCGGTCGCGCACCTCGACCCGCAGGCGGCTCGCGCCGAGCACCAACCGGACCTCCACGTCGCCGACCGTGTGCTGGACCGCGTTCGTGATGACCTCGCCGAGCAGGAGCCGGGCGTTGTCGATGAGACCCGTCTCGCCCCACGCGGTGAGGATGTCGGCCGCGAAGCGGCGGGCCGCCGGCGCCGACGCGGCATCGCCACCGAAGCGGCGCTGGGCGTGCTGCGCGCCGCCGGCCGGGATGTCCTCGTCGAGGGTCAGGGCGAGGATCGCCACGTCGTCGCTGCGCGGAATCGGACCCACGTCGGCGGCGAGGATGTGGTCGAGCAGCACCTCGGGGTCCAGCGTCGCCGCGGCGCCCACCGCGGTGCACAGGTCGGCCACGCCGCGGTCGATGTCGTAGCGCCTGTCCTCCACCAGACCGTCGGTGTACAGGACCAGGGAACTGCTGCCGGGGAGCAGGAAACTCGTGTCGACGTAGCCGGCCTCGGTCTCCACCCCGAGCGGCGGGCCGCACCGCAGGGACAGCGGACGGGTGACCCCGCCGGCCGACAGCACCGGCAGCGGGTGACCGGCGATGACCGCGGTGGCCGTCCCCTCGGCCAGGTGCACCTCCAGGTAGCAGCACGACGCCACGGTGTCGGGCTCCACCCGCTGCAGCAGGCGGTTGACCCGGTCCATCACCCCGGTCGGCGAGTGCCCCTCGACCGCGTACGCCCGCAACGCGTTGCGGATCTGGCCCATGCTGGCCGCGGCCGTGGGGCTGTGACCGGCGACGTCGCCGATCACCACGGCCATCGCGTCGGGGCCGAGCGGGATCACGTCGTACCAGTCGCCGCCGACGTCGGCGCCGTGGGTCCACGGCAGGTAGCGGACGGCGTGCCGGGCGCCGCGCAGGTCGGGCAGCCCGGCCGGGAGCAGCGCCCGCTGCAGGTCGGCCGCGATCGAGCGTTGCGCCTCGAACAGCAGCGCCCGCTGCAGCGCCTGCGCGCTCAACCCGCTGAACGCCATCAGCGTGTCGCGTTCGGCCTCGTCGAACTCCCGCGGGTCGCGGTACCCGATGACCAGCGCGCCGAGCACCTGGCCGGCGGTGACCAGCGGCAGGAAGGCCCAGGCCTGCCGGTCGCCCGCCGGCACCGGTGTCTGTTCGGCGGCCTGCGCCTCGGTGAACTCGGCCAGCGACGACAGGTACCGCGGCCGCCCGGTGCGCACCACCTCGGCGGCCGGGTAGCTGTGCGACAGGGGCAGCCCGTCGAGCCGCTCGACCACGAACCCCTCGTAGCCGGTGTCGTGGTGGACGATCAGGCGCTCCTGGTCCCGGAAAAGAACGACGAGACCGGCACCGCCCGCCGACGGCCGCACCAGCGACCCGATGACGGCATAGACCTCGGCGGGCGTCGTCGCGGCCGCGAGCGCGGCGGTGAGCGCCTGGAGCGCGGCCATGCGCTCGGCGGCGTAGAGGGCCTGCGCCTCGCCGAGCGAGACCCGCTGCTGCTGGTGCACCCGCTCGGTGACGTCGCGGTACGACACCGCGATGCGGACCGGGTCGGCCCGGGAGATCTTGATGTCCCAGACCCGCATGAGGTCGGCGCTGGTCAGCTCCTCGTGCCAGGTCTCACCGGTGCGCAGCACGTCGACGGCCTTGTCGAGCAGGCCGACCTCGACCCCGGCCGACGCGAAGTCGCGCACCCGCCGGCCGATCAGGTCCTCCTGGGTGCCGCCGCTGAGCTTGGCCCCGGTCTGGTTCACGAACTCGCAGACGAAGTCGGTGACCGGCTCGTCGACGGCCCTGAGCAGCATGAACCCGTCGAAGGCGACGTCGAGGACGTCGAAGAGCCGGGCGCCCGCGTCGGAGCCGGGCCGGACCGTCAGCTTGGTGAGGTCGACGAACCGCGCGGCGAACCCGTCGCCCCACGGCGCCACGCGGATCTCGAAGTGTCCGGCGACCGTGGAGCGCTCGTAGTACACGTCGCGCACGGCCGGCTGCCGGGTGCGGACGACGTCGACGTAGAGCGGCAGTGTGCCGTCGTGCACGGTCTCCGGCCACAGTTCCCGGTACCGCCGCCCGACCAGGTCCTCCCGTGGGCGCCCCAGGATCGCGGCGCCGGCCTCGTTCAGGTAGACGAGCCGGAAGTCGACGATCTCGCCGCCGACCCGCACCGCCTGCGCGATCGCCCAGCCTTGGCTCTCCCCGTCGAGAACCGCGAGCACGTCGGCCACCGGCAGCGTGCTGGTGCCATCGACCGTCACCTGAGAACTGCCCCTTCATCCTGTCGCCGTCCCGATGAGACTCCCGATGAGACTACTGCGTGCGGCAGGGTCCGGGGTGCGGCGCGTACGCTCGGAGAATGCCGGCGGCAGACCTCCTGAGCAGGTGCGAGCAACCTGTGGGAGTGAACTGCGTCCGGAAGCACGGTGCCCCGGGTGGATGAGGCGGTCCTGCTGCAGTTCGACTTCGACCGGGACGCCGTCACGGGCGCCCGTCACACCGTCGCGACCTGCGCCTCGACGCAGGGACTGGAAGGGCTGCGGCTCGAAGGGTTCGTGCTGGCGGTCAACGAGATCATGACCAACGCGGTGCGGCACGGCGGCGGCTCCGGCCGGATCCGCCTCTCCCGCACCGCCACCGGGCTGCGCTGCGTGATCCGCGACGACGGCGCGGGCGAGCCGGCGCGGTTCAACGGCCACTCGCTGCCGCCCACCGAGGCCACCGGCGGGCGCGGCCTGTGGCTGGCCCGCCACCTGTGCGACTCCTTCGACGTCGAGACCGGCCTCGACGGCACCCGGGTAGAGCTGACGATGACGATTTAGGTTCCGGTACTCAGGCTTCGCGGCGGCGGCGGGCCCAGTCTCATGGAATGACTGTCACGTCGCAGAGCAAGCCGAGCGCAGCCTTCTACATCCAGTCGGTCATCTCGTTCGTCGTCGCACTCACCGCGCTGATCATCGGTGTCATCAGTCTCCAGGTGGACATCTGGGTCCGCGGCTTCCTGTCCGTCGGGGTGCTGTACCTGGTGACGTCCACGTTCACGCTGGCCAAGGTCATCCGCGACCAGCAGGAGGCATCGACCGCCCTGAGTCGAATCGACCAGGCCCGGTTGGAGAAGATGCTCGCCGAGCACGATCCGTACCGGGCCGTCGGCTGAACGTTGCCGGAGGCAACTTAACCGGATAAGGACGACGCTCGGGGGAAAGAACCCCATCGCCTACCATGCGAACTGAACGGTAAGGTGAACCGGTTGATTGCATCCTTGTCCTGGAGTGCGCGTGAAACGGCCGACGATCGCCGACATCGCCCGGCGAGCCGGCGTGTCCAAGGGCGCCGTGTCGTACGCGCTGAACGGTCAGGCCGGGGTGTCGGAAGCCACCCGCGCCCGCATCCGGGGCATCGCGGAGGAGCTCGGGTGGAGCCCCAACACGGCCGCCCGGGCACTGTCCGGTGCCGCCGCCTACGCGGTCGGGCTGGCGTTGTGCCGGCCGGCCCGGGTGCTCGGCATCGAACCGTTCTTCATGGAGCTCATCAGCGGCCTGGAATCTGAGCTGTCGGCCCGGTCGTACGCGCTCACCCTGCAGGTGGTGGCCGACCCCGTCTCCGAGGTCGAGGTGTACCGCCGCTGGTGGGCCGAGCGCCGGGTCGACGGTGTCGTCATCGTCGACCTGCGGCACGAAGACCCGCGGGTGCCCGAGCTCGAGAAGCTCGGCCTGCCCGCGGTCGCGATCGGTGACCCGCGTGGAGCCGGCAACCTGTCCGGCATCTGGGCCGACGACGCGGGTGCGCTCACCGACGTGGTCGAGTACCTGGTGGCGCTCGGCCACCGCCAGATCGCCCGGGTCACCGGCCTGCCCGAGCTGCTGCACACCCGCATCCGCGACGAGGCGTTCATCGCGGCGTGCACCCGGGCCGGCATCGGCGAGCAACAGATGGTGCAGGCCGACTACACCGGTGCCACGGCCGCCCGCATCACACGCCGGCTGCTCAGCTCACGCACCCCGCCGACCGCGGTCCTCTACGACAACGACGTGATGGCGGTGGCGGGCCTCGCCGTCGCGCAGGAGATGGGCCGTGCGGTGCCCGGCGACGTGTCGATCGTCGCGTGGGACGACTCGCCGCTCTGCCAACTGGTCCACCCGCCTCTGACCGCCCTCAACCGCGACATCGCCGCCTACGGTGCCCACGCCGCGCGCCTTCTGCTGGCCCTCATCGAGGGTGTTCCCACCGACGACTTCCAGGACGAGACACCGCGGCTGGTTCCGCGCGGCAGCACCGCCCCACCCCGCCCCGACCGCTGACGCACGCGGGCCCGCTCTGCGCGGGCCCGCGCAGAGCGCCGGGCGCTAGCTGTAGCGCCCGCAATGCCGTTGGGATAGCGTGCTCCGGTGCTCGCGCGCGGTGATCGACGGTGACCAGCAACGACAACGACCCCACGGCGACCCCGGAGATCGAGGTACCCGACTTCCTCAAGCCGCGGGAGATCGGTCCGCTGCTGCCCGAGCGCACCGAGCGGCGGCGCGGACGGTGGTGGTTCCTGGCCGTTCCGGTCGCCATCGCCGTGCTGATGGTCGCGGTGGTGCTCCAGTTCGGGTCCGACGAGCGTCCGGTCCGGGCCGTCGCGGTGCCCGGGTACACTCCGTCGCCGGTGCCTTCGGTGACGCCCAGCGCATCACCGAGCCCGCCGCCGAGCACGAGTTCGAGTACGAGCGCGCCGCCCTCGAAGCGACCCACGTCGTCCCCGCCGAAAAGGAGCACCCCGCCGCGGGCGCACAAAGGCGCCATCGTCGGGATCGGCGGCCGGTGCCTGGCCGTCGACCGCGGCGGGGTCCAGCTCGCCGTCTGCGCCGACCGCAGCAGCCAACGCTGGGCGGCGCCCGGCGACGGCACGGTGCGGTTGCTCGACCGGTGGTGCCTCGACGTCCAGTCCAGCGGCGAGGCGAACGGCACCCCGGTGATCCTCTATCCCTGCAACCGCAGTGACGCGCAGCAGTGGCAGCGGCGCGGCGACGGCACCTGGCGCAACCCGCAGTCGAACAAGTGCCTCGGCACCGTCGGTGGCCGGTCCGAACCGGGTACCCGGTTGGCCGTCTTCGACTGTGGCAGCGGAGCACACCAGCGCTGGTCGTTGACGTAGGGTCGGTCCTCATGGCCGAGGAGAAGACGGACGACAAAGGCAAGCCCGAGCCCCCGATCGACGATGTGATCACCACGGCACATGTGCTAGGGGATCTGAACTACGTCGTCACGACCGGCCGCATCGTCCTCCGCGAGGAGAAGACGACGGACGACGCGTTCGACGGTCACGAGCCGACCGCCGAGGTGTTCGTCACCGCGTACGTCAAGGAGGGCGTGGATCCGCTCACGCGTCCGGTGACGTTCGCGTTCAACGGCGGCCCCGGCTCGTCGAGTGTCTGGTTGCATCTCGGGCTCCTCGGCCCGCGCCGCGTCGACATGGGCGACGCCGGTTCCCTCAAGCCGCCGCCGTACGGCCTCACCGACAACCACGAGACGCTGCTCGCCGAGTCCGATCTGGTGTTCATCGACCCGATCACCACCGGCTACTCGCGGCCGGTGAAGGGTGGCAAGGCGAAGGAGTTCCACGGGTTCACCGGCGACCTGGAGTCGGTCGGCGAGGTGATCCGGCTGTGGACGTCACGCAACGGCCGGTGGTTGTCGCCGAAGTACCTGTGCGGCGAGTCCTACGGCACCCTGCGCGCGGCCGCGCTGGCCCGGCACCTGCAGCAGCGCTACGGCATGGCACTCAACGGCCTGATGCTGATCTCCAGCGTCCTCGACCTCGGCACGCTGATCTTCGACGGGCTCAACGACAACCCGTACCCGCTGTACCTGCCCACCTATGCGGCGATCGCGCACTACCACGGCCTGCACGGCGACCGTCCGCTGGCCGAGGTGCTCGCGGAGGCGGAGGCGTTCGCCGAGCGCGAGTACCTGTGGGCGCTGACCAAGGGCGCCCGCATGACCGCGGAGGAGCGCTCCGACGCGGTCTCCACGTTGGCGCGCCTGACCGGGCTGTCCGCCGACTACATCGACCGGGTCGACCTGCGCATCGAGCACCTGCGGTTCTTCACCGAGCTGCTGCGGTCGCGCCGGCGCACGGTCGGCCGCCTCGACGGCCGCTTCCTCGGCTGGGACGCCGACTACGGCTACGAGCGCTACGGCGACGACCCCTCCATGGACGCGATCATCGGCCCGTACACGTCGGCCTTCAACCACTACGTCCGCGCCGAGCTCACCTACCGCAACGACCTGCCGTACAACATCCTCACGAACAAGGTGCATCCCTGGTCGTTCAAGGAGTTCGAGGGCCAGCACGTCACGGTCGCCGACCGGCTGGCCGCGGCGATGCGGTCGAACCCGCACCTGCGGGTCTACGTGGCGAGCGGCTACCACGACGGCGCGACGCCCTACTTCGCCACCGAGCACACGCTCGCGAACCTGGCCGTTCCGGCGGAGCTGCGTGCCAACGTCCGCGTCGAGTACTTCGAAGCCGGTCACATGATGTACGTCCACGAACCGAGCCGCCTCGCGCAGTCGGCGCACCTCCGGGAGTTCGTCCAGCCGCCGCCGGGGTAGATCGGCGCGGTGGAGATTCTGTTTCACGCGGCGTCCGTCGTGGCCAGGCTGCGCGGGGCGCGCGTCATGCATCCGCGCGGTCGCTCCTTCAAGGGGACGCTCGTGATGCTCCCCCGAGCGACCACGCGTTCCGGGCACGGGGTGGCCGAGCGGCTGCCAGCCGGCACAAGCCGGCGTGGGGTGAGCGAGCGGCTGCCAGCCGGCACAGGCCGGCGTGGGGTGACCGTACGGCTGTCCAAGGCGACCCCCACCCCGCGCGGCTGGCCCGACGTCTTCGGGCTGGCCATCCGCCTGGGTGACCGGTTCGACCTGCTGGTCACGTCGTCGAGCCCGCGGCCGCTGCTCCGGCACCTGTTCCTGCCCGCCCGCGGTCCGGCGACCTTCTACTCGTCGCTGGCCGCCTACCGCGACCGGCGCGACCGGCGGGTGTACCTGGGCGCGCGCGTCGACCCGGGTGCCCGGTCGGCCACGCTGGCGGTGGCTTCGCGCTTCGGACGGTGGGTTCCGGTGGCGCGGGTGCTCTTCGGCCGGCGGCTGAGCCGGCGGGTCGACCGCAGGTTGGCGTTCAACCCGGTGCGTCACGCCCTGCCCGGTCTCACGCCGGCGAGCTGGATCCACCGCCTACGCGACCCGGTGTACCGGGGTTCGCAGCACGGTCGGTCCGGTAGGGGACGGTGAGGCTGTCGCCCCGGGCCCACGACGTCATCCGGGTGGCGACGCCCCGGTCGGCCAGCTCGCGTTCGAAGTCCGACAGCGGCGACCTGAACACGGTGTAGTCGTCGTAGTGGATCGGTATCGTGCGGGCGGGCCGGATCAGTTCGGCGAGCCGGGCACCGTGCCGCCCGTCCATGGTGAGCAGCACGCCCGCGACCTTCGTTCCGCCGAGGTGGATCAGCATCGCGTCGATGTCCGGGTACCGCTCCCCGATCTCGGCGAGCATCGGCCGGTACAGCGTGTCGCCCGTGATGTACAGCCGCAGCCGGTTCCGCCCGTCCTCCTCGAGGTCGACGATGCTGCCCATGGTGCTGGGCAAGAGCCTGTGCACACCCCGGGGCCCGTGCCGGGCCGGCACCGCAGTGACCCGCAGCCGCTGGTCGCCGCTCACCCGGTCGGCGCTCTCCCACGTCCCCAACCCCTCTGCGGCGCGGAACCCCCGCCGGCGCAGCTTCCGCGAAGCCTGCGGCGTGGTGACGATCGGCAGCGTCTTCGGCAGTCCGCGCTGCGCCTCCCGGTCCCAGTGGTCGCCGTGGAGATGCGACAACACGACGGCGTCGAGCGGAGGCAGGTCACCGATGCCGAACGCCGGATCCGTGCGCCGCTTCGACCACAGCCCGTACCCGAGGTACGCCCGTTGCCCCTTGTGCAGGAAGTTGGGATCGGTCAGCAGCGTGAACCGACCCACCCGCAAGACCGTTGTCGCATTACCCACGAACGTGAGCCGCGCACCGGCGTGTTCAGTGTCCATCCCCGCCTCCTTCCCCGCCTCCCCCGATCCACGCCCTCCCCTGCGCCTTCCCTCTCGCCCCCTCTGCCGCCCCTCTCGCCCGCCCCCTCCCCGCCCGCCCGGCGCCCCATCCGCCCACCGCCCGCCCTCCCCTCCGCCGTCGCTCCGACCTCTGCCGCCCCTGCTCCCCGCGCCCTCCCCGCCCTCCTGGCCCGTCGATCTTGCAGTCGTGGCCGCCTGTATTTCATGCTATGTCCAGCTTTGTCAGGGGCCACAAGTGCAAGATCGACGGGCATGGAGGGCGGGGACGGCGCCCGGGCGGCGCGCGGGCGGTGGGCGGGCGGTGCGGACGGCGGTGGCGGGCGGCGCGGGACCCAGGGGCGCGGACGGTGGGCGCGGACGGGGCGGGCGGGCGGACGGGGCGGGGCGGGCGGCGCGTAGGCGCGGACGGGGCGGGCGGCGCGAGCGGGGTGGGACAAGATCGGCGGAATCGGCGTGGGGCGGTTAGGCTGCCGCCGTGTCAGTTGGGGCGACCGTCGGGGTCGAAGAGGAGTTTCATCTGGTCGACCCGGATACCGGGGAGCTGACGTCGGGGGCGCGCCGCCTGCTCGCGGCCGATCCCGAAGCGGCCGAGGGTGCCGAGGCCGAGCTGCGGCTGTCGATGATCGAGACGGCGTCCGCCGTCTGCCACAGCCTCGACGAGCTGCGCACCGACCTCGCCGCCGCGCGGGCGAAGCTCTCGGCCGCCGCCGGCCGGGCGGGACTGGCGATCGCCGGATGCGGCACCGTGCCCGACTCGGGCACCGGGCGCGGGGCGGTCTTCCCGCACCCGCGGTACGAATGGATGGCCGACCAGTACCGCCGACTGGTCGACGAGCACCAGGTGTGCGCCACGCAGGTACAGGTCGGCGTCCCCGACCGGGACCTCGCGGTGCGGCTGATGGCGCACCTGCGCCCCTGGCTTCCGGTGCTGCTGGCCATGAGCGGCAGCTCGCCGCTGTTCCAGCACACCGACACCGGCTACGCCTCGTACCGGACGGTCGCCATCTCGCGCTGGCCGACCACCGGCCCACCGCCGCTGGTCGACTCGGCCAAGGAGTACGACGAGGCGGTCACCGCGCTCGTCGACTCCGGGGTGATCTGCGACCCCGGGATGATCTACTTCGACGTGCGCCCGTCGGCCCGGTACCCCACGTTGGAGATCCGCGTGGCCGACGCGTGCCCGCTGCTCGACGACGTGGTGCTGATCGCGGCGCTGGCCCGCGCCCTCGTGAGGACGGCGGCCAGCCAGGAGTCGGAAGAGGTGCCCGCCTACCCGTTGCACCGGGCCGCCACCTGGCGGGCGGCCCGCTCGGGGCTCGACGACGGGCTGGTCCACCCGCTCACCTGGCTCGCCGTCCCCGCGGAAGAGGCCGTCGAGGCGCTGCTCACGCACGTCCGATCGGATCTTGAAGACCGCGGGGAGTGGGACGAGGTACGGAGCCTGACCACGGCGCTGCTCGCCCGGGGCACGTCGGCCCGCCGCCAGCGCACGGCGCTGGAGGCGGGCCGAGATCTCACGGGAGTCGTGGCCGCCGTGGTGGCGGAGACGAACGCCTGACTCAGACGCGCGAGCGGCGGCGCGTACGCCAACCGCCGGTGCGGCCGCTCAGGTGCGAGCCGACGCCGCCGAGGTGCAGCGCCATGAGCAGCAGCGCCACGATGATGAACGTCACCAGGTCGATGGTGCTGCCGAGCCCGACGTTCGCCAGATCGAGGATCAGCGCGAGGCCGAGAACGGCAGCAGCGACGATCGCGAGCATTATGTCCTCCGGGGGGATGCGGGGTCACCTATGTGGCTTCCTGCTACCGCAATACCCGAAATGGCTTTCGGCTACACAGCGGGAGCGCTACCCGCCTGGCGCTACCGTGTGGACCATGAGCAGGCTGTTCAGTTCCTGGCGCGACGCCGCCGAGGTCATGGCGGAAGGCGCGGCGCGGCGGTCGGAGGTCCCGGTCGAGGACCTGACGCGGTACGAACCCGCCAGCGACCGGCCCGACCCGGTGAAACTGATCGAGGCGACCAACGACGACCGCGTGCCGGACCTCATCCCGCTGCGCTACCAGCGGATGGCCGAGAGCCCGTTCACGTTTCTGCGCGGAGCGGCCACGGTGATGGCGCACGACATCGCCCGCGGCCCGGGCACCGGCATGGTCGGGCACATCTGCGGCGACGCGCACGCGTCGAACTTCGGCTTCTACGCCTCACCGGAACGCCGGCTCATCATCGACGTCAACGACTTCGACGAGACCATCGTCGGCCCCTGGGAATGGGACCTGAAGCGGCTGGTCGCCAGCGTCATGGTGGCCGCCCGGTCGAGCCACCTGCCCGACGACGCCGGCCGGCGGGCCGCCCGTGACTGCGCCACCGGCTACCGGGCGGCGCTCGCCGAACTGGCGACGATGTCGCTGTTCGAGGGCCACCACATGACCACGTCGCACAAGACGCTCGAGCACATCGACATGACCGACATCGCCGACATGTTCGAGCGGGTCTGCAAGAAGGCCCGCAGGAACACCAGCCGGCGCGTGGCGGAGCGGTTCACCGCCCGGCCCGAGGTCGACTGCTGGCACTTCGTGGCCGAGCCGCCCATCCTCACCCACGTGTCAGACGAGGAGCGCGCCCACGTCCTCGACGGCCTCGACGGCTACGGCGACACCATCGACGGCGAACTGCGCCTGCTGCTCTCCCGGTACGCGGTGAGTGACGTTGCCCACCGCATCGTCGGGCTGGGCAGCGTGGGGCTGCGCTCGTACGTGGTCCTCCTGAAGGGCAACGGCGACGAGGCGCTGATCCTGCAGGTGAAGCAGGCCCGACCGTCGGCGCTGCGGCCGTTCCTCGACGGCTTCGGAGACCGGCACGAGGGCCAGCGGGTCATCGAGGGCCAGCGCTGGATGCAGACGGTCAGCGACCCGCTGCTCGGCTGGGCCACCGTCGACGGCCGCCCCTACCTGGTGCGCCAGTTCCGCGACATGAAGGGCAGCATCGACCCGAGCCTCCTCAAGGCGAAGCAGCTCGACGACTACGCCCGGCTGGTCGGCGTGGTGCTGGCCAGGGCGCACGCCCAGTCGATCGACCCCCGCCTGCTCCACGGCTACTGCGACGCCGATGGAGCCGCGTTCGACAGCGCCTTCGAGGCATTCGCGGTCGCCTATGCCGATCAGACCGAGGCCGATCACGCAGCGTTCAGGGTAGTGACGCAGGGTATCGACGGACAGTGACGACTGGCGATCCGGTCACGCTCGGGTAAAGTGTCCGGCGGCCGTCATGAGGGTTGCTGTGCGTGGCCGACGCCAGCGCCCGTACCGAGTTCGTGAAAGGTTCCCCCGCACGCATGAGTTCAGCATTCGGTCGCCGACGCTCCCTTCCGGTTGCGGCACTCCCGGTCGTGGCACTCCTGGCGGCGGTCGTGACGTTGCTGGCGGGCACGCCGGCGTACGCCGAACCGAACGAAGACTCCGCCGTCGCACCAACGCTCCTCGAGCAGGTGGAGAACACGTCCCGGGCGTACCTCGAAGCCAAGGCCATCTCCGACGCCTCGAAGGCGCGCCAGGCCCAGATCCAGGCCGACCTCGACAAGGCCAAAAAGCGCCTGGACGAGCTGGCCGGCGAGGTCGGCGTCACCGCCAACGCGGCCTACCGCGGCAGCAAGATCAACCTGACGGCGGCGCTGATCGGCACCGACCGCACGGCAGACGACCTGCTCGAAGGTGTGACCACCGTCAACTACCTCGCGTACCGCGACGACAAACAGCTCCGCGAGTACACCGCCGCCCGCAAGGCGTACGAGGAGCAGCTCAAGGCCATGGAAGCCGAGGTGCGGCTCCAGGAGGAGCAGACCCGGGCCATGGAGAAGAAGGCCTCCGAGGCGAAGCGGGCACTGGAGTACGCCGGCAACGGCGGCGTGGTCAACGGCGTGCCCGTGCCGAGCCCGACGGCGGACCCGGCGCCACGCGCGTCCAACGGCAGTTGGCCCAGCGAGAGCGCGACGGTCGAGGACCCCACCACGGCCGGGCGCATCACCCCGCGCACCATGCACGCGCTGCAGCAGGCCCAGAAGGCCGGGTTCAACCGGTTCGTCGGCTGCTTCCGGCCAGGTGACCGCTTCGAGCACCCGAAGGGCCGGGCCTGCGACTTCTCCGCACAGACGAAGGGGTTCGGCGGCGACGCGTCCGGTGACGACCGCAACTACGGAGACCGGCTCGCCGGGTACTTCGTCGGCAACTCCGACCGGCTCGGTGTGCTGTACGTCATCTGGTACCGGGTCATCTGGACCCCGGCGGCCAAGTGGCACCGGTACAGCGGCGCCGGCGGTGACCCGTCGTCAGACCATACGAACCACGTTCACCTCTCGGTCCTCTGACACTGCGTCCTTCCGGTTCCCCGCTATCCTCGCTGTGCGACATAGACGAGGAGGGGTCGTGGTGGATGTGAACCGGGTCGCCGCACAGCGGTGAACGGCGAACGGGTGGCCACCCGCCTCGAGGTGACGACCACCGGCGAACTGCGCCGGCCGGCGCCTCCGGGGCCGAACGAGCGGCTGCGGGTACTGCTGGTCGAAGACGACCCCGGCGACGCGTTCCTCGTACAGGAACTGCTCACCGAGGCCGGCGCGCCGGTCGACCTCGAGGTGGCCACCGACATGGCGTCGGCGCGCACCCGGGTCGACTCGGTGCACTGTGTCCTGCTCGACCTCGGCCTGCCCGACACCACCGGCCTCGGCGGGCTGCAGCAGGTGCTCCAGGTCAACCAGCACGTGGCGGTGTGCGTCCTCACCGGTCTCCACGACGAGCACCTCGGTATGGAGGCGGTTGCCCAGGGCGCACAGGACTACCTGGTCAAGGGCCAGGTCGACGGCGTCCTGCTGAGCCGGGCGCTGCGGTACGCGGTCGAACGCAAGCGCGCCGACGAGAACGCCCGCCGGCTGCGGGAGGTCGAACTCCGGCAGGCCGAGTCGGCCCGGCTGGAGCGCGGCCTCCTGCCCAAGGCCCTGCTGCACGACGGCGGCCCGTCGGTGCGTCCGCTGTACCGGCCAGGCCGGCACCGGGCCCTGCTCGGCGGCGACTTCTACGACGTGGTGCAGACCTCGCCCGACACCGTTCAGGTGCTCATCGGCGACGTGTGCGGACACGGCGTCGACGAGGCGCCGCTCGGGGTGGCGCTGCGGGTCGCCTGGCGGGCGCTGGTGCTCGCCGGCGTGCCCGAGCCCGCGGTGCTTCCGTCGCTGGAGGAGGTGCTCGTCAGCGAGCGCCGGTCCGACGAGCTGTTCGCGACGGTCGCGACCGTCACCATCGACCTGGCCGCACGCACCGCGAGCCTGCGGCTGGCCGGGCATCCCCCGCCGCTCATGTTCACCGGTTCGACGGTGCGCCAGTGCGACGTCAACCCGGGCCTCGTGCTCGGCGTCATCCCCGGCATCGACCGGCCCGCCACCCAGGTACAGCTCGACGAGGAGTGGGCGCTGCTCATGTACACCGACGGCCTGATCGAGGGCTGGGCCACCCCCGACGGTGGCGACCGGCTCGGTGTCGACGGCGTGTGCCAGATCCTGTCGAACCAGAGCCAGCCGTGGGCCCAGAGCGCCGAGCTGCCGGCGTGGCTGGTGAGCGAGGTCGAGGAGCGCAACGGCGGCGCGCTGGCCGATGATGTCGCGGTGGTCCTGATCTCACCTCACGCGGGAACGGTCCGATGAAGGCGAAGCTGCAGCGGCTGTCGCTCGGGTCACGCATCACGGCGCTCACCGCCGGCGCGGCCGTCCTGTTGAGCCTCATCGCGGTGACCGCCGCCCTCACCGCGACCAGCACACGCTCCGACACGGTGCACCTCACCGAACGGATCAGCCCCGCGTTCGCGGCGTCCGACCGGTTGCTGGCGCTGGCGCTGGCGCAGCAGACCGGCGCCACCCAGTACACGGCCAGCGGCCTGGACTACTACAAGACGCTCTACCCGCGCGCGCTGGATCAGGAGAAGATCCTGGCCAACGACGTGGAGAAGCTCCTCAGGGACGAGCCGGCGCTGCTGGGCGAGTTCCAGGCCATCCGGCGCGAGCTCGACTCGTGGCGGGCCGACGTGGCCGAGCCGCTCATCGCGGCGGTGGCCGTCAGCGGTCCCGATCCGGCCCGCGGCGCGGTGTCGGCGGCGGCGCAGACCCGGTTCACGGCGATCCTCCAGGCGATCAGCCGGTTCAAGACCAACGTCACGAAGCTCCGCGACGCGCTGCGCGACAAGGTGCAGGACCAGAGCAGCCTGCTGGTCTGGCTGCTGTTCTCCGCCGCGATCGTCGTGGTGGTCACGGGCGCGCTGCTGGGACTGCTGCTGACCCGACTGGTCACGAAACCGGTGGTGGCGCTGGCGACGGAGGTGCGCCAGGTCGCCAAGGGCGACTACGACCACGAGATCAGCGGTGGCGGTCCCCCCGAACTGGCCCGGCTGGCACGCGACGTGAACGCGATGCGGCAGCAGATCGCCGCCGACCTCACCGAGGTCCGCGCCGCCCGGAGCAAGGTCGAGGAGGCGAACCAGCGGCTGGAGCAGCAGACCGAGGAGCTCACCCGGTCCAACCGCGACCTGGAGCAGTTCGCGTACGTGGCCTCGCACGACCTGCAGGAGCCGCTGCGCAAGGTGGCGAGCTTCTGCCAGCTGCTGCAGCGCCGCTACGCCGGCCAGCTCGACGAGCGGGCCGACCAGTACATCTACTTCGCCGTCGACGGCGCGCAGCGCATGCAGCGGCTGATCAACGACCTGCTGGCGTTCTCGCGCATCGGCCGGATGACCACCGGTTTCGTCGACGTCGACCTGAACCGCGTGGTCGACGACATCATCGGACAGCGCGAGCCGACCAGCGGAAAGATCACCCGCGCCGACCTGCCGGTGGTACAGGGCGAGGAGCCGCTGCTCACCGCGCTCCTGACCAACCTCATCGGCAACTCGGTGAAGTTCAAGAAGCCCGACACCCCGATCAAGGTGCACGTCGAGGCCGTCCGCGAGGGCGACGAGTGGGAGCTGTCGGTGCGCGACAACGGCATCGGCATCGGCGCCGAGTTCGTCGACAAGGTATTCGTGATCTTCCAGCGCCTGCACAGCAAGGAGGCGTACCCGGGCACCGGCATCGGGTTGGCGATCTGCAAGAAGATCGTCGAGTACCACGGCGGTCGCATCTGGGTCGACACGTCCTACGAGGACGGTACCCTGATCCGGTTCACGCTCCCCGCTCGGCAGCAGGCCCTCGCGGAGCCCGCCCCGTCCCGAGTCGAGGAGCCCGCACTGTGATCGACGACGCCGCGTACCCCGAGGTCGAAACCCAGCCCATCGAGGTGCTGCTGGTGGAGGACGACCCGGGCGACGTCCAGCTCACGAAGGAGGCCTTCGAGGAGCACAAGGTCCGCAACCGGCTCACGGTGGTCAGCGACGGTGTCGACGCGCTCGCCTACCTGCGGCGCGACCCCTCGGTCTACCCCGACGCGGTGCGGCCCGACCTGATCCTGCTCGACCTGAACCTCCCCCGTCGCGACGGCCGGGAGGTCCTCCAGGAGATCAAGGGCGACGAGGAGCTGCGGCGCATCCCGGTGGTGGTGCTCACGACGTCGCAGGCCGACGAGGATATCGTGCGCAGCTACAACCTGCACGCCAACGCCTACGTCACAAAGCCGGTCGACTTCGACCGGTTCATCGCGGTGGTGCGGCAGATCGACGAGTTCTTCGTGTCGGTCGTCAAGCTGCCGCCCCGCGCCTGAGGGTCAGCCCGCCTGTACCTGCTTCGCGACGTTCCGCAGCAGCAGCGCCTCCGCGAGGCAGACCTTGGCGAACTCGCCGAGGTGCAGGCTCTCGTTGGGGCCGTGTGCCCGCGCGTCCGGGTCCTCCACGCCGGTCACCAGCACCGACGCCTTCGGGAACATCTCCTGGAACGTCGCGATGAACGGGATCGAACCGCCCACGCCGATGTCGACGGGTGCGGTGCCGTCCCAGGCCTCGGCGAACGCGGCGCGGGCCGCGTCGTAGGCCGGTCCGGTGGCGTCGATGCGGAACGGGTCGCCGCTGGCCTCCAGCGTCACGGTGACCCGCGCGCCCCACGGCGCGTGGGTCTCGAGGTGGGTGCGCAGCGCCTGATGGGCGCTCTCGGCGGTGTCACCCGGTGCGATCCGCAGGCTGATCTTGGCCCGGGCCGCCGGTACCAGGGCGTTCGGCGCGCCCGCGGTCGGCGGGGCGTCGATGCCGAGCACGGAGATGGCCGGACGGGTCCACGCCATTTCGGCGAGCCCGCCGGTGCCGATGGTCTCGACGCCGTCGAGCATGCCGGCCTCGTGCCGGAACCGGTCGGCCGGGTAGTCGAGGGCGGCGCCCTCACCCTTGTGGAGCCCGGCGACGGCGACGTCGCCGCTGTCGTCGTGCAGGGTGGCGACGAGCCGGCTGAGCACGGTGAGCGCGTCGGGCACGGGCCCGCCGAACATGCCGCTGTGCACGGCGTGGTCGAGCACCTTCACGTCGACGAACACGTTCACCATGCCGCGCAGGCCGACGGTCAGCGCCGGCTGCCCGACGTCCCAGTTGCCGGAGTCGGCGATCACGATGACGTCGGACGCGAGGTCGTCACGGTACGTCTCCAGCAGTTCGCCCAGCGACTCGGACCCGAACTCCTCCTCGCCCTCGACGAACACGACGACGCCGACCGGCAGGTCGTCGCCGAACGCCCGGAGCGCGGCGACGTGTGCCATCACGCCGGCCTTGTCGTCGGCGGTGCCGCGGCCGTAGAGGCGCCCGTTGCGCTCGACGGGTTCGAACGGCTCGCTGAGCCACTGGCCGAGGTCGCCGGGCGGCTGCACGTCGTGGTGGGCGTACAGGAGGACGGTGGGTGCGCCGGGTGGCGCGGGCCGGCGTCCGATGACGGCGGGCTGGCCGTTGCCGGCCCGCACCACGCGCACGTCGGGCAGCCCGGCGCCCCGCAGCAGGTCGGCGACCGCCTCGGCGGACCGTTCGACGTGGCTGAAGTCGTACCCGGCGAACGCGATTCCGGGTATCCGGACCAGTCGTTCCAGGTCGGCTCGGACCCCGGGCATTTCCCGCTCGACGGCGGCACGCAGATCAGCACTCATGCGCCGATGCTATGCACGGAAACGGCGCCTCCGCTCGTCTGCGGAAGCGCCGTTTCTCACGTGGCTGGTTTTCTCACGTGGCTAGTTGGAGCCGTTCGGTGGCGGACTGCCGTTGGTGGTACCACCGGTGCCGCCGGACTCTCCGCCGCCGCCCCCACGGCCGCCGCCGCGCATCCAGTCACGGACGCGCCCGGCACCGGCGCCGACCCACTCGCCGACGTCGGACGTGTTGTCGCCGACCCGCTTCAGCAGGTTGACCAGCGGGTCCTGCGACTCGTTGAACGACTCGCGGTACGACTGCGCCGCGGCCTTCACGTCGTCGGTGACCTTGGCGTTGCGATCGTCGTCGCGGCGCGGGTACTCGCCACCGACGATGCGGCCGTACTCGCCCGAGTCGATCCAGCGGCGCAGCTGTGCGGCGCGCGCGACCGGCAGCGGGTGGCTGCGGCCCATGATCATGCGGAGCTTGATGAGGCTGTCGCGCAGGTCGCCGGCCCGGTCGTACTCGGAGGCCTGCTCCAGGAACGCCGTGGTGTCGATCTCGGACAGGTCACCGCCGCCGGCCAGCTTCATGAGCAGCCGCAGCGAGGCGTTCGGGTCCTGCGTGGCGAGCAGGCCGGCCCGGTCGGCCGACAGCTCCGCCTTGCGCCACCACTCCCGCAGCGCGGCGACGATCGCCCGCAGCACCATCGACCCGATCGGCAGCCACGCCAGCGACGTGATCCACCCCGTGAGGATGATGATCATCGTGCGGTAGACGGCGTGTCCGCTGACCATGTGGCCGAGCTCGTGGCCCAGCAGAACCTTGAGCTCCTCTTCGTCGAGCAGCTCGATGGCACCGCGGTTCACCACGATGAACGGCTTCGACATGCCGATGCACATGCCGTTCAGCGACCGGTCGGGCGACACGTACAGCTCGGGCAGCTCGCTGATGTCGAGCGTGGCCGCCGCCGACGCGAACGCGCGGTACAGCGTCGGGTACTGCCGCTCGGACACCTTGATCGCGCCGCCGAGGAACTCCAGGCGCCAGGCCCGCTCGTTCCACAGGCCGTTCAGCGCCTTCAGGACGTCGTCGAACCCGCGCAGTTCGCGCAGCGCGGTGAGGGCCCCCCGGTCGGCCGGGTGCTCCCAGGCGCGGGAGCTGATCCCGGTGAGCACCACCGGACGCCGCACCGGCGGCGATGCCGGCTGTGAAGCCGGTTGGGATGCCGGCTGTTCATCGGTCATGGCAAAAGCCTTCCCTTCCCCCCGGGCGGGTTGTCCCTTCGGATACTCCCCTAACGTGTCAAGTCAGTCGACCCTGAGATGTCCCCGAGGAACTCGGTCTCAGGGTCGAAATCCTGATCGCCGGGCGCACCTTGTACAACGATCTCGGCCGCCGCTTCAGTTGCATCATCAGCGAAGTGCGCGGCCTCGCCGTGCGTCCACTGTAGCCATGCGTCCCGCGTGTGCTCCCCGTCGCGCGCGACGCTCCGCGCCATCCGCAGGTCACGCGGCGCGGTCACCCAGACGAGAAGAGTGAGGTCCGCGCGGATCGCCCGCCGCCCGGACGTCACCCCTTCGAGCACAAGAACATCGGTGACGGGCACAGCCTGCCAGCCACTCGAGAAGTCCTCCGCGTACCAGTCGTAGCGGCGGTACGCCCCGGGCCGGCCGGCCCGTAGAGGGCCGAGCACCCACTCCTCCAGCCGGGGCCAGAACGTGAGCATG
Source organism: Virgisporangium ochraceum (assembly GCF_016863655.1). GTDB lineage: Bacteria > Actinomycetota > Actinomycetes > Mycobacteriales > Micromonosporaceae > Virgisporangium > Virgisporangium ochraceum. Next base: position 107,626 of record NZ_BOPH01000072.1, read on the forward strand.
TCGTTCCACCCGTCGAGCAGGTCGTCGGTGTTCACCACCGTCACGGACGCCCCCGCCGCCCGCACCGCCGCGGCGAGCCGCGCGCCGAACGTGGTCTTGCCCCCACCCGACGGCCCGTCGACCGCCACCAACCGCACCGGCCCCAACCGCGCCGGCCGCCCCAGCACCTCGGCCGCGACCTCCGCGTACCTCACCCCACCCCGCCTTCCATCGCCACGGCCGGCCCCGCCACGCCACGCCTCACCATGCTCCGACCACGGGCAGGCCGGCCGGCGCGCCCTCCTCGATCAGCCGCCGCAGCGCCACCGTGTCGAGGTGCTCCTCGACCAGGTCCCCCAGCAGGTCGATCATCCGTTCCCGCACCGCCCCGTACCGCGTGTCGGCCGCGACCACGAACCCGGTGCGTCCGGCCAACCGGGCCGCCTCCGCGAGGAACGCCCGCCGGAACCCGTCGGACTCGAACGCACCGTGCCAGTGCGTACCGAACACGGCACCGGTGCGTGCGCCCTCGCCGGTGCCGTCGGGCCGCCGGATGAACGGGTCGGCCGCGTCGGTGGCCCGTCCGTGGTGGATCTCGTACCCGGCGACCGGCTGCCCGAACGCCGTCCCCTCCGCCGGCGCCACGGTCTTCGCCGCGTCGAACGTGACCCGCACCGGCAGCAGACCCAGGCCCGCCACCGTTCCCCGCCGGCTCTCCACGTGGTCGGTGAGCTCCTCCGCGAGCATCTGGAACCCGCCGCAGATGCCCACGAGCGGCCGTCCCGCCGCGGCGTGCGCGAGCACCGCGTCGGCCAACCCGGTGGCCCGCAACCACTCCAGATCGTCCACAGTGGACTTCGTACCCGGCAGCACGACCAGGTCGGCGTCGGCGAGCTCGCCGGGCTCGACGGTCAAGCGCACCCGCACCCCCGGCTCCGCCGCCAACGCCTCCGCGTCGGTGGCGTTGGAGATGCGCGGCAGCCGCACCACCGCCACCCGGAGCCACTGCGTACCCAGCGCCGGCCCCGGACGTCCGAGCACCCGCCCGTACGCCAAGGCGTCCTCGGCGTCGAGCCACACGTCGACGTGCCACGGCAGCACACCGTGGAACGGCCGCCCGGTGAGCTCCGTGAGCCGGTCGAGACCCGGACGCAGCAGACCCGCGTCACCCCGGAACTTGTTGACCACGAACCCCGCCACCAACGCCTGGTCCGCGGGCTCCAGCAGGGCGAGCGTGCCGTACAACGCGGCGAACAGCCCGCCCCGGTCGATGTCGCCGACCACCGTCACGGGCAGGTTCGCCGCCCGCGCCAGCCCCATGTTCACGAAGTCACCGTCACGCAGGTTGATCTCCGTGGGGCTGCCCGCACCCTCACAGATCACCGCGTCGAAGTCCCGTCGCAGCCCGGTGAGCGTGTCGAGCGCCGTGGCGCGCAACGTGTCACGCACCATCCGGAAGTTGCCCGCGTCGACCGAACCGACCACCTCCCCGAGCAGCACCACCTGACTCGACAGGTCGGAGCCCGGCTTCAGCAGCACCGGGTTGAACCGCACGCTCGGCGCCAAGCCGCAGGCCGCCGCCTGCAGGGCCTGCGCCCGCCCGATCTCCCCGCCCGTGCCCCCGTCGACCGCCACCGCCGAGTTGTTCGACATGTTCTGCGCCTTGAACGGCGCCACCCGCACGCCGTTGCGCCACAACCACCGGCAGATCCCGGTGGTGAGCACGCTCTTCCCCGCGTCGGACGTGGTCCCCGCGACGAGCAAACCACCCCCTCCTCCCACACCACCATCCTGGCCCAGCGCCCGACCCGTCCGACGACCGAGCCTCCCGAAGCCGAACCGCCCGAGCCACCCGACGGCCGAGCCCAGGGTGGGCCTGGGACCCCCGCCCACCCTGGGTGCCCTGTCAGGCGTTCGCGCCGACGCGTGAACGGCCCCGGCGGGTCCGCACCGGCTCGGCCGCTCCGGACGCCCGCTCCTCCCGGTCCGGCGGCTCCGACATGCCCACCGACTCGATGCGGCCCACCGACGCGGTCAGGACCGCCGGCCGGTCGTCGGCACCGTCGTCGGCGTCGCGACCCGGGCCGCGGTCGGCGCCCTCGTCGTCGCCGTCGCCCTGTTCCGGGTCGAGCGTGGTGGTGCCGAGCTTCTGCTGGGCGGTGGCGATCAGCTGGGCGAGGTCGGGGCCCATCTCGTCGGCGACCGTTTCCTTCAGGTTGTCGAGCGTCACCGGGCCGGAGTTCACCGGCGCGTCGACGCCGGTCTGCGGGAACTCGGAGCCGTTCGTGGCCCGCAGTTCCTCGCCGAGGCTGGCGGCGACCGCCTCCGAGCGGGCGTTCTCCTCGGACGCGACCTCGGTCGGCTCGCCCTTCACGTGCTTGTCGGTCTCGGCGTCCTCCACCACGGTGGTGTTGACGTTGATCCGCCCGCGCCTGAACGCGGCGACCCCGCGCGACAGGTCGTGCCCGACCGCCACCGCCTCGAGCTCGTAGGTGCTGCGGCGCTGACCGTCCTCCGTGGTCCAGTCGCGGGTGAACAGCCGGCCGGTGACCACCACCGGGTCACCGACCTTCACCGAGGCCACCACGCCCTCGGCCAGCCGCCGCCAGCAGTTGACCCGCACCCGCAGGTTGTCGCCGTCGATCCAGCGGTTGTTCTGCTTGTCGAAGCGGCGTGACGTCGACGCGATCTTGAAGTTCGCGACGAGTGCGTTGGTGCGCTCGAACCGCCGCCACTCCGGGGTGTTGAGCGCGTTGCCGACGACGGTGATGTTCGTCGTGTCGTACATGAATCACTCTTCTCTACTCTCCTGGCCGCGGCCCGGTTGCCGCGGCCGGTCGGGGAGTCGACCCGCACTCCACCCTGGCCGCCGCGCCGGCCACAGGCGCGGCGGTGAACGGCGATCTGTGGACGGCGAGGGCGCTTGTGGACGGGGTCGCGCTCACGCCGGTCCCCTGCTATGGACCACGACGGCGCCGCAGGTCCCCCACCTATGGACCACGGCGGTACCGTGACGTACCGTCGCGACGTGAGTGTCGATGTGGTCACCGACGTCCTCGGCGAGCCCTACACGTGCCGCACCATCCCGCTGCGCGACGACGACGAGGGAGCGGTCACCGCCACACTCGTCGCCTGCCGGTCCGAACGGCCCACGAACGCCGCCGTGCTGTACGTGCACGGCTTCGTCGACTACTTCTTCCAGACGCACCTCGCCGACTTCTTCCTCGGCGCGGGCCTCGACTTCTACGCGCTCGACCTGCGCAAGTACGGCCGCAGCATGCAGCCGCACCAGACGCCGAACTTCTGCACCGACCTGGCCGAGTACTACGAGGAGCTCGACGAGGCGGTCAGGATCATCCGGGACGAGGACGGGCACGACCGGCTACTCGTCAACGGCCACTCGACCGGCGGGCTCGTCAGTTCCCTGTGGGCACACGACCGCCGCGGCCGGGGCAAGGTCGACGCGCTGTTCCTCAACAGCCCGTACCTCGACGTCAACGGCTCCGCCATGGTGCGCAAGGTCATCGCGCCGGCCGTGGCGCGGCTGGGGCGCTCCCGACCGCACGCCGCGCTGCGGCTGGCCCTACCCGAGGTGTACGGACGCTCGCTCCACCGCGACTACGACGGCGAGTGGGAGTACGACCTCGGCTGGAAGCCTCTGCAGCCGTTCCCGGTACGGGCCGGGTGGGCGCGCGCCATCCGGCAGGGGCACGCGCGCGTCCACAATGGACTCGACATCCAGGTACCCGTGCTGGTCGCGTGCTCGATGGCGTCGTACAAGCGGGCCCGTTGGAGTGACGCGGCGCGCGCAGCCGACTCGGTACTCGACGTCGACCAGATCGCCCGCTGGACCCCGGCCCTGGGCCGCAACACCACGCTGGTCCGCCTCGAAGGTGGCATGCACGACCTGACGCTGTCGCCGGAACCGGTGCGCGACAGGCTCTTCGCGTCGGTGCTGCAGTGGATGTCGGCCTACTTCCCGGTCGATCCGGTACGGAAGACGGTCAGCGCCGTCGGGGCCGAGGCCGTCGCCGCGGTCGCCGCCGAAGCCGGCGGCGACTAGTAGTGCTTCGTCAGGTCTGTTGACCGGCCGCACCGCTCGCGCTCGCGCCCTTGTCGAAGCGTGCGCCGATCTTGCATCCGTGGCCGCCCCTATTTGCGGAAATGTCGTGTTTGGAGGGAGGCCATAACTGCAAGATCGGCGCAGAGGGCGCCCGGGGACGGCGCCGATGTGGGTCGTTCAATGCGTTGCGCCACACAGCATCCGGGAACCCGACAAAGCACTACTAGCGCTGCTGACGGGGGACGATCGTGCGGTCCTCCGGCGTCGACCAGCGCTCGTACGCCTCGCCGTACCCGTCGTCCCAGGTGCCGACCGGCTCCTCCACCGCCGCGGGCACGTCGTCGAACACGTGCCAGCGGTCGCCGCGCCGCTCCAGGAGGTCGGGGACCAGCGAGTGGTGCGGGTTCGCGAACATGACCCGCTCGACGCAGCGGTGCGCCTTGTCGAGCCCGGCCGGCGAGTCCGATCCGGTGATCACGAGGACGTCGCGCGCCGGTACCGCCACCACGGGCGTCCCCGGCAGCTCGGGCACCAGTTCGGCCCAGAACACGTCGGCCAGCAGCAGGCTCGACTCGATGCCGTGGAACGAGGCCATGAGCGCCGGCGGGCTGCCGTGCAGGCTGGCCGTGTCGATCATCGCGTGGAGGTTGCCGAACGCGAGACGGTGCAGGGTGCGCTCGTCGAGGCCGTGCCGGTGCAGATCGGCCCAGCCGAGTGGCGTGTCGGGCGAGTCCACCGGTGCGTAGGTGATGCCCACGCCGGGTACGAAGGCATGGACGACGGTGCTCGTGCGGCGCCCGCAATGGTGGGCGAGGACGGGAACGATGTGATCTGTCGTCACCTGCACGTACCACACGGTAATGGCCTATCGACCCATGTAAACATCGTCCGATTGGCGGATGGCCCAGGCCCGTCGGCACGGCGCGAGCGCCGAGGGGTTATGGCGAGGCGTTCCGGGCCGAGGGGAGGTAACCTCTATCGGCGCTGTAGTGCGCAGCGCGCCCGTAGCTCAGCGGATAGAGCCACCGGCTTCTAACCGGTAGGTCGCAGGTTCGAATCCTGCCGGGCGCACCATCCTCATGAGTCAGCGGCACATGCGGCCGCTGTGTCCGCTGGGGTGTCGACCCGTACCGGCCGGGTGGAAGGTGACCGGGTGGAAGGTGAACAGCCCGGACACGCGGCTGATGTTCCGCTTCCCGCGGGGAGGATGACGCCGGGCGTCGTCCGCCGGGGCGGGCAGGTGCTGCGCCCGATGGGCTCGTGGTCTGGCGGCGTGCACGAGTACCTGGGGCACCTGGAGTCTGTGGGCTTCGACGGAGCGCCCCGGCTCCTCGGCACCGAGGGCCCACGCGAAGTCCTTACCTTCATCGAAGGCGACGTGCCCGTCGACCCGCAGTGGACGCCGGGACGGGGCAACCGACTTCCGTCCTACGCCCGGTCGGACGCCAGCCTGGTCGGGGCGGCCCGACTGCTGCGACGCCTGCACGAGGCGGCTCGTGGGTTCCAGCCTGTCGACACCGGGTACCGCTTCCATCCCCATCCGCCTCGCGCGGGCGAGATCGTCTCGCACGGCGACCTCGGCCCGTGGAACACCGTCTATCGGGACGGCGTTCCCGTGGCTTTCATCGACTGGGACTGCGCCGGCCCCGTCGAGCCCGTGGTGGACCTCGCCGCGGCGGCATGGGAGTTCGTTCCGCTCGCACCGCCCGAGGTGCTGGGGGAATCGGGCTTCGACCCTGTGCCCGACATCGCCGTCCGTCTACGACTGTTCACCGACGCCTACGGCATCGACGATCGACGCACCGTGGTGCCCGCACTCCAACGCAGCCGGCTACTCACCGCCGACCGCATCAAGTACGCACCGCTGACGCCCGCGGAGGCAGCGGAGAACCTCGAGTTCCGCGCACAGGAGTTGCGCTGGCTGCACTCGATGGTCCCGCTCTTCGACAGCGAACTCGCGTCGTGACAGACGACAGCGGCGGGCGGCCGGGCCGGACCGGTCATCCTGACCCTCGGGGACCGACCTGGCTGGACGAGCCGACCGTCGACGCGCTGCGCGGACGGCCACCCCGGCTGCCGCTGCCCGAGGTGGTGGCGCTGTCCCGAGGTGCTGCGAACGGTGTCCGGGACGGTCGGCCCACTGCCCGAGCCGATGACGCGGACAACGACACACACGCTGCGCGCCCGATTCGGGCCGCTGGTCAGACCCGCTAAGCGACACCGGGTGCTGTCCTGGTGTGAGTGGGCCGACCGGGCCCTCGCGACGCCGGGCCGTACTGGTGCACGGCGACTTTCACGGTGACAACATCTCTGGAACCCGCGGACCCTGCGGCTGCGCCTGATCCTCGACCTGGAGACGGTCGGCATCGGCGAACCCGAGTTCGACCTGCGCTGCCTGCCGGCAGACTGCGGCATGGAACTGTTCACCACGACGGTGACGCACCACGAACAGCTGACCGGCACGACAGTGGACGTCGACCGGATCATGGCCTGGCACCTGCGCACCGTCCTCGGCGACGCGCTGTGGCGGGCCGAGGCAGGCGTCGCGCTGCCTGACAGGCGCACGCCGGCGCACTGGGTCGACGACCTGACCGCCCGGTTCGCCGAGTTCAGAACCCCGAGCTAGGAAGCTGGCCCCGGATCCCCGTCGGTCATGGCCGGCCAAACCTGGATGAGTGGCTTCCGCCGTCACCGAGGTGTACGGACCCGGGGGGCCGATCGCCAGCGGACCCCTCGAATCATCCTCCTGCGATGTACTCCGAACGGCTGCCGTAAGCCAACGACGGGTGGCGTACGACCCTCCGATATACGACGGTGCCGGCCGCCAAATGGTCCATTGTTGGGCGTCACCATCAATGGCTACATTCGCAGAAAGCAACGCTCGGCGCGATCATTTGCCGCTATCGGCGGAGCCTGGCCATCTTCCGCGGCGTTGATCACTGTTCAGTCACTTTTCCGATCCGGGCCGAGATTCCGATCTTTGTGGTGATCTGGCGCCCGGACGTGTAGTTGGCTTACGCACAACCCTCATGCAGTACCGCTGGGAGAGATCATGACGCGTAGCAATGGCGGGATCTGGCGGCCACTGATCTCAGTGGATGCCAAGGGGTACGGTGCGGCCGATGACCGGCGGCAGGCCGCCATGCAGCGGGGACTCGCCGACATGCTGCGGGCCAGCGCCGCCGAGGTCGGCCTTCGCCGCGACGAATGGGTGTGCCAGCCGGGCGGCGACGGGGAACTCGCGATTCTTCCGGCCGACGAGGGGATGGTGACGGTACTCGACGCCTACGTGCGGGTACTGGCCGACCGGCTGCAGGAATACAACGACGATCGTATCGAGAATGCCCGGCTGCGCCTACGGATGGCCGTTCACATGGGAGTCGCCGCGCCGGCCGCCAACGGATACTCGGGCGCCGGCGTCGTCGTGGTGAGCCGGCTCGTCGGATGTGCCGCGGCTCGCGCGGCGCAGGCCGCGGCGCCGGAGGCGAGCCTCGTGGTCGTCCTGTCGAACAGCATCTTCCAGAACCTCGTCGCACAACGCCACACCAGGCTCGGGCCCAAGCTCTTCCGCCGCATCCAGGTGGAGGTGAAGGAGTATCGCGACGAGGCGTGGCTGTATGTGCCCGGCCACGATGTGCACGCCCTGGACCTGACCACACCCCCGGCCGGACCCCCCACCGGGTCGACCCCGTCGGCACCGAAGCCGGCGCCGACGCCGAAGCCGCCACCGGCGCGGGAGCAGGCGCCGGCGCGGGAGCCGGCGAACCGTCCCGGCCCTCCTCCGGCCCGCTTCCAGCAGACGAACGTCTTCGAGGACCAGGTCACCGCAGACGTGATCGGTATCAAGCAGGAGTACTTCAGTGGCTGAACCGGCCGACGACGAGGACCGGACGCAGCCGGGGCAACCCGACGGCGAAGACACCGGTACCGAGGACACGGCCGAGCTACCGGGCGGGAACACCGATCCCGACACCGCCGACGAGGGCTCCGGGTCCGAGGAGGAACCCGACGGGTCCGGCGAAGAGCCATCGACGGCTCCCCGCGGTGGGTCCCGCTCCGACAGTGGGTCCCGCTCCGACGGTGCGCGGCGTTCGGGGCCGACCCGGACCCGCGGGCACGGCGACCGCGACGACCTGATGCCCAGCCAGTTCGGCAACCTGATCAACATCTTCCAGGACCAGGTCCGGGCCGGCACGATCGGCCAGAGCGGTGCGTCTCCGGGCGACCAGCGCCGTCGCAACACCGCGCGGAAGATGAACGAGTCCGAGGTGACGGCCGACCTGCGCTACTACTGCCGTCCGGACCGCTGGGGCGACGCGGTGGAGCGTCTGCAGAACGACCACGTAGTGGTTCTCTGCGGACGCACCGGTCTCGGCAAGCGCGCCGGTGCGGTGAACCTGCTCCGTGAGGTGACGCATGGCCAGTTGGTGGTGATGTCGGCCACCAGCGACCTCAAGCACCTGGCCGCTCGGAAGTACCAGAAGGACTTCGGCTATCTCGTCATCAACCAGGTCGACACGGCCACCAGCGAAGACCATGACTTCGCGTGGCGCGACATCCGCGAACAGGTCCGCAACGCGAACGCCTACCTCGTGGTCACCACCGTCCTGGCCGCCGATACGAAGGTGGACTCCGTCCGTCACTTCGACTGGCAGCGGCCGGACCTGCACGCGACCCTGGTGGGCTTCCTGGCCGACCACGACGTGGAACTGGACGACGAGGTGATCGCCAGGGTCGTCGCCGAAACCACCATCGAGTGTTCGATGGCGGAGTTCGCCGACGTCGCCAGGAGACTCGCGGAACGCGAGCCGCACGAGAAGATCCTGGAGACCTTCGGCGAGACCTGCGCGCGCCGGGTACAGGACTGGTTCGACGAGCCACGCGAGGCCAGGGAGATCGTCGAGGTCGCGGTGCTCGCGTTCATCGAGGGTGTGTCCAACCGGGAGCTGGACTGGATGCACCGGGAACTGGCGGAGCTGCTGGAGAAGCACGGCGCCATGGAGACGCGGGCGAAGCCTGCGCGCAAGGGCACCGACCCGCCCGCGCTGGTGACCGGTCGGCGGCACCGGGTGCTCGAGAACAGCCTGATGGTCGAACGCCACGTCGCCGGGTACACCGCCGACCGCCGGGTGCTGGAGTTCCGCAGCCGCGCGTACCGGCGGCACGTGCTGATCGAACTGTCGCGCCGCTACCCGAACCCGTTCTGGGACGCGATCGCCCAATGGCTGTGCGGCATCGTCCTCCAGCAGGATCAGGAACTGCGGGTCGCCGAAGGGCTGGCGCTGCTGGCGGCGGTCGACTTCGACGAGGTCGAGGGGGCGTACCTGCACCCGTGGTCCAAGGGGCAGATCCTCGCTCCCGGCCAGGTGACCGCGGTGTACACGTTGTGGTGGATGTGCTACGCGGAAGACACCATGCCGGTCGCCCTGAAGATCGCCAAGCAGTGGGCGAACCATGGCACGCCCAAGCAGCGATGGGCGGCGGCCATGGTGTACAGCGGCGAACTCGGCGCCTGCGATCCGGCCCACTCCATCAAGCAGCTCTGGAACCTGATCATCCAGTCGGCACAGGGTTACGAAGAGGCCTGTTACGCGATGGCGCTGCTGTTCGCGACCCTCACGCGCTCCACGGAGGAAGCCGGCAAGGTGCTCACGACGCTCGAGCGCCAACTGGACCGGCCGATCACCAGGCCGCAGGACGTGCAGGTCGTCCAGCGGGCCCGCGTCGTCCTGCGCGATCTTCTGCTCCTTCGGGACGAGCGGAAGATCCCGGTGACGTTCGTGTACCTGGAGAAGTACCTGCCCGACGAACCCGTCCGGATCCACCTGATCGCGCGCCTCTGGGCCAGCGCCATCTCGCATCAACCGTTCCGCAAGATGGTTCTCGAGTCGCTCTGGGACGGGCTGAGCAGGCTGGCGAAGATCTCCGACGAACCGCGGGAACTTGCCCGGCAGCTCGGCGAGTCGATCATGACCGCGATGCAGTCCGAGCAGATCGACCGGTTCTACCGGGACTTCAAAGCCGTCGACGCCTACCGGCGCATCCGCGGCAAGTCCAAGGAGTCGCTGGCCCTGATCGTGCTGGATGTCATCGAACGCCATTACCGCAAACGACGCTAACAGGGGACTTCGTACATGAGCGCGTATCCGATCGTTTCAAGCAAGTACCTGAATGAGGCGGGCAGCCGGGGTCTGTTCCGTCTCGGTCGCAAGACACGCGACGCGTCGGAGCTGCCGAAGGCGGGAGCGCACGAGGCGCTGGTCTACCGGGTCCAGGGTCGCCACGTGGTCGACAAAGGCCAGCTCGGTCGCGACTCCGACGTGGTCGTCGGGGCGTCACACGTCAGCGTGGTCGACGTCAGCGCCGGCGTTCCGGTCACCGTGTCGTTGACGATGCCGTCGGCCGAGGCCAGCAACTTCACCGTGCAGGTGACGTTCGCGTGCACGGTCATCGATCCCGCGCGGGTGGTCCGGGAGAACATCCGGGCGGACGCGGCGATTCTGGCCTACCTGCGACGCGACCAGAAGCTGGTGCATCTCGGGCTGCCGTACCGGATGACCGAGCTGAACGCGGTGCGTCGCGAGGTGCACGCCCGCATCCGCGCGTACGCGGAAGTCAAGCCGCCGGACGTGCAGGGCATGCAGGTCGTGCTCGACGGCGTGGAGGTGCTGACCCCGGACGAGCTGGCCAGCTTCCAGAAGGCCCGCTGGGAGGCCCGGCGCGATCACGTGCTGGAGACGGAGAAGCGGGGCTACTCCCACGAGCAGGAGAGCGTCCAGGAAGAGCATCAGCGGCGCATGGAGGCACGGAAGCGCCGCGATCGTCACGAGGCCGCCGGCGAGGACCAGGAAGCCGAGCAGGCGGCGACGCTCCGCGACAGTCGTCACAAGCGCATGCTGCGGGCCGAGGAGATGGAGTTCGCCCAGCGCGAGGTCGAGCAGGCCATGGCGGCGTTCGGCGACGACCCCCTCAAGGCGTTGATCTACGCCCAGCGGCAGGGCGAGATCAACATCAAGGAGCTCGCCGGCAAGATGTCCGCTGACCTGGAGCGGCAGGACGAGTACCGGCGTGAGCAGTTGGCGCTCGACCGGGCCGACGAGCGTCAGGAGGTCGAGTGGTCGCGCGAACGCGAGCGGGAGGACCGGGAGGACCGCAACCGTGCGCGTGAGGCGGCCCGCGAGGACAAGCGGCTGAAGCGTGAGGCGGAGCGCGAGGACCGTCGGCTGCGCAGGCAGGACGCCCAGGTCGAACGCGAGGCCGTCCGAGCGGAACTGGAGCGTCTGCGGCAGGAGGAGCGCGAGGACCGTCACAAGCAGATGGAGGTCAACGTCGAACTCGTTGGCGAGTTGGCCAAGCGTGGGCACCTCGACATGGTCGACATGCAGCCCGAGCGGCTGGTCGAGAAGATCTCCGGGCTCGAACCCAACAGCCTGGGTGGTGGGCGGCACCGGCAGCTGCCCGCCGAGGAGGAGCAGGCGGCGTTGGAGGGCCGGCCGAATGACGCCAAGGCATCCGGCGACGGCGGGCTCGAATCCGACGAACCCATCGACATCGACGTCGAGGTGAACGAAGAGGATGACTGAGACCACCGTCGACCGTCCGATCGCGGGCGGCGCAGGCAGCGACCCGCTGCGACCCGCGGATCCCGACGACAGCTTCGCCCGCTGGCCGCGTCGGCTGATCGGTGTCCGCGAAGAGCTTCTCGACACCGTTCCGGAGGAACGGCCGCGGTACACACGGCTCGGCCTCATCCTGGTGAACACCGGTCTGATGGCGGCGGTCTCGCTGTTCACGGCGCTGCAGCGGGTGGTCGACGTGCCGTGGATCGCCGTCGTCCCGATAGCGGTCTTCTGGGGCTTCCTCGTTCTGGTCGTCGACAGCTGGATGGTGTCCAGCACACACGGTGCCATCGGCGGCAACCGAATGTTGATCTTCGTTCCCCGTCTGGTGATGGCCGTGCTCCTGGGCACGGTCATCGCCGAGCCGCTCGTCCTGTGGATCTTCAATCCGGCGATCCGGACGAACGTCGAGCAGTTCCGCAACGACGACGTCAACGGCGAGGCCAGCCGCTGGCGCACGTGCAATCCCGAGACGGGATCCACGCAGGGCCGGCCGGAGTGCGAGGGGTACCACCTTCCCCTCAAGTCTCCGCAGGAGATCTCCGACAAGCTGGACCAGCTGACAGAGGAACGGAAGACCCAGAGCGCCACGATCGAAACGTTGAACACCCAGCTGGTCGAGAAGCAGAAGCTCGCACAGGACGAGTGCGCCGGCGTCAAGCGCGACAACACCTCCGGCAACCCGGGAAAGGGTTTCCGCTGCGACAGTGCCTGGAAGGTGGCGAACGACTTCGAAGCCCAGATCGACCTACCGGGCAAGCGCGCCGCGCTGGCCGCCCTCGACACCCAGATCAACACGTTGACCGGCGAGCTGGCGACCGCTCGGGGTGCCTATAACCGGCAGCTCGAAGAGGCGATCGCCGCGAAGCGGAACGACCGGGAGAGCTCGTACGGGCAGATCGACATCATCGACGAGGCGCGCGGCCTGGAGCGGCTCTCCGACCAGAGCGGCTTCGTCCTCGCTGCCAACTGGTTGGTGCGCATCCTGCTGATCGTCGTCGACAGCCTGCCCGTGCTCGCCAAGATGCTCGGCGGAACGACCAGCTACGACATTCAGGTCCACCGCCAGCTGCAGGCGCGCCGACTGGCCCGCGAGCGCAAGCTGGAGGTGGCCGAGCGCCGCGAGCAGGCGGCGACCGACAAGGCCATCAACGAGATCGACCGCGACCGGGACGAGGCCATCGACCAGATCAAGGATCGGCGGCGCACCGACGACGAACGGCGCGAGGAGCTGCTCGAGCAGGAGATCGACCGTCGCGCGGCGCGGTACTCCGAGGCCGAGGACTAGGACGGGTCGCGCGGATCCGCGACTGCGGCCAGGCCGGCCCGGTCGAGAATGACCACCGAACGGTAGCGGGTGTCGATCAGTTTCTGCTCGCGGAGCTTGCCGAGTTCGCGCTGGACGCTGCCCTCCGAGGCACCCACCAGATCGGCGATGTCCGCCTGCGGAAACCAGGCGGGCAGCCGGATCCCGCCGCCCGGGGTCGGCTCGCCGCACACCTGGGCGAGCTCGTCGATCACCGCCGCGAGGCGTTGGACGACCGTGCGGGTCGCATACTCCACCCGGCGCCGGTTGGCGAAGTGCAGTTGTTCCACCACGCGGGCGTTGATCAGTTCTCCGGCGACGCGATGACGCGCGATGAAGTCATGCAGGGTCACGTGAAGGATCAGTCGAGCTTCGACCGCGGTGCAGGTCGTGACCGTCGCCGACCGGGGCAGGCCGCTGATGGCGGCCATGTCGCCGATCAGGTCGCCCTCGCCACGCACACTGAGCAGCGCGGTGCCGGTGTCGGTTCCGGTCGTCACCTTGACATGTCCGCGCAGGATCAGAAACGCCTGCCGGCCGTTGGTTCCTTCGCTGATCAACTCGACGTTGCGCGCGAACCGCTTTGGGACGCCGAGCTCCAGAAACGCGCTACGGACAGGTGGTGGAAGTCGGCCGAGCAGCGTCGCCGGCCGCCACGCATTCCCGGCTTCCATCAGGTCACCGTCGTGCTCATGCGACGTACTCCGATCTGCATGTATCCGTCACTGTAACGACGTCGATCCGGCCCGGCAGCCGTTCGGCGAGACGGCCGTCGATCACATCCGGGAGACCAGATGGGACAGCCGTGTGCGCAACGCGTCGTCGCGGCGCAGCCGGGCGTACCACTCCTTCCGGCCGGTCCAGCCCAGCCCGACCCGGGACTCGAGGCGTTCGAACGGCGCCCGGTATGGCGGACTGTGCGTCGACAACCACAGCGGAGGCACCGTGCTGTCCGGTGTGTTCTTGTGGGTCACCACGAGGAGACCCGCAGCGCTGCGGCCGAAAGCGGCGGTGTCGGGACCGGCACCGCCGAGACGATGGCCGGACCCGGCGACGTGGTGGTCGGCGAACCAGCGGCAGAACCGCGTGACCGCATCCGGTACCTCACCCGGCAGGTCCGCATAGCCGACCGGAAGTGTGGAGATCGAGTTCACGAGCCTGATCGCGGCGATGTGGCCAATGCTGTCAGCGGCAAGGCGTTCGCGCGCCCGATCGGTCGCGGCCTGGATCAGACACGTGACGCGTACCGGCCGGAGCGGATGGATGATCCTCTGGACGGTGGTCAGGCGGTCGACCTCCGCCGCGATGCTCGCACCGCTGAGCCCGAGATCGGCGAGCAGAACCCAGTGCGACCGGGTCCGCAGCGCCCGGATCGCCCCGGCGTACTCCGGTGGTGGCCGCCCCGCCTCCACCATCCAGAGCGCGGAGGCAAGGTCGTGGCTGGACCGGAAGGGCAGGTTGTCGTCGAGGCGTCCGGGCAGGCAGTTGGCCCGGTAGAAGTCGTCGCGGAGGGTGTCGCGATCGAGTTCCAGGACGAGCACCTCGGTGGGTGACCGCACGGCCTGCTGCTCCTGGAAGGTTGCCCACAACGACCGCCAGGCCCGGTGCAGTTCCGGCCGGGACAGGTAGCGGGTGAGGGCGAACAGCCACCGGGCCGGTTCGCGCCACTCCTCCGGAAGGTCGGCGAGGGCCCGCCGGATCCGGGACGCCACCGTCACCGGCGACTCGCGGAACGGTGAACGCCGTTCGTCCGCGTCCAGCTCGTGCAGCCGGGAGGTCAGCCAGGCGCGCTCCCGGGGAGTCAGCCGTTGCTGCCGTGCCATGGCCGTCACCCACCCGCATCGCCGGCTCGACGCATCGACGCGAGCTGGCTGACGTTCCGGCGGACCAGCTCGTGGTCCGGGCCGTAGGCGCCGGTGCGGATCTCGATGGCCCGCTCCATGGCGGCACGCGCCTCGGCCAGCGAGCCTCGTGCCTGTTCGTTGAGCGCGATGCGTTCGAGGCTGAACGCCACCCGGGGATGGGTGGGTCCGAACACCGACGTGCGGATGACCAGGGCTTCGTCGAGTGCGGCGGCCGCATCGTCGAGCCGACCGACAGCGGTGAGGGTGGCGCCGAGGTTCGCCAGGCTGGTCGCGAGGAACGGATCGTCGGAGCCGAGCACGCTCCGACGGATCGCGATCGCCCGCCGATGCAGCTCCAACGCCTCCGCGTACCGGCCACGTTCGTGGTGGACGGTGCCGAGATCGTTGAGCGTGATGGCCACGGCCGGATGGTGGGGGCCGAAGGCCTCCTCACGAATCGCCAGGGCGCGCCGCTGAACCGTCGCGGCCTCGTCGAGCCGGCCCAGAGACCGCAGGGCCAACCCGAGGTGGTTCAGGCTGACCGCGACGTCGGGGTGGGAGCCGCCGTGCCGCTCCTCGCGCAGTGCTGCCGCACGGGCGAAGTGCTCACGGGCACCGTCGAAGTCCTGACGTCCCCACCGGTACACGCCCGCCCGGTGCAGGAGTTCCGCCGCGTCGTCGACGCTGTCGGGAGCCGTCGGAAGGACCGTCAGAAGCTCCGTCACGACCGCGAGCAGGTGCGCCAGCAGCCGCTCGCAGGTGGGCCAGATCGCGGCGTCGAAGTAGCTGTCGGACGGGAACGCCGCGATCAGCAGCCGACCAGCGGCCCGCGTTTGTGCGCCGCGGCGATCGGCGTCCATCCGCCGGCGGGTGACCGCCTGCACGAGCGAGTGCACCTGGAGGCCTGTGACGTCGCGCCGGACAAGGGAGTAGCTGGTGAGGACGCCCACGGTGTCCGCGTAGGTCAGGTCGTCGCCGACCGCCGCCGCGAGTGCGGGCGGGAGCGCCTCCGGGGCGACCCGCAGGAGATCGTGCGGGATGTCCGCCGGCGCGAACACCGCGCAGATCTCCAGCAACTCGAGCGCCGCCGTGGAGCGCTGCTCGACCTGCTCGACGGCCACCCGGAACGTAGCGTCCACGGTTGCTCCGTACAGCGATGGCGCACCCCGGTTCAGCATCAACTCGCCGTTGCGCCGGAGCAGGCCGAGGTACTCGTCGGCCGTGAGGCCGGTCTGTTCGAGGTACGACACCGCCTGGTCCAACGCGAGCGGCAGCGCACCCAGATCCTGTGCCAGGGCCAGCGCCTGCTCTGCGCCCATGGGGGTGCGGGCGGACAGCAGCTCGACCGCCTCGGCGTCGGAGAAGACACCCACCGGAACCCGTTCGGCGAGCGTCCCCCAGGCCGGGTACACGGAGGTGATCAGAACGGTGCCGCCACCGGCCGGCAGGTAGGGAACCAACGACGCGGGTCGGGTGGCGTTGTCGAAGACGACGAGCCAGTCGTCCCGCTCTCCGAGGTCGGCGAGGACGCCCGCCAGGTAGTGGTTGCGGTCGGGTAGCTCAGGCAGGCCGATCGCCCGGCCGAGGGCGGCCAGCTCGGCGGCGATCGTCTCCGGTTGCGCGGCCGGAATCCACCACCGGACGGGCGTCGTCCCGCAACGGTTCAGAAGCTCTATCGCGAGCTGGGTCTTGCCGACCCCATGGGTGCCGCACAGAACGGCGCGACCACCGCCGCGGGCCACCAGGCGCTCCAGATGGGCAAGCTGGTCGTGCCGACCGACGAAGAACCGGCCGTGTGCCGGGATGTTGGAGGCCCGGGTCGGTCGGGCGGACGGCTGCGGGGCGGTGAAGTAGTTGTGCTGGATGTTGCTGTTCCCGATCTGGGTGCCCTGCGGGTTCCGCAAGTCCATGGTTTCAGTATGACGGACAGGGAACGCAGAGCATTTGCGTCGATACAGCAGGTAACCGCACGTCCGGACAGGAACTGACCTGTATCGGTGCGAGGCTCGACGCATGATCCTGCTTCCACCGGAGTCCGTGCCCGGGGCCGGCGCCGTGCTCAACCCGTTCGTGATCGTCGATGACGCGGACGGGCTCGTCTCGTTCGTGACGGAGGTGTTCGGCGTCGCCGAGAGCGTTGAGGCGCGCACACCCACGCCCGACGGCAAGCTCGTTCACGCGCAGGTCCGGCTGGGCACCGTCGACCTGATGCTGGCCGACCGCCTCGACGGATGGCCGGCGCGCCCCGGCCTGCTGCAGGTGTGGGTCCACGACGTGGCCACGGTCCTGGAGCGCGCGAACGCGCGTGGCGCCGCCACGGTGACCGAACCCACCCCGTTCTACGGCGAGACCACCCTCGGCCGGATGCTCGACCGGTGGCAGAACCTCTGGTGGCTGTGGGCACCGGCGCCCGGCCAGCCCGACCCCACCCCGAACTGGGACGACGACGGCTCCGACACCGTGTTCGGCACCCTCGACCGGGCGCTGCGGTCGTTGGCGACGTGACCCGGCGGCTACGGGTACAGGTCCTCGACCGGCGCGAGGTTCACCAGGTCCCCGACGGAGTCGGCGAGCCGCTTGTCGAGCGTCACGAAGCTGTCCGCCTGCAACTGCGTGACCGCGACGTACTCCGCGTCGTAGGTGTCCGCCCAGCCGCGCTCGGCGGCGATGCGCCAGGCGACGCTCTGGCTCACGCGGTCGCCGAGCAGCCGGATGCGGAGCGCCCGCAGGTAGTTGAGCTGACGGTCGGCGTCCTTGCGGGTCAGGTCGCCCCGTTGCGCCGACCGGTACAGCAGCGACAGCACCTGTGAGCGGAGCAGGGTGGGCGCGACCAGCTTGTGGCCCTCGGCGATCCGGGCGTCCTCGCCGGCCAGGCGCAGCGCCACGTCCGGTCCGATCACATATCTCATGGTCCCGCCCCGCCCTCCCGCTCCGCCCGGCGGCGGAGCTTCCACACCGTCCACCGTAGACAGATCGCGGTCAGGTCGCCGGCTGCGGGGACGGGCGCAGGATCGCCGGGTGGAGGGTTCCGGTGCGACCGCGCCGGTACAGCAGCGCCGGCCGTCCCGTCGGTGGGGTGCGCCGGTCACCGGTCGGCACGAGGAAACCGTCGACACCGGAGACCTTCCGGTGGAAGTTGCGGCGGTCGAGCCGCACCCCCCCACACCGCCTCGTAGATCGCCCGGAGCTCGCCGATCGTGAACGGCTCCGGGCAGAACGCGGCGGCCAGCGGTGAGTACTCCAGCTTCGACCGGGCCCGCTCCACCGCGTCGGCGAGGATCGTGTTGTGGTCGAAGGCCAGCCGGCCGACGCGGTCGACCGCCACCCAGCGGGCGCTCGACGCGTCGCTGCCGGCCGTCGGCACCGGCAGGTCCGGCGCGATCGCCAGGTACGCGACCGACGCCACCCGACCCCGGGGGTCACGGCCACAGGACGCATAGGTCCGGACCTGCTCCAGGTGCAGACCTCCGGCGGGCAGGCCGGTCTCCTCGCGCAGTTCCCGGGTGGCGGCGTCCTCGAGCTCCTCGCCGTGGTGCACGAAACCACCCGGCAGCGCCCGCCGGTGCCGGAACGGGCCGCTGCCGCGGTCGACCAGCAGCACCGTGAAGATGCCGTCACGAACGGTCAGGATGACGAGGTCGACCGCGAGACCCGCCCGCGTTCGCCGCGTGGAGCGGGAGCCCAGCCGTCCAACGGCGGCGGCGACACCGGCGGTCACGCCGGCTCCACCAGGCTCAGCAGCGGCAGCAGCCGGTTGGCCACCAGCGCCGCGTTGTCGGCCGCGAACTGGTGCCGATCGGCGCTCCCGGCGGCGTCGGAGCAGCCGGAGATGCCGCGGATGGCGAGCCAACCACGCAGGGCCGCGTCGTGGTCGATCCGTTCGTAGAACGCCGGACCCACACCGCCCGCCCCGGTCTCGACCGCGACGGTCCCCTCTTCGAGCCGCCGGATCTGGTCGACAAGGTCCGGGTCCGCGTCAAGGACCGCGGGGTGACCGGAGGCGACCGGGCCGCGGAAGACGCGCACCACCTCGCCGTCGGGGGCCGCCACGAGTCCCCGGTAGTGGCGGAAGAACTCGTCCACCTGGACCCGCACCGGCGCCGCCATCGGCCGGGTCCGGCCGCACCAACGCGGGCCGTCGGCCGTCCCGCGGCGGGCGTCGTAGTAGACGATCTCGTCGGCGATCACGACGTCACCGACCTCGACGTCGGGATGGACCCCACCGGCGGTCCCGACGAGGAGCACCAGCGGCACCTCGAACGTCCTCTGTAGACGGTCGAACGCGACGTCGGCCGCGCGCGGACCCCGGCCGGGTGCCTGCGTCGCGACGACGCGCACGTCGCGGCCTTCGGCGGCGACGGTCGCGTGGAACGTCTGCCAGCCGCCGGCCTGCCGTTCGGTCCGGAACGCGACGTGGTTCTGCAGCGTGTCGACCACGGCCGTGAGCTCCTCGGGGAGCACGGTGAGGATTCCGACGTCGGTGACGTAGCGGGTAACGGCCCCGCCGCCCTCGAAGGCGACGACTCCGGCGCTGATGTCCGGCTCAGGTGCCATCGCTGGGTGTCCCCTCCGGAGTGGCCGCCCCACCGGCCGCCAGGGCGAAGCGCCAGGGCAAAGAGCCCGGGCGGGCGGCGAATATGTGTCATCCTGACGAAAACAACGGTAGCCCCCGGCAGCCGTTTACGTCAATATGACAACAAGACCGGTGTCACCTGGCCCTGGTCACCGACGTCGCGGTCACGGTGCCGTCGGCGTTCTGGCCCTGCACGGTCACCGTCGATCCGACCGCGAGGTCGGCCAGCCTGCCGGGCACCAGGACGACCGTGTCGCCGGTGGTCCGCACGGTGATGGTCTGCCCGTCGGGTGTCTCGATGTAGACCGTGGTGCCGTCGACCAGCTTCACCGTCCCCGTGATGCCCCCACGACCACCCCCGCCCGGCGCGCCGCTCGCCCGGCCGGCGCCGCCGCCGGGGAACTGCGCGGCACCGGTCGGCGCGGCGGCGGACGCCGCTTCCGGGGTCCCGTAACGCTTCTGCACCTGCGTGCCCCCGATGAACCCGGCGACCGCGATGACGAGCGCGAGCAACGCGTAGGTCGCGCGGTTCGCGAGACGCTTCGGCGCGGCGGCGGCCAGACGCTCGTCGAGGTCGTCCTCGACGGGCTCCTCGAAGGGATCACTCATATCGCAATGCCTCGATCGGTCGAAGGGACGCCGCCCGGCTGGCCGGGTAGCTGCCGAAGAACAACCCGATGGCGACGGACACGCCGAGCGCCAGCGCCACCGAGCTCGGCACGACCACCGGCTCGATGCCGGCGATCGTGAACTGCGCACCGACGACCGCGACGAGCACACCCGACAACCCGCCGATGAGGCTCAGAACCGTTGCCTCCACGAGGAACTGGGTCAGCACCGCGCGCTTCGGCGCACCCAGCGCCTTACGGATGCCGATCTCGCGGGTCCGCTCGGTGACGGTCACCATCATGATGTTCGTGATTCCAATGCCGCCGACGAGAAGGCTGATGCCGGCCACCGCGCCGAGCAGCACCGTGAACGTGTTTGCCGTGTCGGTGCGGGTCGCCAGCAACTGGGACTGGTTGAGGATGCGGAAGGACGAGCCGATCCGGGCGGTGAGGATCGTCGATACCTCCGCCTGCGCCGCGCCGACGTCGTCGGGACCGGTCGCCTGCACCAGCAACTGGTTGATGGACCCGTAACCGGTGAGCGACTCCTGCACCGCGCCCACCGGCGCGATCGCGACGTCGTTGGGATCGTTGAACCCCGAGCCGCCCTTCTCGGCGAGCACCCCGATCACCGTGAACAGCTTGCCGGTCACCGTGATCTGACGGCCCAACGGGTCGACCCGGCCGAACAGTTCGGTGGCCACGGTGCTGCCGAGAAGCACGACCTTGCGGGTATCGTCGGCGGCGAACACCGCCCCGCGCGCCACGGTGTAGTTCGACGCGGACACGTATCCGGGGTAGGTGCCGACGAACTGCGGGACGGTGTGGTCGGTGCCGTCGTATGTGGCCGTCTGCGACCCGGTCACCACTGGCGCGACGGCCTTCACGTGTGGCGCCAACGTCCGGTCCGACAGTGCCGGCACGAGGTCCATCGTCAGCGCGGTGCTCGTCGTCGCGGCGCCGCCGCCCCGCTGCGAGCCACCCGTGACCGTCAGCGTGTTCGTACCCAGTTGCTCGATGGACTCCTGGACCTGCCTGGCGGAACCGTTTCCAACAGCCACCAGCAGGATCACCGCCGCGACCCCGATGAGGATGCCGAGCACGGTCAGGCCCGAACGCAGCTTGTTGGCCGTGATCCCGCGCAGCGCGAACCGGACCGTCTCGACGAGCGTCACCGGGTCCTCACGTCCTCGACGATCCGGCCGTCGACCAACCGGACGAGCCGGCGGGCGTGCTGCGCGACCTCGGGTTCGTGGGTGATCAGCACGATCGTGCGGCCCGACCGGTTCAGCCGGTCGAGCACACCCAGAACGTCCATTGTGGACCCGGTGTCGAGGTTGCCGGTGGGCTCGTCGGCCAGCACCAGCGCCGGCGCGGTCACCAGCGCCCGGGCCACGGCGACGCGTTGCTGCTGGCCGCCGGAGAGCTGGTTCGGCTCGTGGCCGGCCCGTTCGGTCAGCCCGACCAGCGCCAGCGCGGCCCGCGCCCGTCGCCGGCGCTCGGCGGCCCGCACCCCGGCGTACGCGAGCGGAAGCTCTACATTGGACAGTGCGGTCATGCGCGGGATCAGGTTGAACGACTGGAACACGAAACCGATGCGCCGGTTGCGCACCAGGGCCAGCTGCCGGTCGGTCAGCCGGCTCACGTCGACGCCGTCGAGGAGGTAGGTCCCCGACGACGGGACGTCGAGGCAGCCCAGGATGTTCATGAGCGTCGACTTGCCGGAACCCGACGAGCCCATGATGGCGACGTAGTCGCCGCGACCCACGCTCAACGAGAGGCCACGCAACGCGTGCACGGCGGTCTCGCCGCTGCCGTAGGTCTTCCGCACGTCGCCGACGTCGAGAACGGTGCGGCCCATCAGTTGCCGCCCCGCCCGCCGCCCGGGCCGGCGCCGCCGCCCGGGAACCCGCCGCCCTGCAAGCCGCCGCCCGGCAGGAGGCCGCCGGGACCCTGGTTGGTGCCGGTTCCACCGGACTGCATCGTCACCACGACCCGGTCGCCCACCGCGAGCCCCGACCGCACCTCGGCGAACTGGTTGCCCTCCACACCGATCTCCACCGTGCGGGTCTCGACGGCACCGTCGACCATCACGTCGACCGTCCGTTGGTTTCCGGTTCCGCGCAGGGCGAGCGTCGGCACCCGGACCGCGCCGGCCGCCTCCGCGACGGTCACCTGGACCGTCGTGCTCTGCCCCAGCCGCACCCCGGCGGGCGGCGACGCGATCGACACCACGACCGCGTACGAGTTCACGTTGTTCTGCGTCGTGGCGGTCGGCGCGACGGTCGCCACGGTGCCGGTGGCGCGGGTGCCGCTCAACGCGCTCCACGTGATCGTGGCCGCCTGCCCCACCGTCAGCTTCGTCGCGTCGGCCTCGGCGAAGTTCGCCGACACCTGCAGGGTCGCGAGGTCGGCGATGGCCACGAACCCGGTACCGGCAGCACTGTCGGAACCGCTGCCGGAACCGCTGCCGGAACCGCTGCCGGAACCGCTGTCCGAGCCGCTGTCCGAGCCGCTGCCGGAGCCGGTGGTGGCGTTCGAGGCGGACCCGATCGCGCCGTTCACCGCGGTCACCGTGCCCGCGATCGGCGCCGTGAGCACCGTGCCCTCGACGGCGGCCTCGGCGCCCGCCACCTCGGCGTCGGCGCTGCTGACCGTCGCCGACGCCGCGGCCACCGACGCCGCGTCGCCACCGGCGGCGCGGACCCGCGTGAGGTTCGCGCCCGCCGCGGTGCGGTTCGCCTTCGCGGTGTCGAGTTGCGCCTGCGCCAACGTGGCGTCGACCTTCGCCAGCTTCTGACCCTTCGACACCACGTCGCCGACCTTCACGAGGATCTCGGTGACCGTGCCGTCGGTGACGAAGGTGGCCGCCGCGGTCGACGCGCTCCGCACGTTCCCGCTCGCCGACACCGACGCGGTCACGTCGCCCCGGGTCACCGCCACCACCCGCTGCTGCGAACCCACGGTGTCCGCCTCGGCGGTCGCCGGCCCGCGCACCGTCCGCACGGCCCACAGGACGCCACCCACCGCCACCACGGCCAGGGCCACGTTGACGAGCACGGTCGGCCGCCGCCACACACGCATGACGAGGATCGTCGCGGTCGAGCCTCGGAAGAGTGCTTACGCCTCCTCAGAGAAAGCTCGGAACAGGACGCGGAACCGCGCGCCCGCGCCGGGCGCCGTCCAGAGCTCGATCCGCCCGTGGTGCGCCTGCACGATCGCGGCCACGATCGCGAGCCCCAGCCCGGCACCGCCGTGCTGCCGCGAACGGCTGGGATCGGCCCGGTACAACCGTTCGAACACGCGCTCCGCGTCGGCAGCGGCCATGCCCGGCCCGGCGTCGCACACCTCGACCGCCGCCACCGGCGTGCCGTCGGGCAGCGCGTCACCGATCGCGGTGGTCGGTGGTCGCTCTCCGCCGGGGGCCATGGGACGCCCGACGCGCACCACGACGCGGACGTCGTCTCCGGTGTGCTGGAGCGCGTTGCCCACCAGGTTCGCCACCACCTGGCGGATGCGCGCCTCGTCGCCGGGAACCGTCACCGGTTCGAACGTGTCCTGCCGGTCGTCGAGCGCGGCCAGGCGCACGAACCGGTCCGGGACCCGCACGTGCGCGTCGCGCACCGCCTCGGCGGCCACGGCGAGCAGGTCGACGCGGCCGTCGGCGATCGGCCGTTCCTCGTCGAGGCGGGCCAGCGTGAACAGATCGTCGACCAGCAACCGCATCCGGCCGACCTCGTTCTCGATCGTCCCCATCGCCTCGTCGAGGGCCGGACCGGGCGGCGCGCCCCCGCGCCGGTACAGCTCGGCGAAGCCCTGGATCGACGTGAGCGGCGTGCGCAGCTCGTGCGCCGCATCGGCGAGGAACTGCCGCAGCCGCCGCTCCGAGTCGGCCCGGGCACCGGCGGCCTCCTCGATGCGCGTCAGCATCGTGTTGAGCGCCAACCCCAACCGGCCCGACTCGGTGTGCGGATCGGCGTCGGCGACGCGCTGCGACAGGTCGCCACCGGCGATGCGGGCCGCGGTCTCCTCCATGCGCGTCAACGGCCGCAGCCCGACCCGGACGACCGTCGCCGACGCCAGCGCCAGGAACACCAGCGCCAGCATCGCCACGACGAGGTTGATGACGACGAGCCTGTCCTGGGTCCTCTGCAGTTCGGTGAGCGACAACGCGTTGACGATGTACCCGCCGTCGAACGTCCGGTCGACGCGTACCCGCCACGTGCCGCTGGCACCGTCCACATAGTACGGACGGCCGCTGGCGGCCCGCCGCGCCAGTTCGGGCAGGTCGCCCGGGTCGGGTTCGAGCGTCTCCGGTACCGGGCCCAGCAGCGTTCCGGTGCTGTCGTAGCGGTAGACGCGGAAGTCGGGCACGTAGTTCGGCGGCCGGTTGTTCTCGGCCACCGAGCGCGGGCCGGGCCGCGACGGGCGCTCCAGCAGTTCGTCGATGCGCTGCACCGAGTACGACCGCAGCAGGACGATGCCCGCCACGTCGACGGCGATCAGCGCGACCGCCGCCAGCAGCGCCACCGACACGACGATCCGCGACCGGACCGTCCACTCGCGCCACGGGCGCAGCCACGGTCGCTGCCACGGCCGCAACCTCAACGGCCGCAACCTCACCCGCCGGCCTCGCGTGGTGCCCGCAACGCATAGCCGACGCCCCGGATCGTGTGGATCAGCGGCGGCTCGACGGTGTCTATCTTGCGCCGCAGGTAGTAGACGTACGACTCGACGATGCGGCCGTCGCCGCCGAAGTCGTAGTTCCACACGCGGTCGAGGATCTGCGCCTTGCTCACCACCTTGCCGGCGTTGGTGAGCAGGTACCGCAGCAGGTTGAACTCGGTGGGCGACAGGTCGATCCGGCGGCCGCCGCGGCGCACCTCGTGCGCGTCCTCGTCGAGTTCCAGGTCGGCGTAGCGCAATACCGCGCTGTCGGCCGGCTGTGCCTCGCCGCGGCTGCGCCGCAGGATCGCCCGGATGCGCAGCACCACCTCCTCGAGGCTGAACGGCTTGGCCACGTAGTCGTCGGCGCCGACCGTCAGCCCCGAGATGCGGTCCTCGACCGAGTCGCGCGCGGTGAGGAACAGCACCGGCACCGGCTGGCCCGACGCGCGCAACCCCTGCGCCACCGCGAACCCGTCGAGGTCGGGCATCATCACGTCGAGCACCACCAGGTCGGGTGCGAACTCGACGGCCGCGGACAGCGCCTCCCGTCCCCCGCTCGCCACCCGTACCTCGAACCCCGTCAGGCGCAGGGTCGCCGACAGCAACGCGCGGATGCTCGCCTCGTCGTCGACGACGAGCACCCGTGCCGGCTTGTCGTTCGCCTGCATACCGTCCATGAGATCACCCGCCGCTGACCAGTACCTCGTCACCCTCGTTCACGCCCGAGCGGACCTCCGTCGAGACGTCACCCCGCAGTCCCACCTCGACCGCCCGCCGCTCGGCCCGCCCGCCGACCATGACGGTCACCGCGCCGTTGACCACCGCCGTCGTCGGCACGAACAGCACCCCGTCGACCGCCTCCGTGGTCACCACGACGTTCGCGCTCTGCCCGTACAGCAGCGACCCCGGAGCCGCGTCGAACGCGATTACCGCCGCGTACCGCACCAGCCGGTTCGAGACGGTTCCGGCCGGGTCGATCCGGGTCACCGTGCCGGTGAGCCCGGCCCCATCGGCATCGGAGTCGCGGTCGGGCAGGGTGATCGTCGCGGTCTGGCCGGTCGCGAGGGAGGCCACCTCCGCCTCGGTGAACTGCGCCTGGACCGCCACGTCGGCCGTCCCCGCGAGCACCACGACCCCCGACCGGGCCTGGCTGCCGACGGCGCCGTCGACCGACAGCACCCGCCCCGCGACCGGCGCCGTGATGACCGTTCCGGCGAGCCTGGCCTGCGCCTGTTTCAGCGCGAGCTTCGCGTTGTTCAGGCGAAGCTGTGCCGAGTACACCGCATCGGTGCTCTGCGAACGACCGGTGCCGGCGCTGGCGCTGCGACCGGGCGTGGCGCCCGACGACTGCGCCTCGGCGTCGTCGAGGTCCTCCTCGGCCGAGTCGACGGCCGCGCGGGCGGTGTCGACGGCGCTCTGCGCCGCCGTGGCGTCGATCCTCGCCAGCACCGCGCCCGCCGGCACGGTGTCACCCGCGCGCACGGTCACCTCGGTGAGCGTCCCCGCCGCGGCGAAGCCGAGCGTGCGCGACTCCAGGGCCACGACCGTGCCGGCGGCCGAGACCGTGGCGGTCACGGTCCCCCGGCGCACCGTCGCGGTGCCGGTTCCGGCCGCCGTGCGTCCGTCCGGACGCGTCAGCGCGACGACCGCGACCGACGCGACCACGACGACCACGGCACCGCACGCCCACCACAGCCTCCTCCGCATGGACGCCGAGTCTCGCGGCCCGGCCTCACCATTGGGTCAGGCCAACCTGGGAGCCACCTCAAAGCGCCGGTTCCGAGTGAACGTCGAGCTTCGTACGATCTGGCGTCGAGGTCGCGCCGCTTGGATGAGCCGGTGCGACTGTCGATACGTTGGAGCGCGATCGTGGCCGGTGTCGCGGCCGCCACCGTCCTGGCCGCCTGCGGAGGCGACGACGGTGGCGGCGGCGCCTCCCCAGGTTCCACCGACTACGCCTCGTGCCTGCGGGCGAACGGGGTCACCCTGCCGTCCGGCCGGCCCGGCGGCCTCCCGAGCGGTGCCCTCCCGAGCGGCCGCCCGAGCGGACGCCCCACCGGCGGTTTCGACGGCACACCCCCGTCCGGTCGGCCAGGTGGCGGCCCATCTGGCCGGCCGGGCGGCGGCAACGGCTTCGGCGGCCCCGGCTCCTTCGGCAGCGAGGCCCCGGATGGCGTCGATCAGGCAACGTGGGAGAAGGCGCAGAAGGCCTGCCAGGGCCTGCGCCCGTCGGGCGCACCGGCCCGCTCCGACAACGGAGCGCTGACCGCGTACCGCACCTGTCTGAGCGACCGCGGCATCACCGTGAACGGCGGTCTCGACAACCTCGACGCGAACGACCCGAAAGTGGCGGCGGCCATGGCGGCCTGCGCGGCGCTGCGCCCGTCGGGCCGGTCCCCCAGCCCGTCGGGTTAGCCCTGGCGCGTCCTCATAAGACGCGACAGGACGGACGGTGCGACCTGGATTACGATCGGCCACCATGCCCCGGGAGAAACAACGGACACCTGAGCTGCGCGACCGGGTACTGCACGCCGCCGTCGCCATGCTGGCCGACGAAGGGCTCGCCGGCTTCACCACCCGCAAGGTGGCGCACGGGGCGTCCACCTCGATTCCGGCCGTCTACGAGCTGTTCGGCGACAAGGCCGGGCTCGTCCGGGAGATCCTCTTCGAGGGGTTCCGGCGGCTGCACGCCCAGCTCAGCCGGATCGAGGCGACCGACGACCCGCGGGCCGACCTCGACCGGCTGATCGACGGGTTCCGGGCGTACGTACGGGCCAACCCGGTGCTCGCCCACGTGATGTTCGGGCGCCCGTTCGCCGACTTCGACCCCGGCGAGCAGGACGCGGCGGCACAGGCGTCACTGAACTCCCAGTTCGTCCGGTGTGTGGCCCGGTGCGTCGACGCCGGGGTGATCGCGGGCGACCCGCTCGACATCGCCCACATCCTGCTGGCGTTCGCGCAGGGGCTGCTGGCCCAGGAGACGGCGGGATGGCTCGGCAGCACCGAGGAGTCGCGCGACCGGCGGTGGACGATCGCGTTCGACGCGCTGCTCGCGGGGCTGCGGCCGGCGTCATCCGAGATCAGGCCGGCCTCGGCCGGGCTGAGGCCGGCGTCGTCCGAGATCGGGCCGGCACCGGCCCGCCTCAGCTGAACCGGGGCGCCCGCTTCTCCGCGAACGCCGTCGCGGCCTCCAGGTGGTCGGCCGTGTCGCGGCAGCGGATCTGCGCGATCGCCTCCGCGTCCAGGTAGTCGGGCAGACCCTGGGTGACCGCCCGGTTCAGGTTGGCCTTCATGTAGCCGTACGCGGCGCTCGGACCGGCGGCCAGTTCCCGCGCCACCTTCATCGCACCGGCCTCCAGGTCGGACGCCGGGAACACGCCCGTGAGCAGGCCCAGCCTCAGCGCCTCGGCCGCGTCGAGCCGCGGCGAGAGGTAGAACAGCTCGCGCGCCCGGGCCGTGCCGACGATCTGGGTGAGCAGCCACGAACCGCCGAAGTCGCCGGGCAGGCCCACCCGGGCGAACGCCGTGGTGAGCACCGCGGTGTCGACGGCGTACCGCAGGTCGCAGGCCAACGCGAACGACAGGCCGGCACCGGCGGCCGGGCCGGGCAGCAGCGCCACGGTCGGCTTGGCCATCTCGTAGAGCGCCAGCGTGACCCGGCGATGGGCGTACTGCTGCTCGCGGACGCGGTCCTCGAACGTCCCGCCGAGCCCTTCGCCGTCGGCGAACGCCTTCACGTCACCGCCGCCGCAGAACGCACCACCGGCACCGGTGAGCACCACGCACCGCACCTCGGGATCGGCGGCGACCGCCGGGATCACCTCGCTCATCGCGGTGAGCATCGCCACGCTGAGCGCGTTGCGGCGCTCGGGCCGGGACATCGTGAGGACCGCGACCCGGTCTTCGACGCGGGCGGTGAAGTCGGCGGTTCCGGTGTCGATTTCGCGCATGCGGTTCACCTTAGGCGGCGCTACCGCAGACGACGACGCTGCTCGACCATGCGCCGGTAGACGTAGCTGCGGATCGCACGACGGTCGACCTCGGTCGGCTCATACGTGACGATCACGTCGAAATGCTCCGTCTCGAACACGTACCGCACGTCGAGGACCTGGCCGGCCATCCTCACCACGCCGTCGGAGAGGGTGATCGCCATCTCGACCTGATGACTGCGACGGTAGTCGCACTCCAGGAACCGGGCCCGCAGGCTCACCTCACCGATGTCCATCACGTAGCCGTTCACGGGTGCCGCCGGCTCGTCGGTGCGCTGGACGCGGATCTTCTCCCCGCCCCCACCGCGCACGAAACCCCGCCGGGTGTTGCGCTGGACGCCACCGATCAGCTGCACGCCCCAGTACCGCGGCCGGTCGCTGGCCTTCTCGGTGAGGCGGGCTGGTGCGGCGACCCGCTCGTTGTGCTGCAGCCACGCGAGCTCCAACGCGTCACCCTCGCGCGCCGAGAGCGTTCCACGCGGTCCCATCGGGGCCGCGATCTGCAGGACGCCGTCGGCGACGTCCTCGATCCGGGACGGGTACGTCACGCCGTTGGGCAGCAGGACGTCGACCCGCGTGTTGATGGCCGGCAGGTTCACGGTGGGACATTCGGCCGCCCGGCCGGCGACCTTAGACGCTGTTCCGGCCGAAGCTTCGACCCAACCGGCGGACAGTCTCCTCCAGCTTCGGCACGTTACGGGCCGCGTCACGCCGCATCAGACGGAAGCTCGCCGGCCCCGAGATGAGACCGCGGACGGCCTGCAACGCGCGCACCGAGCCCGGCACGTACACCTGCCGGCTCCGGTGCTCGATCGCGTGGACGAACGCCCGGGCGCACTCCTCGACCGGGACGACCGTGCCCAGCGGCCCGCGTCCCCGCATCCGCTTCAGGTTGTCGTCGAACGACGTCAGGTCGTCCCGGACGTCGCGGACCAGGTCGGTGTCGATCCAGGTCATGTACGCCACGCCGACGCCCACCCGCCTGTGGGCCACTTCGAGCCGCAGCGTGTCGCCGAACCGCTCGACCCCCGCCTTCGAGGCGTTGTACGCGGCCATCCCCGGCATGGCCGAGAACGCGGCCGCCGACGACACCAGCAGGCAGTAGCCGCGGGTCTCGATCAGGTGCGGCAGCGCCGCGCCGACGGTGCGGACGGTACCGACGAGGTTCACCTCGATCGTGCGGGCCACGTCGGCGGGCGGGTTGATCGCGACCGTGCCGCGGTCGGCGATCCCGGCGTTGGCCACCACCGCGTCGATGCGCCCGAACCGCTCGACCGTGCCGTCGATCGCGGCGTCGACGGCGGCCTGGTCGGTGACGTCGCACTCGAACCACGCGTGCCGGTCCGCGCCCAGACCCTTGTCGCACAGTTCCTTGGTGAGCGCGGCGAGCAGCGTCGGCTCCAGTCCCACGAGCGACAGGCGGGCACCGGTGTCCGCGAGGCGCCGGGCCGTCGCCGCGCCGATGCCGCGCGCCGCACCGGTGATGACCACCGTGCGGTTCTTCAGGGGACTCATATCAAGGCCTCGTATTCGCTCGGGCGGAACCGGGACAGCCGGCGCCGGAAGCCCAGCGTGGTACCGGGCCACAGCGTGGAGTTGCGACCCGTCGCGTCGAGGTACCAGCTGTTGCAGCCGCCTGCCGTCCAGACCGTACCGGCCATCATGCGGTCGACCTCGTCGAGCCACGCCTGCTGCGCCGACGGGAGCGGCTCGATCGCGTGCGCGCCGGTGCGCGTCATGTGCGCGAGCGCCTTCGACAGGTACCCGAGCTGCGCTTCGATCATGATGACGACCGAGTTGTGGCCCAGCCCCGTGTTCGGCCCGAGGACGAGGAACAGGTTGGGGAATCCGCTCACCGTGGTGCCGAGATGGGCCCGCGGACTGCCCTGCCACACCTCGGCGAGGCTGCGCCCGTCGCGTCCCACGATCTTCTCCGCGATCGGCATGTCGGTCACGTGGAAGCCGGTCCCGAGAATGATCGTGTCGACGGCACGGACCGAACCGTCGGCCGCGACCACCGACTCCGGCCGGATCTCCTGGATCCCTTCCGTCACCACGGAAACGTTGGCGCGGCCGAGCGAGCGGAGGTAGTCGTCGCTGAGGATGATGCGCTTGCAGCCCACCGCGTAGTCCGGGGTGAGCTTCGCGCGCAGTTCCGGATCGCGTACCTGGCTCGCGAGGAAGCGCCGGGCCACCTTCTCGGCGAACCGGCCGCGCTTGGCGACGCGGAAGTTGTAGTAGAACGTCTCGCGCATCGCGTAGATGCCGGTGCGGGTGGCGCGTTGCAGGCCGGGGACGGCGCGGTACAGCGACCGCGCGCGCTCACCCAGCGGGTGGTCGCGGCGCGGCAGCACCCACGGCGCGGTTCGCTGGTACAGGTCGAGGTGCTCCACCCGCGCAACGATCTCCGGCACGAACTGCGCCGCCGACGCTCCGGTGCCGATCACCGCGACCCGCCGGCCCTCCAGCGGGTGGTCGTGCCGCCAGCGGGCGGAGTGGAAAACGGTGCCGGCGAACGACTCCAGGCCGGGCAGCTTCGGAACGGCCGGCTCGCACAGCGGTCCGGTCGCGCTCACGAGCACGTCGGCGGTCAACGGGCCCTTGCTGGTGGTCAGGTCCCACCGGCGGTCGTCCTCGTTCCACGCGGCGGCGGTGACGTCGACGCCGTACCGCGGCTCGATCCCCGCGTCGTCGGCGACCCGGCGCAGGTACGCCCAGATCTCCTCCTGCGGCGAGTACGCGCGCGACCAGTTGGGGTTGAGCGCGAACGAGTACGAGTACAGGTGCGAGGGGACGTCGCACGCGCAGCCCGGATACGAGTTGTCGCGCCAGGTTCCGCCCAGGTCGTCGGCGCGTTCCAGCACGGCCACGTCGCGCACGCCGTCTCGCCGGAGACGGATGGCCGCGCCGAGGCCACCGAACCCGGCACCGATAATCGCTACCCGAAGATGCTCGGCCACGCGACGACGGTACCATCGGGTACCACCAGATGGGGAGGGCGGACATGACGCAGGTGCTCCAACCACCGCGACTGCGGCTGACCGCCGCGCTCGCCGCGGCGGCCGCGGAGAAGGGGTACGCCGCGACGACGATCGCCGACATCGTCCGCCACGCCCGCGTGTCGAAGCGGACGTTCTACGAGCACTTCACCGACAAGGAAGCCTGCCTCCTGGCCGGCTACGAGCAGATCTCCTCACGCCTCATGGACGTGCTGCGCGAGACGACGGTACCGACGGACCTGCCGTGGCAGGACCAGGTGCGCGTGGTCACGGCCGCGTACCTGGGCGCCCTGGAGGACCTACCGGCGGTCAACCGCGCGCTGCTGCTGGAGGTGCAGGCGGCCGGCGCCGAGGCGTACCGCCTGCGGGCACGCACCCAGCGCCGGTTCGCCGATCTGCTCTGCGAGCTGGTGGCCGCCAGCGGTCACACGTTGTCGCCGGTGCTCTCGCTCGCGATCGTCGGTGGCATCAACGAGCTGACGCTGCACGCGGCCGAGTCGCGTCCGTTCACCGACCTCATCGACCCGGTGACCGACCTGGTGGTGGCCGTGATCTCGATCAGCCCGTCACCCTGACCGACAGTTCGAAGCCGTTCTCGCCGACCGGCCGGCTGATCCAGGTGTCGCCCTCGACCTCCAGGTTCTGCTCCCTGGCCCAGGCGAGCAGGCCGTCCGTCGCCCGCGGGTCGCCGTCGACGGTGGTGACGGCGTAACGGCCGGCAGGCAGCATGCCGGCCGTCACGTCCTCGTCGGAGGCCGGGATCGCGGAGCCTCGCGGCACCGGAACCCCGGCCTCCACCTCGAGTTCGTCGCGGACGTGGTACCGGAAGAACGGCGTACCCGCGGGGTCGACGCCCCGGACCTCCAGCCACTCGAAGACCGGCGGAAGCAGCTCGCCGAGCTTCGACGCGGCGTCCGGGCCGAACCGGGAGACACTGCGGTACGGCTGCTCGTCCCGTTCCTCGATCCTCATCCCGCCAATCTACGGGTAGGAGTTCCAGTACTGGATCTGCGTGGTCGCGTTCGCGGGTCCACCGACGTCGTTGATGACGCGGTTGATGGTCCCCACCCCGCCGAGCGACACGATCACCATGTTGGTGAACCGCACGCCGGGCCGGTTGGGCACCTCGAACGCGCGCTCTCCCACCACCGACGGGTCGCCGAAGAACACGCAGTAGCTGCCGAGCCCGTACGCCTCGTGGGTCGTCACCGAGTCGGCCACCTTGTAGGCGGCGTAGCCGCGGGTCGACCCGTTCATCCAGGCGCCCTGGTTGGGCGGGTCGTACGGCATCTCGTTCTGGTAGAAGTACGTCCGGCCGCCGTTGCCGTTCCAGATGGTCTGGTACTTCTGGTAGTGCTCGACGAACAGGCCGTACATCGTCACGTTGTCGCCGTTGACGATCAGGCCGGTATCGGCGGTGTTCACCGTCCACCCGACGCCGTCGCCGTGGTCGGCCCGCCAGAGCCACATGTGGTCGCCGATCACGTGGTCGCTGTTCACGACCAGCGTGGTGGTGGCCTTCGCGACGCCCGGCCCGCCGATGCGGAAGAACACGTCGTGCAGCGAGATCGGGTTGGCCGCGTTGTTCGCGCCCGACCCGGCCGGCCCGACCTCCATGAGCACCGGCGAGTTCACCGGTCCGGCGTCGAACATGATGCCGGCCACCTTCACACCGGCCACGTCGGCGACGGTCATGGCCACGATCCCGTTGTCGGGAACGAACGTGGCGAGACCGAGGCCGAGCACCACGGTGTCGGGCCGGGCGACCCGGATGGTGTCGCTGATGTGGTGGGTTCCGGGGGTCACCAACAGGTTCTTGTTCGCCGCCAGCGCGGCGTTGATCTGCGCCGCCGTGGTGCCCTGGCGCACGATGAAGAAGTCGCTCAGTGAGATCGACGACCCCGCCGGTGTCTTCCCGAACCACGTGGTGCCGCTGGAGTTCGCCCGCAGCGCCGGCACGAACACCCGGTACTCACCGCTGCCGGTGACGTACAGGAACGGCTTCTCCCGCACCGTCGGGGTGTTGGCGATGACCGTGTGCGAGGGGTTCGGGAAGTGCGGTGGCGGTGCGCCGGCGACGCCCTGGAACACCATGTTCCACACCGATCCGGTCCAGCCGCCGAACTCGCTGTTGCGCGAGTACCACTGCTGCTGCGAGCCGCTCACGACCAGTCCGTCGATCTTCGTGTCGGCCATGAAGCCCCCGCTCGACCAGCCGTCGCCGCCGTTCCACAACTGGATCTGGTTGCCGGCACCGCGCAGGTGCATCCGCCGGTACGGCGCCGCCTGCGACACCGCCCACCGCTCGACCTGCACGCCCGCCGGCAGCGTCACCGACAGGTTCTCGGCCGACCGCCAGAAGTTCTGGGTGGCGTTGCCGCCCATCCAGAACGCCTCGGCCCGCACGTGCCCGTTGAGGTTCACGTCGTCGGGCGACATGCCGAGGCCGGCCACCTGGGTGAAGAACCCGAGGTTCACGTCGGCCGTGTACGTGCCGGGCTTGAACAGGACGGCGTACCGCTGCGGCCCGAACTGGTTGGTCTCCTGCTGCGTGAACAACGTGTTGAGCCGGTTCTGGATGGTGCTTGTCGGCGTCGAGGGGTCGAACACATTGACGTTCGGTCCGAAGTTCGGGTTGAACGGGTCGGTCGGCTCGACGGGATCCGTGGGCCCGCTCCCGGTCACGTTGACGGCGAACTCCCAGAGCGAGTAGCCGTACGCGGTCGCCCGCGCGGTGCCGTTCACCCGGACGTACCGGCCGGTGCCCGTGACCGTGATCGCCTGCGTGCCACCGGTTCCGGTGGTCGTCGAGTGGACCGTGGTCCAGCTGGTTCCGTTCGCCGAGACCTGGATCTGGAACGCTGTCGCGTACGCGGCCTCCCACTGCACCGTCACGCGGCAGACGGACTGCGACGATCCCAGGTCGACCTGGATCCACTGTGGATCGGAGAACGCGCTCGACCACCGCGTCCCGGTGTTCCCGTCGACGGCCGCGGCGGCACCGGTCGCGGCGCTCTCGGCGCTCGACGCGGTCGCCGGTCGGTTGAGCGCGGCGTTCGTGGTGCCGCACGACGTGCTGGAGCCGAACGTGCCGAAGACCTGGAACTCCCAGAGCGAGTAGCCGTACGCGGTGGCGCGGGCGGTGCCGTTGACGCGCACGTACCGGCCGGAGCCGGTGACGGCGAGCGTCTGGGTGCCGCCGGTGCCGGTGGTCGTCGAGTGGACGGTGGTCCAGGTCGATCCGTTGGGCGAGGTCTGCACCTGGAAGGACCGCGCGTACGCGGCCTCCCACTGGAGGACCACCTGGGTGACGGTCGCGGTGGCGCCGAGGTCCACCTGGATCCACTGTGGATCGCTGAACGCGCTGGACCAGCGCGTGGCGGCGTTGCCGTCGACGGCGGCACCGGCACCCATGGCGGTGCTCTCGGCCGACGACGCGGTGGCCGGACGGCCCTGTGAGATCAGCGGATCGGCGGCCCGGGCGGGGGCGGCGAGAACCGCGGAGAGGAACGGTACGAGCAGCAGCAGCGCGGCGAGCTGGCCGCGCCGGACACGGTATTCAGCTGTCATGGTCCTGCCTGTCGGAGGAGCCGGCGGGGTCAGGAGAGCGCTCTCCGAAGACCTGAGTGTGTGCCGAAATTAGCCGCGCGTCAATATGGCTACTCGGTGCGGAGGGCGCCCATCGAGTCGCCGATGCGTCGCAGGCCCGTGCGCAGCCGGTACTTCGCGGTCCCCTCGGGGATGCCCAGCTCGATCGCCACTTCCCGGTAGGTCAGGCCGTAGTAGTACGCCAACGCGATCGCCTCGCGGTACAGCGGCGGCAGTTCGTGCACGGCCGCCCGTACCAGCTTCGCCATCGTGCTGGCCTCGACGTCCTCCTCCACGTTCGGGGCCGGCACCGCCTGCCCGGCCAGCAGCAACGTGTAGCGGTCGCGGGTCACCTGCCGGCGCCGCCAGTCGATGGCCCGCCGGCGCGCGATCATGCACAGCCAGCCGCGCAGCGGCGCCTGCCCGGGGTCGTACCGCTCGGGCCGCTGCCAGAGTTCGACGAACACCTCCTGCGTGACGTCCTCCGCCGCGCCGTGGTCGTGCGTGATCCGCAGCGCGATCCCGTACACGGCAGCGGAGTACAGGTCGTACGCCTCGGCCAGCGCGTCCGCGCGCCCGGCCGTCAGCGCTTCCCGCATCGTGGCGTCGTCGCGAGCCGAACCCACGTCAGTCACACCCCAAGGTCGCGGCAACAGTGATGAGGTCGGCGCCGGCCCGCTCGTCGCCGCGGATCCGCACGCCCGTTTCGGCCGGCGTCACGCGGCCGGCCATGAGCCGGCAGAACCCTTCCGCGGAGAGCTCGAGCTCGGCCACCGGGCCGTCGTCGGTCGCGGTCCGCGCAGAGCTCAGCGGGACCGCGTGAGCGCCGCCGCCGGGACCGGTGAGCCGCAGCCGCACCCAGCCGGTGCGCCCTTTCCCTGCGGCGTCGATGGCTCCGGGCAGCAGCGCCAACCCGAACCGCACGATGCGGTCGACGTGGTCGGGTGGCGGGGACTCGGGTGGCAGCCGCAGCGTGCCCCGGAGGTCCTCGGCGTGGATCCACGTCTCGAACGCCCGTTGCGTGATCGCCTCGACCAGCGGCTTGCGCACCCCGGGCGCCCCGGCCAGCGGCACCGGCCGCGCGAGCAGTCCACCGTCGGCTCCGGCGATCGTCCGAATCATTCCGTCGGTCTGGTGCCGCCACCGCCGGCTGGCGACCTGGGTGGGCCGTGCCCGCCGCCCGGCGGCCGCGGCCGGCGCCACCCCGATGCCGGCGGCTACCAGGTGGTCGCTCTCGGCCAGGTGCACCACGAGGTCGTGCACCGTGCGGTAGGGACCGCTGGGCAGGAACCACTGGTCGTCGGTGAGCGCCGTCAGCAGCCCGCCGAACGCCGCGACCTGGATCGTGTACGCGTCGAGCAGCGTTCCCGTGGCCGCCGGTGCCGCCGGCCGGGCCGCACCGGCGGCGGCGAGCACCCGCGCCCGGAGCGGGGCGGGCGGCGGTGCCGTGTTCGTGCTTCCGATGCCGTACGCCACACCCACCAGGGCATCGACCTCCGCCGCACACGACGGGCATGCGATCGCGTGCGCCCGCACCGTGGCCGTCTCGGCCGGCGGACACGCGTCGAGCGCGAACGCGCCGAGGAGGTCGACCGGGTGCGGCCGACGGACCGCCGCCCCTCGCATGTCGTGGCTCCGCATAGGCTGGATCGCTTTCTGTACGCCGGCCGATGCGCCGACGCTATCCGCGCCCGGTGAGCCGCCCGTGAGTCCGGCGTGAGCCCCGCAGGCCACGCCCGCGTCGCCGCGTCGGCTACGTCAGGTCCGGCGTCAGGTCCGCTTCAGGTCGCGAGGATGGCCGTCAGGAGGGCGGCGGCGCGGCGCCGGTGCGTGGCCCGTTCCCGCGGCGTCGGCGCGGTCTCGGCCGCCAGTTCGTGGGCGCGGGCCGCACCCAACCGGTGACCGGTCGCGGCGTGGACCGCCAGCGCCTCGGTGGCGCACGCGAACGCCCGCTCCCGGCGTCCCATCGTGATCTCCGCCGCGGTCAGGGCGTTCAACGCGTTGCCGGCCAGCATGCGGTAGCCGCGTTCGCGGGCGATCGCCAGGGCCTCGCGCGCGCGGCGCAGGCTCTCCGCGCCCGACGCCACCTCCGACAGGCCGACCAGCGCGACCGTCTCCAGGTACCGGTTGCCGATCCCGCCGGCCAGCGTCACGCCCTCCCGGTAGCCGGCGTACGCGGCGTCGGCGTCGCCGAGCGCCTTGTGCACGCTGGCCAGCGCGAGCACGGCCTCCGCCCGGTCGTACGGACGGCCGCCGGACGCCTCGGCGCGGGCCACCGCGCCACGGGCCACGTCGAGGGCCTCGCTCAGCCGACCCGCGTCGCGGTGCACCCCGGCCAGGACGCACATCGTGCTGCTCTCGGTCCTGCGGTCGCCCAGCTCCCGGTGCACCGCCAGCGCCTCGGTCACCGCCGCGGTCGCCTCGGACAGGCGGCCCAGCCGCAGGTACGCGTCGGCCAGGTTGGCCAGGTTGCGCCCCTCGCTCACCCGCGAGCCGAGGGTGCGGTGCAGCTCCAGCGCGGCGGCGAGGTTCGACGCCGCCAGGCGCAGCTCCCCGCGCACGCCCTGCACAAGTGCGAGGTTCGCCAGTTGGCCGGCTTCGCCGGCGACCACCCCGGTGCGGCGGTGCATCTCCAGCGCCCCGGAGTAGGTGTCGGCGGCCTCGTCGAGCCGGTCGAGCTCCAGGTAGACGTTGCCGAGGTTGCCCAGGGCCGCCGCTTCGCCGGGTTTCCAGCCGGCGTCGCGGCAGGCGGCCCGGGCGGCGGTGTAGCCGGCGATCGCGTCGTCGTAGCGGCCGGTCATCAGGTAGAGCATGCCGAGGCTCAGCCGGGCGGCGGCCTGGCCGGCGAGGTCGCCCTCGGCCTCGGCGGCACGCAGGGCGGCGGAGCCGACGACCTCCCAGTCGGCCACGTTCATGCGCAGGTACAGGAAGCCGCGCAGGGAGTCGGCCAGGCGCCAGGCGCACCGGCGGGGCCCGTGTGCGGCGGCGTACCGCACCGCCGCGACGAGGTTGCCGCGTTCGGCGTCGAGCCAGGCCGACGCCTCCAGGTCGGTGGCGAACAGCTCCGGGTCGGCGTGGCCGCCGGGCAGCCGCAGGATCATCGGGTAGAGCAGGTCGGCGGCCGCGTCGGCGCCGCGCAGGTACCACTCCAGGAGGCGGTCGCGGGCATCCGAGGCGTCGACGGCTTCGGCTTCGGCTTCGGCGAGCCTGGCGGCGAAGCACCGCATCAGGTCGTGGGCGCCGTACCGGCCGGGCGCCACCACGTCGAGCAGACCCGCCGCCGCGAGCCGCGACAGTGCGCGCGCGGCGGCCGCGACCGGCACCGACGCCATCGCGGCCATCGCCGGCGCGCTGACGTCGGGGCCCGGCACGAGCCCGAACAGCCGGAAGACGGCCCGGGTGTCGGGCGGCAGCAGCGCGTACGAGTGCTCGAAGGCCGCCCGCACGCCGGCCTCCGGGTCGCCGTCGGGTTCCAGCGCCGACAGCGGGTCGCCGGCCGACAGGTGCGCCACGTAGGAGGAGATCGAGTCGAGGTTCGCCGCCGCGATGCGCAGCGCGAGCGGCAGGTGGCCGCACAGGTCGGCCAGGGCCGCCGCGGCCTCCGGTTCGGCGCTCACGCGGTCGCGGCCGAGCAGCGTCTCGAGCAGGTCGCGCGACTCGCCGGGGGTGAGCACGTCGAGGGTGAGCCGGGTGGCGCCGTCGCGGGCGACCAGGCTGCCGAGCGAGTCGCGGCTGGTGATCAGCACCAGGCAGCCCGCGCCGCCGGGCAGCAGTGGCCGCACCTGGTCGGGGTGCCGCGCGTTGTCGAGCACCACCAGCACGCGGCGGTCGGCGAGCAGGGTCCGGTAGAGCGCGGCGGCCGCCTCCAGGGTCGCGGGCACGGCGTCGGGCACCACGCCGAGAGCGGGCAGAAAAGCGGACAGGACCTCGATGGGACGCACGGGAGCGCCCGACTCGTACCCGTGCAGGTTCACGTACAGCTGGCCGTCGGGGAACCGGTCTCTGACCTGGTGCGCCCAGTGCACGGCGAGCGCCGTCTTGCCGATGCCGGCGGTGCCGGTGATCGTCGAGAGGACCAGCACCGGCGTGGCTCCGGAGCCGTCGGGCAGCAGCGCGTTGAGCTGCTTCAGTGGCAGGTCGCGGCCGGTGAACCCGGCCACGGCCGCGGGCAGCTGGGCGGGGACCGAGGGCAGCGGGACCGGCGGCTGAACCGGCGGCCCGACCGGCGGCCCAGCCGGCGGGTCAGCCGGCGGGTCAGGCGGCGCGGCCCCGGACTGCTCCACCAGGAGCTGCTGTTGCAGGTCACGCAGGGCGGCGCCGGGCTCCAGGCCCAGCTCGTCGACGAGGGCGCGGCGGGCCTGCTGGTAGGCGGCCAGCGCCTCGGCCCGCCGGCCACCGGCCCGCAGCGCCCGCAGGTACAGCTCCCACAGCCGTTCGCGCAGCGGGTGCTCGGTCACCAGCCGGCCGACGTCGTCGGCCACCTCGCCGGCCCGGCCGAGCGCCAGCAGGGCGGCGGCGCGCTCTTCGAGGGCCGAGATCCGGCTCTGCCCGAGGCGGGCCGCCCACACGGTCACCGTGGGGCTCGCCGGAACGTCCGCGAGCGCCGCGCCGTGCCAGAGCGCCAGCCCCGCGTCCAGATGTTCGAGCGCGACCGCCGGCGTCCCGTCCGCCACCGCGCGGCGCCCGGCCACGACGCGGCGCTCGAACACGACGGCGTCGATCTCGTCGGCGGTGGCCGCCAGCTCGTAGCCGTGGCCCCGCGTGACGAGGCGGCTCGCGTCGCCGAGGGCCCTGCGCAGCCGCATGATGTAGCCGCGCAGGGTGCTCTGTGCCTCCTTCGGCGCCGCGTCACCCCAGAGCTCGGTGATCAGGCGCTCGGTGCTGACCACCGCGCCGGCGTCGGCGAGCAGCACCGCGAGCACCACCCGCTGCTGCCCGGCGGAGACCGGCGACCAGGTGGTGCCGTCGCGGATCCGCATCGGACCGAGCAGCCGGAATCGCACGGTCCCGGTCACAAATAGACGGTACTGGTGTCGATGGGCCCGGATGCCGGTCAGGAATCCGACTCACGGTCCGCTCTCGGGTTCGGCCAGGCGGCGCCTGGCCTCGGCCCAGGTCGGCGGCTCGGCGGCCGGTGCCGACCAGAAGCGGAACGTCGCCTCCGCGGTCGCCGACCGGTACTTCCGCATCACCGACCGGTGCGGTTCGGCCGTCACCAGCGCCTTGATGGCCGCGTCGTCGCGCCACGAGCTGAGCGTGAGGAACTCCCGCCGCAGCGGGTGGGCCTCCAGCGAGACGCCGTACGCGCCGGCGGTGCGGCGTACCTGGCGGTGGATCCGCATCGAGTCGAGGAAGAACGGGAGCACGTGGCGCCAGGTCCGCAACGTGAACCGGGACGCCATGATCACCGCTTCCGTTCCCGCGGGCCTCCCGACCGTGGCCCAGGGCAGTGTCGGCATGTCAGTCTCCAATCTTGACACCGACAAGATTGCTCCGGACCGGCCATCTTGTCAATGTCTAGATTCAGGTATGCTGCGTGGCGTGACCGACGCGCCGCGTCCGTACCACCACGGCGACCTGCGCCGCGCCCTCCTCGACGCGGCGCTCGCCCTGGTCGCCGAGCGCGGGCCGGCCGCGCTGAGCCTGCGCGAGGTGGCCCGGCGTGCCGGTGTGTCGCACGCGGCGCCGGCGCACCACTTCGCCAACAAGGCCGGGCTGCTCACCGCGATCGCCGCGGAGGGCTACCGGCGGCTGGCCGACGCGCTGGCCGGCGCCGACGACTTCCAGGAGAAGGGCGTCGCGTACGTCGTGTTCGCCACCGAGCACCCGGCCCACTTCGCGGTCATGCGCGCGCCGGACCTGCTGCGCACCGACGACGCCGACCTCGTCGCCGCCGAGACAGCGGCGGCCGAGCAGCTGCGTGCCGGCGCGAACGCCCGGATGACCCGGGTCGACCCGGCCGCACCGGTCGCGGCGTGGGCGCTCGTGCACGGGCTGGCCAGCCTCCTGCTGGAGGGCAACGTTCGTCCGGAGGCGGGCGAGACCGTCGAGTCGCTGGCCCGGGCGGTCACCGGTCACCTGCGCACCGAATGAGTCTCTGGCGCAACCGCGACTTCATGCTGCTGTGGAGCGGCCAGGTCGTCTCCACGCTGGGTACCCGGATCAGCGGGATCGCGTACCCGCTGCTCGTGCTCGCGCTCACCGGGTCGCCCGCGCAGGCCGGCCTGGTCGGGTTCGCGCAGGGGCTGCCGTTCCTCGTGTGGTTCCTGCCGGCGGGAGCGCTGGTCGACCGGTGGCCGCGCAAGCGGGTCATGCTGGTCGCCGACCTCGGCCGCGGGCTGGCCCTGGGCACGGTGGCGGCGGCGGTGCTCGTCGACCGGATCACCGTCGCGCACCTGCTGCTGGTCGCGTTCGTCGAGGGGACGCTGTACGTCTTCTTCCTGCTGGCCGAGGGCGCCGCGCTCCCCCACGTGGTGCCCCGGCCCCAACTGTCGACGGCCATCGCCCAGAACCAGGCCCGCGACCAGGGCGCCGACCTCGTCGGACAGCCGCTGGGCGGGTTCCTGTTCGGCCTCGGGCACGCGGTGCCGTTCGTCGTCGACGCGGTGTCGTACCTGGTGGCGTTCGTGGCCCTGCTGCCCATCCGGCCGGTGCTGGAGGACAGGCCCGCCGCGGCCCGCCGCCACCTGGTGGCCGAGATCGCCGAGGGGGTGCGCTGGCTCTGGCGGCAGCGCATGATCCGCACGCTCGTGGGTCTCATCGCGCTGTCGAACTTCACGTTCAACGCGCTGTTCCTGGTGATCATCGTTCGGGCCCGCGACCTGGGCGCGTCGCCGCTCGCGATCGGTCTCCTGCTCGGCACGTTCGGGGTGGGCGCCCTCGTCGGCGCGCTGGCGGCACCGGTGGTGCAGCGCCGGGTGGCGCCGAACGTGGTCCTGGTCGGGTCGCTGTGGGTGTGGGCGGTGCAGCTCGTGCTGCTCGCGGTCGCGCCGAACCTGTTCCTGCTCGCGGCGGTGTGCGCGCTGGGCACGCTGGTCGGGCCGGTGTTCAACGTGGTGGTGGCGGCCTACCGGTACGCGCTGACCCCGGACCGGCTGCAGGGCCGGGTCTCGAGCGTGGGGCGGCTGGTCGCCTGGGGCACCCTTCCGCTGGGGGCCCTCGTGGGCGGGCTGGCGGTCGAACGGTTCGGCGCGGTACCGACGTTCGCCGGGCTGGCGGTGGTCGCGGTCGCGGTCGCCGTCGCGGGGACGGCCACTTCACACGTACGGCGGGCTCCGCGGGTGGAGACGCTGCCCTGACGAGCGCGGGTCTACTACCGTCTGTTCATGCGTGACCGCGACAAGGTGGTGACCGCCGGCTGGCTGCTCCTGCTCGGCGCCGCCTGCGTCGCCGGGTTCCTGGCCCTGGTGCGGTTCTTCGTCCGCACCGAGCACGGCCAGAAGATCGACACGATCGCGCTCACCGGCAACTCCATCGGCCAGGCCCGCATCGACGACCTGGTCGACACGCTCCTCAACGCGATGTCGGTGGTGTCGCTGGCGATCGCCGCGGCGACGCTCGCGTTCATCGCGCTGATCCGGGGACGGCGTGGGCTGGCACTGATGGTGCTGCTGCTGATCGCCGGCGCGAACGTCACCACGCAGCTGGCCAAGGCCGCCATCACCCGTCCGAACCTCGGTGTCGACGTCGAGCGGGCCGCGGCCGGCAACAGCCTGCCCAGCGGGCACACCGCGGTCGCGGCCTCGGTGGCGATCGCGCTGGTGCTGGTCCTTCCGCCGCGGATCCGGGCGCTCGGCGCGTTCCTCGCGGCCGGCTACACCGCCCTGGCCGGGGTGGCGACGATGTCGGCCGGCTGGCACCGTCCGAGCGACGCGATGGCCGCGCTGCTGGTCGTCGGTGGCTGGACGGCCGCGGTCGGCCTTCTGCTCCTGCTGCTGCAGCGCCGCACCGACCACGCCAGCGGCCGCGAGGCCCACCCGGCGAGCGCCGTGCTCCTGGTGGCGGCCGGGGTGGCGCTGCTCCTCGTGGCGGCGGTGGCGATGGAGCTGACCGAGCAGGTCCGCGACTTCGATCCCGACGAGTTGGGCCGCCGTCGGCTGTTCGCCGCCTACGCCGGCGGGGCGGCGGGCATCGGAGGCACCGCGTTCCTGCTGGTGGGCGCGCTGTTGGCGCTGGTACACCGGCTGGTTCCCCAGCGCGCGCCACGCGGTCCCGACGCGCCGGGGCAGTTCGAGCGCCCCCTGTTCGGCGACCGCGAACCCACCACGGTCGTCCTTCGCGCCCAACCGCCCCCGACGGCACGCACCCGCCCACCCGCGCCCGTGTTCACCCCGCCGACCGACACCCCGACCATCCGCGCTGGTGCCGCCGAACCACCGACCGTCCGTCTGGGTGCGACCGACCCTCCGACGGTGCGCCTGAACCCCGACGACCCGTCCCCGCCCTCCCCGCCGCGCTGATCTTGCAGTTGTGGCCTCCCCCAAACCCGCACAAACGGGGCGATAAAGGCGGCCATAACTGCAAGATCGCGGCGCGGGAAGCGGGGGCGCGGCGCGGCGCGGGGGTGGGGGTCAGGTCGTGGCTTCGGACTCGTGGGGCTGGCGGGGAGCGGGGATGCGCGGGGTCGGCGCGTCGTTCTCGGGGGTCGCCGGGCGGCGGTGGCGGCCGGGCTGTGCCGGTTCGGCGGCTCCGCCGCCGTTCGCGCGCAGGTGGGTGGTCCTGATCCGGCCAAGGGGCGGTCGAGCGGACACGGGCGTCTCCAAGCGTCGGCGGGCCGGGCTCGGTTTCGCCATTGGCTCCCCGCCGGGCCAAAGGGCGACCAGCTACCACCCGGCGGATCAACGCACTCCCGTTGCTGAGAAACACTCTGTAACCCGGGCGGCAACCATGCTGTCGGGCGATCGGACGGTTACTCGCGCCAACCGACCATCTCGACGCCGCGGCCCACGTCGACCCGCACACCGAGCAGCACCTCGGCGACACCTCCGGGCGGCAGCTCGAACCGCCACGTCAGCAGACCCAGCTCGGTGCGCTCCGACGGAGCGGGGTGCAGGTGCAGCTCGCGCACCGCGATGTTCTCGTCGCGCGAGACCGGGAGCTGGTCCAGCACGGTCACCCGGGCCGGCCCCGGCGTGTGGTTGGTGACCAGCACCCGGTACTCGACCTCGCGACGGCGCGACGTACTCAGCGTCGGTTTGGTGGCCCGCCGGCCGACCATCGTGCGGTCGACCCGGATCCGGTCGTCGACGCCGAGCGCCAACTCGATCTCCTCGCCCGGCGCCCACATGGCCAGCGCCGCCCTGCCGACGAACACGCCGCTGGAGAACACCGACGCCGGCCCCGGGAGCAGCGTGTGCTGCGACCGGTTGACGACGGTGGCGCGCAGGTGCGCCTCGGCGGCCCGCACCGGCGCGGTCACGTAGTCGAGCGCGGCGTCGAGGTCGATGACGGCCACCGTCGCGCGGTGGGCGGTGCCGTCGCCGGGGACGGCCACCGGACGGGCGGCCCGGTACGTCGACGCCGACACGCCGTGCTCCACGGTCGCGACGGCCTGCTCCAGGACCGGAGGGGGCGAGATGGGAGCGGGCGGCGGTGGACCGCCGGGTGCCGCCATCGGCGCGGCGCCGTACGCCATCGCCGGG
The DNA here is from genome assembly GCF_016863655.1 of Virgisporangium ochraceum. Taxonomy (GTDB): domain Bacteria; phylum Actinomycetota; class Actinomycetes; order Mycobacteriales; family Micromonosporaceae; genus Virgisporangium; species Virgisporangium ochraceum. The sequence goes on from NZ_BOPH01000072.1 coordinate 152,503, forward strand.
TAGGCGATCTGCGGCGGTGGCGGCTGGTACCGGTCGAGGTACCAGGGCGACAGCTCGGGGACCCGCGCCGTACCCGACGGCCGCGCGGTCGACAGCAGCAGCTCGCCCTCCGGCCAGTCCTCCCCGGTGCGCTGGGTCACCAGGCCGAACCAGGTCATCGACAGCTGCTGCCCGTCGACCCGCACGTCGTACACCGACGTCCAGCCGGCCCCGGTGACCAGGTAGGAGAGTTCGAGGGTGACCGTGGCGTCGCCGGTCACGTCGATGTCGACGGCGGCCGCCATGAGGTCGGGCAGCGCGGCGACCGGCTGCGCGGTGCGCCGGTCGATCGCGGCCAGCTCGGCCTCGACGTCCTGACGGCGCCGGGCGTTGGCGCGCCGCTCGGCGCGGACCGCGGTCGCCTGCTCGGCCAGCGCGGCCGCGGTCTCCGCGACCCGGGCCGGGTCGGCGTCGCCGGCGGCCAGCGCCCGCGCGAAAGCCGGGCTCGACCGCTCGCCCAGCCCGGCGAGGAAGTCCAGGCGCTGCTGGAGCACCGCGTCGCTGTCGGCGAGCTCGGCGAGGTCGGCGGTGAGCTCGCGGCGTCGTTCGGCCAGTTCCGCCGCGGCGGGGTCGGTGGGACGGCTGTGGCTGCGCCGCACCACGTCGACGCCGAGGACGGTGGCCGGCCCCTGCCCGCCGACCCGCACCGAGTCGGCCGAGACCTGCAGCGGCAGCCTCTCGAAGTACACCTTCCGCCGCCCCGGCGGCAGGTCGACCGATCCGCGCCGGGTGATGCGCGCCTGGTCCGGATACACCGTCACCGAGACGATCGCGGCGTCCACAACAGCATCCACCCGACCGACCCTAGCGGCCGTGATCAAAGCCGTGAGCCGTGACCGGCAAAGGCGCCGGGCCCGGACACGTGACGTGTCCGGGCCCGGCTGAGGGGTGGGTGGCGCTTGTCAGAACCGGTCGAACTCTAGAACCTGTCGAACTTGGACTCGTCGAAGTCGCTCCCGTCGTCGACCTCGACGAAGGGGCGGTTCATCACGGCGACCTGGCCGCTGCCGCCCGGTCGACCACCGCCGGTGGCGGCCCGGCCCCGGTTCGCCGGCCGGCTCGGGGCGGCGGCGGGCTTGGCGGCCCGTCCGGCGGAGGCGGACGGGCGCGCCGTGCGGCCCTCGTCCTTGATCGTGAAGAAGCTCATCACCGACCGCAGCTGACCGGTCTGCGCCGACATCTCCTCGGCCGTGGCCGCGAGCTCCTCGCTCGACGAGGCGGTCTGCTGGGTCACCTTGGCGATCTGGTTCATCGCCGTGTTGATCTGCCGCACGCCCGACGACTGCTCGGTGCTGGCCGCGGCGATCTCCTGCACCAGGTCGGAGGTGCGGGTGATGCCGGGGATGATCCGCTTCAACAGGTCGCCGGCGCGTTCCGCGGTGCGCACGCTGCCGGCGGCGAGCTCGCTGATCTCCTGGGCGGCGACCTGGCTGCGCTCGGCGAGCTTTCCGACCTCGGTCGCCACGACGGCGAACCCCTTGCCGTGCTCGCCGGCCCGGGCCGCCTCGATGGTGGCGTTCAGCGCGAGCATGTTGGTCTGGAAGGCGATGTCGTCGATGATGCCGATCTTGCTGGTGATCTCCTTCATCGCCTCGACCGTCTCCTGAACGGCGGTGCCGCCCTCGGTCGCCTCGGTGGCCGCGTTGGTGGCGATGCCCTCGGTGGCCGTCGCGTTCTCGCTGTTCTGCGCGATCCCGGCGGTCATCTCCTCGATGCTGGCCGAGGTCTCCTCGACGCTCGCGGCCTGCTCGGTGGCGGCCTGCGACAGGCCCTGCGACGCGCCGCTGATCTGGTCGGAGGCGTTCGACAGCTGGGTGGCCGACTCGATCACCGTGCTGACGGTGTCGGAGAGGCGGTCGAGCGCGCTGTTCAACGCCGTGGCCATCTGGCCGACCTCGTCGCGGCCGGCCACGTGCAGGCGCTGGTTGAGACGGCCCTCGGCGAGGCCCTCGAGGACGGTGACGGTGTGCCGCAACGGCGTGCTCACCGACTTCGTGATCATCTGGACCACCACGAGCATCAGCAGCAGCGCCAGGGCGATCGCGCTGAACAGCACGACGCGGCTGGTGTTGTAGGCCGCCGCGGAGGCGTCGAGGGAGGACTTCGCGTCACTCTGCTCGTTGGTGACGAGGTTGGCGATCGACCTGTCGATGGTCTCGGAGATCGGCGTCACCCGCTCGCTGCTGACCCGGCTGAACTCCGCCAGGTTGTTCGCCGCGGCGAGGGGGATCAGCTGCTCCTGCGCGAGAGCCTTGTAGCCCCGCCAGGCCTCGTTGAACGCGTCGCGGTCGGCGGCGACGTCGTCGGCCCCCGTCTCCAGGAATTCGGCCCATTGGGCGTCGAGGTGGGTCATCGCGTCCTGCACCTTGCGCGTGGCGGCGGCGTTCGCCTCCGCACCGGTCGCGATCGCCACACCGCGCATCTCGAACCGCACGTTCTTGAACCCGAGGGCCACCGAGTCGAGGACCTCGATGCTGTGCAGGTTCTCGTTGTACAGCAGCTTGAGCCGGTCCTGGGTCTCACCGACGAGGTAGATGCCGTACAGCCCCACCGCGAGCAGCAGAACGGTGACCACACCGGCCAGGCTCCGGAGCTTCCAGGCGATCGGCAGGTCGCGGAACGCCGACCCGATCGAGCGCCGCGGCGCTTCCATGGTGTCTGCCATCGAGGAACTCCTTAAACGCAACCGGTCTCCACCAACCCATCGGCTCGTGGACACAGCAGATGAAGGAAATTCGGCTACCGGGCGGCAACCGGGGTGCGCTCCACGTGCCCGGCCACCAGTGGACCGACGTCGACGATCAGCGCGATGCCGCCGTCGCCGAGCATCGTCGCGCCGCTGATCCAGGTGAGGCCGGTGAACAGCGGTCCCAGCGGTTTGATGACGGTCTGGAACTGGCCCAGCAACGCGTCGACGACGAGACCGGCACGCTGGCCGGACTCCTCGACCACCACCACGCTCTGACGGCGCGGCGGCTCGTCGTCGATGCCGAACAGGGGACGCAGGCGGATCAGGGGCAGCACCTCGCCCCGCAGGTTGATGCAGTCCCGGTGGGACGCCTCGACGGCGAGTTCGACGCACTCGGTCACCCGGTCGAGCGGCACGACGAACGACGATCCGCCGACGCCCACGAGGAAACCGTCGATGATGGCCAGGGTCAACGGGAGCCGGATCCGCAGCGTGGTGCCGGCGCCGAACGTCGACTCGATCTCGACCGACCCCCGCAGCGCCTGGACGTTGCGCTTGACCACGTCCATGCCGACGCCGCGGCCGGACAGGTCCGACACGGCGGCCGCGGTGGAGAAGCCCGGCTCGAAGATGAGGTCGAAGACCTCCTGGTCGGTCAGCACCGTTTCGGGCTCGATCAGCCCGCGCTCGACGGCCTTCGCCAGGATCCGCTCGCGGTCGAGGCCGCCGCCGTCGTCGGACACCTCGAGCACGATGGAACCCGCGTCGTGGTAGGCGTTGAGCTGCAGGGTGCCGTGTGCGGGCTTGCCGCGTCGCTGCCGCTCCGCGGGCAGTTCGACACCGTGGTCGAGGCTGTTGCGCACCAGGTGCATCAGCGGGTCGCTGATGCGTTCGACGAGCGCCTTGTCCATCTCGGCGTCGCCGCCGGTGATGACGAGGTTGACCTCTTTGCCGAGGGACGCGCCGATGTCACGCACCACGCGCTCGAACCGTCGCAGCGTCGACCCGATCGGGACCATCCGCAACGACAGCGCGCTGTGCCGAACCTGCTCGACGAGGCGCATCACCTCGCCGCTGGTCTCCGACATGCCCACGAACCCCGCGCTGGCCGCGGCGGCCGCCGACGCCGAGGCGGCGGCCTGCGCGATCACGAGCTCGCCGACGAGGTCGATCAGCTTGTCGAGCCGGCCGGCGTCGACCCGGATGGTCTGCGCGTCGGGCGAGCGCGTCTCGCCGCCCTTGCGCTGCTTGCGCAGCGCCGCGTCGACCACCTGCCGCGGCACGATGCCCTGGTCGACGAGGATGTCGCCGACGAGGCTCAGCGACGCGTCGGCGCCGCCCGGCCGGCCGCGCTGGACCTGCAGCGCGCGGTCGAGCTCCTGCTGGGTCACGGCGCCGCTGCGCAGCAGGATGTCGCCGAGCCGGTCGGACTGCGGCATGGCCCGGATGCGGTTGATGAACCGGTCGACGTCGGTCTCGGCCGGAACGATGGTGATCTCGCTGTCGTCGCGGACGAACTCGAAGACCCCCTCGATCTCGCCCTTGTCCACAGTGGACGACAGGTCGACCTCGAACGTGAGGTAGCACGTCTCCGGGTCCATCTCGGCGGCCTCGGGCAGCGCGTCGGTCATCGTGACGACGCGCTCGACCGTTCCGAGGCTGCCGAGGTACCGCACGAACGACAGCGGGTCCATGCCGTTGCGCAGGCAGTCCGGCCCGAACCGCAGGCAGAGGCGCCAGTTCGCGACCTCCTCGGTGGGTGCGGCCACGTCGGGGGCGGCCACTTCCTCGGGACCCACGTGGGCGCCGCCGAGGAACGGCTCCAGCGCCGCGAGCAGCCCGGCGGCCTGCTCCTCCTCGGCGGGGTCGGGCAGGAGGCGGCCGCCCGCGATCGCCTCGACCTGACCGGAGAGGTGGTCGGCGCACGGCAGCAGCGCGCTCACCAGACCCGGTGTCACGTCGAGCTGGCCGGCGCGCACCATGTCGAGCACGGTCTCCACGACGTGCGTGAAGCGCACCAGGTGGTCGAGCCCGAACAGGCCGGAGGACCCCTTCAGCGTGTGCGCGCCCCGGAAGATCGCGTTGACCGTCTCGGCGTTGCCGGGGTCGCCCTCCAGCTCCAGCAGGCCGTCCTCGATCTGCTGGAGCAGTTCGCGCGCCTCGGTGATGAAGATGTCGAAGGCGCCCTGCACGTCGTCGTCGGTGAACATCAGGCCTGGCTCATCTCAGGGGAACACACCTCGTCCGTCAGGCCGGTCAGGTCGAGTACCGCCCGCACCGGCGCGCTCGGGGAGTGGAACTGCAGCGGGACGCCGACGCGCTCGGCCTCGCGCACGGCCAGCAGGAGCACCTGCAGCCCCGCGGTGTCGACCTCGGTGACACCGGACAGGTCGACCGACACCGCGGCGTCGCCGGTCAGCAGCGCCTGCAGGCGCTGGTTCTGCGCGGCCACCGTGACGATGGTCAGCTCACCGTCCACTGTGGACTGCAGCGCCTTCACGGCGCTATGAGCTTCGCGACGGCGGCGAGCATCTGCGGTGGCTGGAACGGTTTGGTCACCCACGCCTTCGCACCGGCCGCCTGCGCCTGCTTCTTCTTGTCCTCCTGCGACTCGGTGGTGAGCATGATGATCGGCGTGAACTTGTACGCCGGCAGCTTCTTCACCTCCGAGACGAACGTGATGCCGTCCATGTTGGGCATGTTGACGTCGGAGATGATGAGGTGCACCCGCTGGCCGTTGAGCTTCTGCAGCGCGTCCTTGCCGTCGACCCCGGTGATCACGTCGTATCCGGCGCCCTTCAGTGCGATGCTCACGACCTGTCGCACCGACGCCGAGTCGTCGACGACGAGGATGGTCTTGGACATGGATCCCCCGGTTGTGCTTAGAAGAACGTGATCTCCGAGTCGGCGACCGAAACAGCTGGTTTGTCGCCGGAAGAGGCGCCCCGGCCCGCCGTGGCACCCGATCCGTGCACCTGGTGCTCCTCCGCCATGGTGTAGTCACGGGCGAGCTCGTCGAGGAGCGCGTTCGAGTCGAGCGGCTTCGGTTCGGGCTCCCCCGCCGAGTCGGCGACGAGCTCCGGGAACCGGTGGATGTTGTCGCGCAGGTGCTCGAGCACCTGCGTCACGCGGTCCTGGAACTGCAGGCTCACCAACGAGTTCGCGATCTCCGACCGGATGCCGATCGCGGCGGTCTCCAGCCGGCTCGACGACTCGCGCGACTCCTCCATGACCGCCTGCAGGTCGTCGAGCACCGTCTGCACGTCGGTGTTCGCCATGGCGACCGCCGACCGCTCGTTCTCGGCGTTCGCCTCGGCGTTGGTGAGCACCGACGTGATGGCGCCGCCGACGTTCGCCACCTTGGTGGCAATGCGCTCACTGGCCTCGCGCGACCGGTCGGCCAGCTGCCGCACCTCCATCGCGACCACGCCGAACGCCGCACCGGCGACGCCGACCCGGGCCGCCTCGATCGACGCGTTGAGCGCCAGCAGGTTCGTCTGCCCCGCGATCTCGCCAACCTCCGTGGCCATCTGCTTGAGCTCCTCGTTGAGCCGCATCAGCGACCGCAGCTCGTTGAGCGCCTCGTGCTTGAGCGCGAGCGTGGAGTCCAACGTGGTCACCACGCCGTTGAGCCGGTCGCGGCCGCGGTCGAACGCATGACCCTGGTCGCCACCCACGGCGGCGGTCGACGACGCCAGCACCGAGTCGAGGTCGTCCACGATCCCGCCGAACTGGTTGGAGACGTCGCTGATCGCGGTCTCCATCTGGCTCCGGCACGAGTCGATCTGCGCCGTCCATACGGGGGCGACCGCGCCGGCGAACTCGGCCACGCTCTGCGCGTAGGCCGCCACCGGCGTCGCCGCCTCCACTGTGGACGATGACGGGCCACCGCGCCGGCCGCGGCGGCCCAACGCGTAACCACCGGCGCCGCCGGCGGCGAGCGCGAGCAGGATCATCAGGGTCTCAGCCATGCCGACGGATCACCTCGGCGATCGAGTCCAGGGGTGCCTGCTGCTCGACCGCGCCGAGCTGCACCGCTTCCTTGGGCATCCCGTACACCACGCAGGTCGCCTCGTCCTGCGCCACCGTCGCGGCGCCGGCGCGGCGCATCTCCAGCAGTCCGCGGGCGCCGTCGTCGCCCATTCCGGTCATGATGACGCCCAGCGCGTTCGCGCCGGCCGCCCGCGCCACCGACCGGAACAGCACGTCGACCGACGGGCGGTGCCGGTTGACCGGCGGCCCGTCGAGCACCCGCACCCGGTACTGGGCACCGTCGCGGACGACCTCGGTGTGCTTCCCGCCCGGAGCGATGAGCGCCCGGCCGGGAAGTACGCGGTCACCGTCGGCGGCCTCCATCACGTCGATCGCGCACATCGTGTCGAGCCGGCCGGCGAACGCGGCGGTGAACTGCTCCGGCATGTGCTGCACGACGACGATTCCCGTGCAGTTCTTCGGGAGTGCGGGCAGCACCTTCTCCAGCGCGTTGGTGCCGCCGGTCGAGGTCCCGATCGCCACCACGCGGTCGGTGCCGACGCCGTACGACGGCGCTCTCACCGGTACCGCGGCGCGTGTCGGCGCCGACACCGCGACGGCCGGAACCGCCGGCACCGCCGCGACGCGCGCCGCCGGAACCAACCTGCGGACGTTGCCGGCGGCCGCGGCCCGGACCGCAGCGACGATGTCGCCGGAGTCGTCCTCCATGAACTTCTTCAGACCGGACGACGGCTTCGGCACGACGCTCACCGCGCCCGCGGCGAGCGCATCCATCGTGGTGCGCATGCCGTGCTGGGTCAGCGTCGAACAGATGATCACCGGAGTGGGGCGGACCTCCATGATGCGGCGCAGGAACGTGAGCCCGTCCATCCGCGGCATCTCGATGTCCAGCACCACCACGTCGGGCCACGACTGGTTCATCGCGCTCATCGCGAAGATGGGATCGGCCGCCACGCGCACCTGGTCGATGTCCGGGCAGCCGCTGAGCCGGGTCGACAGCACCTGTCGGACGACCGCGGAGTCGTCGACGATGAGGACACTGATCGGGCGCCGGCTCACTGCATGCCCCTCCCCACGCAGTCCTCGTTGTGCCGCAGGCGGATCGCGCCGCTGGTCAGGTCGAGGTCGACCACCCGCGGGCCGGTGCCGCCGACGTGCTCCGCTCCGACCCGGAACCCGGCCACCCGCAACAGGATCCGCCCGGCCTCCACGTTCTGTCCGGGTACGTCGAAGGCCCGGCTGCGCTGCGACGGGAACTGCGACCCGCCACCGAACAGTCCCACCTCGTACTCGTCCGGGCGGGTGCCGTGCCGGTGGACCGCGTCGAGGAACATGCGCACCGCCTCTTCGGCATAGCGGCCGTCGAGGGCACGCGAGCGGTCGGCGCGGCCGCGTTTCGGGACCACGTAGTGGCACATCCCACCGACCTGCCTCGTGGGGTGCCACACCGTGATCGCCACGCACGAGCCGAGCAGCGTACGGACCACCGTGACCTGCTCGCCCGGTCGCGAGAAGTAGAAGTCGCCCGGGTGCAACGTGACCTCACCCATCGCCGGCTCCGGGCTGGCGCTGGTAGATGGACGGCTGCGTCATCTTCAGGTCCGCCGGCGCGATGCCGTGCAGGCTCTCGGAGTGGCTGACGATGACGTACCCGCGCGGGTGCAGCATGTCGGTGAGCCGCCTGACGAGCGCCACCTTCGTGTCGGAGTCGAAGTAGATCATCACGTTGCGCAGCATGATGACGTCGAACCGGCCCAGGTCCTGCAGGTTGTCGAGCAGGTTCGCGCGCATGAAACGCACCCGGTCGCGCAGTTCGCGCGAGACGGCCATGAGGCCCTCGTACTCGTCGCGGCCGCGGCGGCAGTACCGGCGCAGCAGCGCGTCCGGGATGCGTTCGGCCGCCGCGATCGGGTAGACGCCGCGCTGCGCCTTGCGCAGCACCGCGGTCGAGATGTCGGTGGCCACGATCTCCCACTGCCGGCCCGGCATCGCGTCGGCGAGCACCATCGCCGCGGTGTACGCCTCCTCGCCGGTCGAGCCGGCTGCGCTCCACAGCCGCAGCGGACGGCTGCCGCGGGGTGCCGGTACGACGACGGTGCGCAGGAAGTCGAAGTGCTGCGGCTCGCGGAAGAAGTAGGTCTCGTTGGTGGTCAACGCGTCGATCGCGACCCGCACCTCGTCGCCGGCCGTGTGCAGCAGCCGCAGGTACTCCCCGTACGAGGCGAGCCCGAGCTGGCGCAGGCGCTTGTCGAGGCGCCCCATGACCAGCGTCTCCTTGCCGGGGGCGAGGAGGATGCCGGTGCGTTGGTGGAGCAGTTCGGCGATGCCGCGGAACTCGTCGCGGGTGATCTGGCGGGGGGCTCCGGTCGCGACCGTCACGGCTCACCCGCGCCGGCCGCCTCGGCCATGGCGTTGTTCAGCGCGGCGATGTCGCGCAGCGACAGCACGCGTCCGATGTCGAGCACGACGATGAAGTCGTTGTCCCGTTTGGCCATGCCGCTGATGTAGTCGGCCCGGATGCCCGCGCCGAACGCGGGCGCCGGCTCGATGTCGTCCGGGGTGAACGTCACGACCTTGTTGACGGCGTCGACCAGGACGCCGATCTGCTGGCTCACCAGTTCCTCGGCGCCGACGGCCTCGCTGATGGTGACGATGATGATGCTGGTGCGCCGGCCGATCACGGTCTCCGCGTGCCCGAACCGCAGCGACAGGTCGATGACCGGAACCGCGCGTCCGCGCAGGTTGATGACACCGCGGATGAAATCGGGCGTCATCGGCACGGCCGTCAGCGGGCGCTGTTCGAGGATCTCGGTGACGTGGAAGATGTCCAGGGCGTATGCGTCGCCCTGCAACGTGAAGGTGAGATAGCGGGTCGCCTCGGCGACGGACGCCTCGCTACGGTCCCGGTCCACGCCGATACTGGTCACCGCTGCTCCTCCCGATGTGCCCGGCCAGCGAACGTCCGACTGTCGAATCGGCCGGTCGGTCGCCGGATCAAGGCTTTTGGACCGACAACAACGCGCCACCACCGGGTTAGTGCGATCGGTCACCAGCGGAAGAGGTGTGAGTCCGGTTCGGGTAGGTTGAACCCGTGGCATTCGATTCGCGTCCCCGGCCGGTACGCCGGTCTGCGCGTCGCCGGGTGCCGCTGCTCACCGCGCTCGCGCTGCTGGTGATGGCCGCCGGCCTCTGGTTCGCCGGAGCCGCCTCCGCACCGGTGCCCGCGCCCAGGCTCCACGCGGCCGAGGCCCGCGTCGCCGCGGCGGAGGCCGCACACGCCGACGAGCCGGCGCCGGCCGAGGAGCCGCCACCGGCCGTCCCTGCCGCCGGAGCGGTCGAGGCCGCCGCGCCCGTCACCGGGCCGCTCGCCGCCGTTCAGGTCGCCATCGCGCCGGCGGTCGCCGGTCCGCGGGCCCCGCCGCACAGCTGACCCGTCAGCAGCGCGCTCTCGACGCACCACCCGCGGACCCAGACTGCGATTCACGCTTCCTTCGGAAGGCGCTTTCCCTCATGGACCAGACCTACACGAGCATGATGTCCGGAATCCCCGCCGCGTTGGTGATCTGGCTGACGCTGATCGGTGTGAGCGCGGCGGCGTTCGCCATCCTCGCCGCGATCGCCGGCCGCGCCCGCCGCCGCGGCGACACCGCGCCGGCCTACGTGTCCGGGCCGGCCTTCGCATTGTCGCCGCACACCGGCGACGTGGCTGCCGCGGAGCCGGCCGCCGCGCCGGTCCGCCGCAACGAGGCGGTGCTGCGCGCGCTGGCGGCCGCCAAGGCGGCCACCGCCGACGAGCCCACGCGCAGCGCAGCGCCGCGGTCGAAGCAGCGGCTCGCCCGGCCGAGGCTGAGCCGCCCGACGTTCGCGCGGCCCCGGACCGCCCGGTCGGAGACCACCCGCCCGGAGGTCCGCGTGCCGGCACCCCGTGAGCCGGAAGCCGCGGCGACGGCCCCCGAGGTCGCCGCCACGCCCGAGAACACCGCGCCCCCTGCTACCGCCGCGGCCGACGCGGTCACCGAGGTGATCCGGGCGGTCGAGGTTCCCGAGGCCGTCGAGACCCGCGGAACGCCCGAGGCCGCCGAAACCCTGCAGGCGCCCGAGGCCGCCGAAACCCTGCAGACGTCCGAGGTTCCGGACGCGCCGCGGTCCGACGAGCAGCGGTTCGCCGACGAGTTGGCCATCGCGGCCGCGCGGGCCGGGGTCACCGCCGACAGGCGCCAGGCCGAGTGGGAGAACGCCCAACGGGCCGTCGACGCGGCGTGGGACGCCTACGAGGCCGCGGAGAACGCGGCCAAGCGCGCGATCCGGGCGGCCGCGTTCCCCTCGCCGGAGACGCCGCTGACGCCGGCCGAGTACGCCGACCGCGAGAAGTACCTGCACCGCGCCGCGCAGGCCGCGCACGCCCGCGGCGAGCTCGACACCGACCAGCTCATCGACGCGCTGTCGCACCGCAACGGCTTCGACCCGCGGCTGCACCCGTTCGAGCAGGACGCCCTGCTGCGCCGGCGCACCCGCGACCGGCTGCTGCGCGTCTACCAGGAAGCGGCGGAGGCCGAGCGCGCCGCGTGGCGGGAGGCCGACCTCGCACGGGCGGCCCAGCGGAGCCTCGACCGGGAGGCGGCGGTCGCCGCCCGGAACGTGTCCGCTCGTCCCGAGCCGGCCGGTGTCTCCCGTCACATCCGCGTCACCACCCCGGTCTTGTCGCTCAGGTAGCCAGCGGGTCTGCCGATGGGAACGACGGAACGTCCGTCCTCCCTTCGGGAGGCCCAGCCGGGAGACCCATGTACCAGACCGTCCATCCGTTGCTCGAAGCGCTCAAGCAGCGCGGTGCCGATCCGGCCGCGCTCGAACGCGCCGCCGCTGAGGCCGAGGCGACCGGACGGTCGATCCGGGCCGTCCTCATCAACGACAACATCGTCACCGAGGACGAGCTGACCGCCGCGTCGGCGGAGGCCAACGGGTTCACGTTCGTCGACCTGTCGACGTTCCGTATCGACGCGGCCGCGACGAACGCGATCCCGCTGCCGATGGTGCTCCGCCACCGCGTGGTCGGCCTGACGATCAGCGACCACGAGATCGTCGTCGGCATCACCGACCCCGACGACATCGTCGCGCTCGACGACGTCCGCGCGGCCACCGGTCTCATGGTGCGCCCGGTCGTGGTCGCCCGCACCGAGATGCGGAAGGTCATCGAGCGGCTGCGCCGCGAGGAGAACGACCTCGCCGACCTCGCGTCGAGCCTGCGCACCGAGGAGACCACCACCGTCTCTAACCTGCTGGCCAGCGACGACGACGCGCCGATCGTGCGGTACATCAACTCCCTGCTGGAGCAGGCGATCCAGAACCGCGCGTCGGACCTGCACCTGGAACCCACCGAGCACGACCTGCGCATGCGGTACCGGATCGACGGCGTGCTCCACGAGATCGACCGCGTGCCCCGCGACGTGCAGGGCGCGCTCGTCTCGCGCCTCAAGATCATGTCCAATGTGGACATCACCGAGCGCCGCGTGCCGCAGAACGGCCGCATCACGGTGGAGCTGCGCCAGCGCAAGGTCGACCTGCGGTTGGCGACGCTGCCCACGGTGTGGGGCGAGAAGGTCGTGCTGCGGGTGCTCGACACCGGCGGCATCGACCTGCAGCTGCGCAAGCTCGGCTTCACCGAGCGCAACCACGTGCGGTTCTCGAAGTCGTTCAACAAGCCGCACGGGATGGTGCTGGTCACCGGTCCCACCGGATCGGGAAAGAGCACCACGCTCTACGCGACGCTCGCCGAGATCAGCAAGCCCACCATCAACATCATCACCGTCGAGGACCCGGTCGAGTACCGGCTCGCGGGCATCAACCAGGTGCAGGTGGACGCGAAGGCCGGCATGACGTTCGCGGCCGTGCTCCCGGCCATCCTGCGATCGGACCCCGACGTCGTGCTCATCGGTGAGATCCGGGACCGGGTCACCGCCCAGCTCGCCGTCGAGGCCTCGCTCACCGGTCACCTCGTACTGTCCACATTGCACACCAACGACGCGCCCAGCGCCGTCACCCGGCTCATCGAGATGGGCATCGAGCCGTTCCTCGTCGGCTCCTCGCTCGACGCGGTGCTGGCGCAGCGGCTCGCCCGGCGCCTGTGCGACTGGTGCAAGGAGCAGTACCTGCCCACCGAGGAGGAGCTGGTCGCCGCCCGCTGGCCGGAGCAGGAGCTCGGTGTGCCGCACTCGCTGTGGAAGCCGGTCGGCTGCAAGACGTGCTCCAACACCGGTTACCGGGGACGCATGGCGTTGCACGAGGTGATGCCGGTGACGGAGGAGATCGAGCGGCTGGCGATCAAGCGCTCCTCGGCCGGCGAGATCCACACCGTGGCGATCGAGGAGGGCATGCACGACCTCCGCGTCGACGGCCTGTTCAAGGCGATGGAGGGGCAGACCTCCATCACCGAGGTCCTGCGGGTAGCCATCTAGGAGCGGGACAAGCTAAACCGGGGAGCACTCCGGCCGACATGAAGGGCATGGAGGGACTTCAGACGCTGTTGCCGCCTCGCGGTGACGAGCGCGCCGCGCTGGACACGATGCTCTTCGCGATGGTCAACGCGGGCGGGTCCGACCTGCACCTCACCGTCGGTGCGCCGCCGACCGTGCGGGTCAACGGCCAGATGCGGTACCTGCCGGAGTACCCGCCGCTGGAGCCGCACGACACGGCGATGCTCGTGCGGGCGGCCACCTCCGACGAGCAGTGGGCGTTCTTCGAGGAGAAGCACGAGCTCGACTTCGCGTACAGCGTCGACGGCCTGTCGCGGTTCCGGGTGAACCTCTACATCCAGCGCGGCTCGTGCGGCGCGGCGTTCCGGGGCATCCCGCACACCATCAAGCCGCTCGAGGAGCTGGGCGTTCCCGCCAGCGTGGCGCGGTTCGCCGAACTGCACCGCGGGCTGGTGCTCGTGACCGGTCCCACCGGTTCGGGAAAGACCACGACGCTCGCCGCGCTGCTCGACCTCGCCAACCGCACGCGGTCCTCGCACATCATCACCATCGAGGACCCCATCGAGTTCCTCCATCACCACAAGCAGTGTCTGGTGAACCAGCGCGAGGTCGGCGCCGACACCGACTCGTTCGCCACCGCGCTCAAGCACGCGCTGCGGCAGGACCCCGACATCATCCTCGTCGGTGAGCTCCGCGACCTGGAGACCACGTCGACGGCGTTGACGGCGGCCGAGACCGGTCACCTCGTGCTGGCGACGCTGCACACGCAGAGCGCGGCGCAGACCGTCGACCGCGTCATCGACATCTTCCCGCCGCACCAGCAGCACCAGGTGCGCGCCCAGCTCTCCGCGGCGCTGCAGGGCGTGGTGACGCAGGCGCTCGCGCCGCGCGCCGACGGGCAGGGTCGCACGATCATCACCGAGATCATGTTCGCCACGGCGGCGATCCGGAACCTCATCCGCGAGGGCAAGAACCACCAGATCCCCTCGTTCATGCAGGCCGGTGGGCGCGAGGGGATGCTCTCGTTCGACCAGCACCTCGCCGAACGCGTGCAGCAGCGGCTGATCACGTTCGAGCAGGGGCTCAGCCTGTGCCACTCCGCCGAGGACTTCCAGCGGCTGTCCGGAAGGATGTGAGCCGGTGCCGATCACCAAGGAGTTCACCTACGAGACCGTCGGCGCCGGCGGCAAGCGCGAGAAGGGCAAGATCGAGGCCTCCAACGAGACGGCCGCCGCGGTCCAGCTGCGCGCGCAGGGGCTGGTGCCCCTGTCGATCTCCGAGAACAACTCGGTGCTGCAGAAGGACCTGAAGATTCCCGGCCTGTCCGGGCGCACCACGCTCAAGGACCTGTCGGTGTTCTCCCGTCAGTTCGCGACGATGAGCGCGGCCGGCATGTCGCTGCTGCGCACGCTCGCGGTCATGGAGGACCAGACCGAGAAGGCCTCGCTGAAGAAGGCGATCGGCGAGGTGCGGCTCGACGTCGAGGGCGGCATGCCGTTGTCGGCGGCGATGGCCCGCCACGACCGGGTGTTCCCGTCGCTGATGGTCGCGATGGTGAAGTCGGGTGAGACCGGTGGTTTCCTCGACGACGCGTTGGAGCGCATCGCGGGCAGCTTCGAGAAGGACTCCGCGCTGCGCGGGAAGATCAAGAGTGCGCTGACGTACCCGGTGATGGTGCTGGCGTTCAGCGTGGTGATGATCGCCGCGGTGCTCATCTTCATCGTGCCCATCTTCGAGAAGATGTTCCGCGACCTCGGCGGCGAGCTTCCGCTGCCGACGCAGATCATCGTGTCGGCGAGCAACACCATCGCGTGGTCGGGTCCGCTCACCGTGGTGGTCGTCGTGGTGCTCACGGCCATCTTCCGCGCCCAGCTGCGCCGCAGTCCCGGGCTACGGATGTTCACCGACAAGGTGAAGCTGAAGCTGCCGGTGTTCGGTCCGCTGTTCACGAAGATCGCGATCAGCCGGTTCTCCCGGAACCTCGGAACCCTGTTGAGCGTCGGCATCCCCGTGATGCAGGCGTTGAGTGTGGTGGGTGCGACCACCGGCAACTCGGTGATCGCGGCGGTGGCCACGGCCATGCAGAACTCGGTACGCGAGGGACGCACGATGTCGGCGCCCCTCGGTCAGTACCCGGTCTTTCCGCGCATGGTGACCCAGATGATGGAAGTTGGCGAAGAGAGCGGCCAAATAAGTCAGATGCTCGGCAAGATTGCCGACTTCTACGACCGGGAGGTCGACGACGCGGCCGAGTCACTGACCGCGGCACTTGAACCCATCATGGTGCTTTTCATGGGCGCCCTGATCGGCGGAATGGTCGTCTGCCTGTACCTGCCGATGTTCTCGGTCTACCAGAACATCCAAGGCGTGGAGTGAGTCTCCGCGCATCCCGCCCGACCGGCAGCCAGCCGGGCCGGAACAACACCACCCGTCCCACCCCCACTTGAGTCGCAGGAGGCTCACATGCGTAAGACCCTCAACGGGATGCGCAATCGCGGCAACGAAGACCGCGGCTTCACCATGATCGAGCTGCTCGTGGTGGTCGTCATCATCGGTGTGCTGGTCGCGATCGCCGTCCCGGTGTACCTCAACTACCGAAAGGGCGCGGCCAACAAGTCGGCCGCCGCCGACGTCCGCAGCGCGATCACGGCGGTCGAGCAGTACTACACCGACAACGGCAACGCCTACCCGGCCGCCCCCGCGCCGCTGGTGTCGGCCGACGGCGTGCTCAAGCTCACCGGCGGTTCCGAGCAGACGATCACCGTGTCGCCCGGCAACGTGCTGGCGTACCAGAACTACCTGAAGGACGGCACGGCCGCGTCGTACCGCCTCTGCGCGATCAACACCGACGGCGGCCAGATGTACCGCTACGACAGCGGTGTCGGCGGATCGGTCATCAAGTTCACCGGCAGCAACGCGGCGACGTGCGCCACGACCGCCAGCGCGTAGTTCAGTGATCGCCGGCGGTGGCGGCTGCCGAATGGCGCCGCTGCCGCCGGCCCCGAGCCGTTCCGCGAAGACCCGAGAGGACGCGATGACTCCCCTACTCGTACTGGCCGGCGTGCTCGGGCTCGCGGTCGGTTCGTTCCTGAACGTGGTGGTCCACCGCGTTCCGCGGGGGGAGTCCTTGCTGCGACCGGCGTCGCACTGCCCGGCCTGCGACCGGCCGGTGCGGCCCTGGGAGAACGTGCCGGTGCTCAGCTGGCTCGCCCTGCGCGGGCGGTGCGCCGGCTGCAAGGTGCGCATCAGCGTCCGTTACCCCCTGGTCGAGGCGGCCACCGCCGCGCTGTTCGTCGCCATCACGCTCCGGTTCGGTGTGAGCCCGGAGCTTCCGGCGTACCTGTACCTCGGCGCGGTGTCTCTCGCGCTGGCCCTCATCGACCTCGACGTGCGACGGCTGCCCAACGCGATCGTCCTACCGTCCTATGTGGTCGGTGCCGCGCTCCTCGCGCTGCCGGCCGTGCTCGGCCCGGACTGGCACGCCGCCGGTCGCGCGCTGCTCGCGATGGCCGTGCTGTTCGCCCTGTTCCTCGGGATCGCGTCGCTGTACCGCGGCGGCATGGGTCTCGGCGACGTGAAGCTCGCCGGCGTGCTCGGGCTCTACCTCGGGTGGCTCGGCTGGAGCTCGGTCGTCGTCGGCGCGTTCAGCGGGTTCCTGCTCGGCGGGATCGTCGGCGCGGCGCTCATGGCGGCCCGTAGGGCGTCCCGGAAGACGCCGATCCCGTTCGGCCCGTTCATGCTCGCCGGCGCGCTGCTCGCGGTGTTCCTCGCCGACCCGATCGCGTCCTGGTACACGACCACGTTCCTCACCCCGGCCTGACCGTACACAAAGGAGCATCCATGGCCAGCTCGCTCGTCGGTCTCGACATCGGTTCGGCGTCGATCCGTGCCGCCGAGACCGGTAAGCGGCGCGACGGGCTGGCCGTCAACGCGTTCGGCGCGGTGCCCCTGCCGCCCGGTGCGGTGCAGGCGGGCGTCATCCAGGACGAGGCGGCGGTGACCGCCGCGCTGAAGCACCTGTGGTCGACGGCCCGGCTGCGCGGCCGCAAGGTGGCGCTGGGAGTGAGCAACCCGCAGGTCGTGGTGCGCAAGATGGACCTGGCCAACCTGCCCCGCGCGGAACTGCGCCGGTCGCTTCCGTTCCAGGTACGCGACTCGCTCCCGCTTCCGGTCGAGCGTTCGCTGCTGGACTTCTACCCGCTCGACCACAGCGACGGCGAGACCGTCGAGGGCCTGCTGGTCGCCTCTCCCAAGGAGCCGGTGGTCGCCGCGATCCGGGCGATCCAGAAGGCCGGTCTCCAGGTGGCGAAGGTCGACCTGGGTTCGTTCGCGCTGCTGCGCTCCGCGGCGTTCCTCGACTCCAACGTGGAGGCGATCGTCGAGATCGGCGCCCAGATGACCACGGTGATCGCGCACGTCGACGCCGTTCCGCTGATCGTGCGCACGGTTCCCCGCGGCGGTGCCGAGATCACCGAGGCCATCGCGGCCCGCATGAGCATCGACCTCGCCGAGGCGGAGAACCGCAAACGCCAGAACGGACTCATCGGACCGGACACCGCGGTGACCGCGCTGATCGACGAGGCGGTCCGCCCGCTGATCAACGAGGTCCGCAGCTCGTTCGCCTACCTCAACACGGGCGACCGGCAGATGCGGGTGGCCCGGGTGATGCTCGCCGGCGGCGGTGCGCTGCTGGCCGGTCTCCCCGCGAAGCTGGCCGCCCACCTGAACCTGGACGTCACGTTCGCGGACCCGCTCATCCGCTTCAACATCGGCCGGCGCACCGTCCCGGAGGCGTTGACTCCGAGCCGGGTCGCCGCCGCCGTCTGTATCGGCCTCACGATGGGAGCAGCCTGATGGCCACGGTGATGTCGCATCCGGACCAGAAGCACGACCCGTCCGACCAGCACACCACGACGCTCATGAACCCGCTGCGCACGCCCGGGATCCATGCCGACCTCCTGCCGATGGAGGTCTTCGTCTCGCGGCGCACCCAGCGCATCGGCCGCTACGCCACGTTCGCGCTGGTGCTGGTCACCGTGCTGTTGACGCTCTGGTACGGACTGGAGGTCATCCGCACCACGTCGGCCGAGACCGACCGCGACCAGATGCTCGACAGCGTGCAGAGCCTCAAGCGCCAGCAGGCGAAGTTCGACCAGCTGGTGAAGACGCAGGCGCAGGCGAAGGCCATCAACGCACAGCTGGCCGCGCTCATGTCCAACGACATGCTGTGGTCGCGGCTGACCGCCGCGCTGCTCGCCGTGGCCCCCGACGACGTCGACATCAGCGGCATCTCGGCGAACGTCCCCGCGGTCGGCACGGACACGGCGACGACACGCAACCTCATCGGTCCGCCGACCGTGAAGGTCCTCGGAACCCTGTCGATCAACGGCGTGGGACCGCGTAAGGACGTCGTGGCGCTCTACGTCGACGCGCTGGACACGGTGCCGGGGCTGGCGAACTCGTTCCTCACGAACGCGACGCAGAGCGAGCGGGGCTACGAGTTCACGGTGCGGGTCGACATCACCTCCGCGGCGCTGGACAACCGCTACAAGCCGTCGGCGAGCCCCAGCGCGGGTGGTGGCCAGTGACGTGGCTCCTGCGGCCCGATCGTCTGTGGATGTTCGGTGCGTTGGCCGGCGCGGTCGCGCTGTCCGCGCTGGCCTGGTTCCTGCTGATCGGTCCGCAACGCGACGCTACCGTCGGCGTCGAGGACGAGACCGTCGCGGCGGAGGGGCAGGTGGTCGTCGAGCAGCGCAAGCTGGCCCGCCTCAACACCGAGTTCGCCGACAGCCAGCGGTTCGCCGCCGAGCTGGCGGCCAACCGGCAGGCGCTGCCGCTCGTGGCCGCGACCGGTGACCTGCTCCGCGAGCTCCAGAACGCCGGTGAGGCGGCCGGGGTCACGGTGCCCAGCCTGTCGGCCGGCAGCCCCGTCGAGCTCAAGGAAAACGCCGGCGTGGCCTCCGTGACGATCACGATCGCCGCCGTCGGCCAGATGCAGAAGCTGCAACGCTTCCTCGACCAGATCCAGCGGATCCAGCCCCGGGCGATGCTCGTGTACACCGTCACGTTCGCGCCGAACGACTCCGGCGGGTCGCTGACCGGAGCCACCTCCCAGCTGACGGTCAGCGCCCAGATCTTCGTCGCGCTGCACACGGCGTCCGGATCCACCGCGCCGGCCACGACCGCGCCCAGCGCGAACTGACCATGCCCGGCCGCCGTTCCCACGACGACGGGGTGACGCTGATCGAGGTGCTGGTCGCGATCGCCCTCGTCGGCGTCACGATGACCGCTGTCACGTCGTTCTTCATCCGCACGATCGACGCGACCGGGCAGCAGCGAGGCAAGCAGGTCTCGACGCACCTCGCCGACTCGGCCATGGAACGGGTCCGCGCGCTCAAGGGGTCGTCGGTCGCCGACGGCCGCAAGGCGCTGATCGACTGCACCCCCGACTGCACCGGAAGTCCGGTCGTCACCCTGCCCGGCGGCACGAACTGGCGGAACCTGGTCGACGGGATCAACGTGCCGGTGCTGCCGGTCGTGCCGGAGACCGTCACCGTCGCGGGCTTGAGCTACGAGCGGTACTGGTACGTCGGCGAGTGCCGCATGGCCTCCCTCACCCTTCTCGGCACCACCGACTGCGGCACGGCGCTACCGGTCAGCAGCACGACAGCGGTGAAGATGTTCCGCGTGGTCGTCGCGATCACGTGGTCCAACAAGAACTGCCGCGCCGGCCGGTGCTCGTTCGTCAGCTCGACCCTGGTGAGCGCCGAGCCCGACGAGCCGGTCTTCAACGAGAACGAGACCGCGCCGTCGCCGGTGATCGAGAACCCCGGCAACATCGACACCGACCTCGGCACCGCGGTCGACCGGACGTTCGCCACCACCGGCGGCGCGCCTCCGGTGACCATCAGCGGCGACAACCTCCCGCCGGGGCTGACCCTGTCGTCGAACGGACGCCTGACGGGCACCCCGACGACGCGCGGCTCGTACTCGGTGGTGCTGCGGGTCAAGGACATCCGGGGCCGGGTCGGCACCGCCTCGTTCATCTGGACCATCTACTCCGTCCCGAAGCTCACCAACCCGGGCAACCAGACGACCGCCGTCGGTGTGCCGGTCAACCTGGCGGTCGCCAACACCGGCCCCGGCGAGGGCACCATCACCTGGACCCTCACCGGTGTCCCGCCGACCGGCATCACGTTCAACGCCTCCACCGGGGTGTTCTCGGGGGTGCCGACGCTCGTGCGGCCGGCGGTGTCGCTCACGGTCCGCGCGACCGACTCGCGCGGCAAGTTCAGCGACGCCGCGTTCACGTGGACCACGATCGCCGACTGGTACGTGGCGACGGTGGCCGCGAAGAACTCCACCCGCAACACCGCGATCGCCACCCAGACGCTCACGGCCGTCGGTGGTCAGGCTCCGTACACGTGGACGCAGACCGGGTTGCCGCCCGGGCTGAGCCTGAACGGGACCACCGGCCAGATCACCGGAACGCCGTCGACGGTCGGCACCTACACGGTGACGGTCACCGCCCGGGACGCCCGCTTCCAGACCCGGCAGACCAGCTTCCAGTGGAAGGTCACCGGATGACGCACGAGGACGACGAGGGCGTCACCCTCATCGAGCTGACCGTCTCACTGATGATCATGTCGGTCATGCTGACGATGTTCACGACCGCCGCGCTGCAGATGTACCGGGCGGCCAACAAGTCCGAGTCGGTAGCGTCCGCGCAGGCCGACCTGAACGTCGTGTTCCTCCGGCTCGACAAGATCGTGCGCTACGCGTCCTGGATCAGCGACCCGCAACAGGTCGGCGTGAAGCACGACATCCGCATGCTCACCACCACCAGCAGCGACGGGCAGCGCTGCTACGGACTCAAGGTCACCGGCGGAACCGCGAGCCGGCTCCTGATCACCGAGTGGAACCCCGACGACCTCAACAGCCGGCCCACCGCCGCGGAGTTCGCCCTCGACGGCCGGATCTGGACGACGCTCGCCAACGACGTCACCGCGCCCGGCAGCGAGAAGCCGTTCGAACGGGTTCCCGCCGACTCCGTCCAGAACTTCGACCGCCTGCAGCTGAGGCTGGAAGCGACGAAGGGCTCGAACGAGAGCCGGACGAAGAGCGACACCAACGTCCGGTTCACCGCACTCAACACGTCGCTGGCGAGGTCGTCGACCGACCTCTGCCCGCTGAGATAGGGCCAGAGATGACCAGTCTCCGCGCGTTCTCCCGTGACGACGAGGGCTCGATGCCGCTCGCGATGCTGCTGATCCTCATCTCGGTGACGCTCAGCGCCGTGATGACCCCGATCCTGCTCAGCCAGGTGCAGTCCACCCGCACCGACGTGCGCCGGGTGCACGCGCTGCACGCCGCGCAGGCCGGCATCGACGTGGCGATGGCCTACATCCGCAACACCCAGGACAAGCTCAACGACCGCATCGGCCTGCTGAACCTGTTGCCGTGCTGGGGCTACACCGGCCTGGGCGGCACGCCGGCGTACGAGGGGAAGGTCGACGGGTCGAGCACCGCCAGGTACCAGGTGAGCGTCGAGTACTACAAGAAGGACCCGCGCAACCTGCTCACCACGCTGCTCGACCGGGTGTCGTGCTCGCTCGGCATCGGTCCGGTGGAGACGCCGAAGTTCGCCCTCCTGAAGGCCACGGGCACCGACACCGGTACCGGTGCGATCGGCTCGACGGCGACCCGCACGCTCACCGCCACCTACGTCTTCAACATCACCAACGCCAACATCCCCGGCGGGCTGATCCACGTCTACCGCGATGCGGTGAGCGACGACCTGTGCATGGCCGCCGAGTCGGGCCTGCCCACGCCCGGCCGGAACCTGCGGGTCAAGAAGTGCGACTACAGCGACCCGTCGCAGATCTGGATCTACAACCAGTACCTGATGATCGTGCTGTCCTCGACGAGAACCACCGACAAGCCGTTGGGGATGTGCGTCGAGATGGCGGCGCCGCAGACGGCCGGCAAGAACGCCGTGGTCAACGACTGCACGGCGGTGACGCAGCCACGACAACAGTGGAGCACCAACGACAGCGCGAACCTGCAGGGCACCACCGACGGTGTCAACCTCAACGGCACGTGCCTGGTGGTGCAGAGCCCGAACGTCGACGGCAGCAACGTGGTCGGCGGCACCTGCGGCGGCCCGTACAACAACGTGCACACCTGGTCGCTGGAGGCGCGGGTCGGCGCGGGCTCGGCGGGCCTGACCACCGGCCAGGTCGTCAACTTCAGCCAGTTCGGCCGGTGCATGGACATCACCGAGGTCAACGTCAACAAGGGCTACCTGATCGTGTGGCCGTGCAAGCAGGCGCCCGACCCGAACAAGGTGCTGTGGAACCAGAAGTTCACGATGCCGGCGATCAACCCGCTGACGAACTCCGGCACCGGCCCGGTGACGACGACCAACCCGACCACCGGCGTCAAGTACTGCCTGAAGAGCCCGGGATCGACCGCGCCGGGCCGCTACGTCACCGTGACCCCGTGCCCGACGATCCCGACCGTGGACCTGCTCTGGACGTTCTTCGGTCACAACGTGAACTACGCGACCAGTTACATCCTCGTCGACTACCAGCTCAACTGCATGGCGCCGACCGACCCGAAGGTCGACAAGTACGGCAGCGGCGAGAACGTCAGCAAGATCGTGATGGCCAAGTGCAACGGGTCGACGGGCCAGAAATGGAACGCGCCGCCGAACGTCCAGATGCTCTTCCCGTTGAAGGACATCCACGAGGACTGATCACAGCGCGTACGCGACCGCGTCGATCAGGCCGGGCAGCGGCCCCCGGCCGGGCGGTGGCGCCACGGTGACGATCACCTGGTCGCCGTCGACGACGAGGCGGTCGGGGATGCCGTTGCGCGCGCCGTCGGGCAGGTAGGCCTGCCACAGGTCCGCGCCGGTGAGGTCGTGTGCCGACACCCGACCGTCGGGGCCGGCGACCACCACGGCCCGCCCCGGCGCGACGGCCATCCGCGACCCGGGCGTCTCGACCTGCCACTGCATAAGGCCGTCGTCGATCCGCCGGGCGCGGACCCGTTCGGCGGCCGTCAGCACGAGGTCGCCGGCCAGCACCAGGTCGGTGACCGGCATCTGCGACCGGTCGGCCCACGCCTCGCTGCCGTCGGCCAGCCGCAGCGAGCGGAACTCCCCCGCGTCGCGCACCACCACGAAGTCGCCGGCCACGACGGCCTGGGTGTAGTTCCAGGCGTGGCTGTAGCCCGGTGGGCGGGGAGGCCCCTCGCCCGGCCGGCCGGGGCCGTCGGGTCGGCCGCCCGGCGGCGGCCCGGATGGCGGCCCGGCCGCCTCGACGCTCTTCTCGTCGACCACCGCCGGTGCCGGGACGTCGACGCTCCACCGGGGGGTGCCGGTGGCCGCCTCGTGCAGGGCGATCCGCACGCGGTCACCGAGGCGGTCATGGGTGACCAGCCACTGGTCGTCGGCGTACAGCGGCGTTCCGCCGCCGGGGCGGCGCCACGCGATGCCGCCGTCGGCGCGCACGGCGGCGAGGTAGGCCCCGGTCGCGGGTGCGCCGGTGCTGCCGGTGCCGTCGGTGCCCGGCGGGGTGACCGCGGTGCCGCCGGCCCCCACGAAGGCCAGCGTCGGCGAGACCGCGACCCGGCGCACCGATCCCGACGGGAACCGGAACTCCTCGTCGCCGGTCGTCGCGTTCAGCCGCACCAGCAGCTCACCACCGGCGACGAGCACCGAACCGCCCCACCGGTGCAGCCCGACCAGCCCGTTCGGCACCTGCCGGTTCCACCGGTCCCCGCCGCCCGGTCCTCTCGCCCGCACCGCGGTGCGGCTGCCGGCCGCCACCACGTCCGCGCCGAGCGGGACCAGCCAGACCGCTTCCGGCGCCGGCCGTCCACCGCTCTCCCCCGAGGCCGGCGGCGCGCCGTAGGGCGCCGGTACCGGCTCCGCGCCCGTGCGGCTCTGCCACAGCAGCGTCCCGCCGGCCCGGCGCTGCGGGTCGCCGTCACCGCCGCCGTCGTCGCGCACGTACCGGCCGACCAGCCCGGCCGCGACGCCGCCGGCGGTCGCCAGCCCCACCAGCCCGCCGGCCAGCACGAGCCGCCGCCGCGACACCCGCCGGATCCGCCGTGGCGTGAGCACCGCCGAGAACGGCACGTCGGAGATCGCCTGGTGCCAGCCCGGCTCCGGCGCCGACACCCCGGCCGCGGCCAGCATGCTCGACAACTCGGCCGCCGTCGGCCGGTCGCGCGCGTCGGAGCTCAGGCACCGCATGATCATGGGACGCAGTTCGCCCGGCACCCGGCCCAGGTCGAACCGTCCCTTGATGATGGCCATCATCTGCGCGTAGACGGTGTCGCTGTCGTCGACGAGCGTGCGCGCCGTGGCGGCGTAGTACATGGTGGCGCCGAGCGAGAAGATGTCGGTCGCCGGTGTGGCCTCGCCGCCGTGGATCCGCTCCGGCGCCATGTACGACGGGGTGCCGACCACGAGGCTGCTGGTCATGCGGGTCGCCTTCGGCGAGAGCACCACCCCGAAGTCGATGATGTACGGCCCCACGTCGCCGAGCAGCACGTTGCTGGGCTTGAGGTCGCGGTGCACCAGGCCGGCCGCGTGGATGGAGGCGAGCGCCTCGGCGAGGCCGGCCGCCAACGTCAGCACGGCTCCGGGCGACAGAGCGCCGTGGCCCTCGACCCACCGCTCCAGGCTCGGCCCCTCGATGTAGGTCGTGGCCAGCCACGGCGCCTCCGCGGACAGGTCGGAGTCGACCACCGCCGCCGTGAACAGAGGGTTGACCTCCCGCACGGCCGCCACCTCGCGGGCGAACCGCCGCCGGAACACCGGGTCGTCGACCAGGTCGGGCCGGATCACCTTGATGGCCACGGGCCGCCCGGACCGCGACTGCCCCAGGTAGACCCGGCCCATCCCCCCGTTGCCCAGGACGCCGAGCACCTTGTATGACCCGATCACCGTGGGATCGGTGTCGCTGAGTGGCCTCATCGGCCGCTCCGGGGGAGGTCCATCACTGCAGATCGTATCCAGCGCGTACTTGATCAGTAGTCCCCACTGCCGGGGCCACGACGTCCAGTGCCGCCTTCGGGGTGAACCGCGCACAGCCGTCGCCTCGGTCCCGGCGTTTCTGCAAGGCTTCCAGCCATGAGCAGCGAAACCAAGATCCTGCTGGCGGAGTCGGAGCTTCCCCGCCGGTGGTACAACCTCGTCGCCGACCTGCCCAGCCCGCCGCCGCCGGTGCTGCACCCGGGCACGCTGCAGCCGGTGGGCCCGGACGATCTCGCACCGCTGTTCCCGATGAGCCTCATCGAGCAGGAGGTCACCGCCGAGCGGTACGTCGACATCCCCGAGGAGGTGCTCGACGTCTACCGGCTCTGGCGCCCGTCGCCGCTCTACCGCGCCCACCGCCTCGAAAAGGCGCTGGGCACCCCGGCGAAGATCTACTACAAGTACGAAGGGACGTCGCCGGCCGGCTCGCACAAGCCGAACACCGCCGTGCCCCAGGCCTACTACAACGCCGCGGCGAACATCAGGCGGCTCACCACCGAGACCGGCGCCGGCCAGTGGGGCACCGCGCTGGCGTTCGCCTGCGCGCAGTTCGGCCTCGAGTGCGAGGTCTGGCAGGTGCGGGCGAGCTACGACCAGAAGCCGTACCGCAAGATCATGATCGAGACGTTCGGCGGCACGATCCACCCGTCGCCGTCGACGCTGACCAAGGCCGGCCAGGCGGTGCTCGACGCCGACCCCGACTCCCCCGGCTCGCTCGGCATCGCGATCAGCGAGGCGGTCGAGGTCGCCGCCCAGCACTCCGACACCAACTACGCGCTGGGCAGCGTGCTCAACCACGTCCTCCTGCACCAGACCGTGATCGGCGAGGAGGCCCTCCTCCAGCTGGCGAAGGTGGGCGACACCCCGGACGTGATCGTCGGCTGCACCGGCGGCGGCTCCAACTTCGGCGGTCTGGCGTTCCCGTTCCTGCGGGAGAAGCTCGCCGGACGGATCGACCCGGTGATCCGCGCGGTCGAGCCGGCCGCCTGCCCGTCGCTGACCAGGGGCGTCTACGCCTACGACTTCGGTGACACCGCCGGCATGACGCCACTGATGAAGATGCACACGCTCGGCCACGACTTCGTGCCCGACCCGATCCACGCCGGTGGGCTGCGCTACCACGGCATGTCGCCGCTGATCTCGCACGTCTACGAGCTGGGGCTGATCGAGGCGGTCGCGAAGACGCAGACGGAGTGCTTCGAGGCCGGTATCCGGTTCGCCCGCACCGAGGGCATCGTGCCGGCGCCGGAGCCCACGCACGCGCTGGCCGCCTGCATCGAGGAGGCGTTGCGGTGCAGGGAGACGGGCGAGCCGAAGGTGATCCTCACGGCGCTGTGCGGCCACGGTCACCTCGACCTGGCCGCCTACGGCAACTACCTCAGCGGCGCCATGGACGACCGCGAGTTCTCCGCCGAGGATCTGAAGACCGCTAATCTCCCACGAGTCTGACCAGCTCCACCCGGGAGCGCACGCCCAGCCGCAGGTAGATGTTGCGCAGGTGGTATTCGACGGTGCGGCGGCTCAGGAACAGGCGGGCCGCCACCTCCTGGTTCGTCGCGCCGTCGGCCACCATGCGGGCGATCTGCAGCTGCTGCGCGGTCAGGTTGCCCTCGACCCGCACTCCGGCACCTTCGACGCCGCGCAGGGCGGCCGCGGCCCGGTCGCGCCACGGACCGACGTCGTAGACCTCGAACATCTCCAGCGCCGACCGCAGGTGCCGCCGCGCGCTGTCCTGGTGCGACGACCGCAGCCGCTCGCCGAACAGCAGCTCGGTGCGGGCCCGCTCGAACCCGGCGTCATGGAGACCGAGCGCGGCCTCGAAGTGCTCCGACGCCTCGGCGTCGTCGAAACAGGCCAGCGCCCGGTTCCGGGCGGCCAGCGCCAGCCATCCGCTGCTGCGCGTGCTGCTGGCCCACGGGTCGAACGCGTCGACGGCGCGCCGGGCCGCGACCCGGTCACCGCTGCGCGCCGCCGCCTCGATGTAGTGCGGCGCGGCGGCCACCCGGAGCACGAGGTCGCCGTCGGCCCGCACCACCGAGCGCAGCCGGCCCAGTGCCGGCGCCGCGTGCCCCTCGAACAGGTCGAGCGTGGCGAGTGCCCACTCGACCATCGAGGTCGCCCGCAGCCCGGCCCGCGGCCGCGACCGGACCTCGCGCACCCGCAGCTGGCAGGTGGGTCGGTCACCGGAGATCGCGGCGAGCACCGCGAGGGTGGCCAGGTTCGTCGTGACCAGGTCCTCCTGGCCGGTCTCGCGGGCCGCCCGCAGCCCTTCCAGCAGCATCGACGTGGCGGCCGGGTACCGGCCGAGCGCGAACTCGGCCACGGCCGCGAACTCCAGCGCCTGCGGCAGCACCGCCCGGTTGCCGGTGGAGCGGGCCACCTCGGCGGCCCGGGTCGCCAACCGGCCGGCGCGCACGTCGTCGCCGAGCAGGATCGCCGCGCCGCTCGCCGCGGTGAGCGCGGCGGCGTCGTCGAGGCTGGTCGCGAGCGCGAAGACCCGCTTCAGCGGTCCGACGGCCGCGCCGTGCCGGCCCTGGAACAGCGCGGCCTGCCCGGCGAACTGCTCGAAGACCAGCTCCACCGCGGGTGGCTCACCGGGCTGCCGCAGGGCGGCGACCCGTCGGGCGATCTCGGGGTACCGCGTGTAGTCACCGGCCGCACACGCCGCGACGCCGGCCCGTTGCAGGGCGGCCAGCGCCCGGTGCCGGTCGCGCTCGGTCAGCCGGGCGGCGGCCCGCAGCAGCGTCTTCGCGGCCGGCCGGGCGGCGCCGGCGGTCAGCTCGAGCTCACCGGCGAGGAACTCGGCCGTGCCCGACACCAGGTCGTTCGGCAGCCGGCTGAGCAGCGCCTTCGTGCGGTGCGGCTCGCCACCGAGCCAGGCCCGCTCGGCCGCCGCGACGAGCCGCCGCGCGGCCGCCTCCGGGTCGGGCGTCAGGGCGGCGGCCCGCTCCAGCGCGACCGACGCCGGCCCGTGGTCGCTGCCCGCGGTCCGTTCCAGCGCGGCGGCGAGCGTGGCGTCCGCGCCGGTCGAGGCCGCGGCCAGGTGCAGGTTGCGGCGCAGTTCCTTCCGGGACCCGGTGAGCACGCCGGCCAGCGTGCGGTGCACCGCGCGGCGGGTGGCCGGGTCGGCCTCGTGGTAGACGACGGTGCGCGCGAGGGGCTGCGGGAACACGACCTCCCCGCTGGTGATGGCGACGAGCCGCGCCCGTTCGGCGGGCTCCAGCCCGGTGACCTCGAGTCCGCTGGCGAGCGCGGCCCGGGTGAGCTCGGCCGCGTCGAGGTCCGGGTCGGCGGCGGCGAGCAGGAGCAGCCACCGGGTGTGACCGGGCAGCGTCGCGAGCCTCGCGCGGTAGTGCCGGCGCAGGTGGCTGTCGGGTGGCAGCGTCTGCGGGACGGCTCCGGTGAGCCGGGCGTGCCGGGCCAGGTCGACCAGTGCCCGCGGGTTGCCCTCGGCCACCGCGACGATCGCCGGGCCCAGGTCGGCTCCGGATTCGGGCAGGAGGTCGTCGATCACCTGGCGGCTGGCGTCGCGGTCGAGCGGGTCGAGGCGGTGGTGCGGCACGCCGGCCAGCACCGGCTCGGCGCCCTCGCACGTGACGATCACCGCCACCCGCTCGTGATCGAGCCGGCGGGCCAGGAAGCCGAGCACGTCGAGGGTGTCCCGGTCGAGGTCGTGCGCGTCGTCGACGCACAGCAGCAGCGGCTGCCGCGCGGTCCCGGCCCGCACCGCGCCGAGGAGGGCGATCGACCGGGCGTACGGGTCCAGGTTCCGGTCGCGCAGGCTGGTGAAGGGCGTGCTCACGCGGTCACCCGGAGAAAGCTCGACCACGGCGAAGTCGACGGCTTCCGACGCGGCGAACCGCAGGAGGGCGCTGCGGCCGATTCCCGGGTCACCATGGAGGAGCAGTGCGCCGCCGCGGCCCGCCGCGGCGCCGGCGAGGATGGCGGAAATCTCGTCCTTGGCGCCGGCCCGGCCACGGAGCATGATTTTCTGCACCGAGGATGCATTAATCATGCTTGACAGTGTTACGCGGATGTAACGAGATGGGAAGAGGCGAGATGAGCGAGGCTTTCCTGGTCACCGGGGTCCGGACGCCGATCGGCCGATACGGCGGCGCGCTTGCGCCGGTGCGCCCCGACGACCTGGCCGCTCACGCGATCCGCGCGTTGGTCGCGGCGCTGCCGGCCGTCGACTGGGCCGCGGTCGACGACGTGATCCTCGGCTGCGCCAATCAGGCCGGTGAGGACAACCGCAACGTGGCCCGGATGGCTCTTCTGCTGGGCGGGCTGCCCGATCACGTTCCGGGTTCGACCGTGAACCGTCTGTGCGGGTCGGGGCTCGACGCGGTCGCGTCCGCGGCGCGCATGGTCCGCACCGGGGAGGCCGACCTGGTCGTCGCCGGCGGGGTGGAGAGCATGAGCCGGGCACCGTTCGTGATGCCGAAGGCCACGTCGGCGTATGCCCGCGGCCCGGAGATCTACGACACGACGTTGGGCTGGCGCCTGGTCAACCCCCTGATGCGTGACGGGTGGGGCACCGACTCGATGGGCGAGACGGCCGAGAACGTGGCTGCCGAGTTCGGGATCTCCCGCGCCGACCAGGACGAGTTCGCGTTCCGGTCGCAGCAGCGGGCCGCGAAGGCCCAGGCCGGTGGCCGCTTCGACGCCGAGATCTCGCCGGTTGCGGTGCCCGTCAAGCGCGGCGACCCGGTCCTCGTGGGGCGCGACGAGCATCCCCGCGAGACGTCCCTCTCGAAGCTGGCGTCCCTGTCCACGCCGTTCCGCTCGGGCGGCTCGGTGACGGCCGGCAACTCGTCGGGCGTGAACGACGGTGCGGCCGCGGTGCTGGTCGCGAGCGCGGCCGCGGTGGAGCGCTACGGGCTGTCACCGCTTGCGCGGATCGAGGCCGCGGCGACCGCGGGCGTCCCACCCCGGATCATGGGCATGGGACCGGCACCCGCGACCCGCAAGCTCCTCGCCCGCACGGGCCTCTCGGTCGCGGACCTCGACGTCGTCGAGCTGAACGAGGCCTTCGCCGCCCAGGCCCTGGCGGTGCTGCGCGACCTGGGCCTCCCCGACGACGCTGAGCACGTCAACCCCAACGGCGGCGCGATCGCGCTGGGCCATCCGTTGGGCATGAGCGGCGCCCGGCTGGCCCTGACCGCGGCGCTGGAACTGGCGAACCGCGACGCGGGCACGGCGCTGTGCACGATGTGCATCGGCGTCGGCCAGGGCATCTCGGTCCTCCTCCGCCGCTGACGGCGGTGCGCCGCACACCCTCGGGCACCCCGGCACCACCGCGACGGGTCAGGCGACCGCGAGATCGCGTTCTATCGCGGCGGCCGCCGCCCGCAGCGGGGGGACCAGCTTGCGGCGGATTCCGTCGAGCGTCGTCCGGCTCGCGTGCACCGACACGTTGATCGCCGCCACGGTGAGCCCGGAGCGGTCGCGCACCGGGGCGGCCACCGACCGGAGCCCGGCTTCCAACTCCTGGTCGACGATCGCCCAGCCCTGGGCGCGCACGCGGTCGAGCTCGGCGCCCAGGTCGGCCGCCGACGTGATGGTGCGGGGCGCCAGCTTCGACAGCGTGACCCGGTCGAGGTACGCGGACAGCTCCGCCGCCGGCAGCGCCGCCAGCAGGACCCGGCCCATGGACGTGGCGTACGCGGGGAACCGGGTGCCCACGTTGATCGCCACGGTCATGATGCGCGCCGTGGGCACCCGCGCGACGTAGATGATGTCGTCACCGTCGAGGACCGACATCGACGACGACTCGTGCACCTCGGCGACCAGCCGTTCCAGGTGGGGTGCGGCCACCTCGGGCAGCGACAGGCTGCTGAGGTACGCGTAGCCGAGTTCGAGCACCCGCGGCGTCAGCCGGAACAGCCGCCCGTCGGTGCGCACGTACCCCAGGTCGGCCAGGGTCAGGAGGAAGCGGCGGGCGGCGGCCCTGGTGAGGTCGCAGTGCCGGGCGACCTCGCTGAGCGTCAGCTCCGGCCGCTGGGCGTCGAAGGCGCGGATCACGGCCAGCCCCCGCTCCAGGGACTGGACGAAGTGCGCGTCGCGCTCAGCCATCGCCGTCGTCTGCCGACAGCACCCGCCGCGCGACCGCGAACGCCGAGTTCGCCGCCGGCACCCCCGCGTACACGGCGGTGTGCAGGAGCACCTCGGAGATCTCCGCCTCGCTGAGCCCGTTGCGCAGCGCGGCCCGCACGTGCAGGGCCAGCTCCTCGGTCCGGCCCAGCCCGGCGAGCAGCGCGAGCGTGATCATGCTCCGCGACCGCCGGTCGAGGCCGTCGCGCGCCCACACCTCGCCCCACGCCGTCTTCGTGATGAACTCCTGGAACGGTGCGGTGAACGCGTCACCCGCCGCCCGCGACACGTGCTCGTCGCCGAGGACCTCGCGGCGCACCGCCATCCCGCGCTCGTACGCGTCGGAAGTCATGCGTCCTCCAGGAACCGCAGCATGAGGCCGGACACCGTGTCGGGTCGTTCGAGGCACGCGAGGTGCGCCGCGTCCGCGATGGTCTCGAACCGCGCCGCCGGGACCGCCGTCGCGATCTCGCGGCCGCGGTCGGGCGGGCTCGCGGGGTCGGCGGCGCCGGACACCACCAGCGTCGCCGCCGAGATGGAACCCAACAGTGGACCCACGTCAGCGTGCTCCAGCACCCCGCAGCACCCGGCGTAGCCTTCGGCGGGCGTCGCCGCGATCATCGCGCGGGCCGCGGCCACCAGGTACGGCGGCGCCTCGGACGTGAACCACCGCGCGACGACCGCGTCGGCGACGGCCGCCGTACCCGAGGACCGCACCAGCGCGGCCCGCTCGACCCAGCCCGAGGCGGGCGCGAACCGCGACGCGGTGCAGATCAGCATGAGCCGGCGCACCCGCGACGGCGCGTACGCCGCCAGCCACATCGCCTGCACGCCACCGAGCGACACCCCCGCCACGTGCGCCGACCCGATCTCCAGCGAGTCGAGCAGCGCGAGCACGTCGGCACCGAGGTCGTCGAGGCTGTACGGCCCGGGCGGCACCGGCGAGCCGCCGTGCCCCCGGGTGTCGCACCGGATCACGGTGAACCGCTCGGACAGCGCCGCGACCTGACCGTCCCACATCGACATGTCGCTGCCGAGCGAGTTGAGCAGCAGCAGCGGCGGCCCCTGACCGGTGACCGAGTGGTTCAGCGGCACCGGCTCCGGCAGCCGCGCCCGGAGCTGGCGGTCGATCAGCTCCTCCGCGCTGCCGAGGTAGTTCCGCGGGTCGAGGCGCGCCTCGGGCGCGTACCGCTCGACCAGCTCGGCGAGCGGACCGGTGTTCTCCCGGATCAGCCGGCGCGACTCACCGCGCCCGACATGCGATGCCAGCACGTTCCCGGCCCACTCCGCCATCAACGCGTCGACGTTGTCGTCGACGGTCGACCGCATCCGGTCGGCGTGCACGACGAGGTTGTCGAGGCAGTCGCGCAGCCAGTACGCGGCCGACCCGGTGGCCTCCAGCAGCGACCGGAGCGGCCGCCACTCCGCGTGCCACGACCCGGCCGCCCGCTGGAACTCGTGCGGCATCGCGGCCAGCAGCGTCGCGACGAGCCCGGGCGCCTGCGCCGCTCCGGCGGCGGCGGCCACCGCGGCGACCGGGTTGCGCTTGTGCGGCATCGTCGACGACCCGCCCCGGTCCTGCCCGTCGCTCAGCTCACCGAACGAGCCGTACAGCGTGACGTCGCGCGCGATCTTCCCGACGGCGCCGGCCACCCCACCCAGCGCACCGGCGATCTCCGCGATCCGCACCCGGTCGGTGTGCCACGGCGCGACCGGCACGGCCAGGCCCAGCTCCGCGGCGAGCGCCTCGAGCACGCCGACCCCGAAGTCGTCGAACGCGGCCAGGGTGCCGGCCGCGCCGCCGAACTGCACCGCGAGGCGCTCGGAGACGACCCGCGACAACGACCGCGACGCCTCGTGCAGCGCCGTCGCCCACCCCGCCGCCACGAGACCGAACGTGGTGGGCAGCGCCGGCTGCAGCAACGTGCGTCCACTGAGGACGGTGCGGCGGTGCGCGGCCGCCAGCTCCGCCGCACGCGTACCGGCCGCCGCGAGATCGGCCAGGATCAGCCGGGCGGCCGTGCGCACGACGAGCATCGCGGCCGTGTCGACGACGTCCTGGCTCGTCGCTCCCTTGTGGACGTACGGCGCGATGTCGTCGGGCAGCGCCGACCGCAGCGCGCGCACCAGCGGCTCGGCGGGATTGCCGGTGGCGGCCGCACCCTCGGCGACGACCGACGGGTCGACCCCCGCGGCGCACGCCGCCCGGATCGCCTCGGCGGCGGGCACCGGTATCAGCCCCAGCCGCGCCTCCACTGTGGACAGTGCCGCCTCGACCGCGAGCATCGCCCGCAACCAGGCCGGCCCGGCCACGGCCTCGGCCACCGGACCGGCGGCGAGCACCGCCGAGAACGGGTCAGATGGCGAAGAAGACGGTTTCATCGGTGCCCTGCAACCGCACGTCGAACCGGTACCGGCGGTCGCCCTCGGGCACCGCGAGAAGCGTCGACCGGCGGTCGGCCGGCACCGTGGACAGCACCGGGTCGACGGCGTTCGCCGCCTCCTCGTCGCCGAAGTAGATGCGCGTGACCACGCGGTTCAGCAGCCCCCGGGCGAACACCGAGACGTCGATGTGCGGCGCCTGCGGCGCACCGTCGGCGGCCGGCACCGACCCCGGCTTGCGGGTGACGATGCGGTACGTGCCGTCGGGCTCGGTGGGGCAGCGCCCGAAGCCGCGGAAGTCACTGACCTTTTCGCGCGGGTCGTCGGGGTGGTTGAAGTAGCCGTCGGGGTCGGCCTGCCACGTCTCGACGAGCGCGTCGGGCACCGGCGCCCCGTTCCCGTCGGTGACCACACCCTCGATGACGATCGCGTCGGCGTCGGACTCGTCGACCACGTACGGCCCATCGGGCCAGGGCAGCCCGATCGACAGGAACGGCCCGACGGTCTGCGACGGCGTCAGCCCCGTCATGGCCGGTTCTCCATCGGCGTGGCGTCGCGACCGCGGAGCACGATGTCCCACTCGAAGCCCAGCGCGTACGCCTCCTCGGTCGCGTCGAGGTCGAAGCGGGCCGTCATCCGCGCCCGCGCGTGCGGGTCGCGGACCGAATGCATGATCGGGTCGTGCGGGAACAGCGGGTCGTCGGGGAAGTACATCTGCGTCACCAGCCGCTGCGTGAACGCCCGCCCGAACAACGAGAAGTGGATGTGCGCCGGCCGCCACGCGTTGGTGTGGTTGCCCCACGGGTACGCACCCGGCCGGATCGTGAGGAACCGGTACCGGCCCTCCGCGTCGGTGAGCACCCGGCCGGCACCGGTGAAGTGCGGGTCGAGCGGCGCGTCGTGCTGGTCGGCCTTGTGCAGGTACCGGCCGGCGGCGTTGGCCTGCCAGACCTCGACCAGCGTGTGCGGCACCGGACGGCCGTCCTCGTCGACGACCCGGCCGTGGACGATGATCCGCTGGCCCTGCGCCTCGCCCACGACGGACCCGCCGCTCCAGTGGCGGGGGG